>NZ_KZ983957.1:0-141305 GCF_003569765.1 Caldimonas tepidiphila | reverse complement strand
TCGGGATCCAGCGCCGAGGTCGGCTCGTCGAACAGCATCACGATCGGGTCCATCGACAGCGCGCGCGCGATCGCCACGCGCTGCTGCTGGCCGCCCGACAGTTGCCCGGGGAACTTGTCCTTGTGCGCGGTGAGGCCCACGCGCTCGAGCATCTTCAGCCCGCGCGTGCGCGCCTCGTCCTTGTTGCGGCCGAGCACCTTGATCTGCGCGAGCGTCAGGTTCTCCGTCACCGACAGGTGAGGAAAGAGCTCGAAGTGCTGGAACACCATGCCGACGCGCGAGCGCAGCCTGGGCAGGTTGGTCTTCGGGTCGGCCACGGAAATCCCGTCGACGACGATGTCGCCCTTCTGGAAGGGTTCGAGCGCGTTGACGGTCTTGATCAGCGTGGACTTGCCCGAGCCCGAGGGCCCGCACACCACCACCACCTCGCCCTTCTGCACGCTCGTGCTGCAGTCGGTCAGCACCTGGAAGCTGCCGTACCACTTGCTGACGTCGCGGATCTCGATCATCGCGGCCATGGGATATGTCTCCGGTTGCAGGGTTTCAGCGCACGATGGCGATCTTCTGCTGCAGCCGCCGCACCAGCTGCGACAGCGCGAAGCAGATCAGGAAGTAGGCCACTGCCGCGGCGAGGTAGGCCTCGACCGGGCGGCCGAAGTTCTTGCCGGCGATCTCGAAACCCTTGAGCATGTCGTAGGCGCCGATCGCGTAGACGAGCGAGGTGTCCTGGAACAGGATGATGGTCTGCGTTAGCAGCACCGGCAGCATGTTGCGGAAGGCCTGCGGCAGGATCACGTAGCGCATGTTCTGCCCGTAGGTGAGCCCCATCGCCTGCCCGGCGTGCACCTGCCCGCGCGGGATCGACTGGATGCCGGCGCGCATGATCTCCGAGTAGTAGGCGGCCTCGAAGAGGGTGAAGGTGATCATCGCCGACATCTCGGCGCCGATCGGGCGCCCGAGCACGAAGGGCACGAGCAGGAAGAACCACAGGATCACCATCACCAGCGGGATCGAGCGCATGCCGTTGACGTAGATCGTCGCCGGCACCGCCAGCAGCTTCACCCCCGACAGCCGCATCAGCGCGAGCACGGTGCCGAGCAGGATGCCGCCGATCATCGCGATCAGCGTCAGCTGCACGCTGAACGCGAGCCCCTTGAGCACGAAGCCCTGGATCAGCTCCCAGTTGTAGAAGGACCAGTCGAGACCCGTCATTTGCCGCCTCCGACGAAGCCGGGAACACGCACGCGCGCCTCGATGAAGGCCATCACGCGATTCACCGCGAAGGCCGAGACCATGTAGAGCGAGGTCACGCCGAGATAGACCTCGATGCCCCGCGAGGTCTCCTCCTGCGCCTGCATCGCGAAGAGGGTCAGCTCCGAGATCGACACCGCGAAGGCGACCGAGGAGTTCTTGATGATGTTCATCGACTCGCTGGTCAGCGGCGGCACGATGATGCGGAAGGCCATCGGCAGGATCACGTGGCGGTAGGTCTGCGGCAGCGTCAGCCCCATCGCCAGGCCCGCCATCGTCTGCCCGCGCGGCAGGCTCTGGATGCCCGCCCTCACCTGCTCCGCGACGCGCGCCGAGGTGAAGAAGCCGAGCGCGAACACCACCAGCACGAAGGTCGAGAGCCCGCGCAGCACCGGAAAGAGCGCCGGCAGCACGTGGTACCACAGGAAGATCTGCACCAGCAGCGGGATGTTGCGGAACAGCTCCACCCAGGCGGTGGCGAGCAGCCCCAGGCCGCGGTTCGGCACGGTGCGCAGCGTGCCGATCAGCGCCCCGGCGACGAGCGCGATCACCCAGGCGCTGGCTGCCACCGACAGCGTCCAGCCCCAGGCGGACAGCATCCAGTCGAGGTAGGTCTCGCCCCCCCCGGTGTCGAGCAGGAAGACCTGCCAGTCCCATTCGTAGTTCATCGCTGCCTCCACGGCCCGTGTGCGCCTCCCCCGCCTAGCGAGTTCGGTGCCACGGCCCCACGCTCACGCGGTGCCGGCCGCCCCCTGCCGGCGGCCGCACGAAAAAAAACCCACCGGCCGGGCGTCGGCGGGTGGGTTCGGCCCAGGAGTGCGCTCAGGGCTTGGCGTAGCTCTCGGCCGGGTTGTCGTTCGGGTTGGCGATCGCGGCCTTCAGCGCGCCGCTCATCGGCAGGTTGTAGCTGATGTTGCGCGGCGGCGTCGGGGACGTGAACCACTTGGCGTAGAGCTTCTCGAGCTCGCCGCTCTTCATCATGCCGCGGACCGAGTCGTCCACTGCCTTCTTGAAGGCCGGGTCGTCCTTGCGGAACATCACCGCGATCGGCTCGACCGAGATCGCCTCGCCGACGATCTTGAAGTCGGAGGGGTTCTTCGAGTTCGCGATGTTGCCGGCCAGGATGTTGTCGTCCATCACGAAGGCGTCGGCACGGCCCGATTCGAGGATCAGGAAGGAGTCGGCGTGGTCCTTGCCGTAGACCTCCTTGAAGTCGATGCCCTGGGCGCGCTGGTGCTTGCGCAGGTGCTGCACCGAGGTGGTGCCGGTGGTGGTCACCACGGTCTTGCCGTTGAGCTGGCTGATCGAGTTGATGCCCGACTTCGCCGGGACGGCCATGCGCACCTCGGTGACGTAGGTGGTCGGGCCGAACGACACCTGCTGCTGGCGGGCGCTGTTGTTGGTGGTGGAGCCGCACTCGAGATCGACGGTGCCGTTCTGCACCAGCGGGATGCGGTTCTGCGAGGTCACCGGCGTGTACTCGATCGTCGGCTTGGTGCCGAGCTGCTTGGCGACGTCGGCGACGATGCGCTCGCACAGCTCGACGTGGTAGCCGACGTACTTGCCGCCGCCCAGCGTGTAAGCCAGCGGTGCCGAGGACTCCCGCACGCCCATCACCACCTTGCCGCTGTCCTTGATCTTCTTGAGCGTGTCAGCTTGCGCGACGCCGGCGGCCACCAGGGCTGCCAGGAGGACGAGGGACTTCTTCATGCCGGACTCCTTCGACGAAGTGAAAAACAGTGAAATCCCATTCTATGAAGGAGCCGGCCGATTGAAGTTCCTTTTTTATGCCGTGCCCGTCTCCGGCGGGGCCTGCAGCACCACCGGCTGCGTGAGCTTCTCGGGCACCAGCAGCGCCTGCATCGCCTCGCGCGTCATGATGCCGAGCGACTCGGCCACCTCGGCGATCGGCGCACCGGTGGCCAGTGCCGTCTTGGCGATCAGCGCCGCGCGCTCGTAGCCGATCAGCGGATTGAGCGCCGTCACCAGCGTCACCGACTCGGCCACGCGCTTCTCGAGCAGCGGCAGGTTGGCTTCGATCCCCTCGACGCAGTGCTCGCGCAGCGTGATGCAGGCCTGCGTCAGGTGGCGCACGCTCTTGTGGATGGACCAGCCCATGATCGGCTCGAAGGCGTTGAGCTGCAGCTGCCCGCTCTCGGAAGCCATCGTGATCGTCACGTCGTTGCCGACCACCTCGAAGGCGACCTGGTTGACCACCTCCGGGATCACCGGGTTGACCTTGCCCGGCATGATCGAGGAGCCCGCCTGGCGCGCCGGCAGCCGGATGTCGCCGAAGCCGGCCTGCGGCCCCGAGGACAGCAGCCGCAGGTCGTTGCAGGTCTTCGAGAGCTTGACCGCGACGCGCTTGAGCACGCCCGACAGCTGCACGAAGGCGCCGGTGTCCTGCGTGGCCTCCACGAGGTTCTCGGACTTGACCACCGGCACGCCGCTGACCTCGGCGAGGATCGGGATCACGATCTCGGCGTAGCCGTGCGGCGCGTTGATGCCGGTACCGATCGCCGTCGCGCCGAGATTGATCTCCTGGATCAGCGCGCGCGCCTCGCGCAGCCGCTGCTCGTCCTCCTTGAGCATCACCGCGAAGGCCGAGAACTCCTGGCCGAGCGTCATCGGCACCGCGTCCTGCAGCTGCGTGCGGCCGATCTTCAGGATGGGCGCGAACTCCTCGGACTTGCGCTCGAAGGCGACGCGCAGCTGCGTCATCGCGTCGAGCAGCCGCTCGATGCCGAACCAGGCCGCCAGCCGCAGCGCGGTCGGGTAGACGTCGTTGGTGCTCTGCGAGGCGTTGACGTGGTCGTTGGGATGCAGCACGTCGTAGCGCCCGTGCTCGAAGCCGAGGTGCTCGAGCGCACGGTTGGCGAGCACCTCGTTGGCGTTCATGTTGGTCGAGGTGCCGGCGCCGCCCTGGATCACGTCGACGACGAACTGCTCGTGCAGCTCGCCCGCGATCAGCTCGTCGCAGGCGAGGATGATCGCGCCGGCGCGCTTGCGGTCGAGCACGCCGAGGTCGGCATTGGCCTTGGCCGCCGCCTTCTTCACCATCGCCATCGCCCGGATCAGGTCGGGCCACTGCGCCAGCGTCTGGCCCGAGATCGGGAAGTTCTCCACCGCGCGCGCGGTGTGCACCCCCCAGTAGGCGGCGAGCGGGATCTCCTTCTCGCCGAGGAAGTCGTGTTCGCGTCGAACAGCCGTGGTCTTCATGATGCTCCCCTGATGCAACAGCAGGCAGGAACACTGTAGAAGATACAAGCGATCAGGGCCAATTCCGTTTGCCTGAGACATCATGCAAGGAATGCATAACTTCTCCCCAGGGCGGGGGGCCGTTCAGCGCGCCGACTGGCGCAGGTAGTCCCACAGCGCCTGCGCGCGGGGCTTGACGTGCTTGGCGACCTCGGGGCGCTCGCGGTAGATGCGCACCTCCATCGTCAGCTCGTAGGCGTCCTCGGCGGCGGCGCGCGCGAGGCGCCGGGCGCGCAGCTCCTTCTTCACCGAGCTCGCCGGCAGGAAGGCCACGCCGTGGCCCTCGAGCGCCATCGCCTTCAGGCCCTCGGCCATGTCGGTCTCGTAGAGCGTGTCGAGCAGCAGCGGCGCCGGCGAGCGCTTGACGATCTGGTCGACGAGGCGCGCGATATAGGCGCCCGACGCGTAGCTGAGGAAGGGCACCGGCTCGGCGCCGCGCCCGGGCAGTCGGAACAGCGGCTCCCCGTCGCTGCCGGCCTTCGAGTACGGCGCGATCGTCTCGTGGCCGAGGCTGAGCATCTCGTAGCGCTCCTGGTTGAGCTGCAGCGGCTGCGAGGCATGGTGGTAGGCGATCAGCAGGTCGCAGCTGCCCTCGACGAGGCGCAGCACCGCGTCGTGCACGTTCAGCGCGATCAGCCGGCTCTTGACGGTGCCGAAGCCGCGGCGCAATCCCATCACCCAGTGCGGGAAGAAGGCGAAGGCGAGCGCATGCGGCACCGCGAACTCGAGCATGTCCTGCGCCGCCTTGCGGTGGCTGCGCGCCATGTTGCGGGTGGTCTGCAGCGCCCCCAGGATCTCCAGCGCCTGCGCGAGGAAGGTCTCGCCCGCCGGGGTCAGCCGCGTCGGGTAGGAGGAGCGGTCGACCAGGTCGGTGCCGACCCAGGCCTCGAGCGCCTGGATGCGCCGCGAGAAGGCCGGCTGCGTGACATGGCGCAGCTGCGCCGAGCGCGAGAAGCTGCGCGTCTCGGCCAGGCTGACGAAATCTTCGAGCCACTTGGTTTCCACGCCGCGCAGTGTAGCGACCCCCGGCGGGGGCGTCGCAGGCCCCTCGTTCCCGGGGACCGGGGGCGCGCCGGTGAGGCTGCGCAAGGCCGGCGAGCCCGCATCCGCGACACTGGTCGGCGTTGCCGCGGCGCTCCCCGGGGACGCAGCGCGGCGGGAAGGCGAGGACGCATGGACGACACGAGAAGGGAGACGGCGCTGACCCAGCTGGCGCGGCATCCGATGGACGCCGCGCGGCGCCGGCAATGGCTGGCGCTGGCCGGGCTCGCCGGCGCGCCCGCCGATCCGCAAGGGCTGCTGCCGCGCGCGGGAGCGGCGCTCGCCGCCGGACTGCTCGGGCTCGGCCTGATCCTGTGGGTCGCGGCGAACTGGGCGACGCTCGGGCGGACCGGACAGTTCGCGCTGCTGCAGGGCGCGGTGGTGCTGCCGGCGGCGGCGGCCGCGCTCGCCCGGGCGCGGGCGCGCGCGGCGCTGCTGCTCGTCGCGCTGCTCGCGCAGGGCGGGCTGCTCGCCTGCTTCAGCCAGACCTACCAGACCGGCGCCGATCCCTGGCAGCTGTTCGCGCTGTGGTCGCTGCTCGCGCTGCCGCTGGCGCTCGCCGCGCGCAGCGAGCTGCTGTGGACGCCGTGGGCGCTGGTCGCGATCACCGCGGTCGCGCTGTGGGTCGGCACGCACACCGGCTGGCGCTGGCGCGCGGACGGCGCGGCGCTCGGCTTCACGCTGGCCGGCTGGGCGCTGTGCGCGGCGATCGCGGTCGCGCTCGGGCCGCTGCCGCCGCTGCGCCGGCGCCTGGGCACCGGTCCGTGGTCGCAGCGCGTCGCGGCGCTGCTCGGGCTCGCGCTGCTGGTGTCGGGCAGCCTGCCGGCCCTGTTCGCGACGCGCGTGGCGCCCGCCTACCCGCTCGCCGTCGCGCTGGCCGCCGCCGCGCTGCTGCTGCTGTGGCGCGCCCGCCGCCCGGACGTGTTCCTGCTGAGCGCGGTGGCGCTCGCGCTCGACACGCTGCTGATCGCCGGGCTGGTGCGCGCCATCTTCTCGTTCAGGCCGCCCGAATGGACCGGCTCGCTGCTGCTGATCGGCCTCGCGGCGGCCGGGCTGGTCGCCGCCACCGCGTCGGTGGTGCTGCGCGCGGCGCGGCGCCCGGACGCGGCCGGGAGCGCGGCATGAGCCGGGCGGACGGGCCCTCCCTCCTCGAGCAGGCCGTGCGGCAGGGGCTGCTGCCGGAAGGCGCGGCGGCCCCCGCGCCGCCCGGCCACCCCTGGCCGGTGGTGCTGCTGAGCTTCGCCGGCGCGCTGATGGCGGCGCTGCCGCTGGCCGGCTTCGTGTTCCTGCTGTTCGGCGAGGCGCTGATGCGCGGCGGCACGGCGCTCGGGGTCGGCGCGCTGCTGCTGGCGGGCGCCGCGCTGCTGCTGCACCGCGCGCGGGCCCTGTTCGTCGAGCACCTCGCGCTCGTGCTGCTGCTGCTCGGGCTGGGGCTGGCGGCCTGGGGGCTGGCGCAGTGGCTGCCGCAGCGCCCGGGCCTGCTCTTCGCCTGCACGCTCGCGATCGCCGTCGCGCTGGCACTGCCGCCCGCGTGGGTGCGCACGCTGCTGGGGGCCTGCGCCGCGCTGCTCGCGCACCAGGGACTGGACCCCGGCTCTACAGCGGGCAGCGGCGGCCGGATCGCCGAGGCGGCGCTGCTGCTCGCGTGGGCGGCCGGGGTCGGCCTGCAGCAGGCCGTGCTGCTCGGGCCGGACGCGCGGCATCCCGGACTCCAGCGGCGGCGCCTGCGCGCCGCAGCCCGGCTCGACGCGGTGCTGGCCGGCTGGCTGCTCGCCACGCTCGCGGCGATCGCCCTCGGGAGCGGCCACGCAATGCTGGTCGGCGCCAGCCTGCCGGCACCCGGGCTGCGGCCGGCCGGACCCGGCAGCGCCGACGCGATCGTCGCGCTCGTGCTGCTGACGGGCACGCTCGCCGCGCTGCTGCCGCGCTGGCCGCTGCTGCGCGCGCCGGCCGCCGTGCTGCTCGTCGCGGTCGTCGCGGCGCTCGGGCTGTTCATGCCGGGGCTCGCGCTGGCGGCGGCGGCCGGACTGCTGGCGGCCCGCACGCACCGGCCCGGGCAGGCCGCCTGCGCCGCACTCGCGGGCGCCTGGGTGATCGGCAGCTTCTATTACTCGCTGGACTGGCCGCTGGCGGTCAAGGCGCTGCTGCTCGCGGCGGCGGGCGCGCTGCTCGGCGCCGTGCTGTGGCTGCTGCGCGAGCGCGGGCCGGCACGGCCGCGTGCGCCGGCGCCGCGCGTAGCGGGCCGCCGGACGGCCGCGGTGGTTCTGGGCGTGCTCGCGACGCTGCTCGTCGTCAACGTCGGCATCCTGCAGAAGGAGACGCTGATCGCCGAGGGACGGCCGGTCTGGATCGAGCTCGCGCCGGCGGACCCGCGCTCGCTGATGCAGGGCGACTACATGGCGCTGGCCTACCGGCTGGAGCCGGCGCTCGCGCAGGCGCTGCAGCAGCTGCCGCCGACGGCGCGGCCGCGTGCGGTGGCACGCGTCGACGCGCGCGGCGTCGCGCGGCTGGAGCGGCTCGCGCAGCCGGGCGAGGCGCCCGCGGCCGGCGAGCTGCTCGTCGCGCTCAAGCCCGGTCGCGGGGGCTGGGTGGTGGCCGCCGACGCATGGTTCTTCGCCGAGGGCGAGGCGGCGCGCTTCGAGCCGGCGCGCTACGGCGAATTCCGCCTCGGCGCCGACGGCGAGGCGCTGCTGGTCGGCCTGGCCGACGCCGGTCTGCGCCGGCTTGGCAGCCCGGCGCGCTGAGAGGTGGCGGGGCGCGATCGGCGCCCCGGCCTTTCGCCCTTACTCCGGCTGCACGCCGGCGGCGCGGATCACGCGGCCCCAGGCCTCGCGCTCGGACTTCATCAGCAGCGCCAGCGCCTCGGGCGCGGTGCCCGCGGCGGTGAAGAACTGCGCGCGCATGCGGTTGCGGATGTCCTCGCTCCTGATGATGCGCACGAGCTCCCGGCTCATGCGCCCGATCACCGCCGGCGAGGTGCCCGCGGGCGCGAGCACCGCCTGCCACGACACCGCCTCGAAGGCGGGGAAGCCCTGCTCGGCGAGCGTCGGCAGCTCCGGCAGCGACGCGACGCGACCGCTCGTCGTGACGCCGAGCGCGCGCAGCTTGCCGGCCTTCACCTGCCCCATTGCCGCGGTCGGCACCATGAAGCCGGCCTGCACCTCGCCGGCGAGGATGGCGTTGACCACCTGCGGGAAGCCCTGGTAAGGCACGTGCACGAGGTCCACGCCGGCGCGGCTCTTGAACAGCTCCATCGCCAGGTGCGCGGCGCTGCCGTTGCCGACGCTGCCGTAGTTCAGCTTGCCGGGGCGCTGCTTGGCGATCTGCACGAACTCGGCCAGCGTCGAGGCGCCCAGGCGCGGGTCGACCACCAGCACGTTGGGCGCGGTAGCCACCAGCGTCACCGGCGCGAGCTGCTTCACCGGGTCGTAGGGCAGGTTGCGCGTGAGCATCGGCGCGGTGACGAGCGGGCCCTGGATCGTGAACAGGAAGGTGTGCTCGTCGGGCTCCGCGCGCGCGACCGCCGCGGTGCCGACGTTGCCACCCGCGCCGGGCCGGTTCTCGACCACCACCGGCTGGCCGAGCGCCTGCGCCAGCGGCTCGCCGACCATGCGCGCGATCAGGTCCGGGGAGCTGCCCGCCGGGAAGGGCACGACGAGCCGGATCGGCCGCGCGGGCCAGCCCGCCTGCGCGAGCGTCGGCGCGGCGAGGCCGGCGGCGGCGGCCGCAGCGGCGGCCTGAAGAAGGTGGCGACGTTGCATCGTGGGAGTCTCCTGCTGCCGGAAAAGAAAAAGGCGGCCGCTCGCGCGGAGGACGGCCGCCGGGGGGATCGTGCCGCGGCTTCAGGCCCGCGGCGTGCCGGGCACCTCGGCCCGCACCTCGCGCGCCATCAGCCGGCGCAGCGCGTCGCGCGGCGCGACGCGGCCCTCGAGCAGCGCGAGCACGCCCTCGGCGATCGGCATCTCGACGTTCGCCTCGCGCGCGCGCTGCAGCACGGTGGCCGCGCTGTAGACGCCCTCGGCGACATGGCCGAGCTCGGCGAGGATCTGCGGCAGCGCCAAGCCCTGCGCGAGCTTCAGGCCCACCTGCCGGTTGCGCGACAGGTCGCCGGTGGCGGTGAGCACCAGGTCGCCGAGACCCGACAGGCCCATGAAGGTGTCGGGCCGCGCGCCGAGCGCGACGCCCAGCCGCGTCATCTCCGCGAGGCCGCGCGTGATCAGCGCCGCGCGCGCGTTGAGGCCGAGCTGCATGCCGTCGGCGATGCCGGTGGCGATCGCCAGCACGTTCTTGACCGCGCCGCCGACCTCCACCCCCACCGGGTCGCAGGAGGTGTAGAGGCGCAGCGTCTCGCAGTGGAAGGCCTCGACCGCGAGCTCGCACAGCGCCGCGTCGGTGCTCGCCGCCACCAGCGCCGTCGGCTGACCGCGCGCGACCTCGAGCGCGAAGCTCGGGCCCGACAGCACACCGGTGCGCGCACCGGGCGCCACCGCGCGCGCCACCTCGTGGCCGAGCCGGCCGGTGCCGGCCTCGAAGCCCTTGCACAGCCAGAACAGCCGCGGCGCGTCCAGCCGCGCGACCACCGCCTCGAGCATGCCGCGCAGCGCCGCCATCGGCGTGCCGACCACGATCAGCCCGTCGCGCGCATGCGCGAGCGCCGCGTCGAGATCGGCGGTCAGCTCCAGCGCCGCCGGCAGCGGCACGTCCTTCAGGTAGCGCGCGTTGCGGCGCGAGTCGCGCATCGCCTCGACCTGCGCGGCGTCGCGCGCCCACAGCCGCGTGGGGTGGCGCGCCGCGACGCTGATCGCCAGCGCCGTGCCCCACGCGCCGGCACCGAGCACCGTGACGTTCATCGCTCGCCTGCGGGGCCGCTTCAGGCCGAGGTGATGATGCCCGAGCCGTTGGCCTGGGCGGCCTGCGCCTGCTGCGCCTCGAACATGGCCTGGAAGTTCACCTCGGCCAGGTGCACCGGCGGGAAGCCGGCGCGCGTGATCGCGTCGGCGACGATCGCGCGCAGGTAGGGGTAGACGATCTGCGGGCAGGCGATGCCGATGATCGGGTTCATCTGCTCGTCGGGGATGTTGCGGATCTCGAAGATGCCGGCCTGCTTGGCCTCGACCAGGAACACGGTGCGGTCCTGGATCTTGGTGTGCACGGTGGCGGTGACGCTGACCTCGTAGATGCCGTCGACCACCGGCTGCGCCTCCAGGCTCAGGTTCACGTCGACCTGCGGCTGCTCCTGCTCGAGCAGGATCTGCGGCGAGTTCGGCTGCTCCAGCGACAGGTCCTTCAGGTAGATGCGCTGGATCTGGAACACGGGGGTGTTGTCTTGCTCGGCCATGGTGTCGGTCTTTCGCGTGAGATCGGGAAAAAGAAAAGCCCGCCACCGGACGAGGTGCGGGCTGCGGGAATTGCAGCGCGGCGATTATCACCGAGCCGCGGCCGGCTTCCGGGGGGCATCGGGATCCGGGACAAGGACGGGGCCGCCCCGCTGGCGCGGGTGTGACCGGCACCGGCTCGGGCCGCCCGTGCCGGGCTGCACCGGCTGCGGGCGTCTCAGGCGCCGCCGCCCTGCAGCAGCGGCATCAGCCCGCCCTGCTGGTCGAGCGCGAACAGGTCGTCGCACCCGCCGACATGGGTGCCGCCGATGAAGATCTGCGGCACGGTGCGCCGGCCGGTGAGCTCCATCATGCGTTCGCGCTCGCCGGGATGGGTGTCGATGCGAATCTCCTCGATCTGCTCGACGCCGCGCTGCTTGAGCAGCATCTTGGCGCGCTGGCAGTACGGGCAGACCTGGGTCGTGTACATCTTGACGGCTTGCATTCTCATCCTCTCTTGACGGGAAAGCCGGCGGCGGCGACGCGAGGAGCGCTCGGCTCACTTCTCGACCGGCAGGTCGGCGGCGCGCCAGGCGGCCAGGCCGCCGGCAAGCGCTCGGGCGTTTTCGTAGCCCAGCTTGCGCAGCGTAGCGACGGCGCGCGAGGCCCGCGCCCCGGTGGCGCATACCACGATCACCGGCAGGGCCTTGTTCGGGGGCAGCTGCTTGGCGCCGTCGAGCTGGCCGAGCGGCACGTTGCGGGCGCCCGCGACATGGCCGCCCTGGTACTCGGCGGGCTCGCAGACGTCGATCACCACCGCCTTCTCGCGGTTGATCAGGCGCACCGCCTCGGCGGGGGAGACCGCGCCGGCGCCGCCGCGCCGTGACAGCGCGGGCCACAGCAGCAGGCCGCCGGATGTCAGCGCGGTGAGGATCAGCAGCCAGTTGTCGGTAATGAAGTTCATGCGGGGCCGGGGGAAAAGGTTGGCAAGGGCGGGGGAGCCCGGGAGGCGAAGCCCGGGATTATAAAATTCGAGGCTTTGCACCGCAGCGCCCGGAGGCCCCTACATGTACAAGCTCGTGCTCATCCGTCACGGTGAGTCCACCTGGAACCTGGAAAACCGCTTCACCGGCTGGACCGACGTCGAGCTCACGCCGACCGGCATCTCGCAGGCCATCTCGGCCGGCAAGCTGCTCAAGGCCGAGGGCTACGAGTTCGACATCGCCTACACCTCGGTGCTCAAGCGCGCGATCCACACGCTGTCGTACTGCCTCGACGAGATGGACCGCATCTGGCTGCCGGTGGTCAAGGACTGGCGCCTCAACGAGCGCCACTACGGCGCGCTCCAGGGCCTCAACAAGGCCGACATGGCCCGGCAATACGGCGACGAGCAGGTGCTGGTCTGGCGCCGCAGCTACGACACGCCGCCGCCGGCGCTCGAGCCGAGCGACCCGCGCAGCGAGCGCCAGGACATCCGCTACGCCAAGCTGGACCCGCAGCAGATCCCGCTGACCGAGTGCCTGAAGGACACCGTCGCGCGCGTGCTGCCGTTCTGGAACGAGGTGATGGCCCCGGCGATCAGGAGTGGCCAGCGCGCCGTCGTCGCCGCGCACGGCAACAGCATCCGCGCGCTGGTGAAGTACCTCGACAACATCGGCGACAACGACATCGTCGGCGTCAACATCCCCAACGGCATCCCGCTGGTCTACGAGCTCGACGCCGAGCTCAAGCCGATCCGCAGCTACTACCTCGGCGACGCCGAGGCCGCGGCGAAGGCCGCCGCCGCCGTCGCGAACCAGGGCAAGGCCTGACGCGCCCGCCGCGCCGCGTTCGCGTTATGCTGCGCGGCATGGACACCGGTCTTTGCCACCCGGCACCCGCGCCCGCGGGTCTGCGACGAGGCTCCCGACGCCGACGCTGAAGGAGCTCGTCCCCGCCTGCACGCCGCGCCCCGGCGTCCGCACCCCGAAGGCCACGAGACTCCTCGTGGCCTTCGCGTTTCCGGTGCCGGCCCTGGCGCCGGCCCCCGTCGCCCGAGGCGTTCCCGCGGCCTTCGTTTCCTCCCTCCGAACCCAGGAACGAAGCCATGCACCCACCCGACACCGCCGCCGCGCGGCCGGCCCCCGCCACCCCGCCCGCGCTCCCGCGGGGCCTCGACGCGCTGATGCAGGTCACGCCGCGCCCGCCGCTCGTGTTCGCGCGAGGCCGCGGCAGCTGGCTGTGGGACAGCGAGGAACGCCCCTACCTCGACCTGGTGCAGGGCTGGGCGGTCAACACGCTCGGCCACTGCGCGCCGGCGCTGGTCGAGGCGATCACCGCGCAGGCCGCCCGGCTGCTGCATCCCGGCGCGGGCGTGCACAACGAGCGCGCACCGGAGCTCGCGCAGCGCCTCGCCGGGCTCAGCGGGCTCGACCGCTGCTTCTTCACCAACAGCGGCGCCGAGGCCAACGAGGGCGCGATCAAGCTGGCGCGCAAGTTCGGGCGGCTGCATCGCGGCGGCGCCCACGAGATCATCACCTTCGAGCACGGCTTCCACGGCCGCACGCTGGCGACGATGAGCGCGAGCGGCAAGCCCGGCTTCGACCGGCTCTTCGCGCCGCAGGTGCCGGGCTTCCCGAAGGCACGGCTCAACGAGCTCGCCAGCGTCGAGGCGCTCGTCTCCCGCGACACCGTGGCGGTGATGCTCGAGCCGATCCAGGGCGAGGCCGGCGTCATCGAGGCGGAGCCGGCGTTCCTGCGCTCGCTGCGGGCGCTGTGCGACGCGCACGGCCTGCTGCTGGTGTTCGACGAGGTGCAGACCGGCGTCGGCCGCACCGGGCGGCTGTGGGGGCACGAGGAGGCCGGCGTGCGCCCGGACATCATGACGCTCGGCAAGGGGCTGGGCGGCGGCGTGCCGATCGGCGCGCTGCTCGCGCGCGAGGCGGTGTGCTGCTTCGAGCCCGGCGACCAGGGCGGCACCTACAACGGCAACCCGCTCGTTTGCGCCGCGGCGCTGGCGGTGCTCGACGCCGTCACAGCCCCTGGCTTCCTGCCCGCGGTGCAGGCGCGCGGCCGGGAGCTGCGCGCGGGGCTGGACCGCATCGCCGCGCGCACCGGCGGCGCGCCGGCGCGCGGACGCGGCCTGCTGCTCGCGCTGGACCTGCCGGGCGCCGATGCCGCGCGGCAGGCAGCGGAGCAAGGCCTCGCGCTCGCGGCCGCGCCGGGCGGCCGCGGCCTGCTGCTCAACGCGGTGCGGCCGCAACGCCTGCGCCTGATGCCGGCGCTCGACATCGCCGGGGACGAGGTCGCGCTGGCGCTGGAGCTGCTGGAGCGGTGCCTGCCGGCGCGCTGAACGCCGCGAAGCGTCCAGGGCTGGCACGGCGCGTCAGAACGCGGTCGCGGGCAGGGTCAGCATCAGCTGCGAGGGCCGGCCGGGCTCGTGCAGCTGATGCGCGATGGCCGCGCGCGTCGAGTTCGCGAGCGCGCGCCGGTCGGTGCCGGTGGAAGCCTGGGACGGCAGCAGGTCGACCTGCACCGTGAGCCGGTGGGCCCGCACGATGGCCAGCAGCGACTGCCAGAGCGTCATGTCGTCGATGTAGGCGGCCGAGCGGCTGACGGCATGCCCGGCCTCGCTGTAGCGCAGCGCCACCGGCTGCACCGGCGTGCCGGTGGCGACCGCCGCCTGCAGCAGGTTGGCATGGAAGGGCAGCAGCTTGCGGCCGTCGGTGGTGGTGCCTTCCGGAAACACCGCCACGACCTCGCCCGCGCCCAGCGCCTTGGCCATCTTGTGCACCACGCGCAGCGCGTCGCGGCGCTGCGCGCGCTCGATGAACAGCGTGCCGCCGCGCCGCACCAGCCATCCGACCACCGGCCAGTCGCGCACCTCGGCCTTCGAGACGAAGCGTGCCGGCTGCACCGCGTTGATCGCCAGGATGTCGAGCCAGGAGACGTGGTTGGCGACCAGCAGCACGCCGCCGGAGCGGGGCCGCCCCTCGGTGCGCAGCTCGATGCCGAGCGCAGCCAGCATCCCGGCCGACCACCACTGCACCCAGCGCATGCGGCGCGCCCGGCTCAGCCAGGAAAAGCTCGACGCGATCGCGATGCCGCACAGCAGGTGCAGCAGCGCACGCAGCAGGCGCCAGGAGGCGCGCAGGTTTCTCATTCTTCGGTCCCCCTTGTCCGGCATCGACGGATCGCCACCGCCGGCCGGCCGGAGACGGACCGGGCAGTGGGCGCGCGGCTCAGCACCTCACGCCGCGGGAGGGCGCGCCTCGAAGGCCACCTGACCCGCCACGAGCGTGCAGCGCACGCGACCGGGCAGATCGTAACCGGTGAAGGGCGTGTGGCGGCCCTGGCTGCACAAGGCCGCCGGCTCGACGGTCCAGCGCGCGTCCGGATCGAACAGGCACAGGTCGGCGATGCCGCCCTCGACCAGCCGCCCGGTGCTCGAGGCCAGCGAGCCGAGCGCCTCGCCCATCACGCGCACCGGCTCGTGCGTGACGCAGGCCAGCGCCCGCATCAGCCCGGCGCCCTGCTGCTCCTCGCCCCACTTCAGCGCCAGGCTCAGCAGCAGCTCCAGGCCCGTCGCGCCCGGCTCGGCCTCGCCGAAGGGCAGCGTCTTCTCGTCGTCGTCGACCGGCGTGTGGTCGCTGACCAGCGCGTCGATCGTGCCGTCGGCGAGCGCCGCGCGCAGCGCGTCGCGGTCGCGCTGCTGGCGCAGCGGCGGCGTGAGCCGCATGTCGGAATTGAAGTAGCCGATGTCGACGTCGGTCAGGTGCAGCGAGTTGATGCTGACGTCGGCCGTCACCGGCAGCCCCTCGGCCTTGGCGCGGCGCAGCAGCTCCACGCCCGCGGCGCTGCTCAGGCGGCACAGGTGCACGCGCGCGCCGGTCGAGCGCATCAGCTCGAAGATCGTGTGCAGCGCGATCGTCTCGGCGAGCACCGGCACGCCCGACAGCCCGAGGCGCGTGGCCATCGCGCCGCTGGCCGCGACGCCGCGACCGAGGTGGGCATCGTTGGGCCGAAGCCAGACGGTGTAGCCGAAGGTCGCCGCGTACTGCATCGCGCGCATCAGCACCTGCGTGTTCGTCACCGGCACGTCGGCCTGCGAGAAGCCGACGCAGCCGGCCTCGGTGAGCTCGGCCATCTCGGTGAGCGCCTCGCCGGCGAGCTGGCGCGTCAGCGCCCCGAGCGGGTACAGGCGCGACTGGTTCAGGTTGCGCGCGCGGAACTTGAGCATCTCCACGAGCCCCGGCTCGTCGAGCACCGGGTCGGTGTCGGGCGGGCACACCAGGCTCGTGACGCCGCCGGCGACCGCCGCGGCCATCTCGCTCTCGAGCGTGCCCTCGTGCTCGTGGCCCGGCTCGCGCAGCCGCGCGGCGAGGTCCACCAGGCCGGGGGCCACGACGAGGCCCGAGGCGTCGATCGTGCGGTCGGGGTTGAAGTCGGGGCTGACGCTGCCGATCGAGACGATGCGGCCGGCGGCGATCGCGACGTCGGCGGCGCGGTCGGTGTGGGTGGCCGGGTCGATCAGCCGGCCGTTCTGGATCAGGATCTTCATCTCGCTTGGGGCCTCTTGCTCAGGCCTCGTTGCCGGCCAGGATGGACATCACCGCCATGCGCACCGCGATGCCGAAGGTCACCTGCGGCAGGATCACGCTCTGGCGCCCGTCGGCGACGGACGAGTCGATCTCGACGCCGCGGTTGATCGGGCCCGGGTGCATCACGATCGCGTCGGGTTTCGCGAGCGCGAGCTTCTGCTCGGTCAGGCCGAAGCTCTTGAAGAACTCGCCCGCGCTCGGCAGCATGGCGCCGTTCATGCGCTCGTTCTGCAGTCGCAGCATGATGATGACGTCCGCGTCGCGGATGCCCTCGGCCATGTCGTGGCACACGCGCACGCCCATCTCGCGCAGATCGCCCGGCACCAGCGTCTTCGGGCCCACCGCGCGGATCTCGGGCACGCCGAGCGTCGTGAGCGCGTGGATGTCCGAGCGCGCGACGCGCGAGTGCACGATGTCGCCGACCACCGCCACCGTGAGGTTGGTGAAGTCGCGCTTGTAGTGGCGGATCGTGTACATGTCGAGCAGCCCCTGCGTCGGGTGCGCGTGGCGGCCGTCGCCGGCGTTCACGACATGCACGTGCGGCGCGCAGTGCTGGGCGATGAGATACGGCGCGCCGCTCTCGCTGTGGCGCACGACGAACATGTCGGCGTGCATCGCCGAGAGGTTCGCGATCGTGTCGAGCAGGCTCTCGCCCTTGGAGGCGCTCGACTTCGCGATGTCGAGGTTGAGCACGTCGGCCGAGAGGCGCTTGGCGGCGATCTCGAAGGTGGTGCGCGTGCGCGTGCTGTTCTCGAAGAACAGGTTGAACACGCTTTTTCCCCGCAGCAGGGGAACCTTCTTGACCTCGCGGTCGTTGACGCTCAGGAAGGTCTCGGCGGTGTCCAGGATCTGGTGGATCACCGCGCGCGGCAGGCCCTCGATGGACAGCAGGTGGATCAGTTCACCGTGCCGGTTGAGCTGGGGATTGCGTTTGTAGAGCATCGCGTCCTCTTCACCGCGCCGGGCCCCTCGGGGGCCTCACAGCGCGATGGTCTTGATGTCGAAAGTGAAGCGGCCGGCGTCGCTGCGCGCGAGCGACAGGCGCTGCCCGGCCGGCACGTGGATGCGCGCGGCGGAGAAGGCCGGCTGGATCGGCAGCTCGCGCCCGCCGCGGTCGACCAGCACTGCCAGCGTCACGCTCGCCGGGCGGCCGAAGTCGAACAGCTCGTTGATCACCGCGCGCGTGGTGCGGCCGGTGTAGAGCACGTCGTCGATCAGCAGGATGTGGCGGCCCTCGACCTCGAAGGGCAGCCGCGTGTGGTCGGCGCCGGCGCTCATGCCGCGCTGGCCGAAGTCGTCGCGGTGCAGCGCGCTCGAGATCACGCCGTGCTCGCCGGGCAGGCCCAGCTCGCGCTGCAGCCGCTCCGCGAGCCACGCGCCGCCGGACCACACGCCCACCAGCGCCGCGTCGGGGCGCAGCAGCGCGCGCACACCGGCGGCGAGTTCGGTGTACAGCGCTTCGGCGTCGAGGTGCAGCGTGCTCATCGGGTCTCCTTGAAATGGTCGCGGAAGAACTGTTCCAGGATCAGGCAGGCCGCGGCCGCGTCGGCATCGCGTGCACCGGCGGCGAGCGCCTCGGTGGTGGTGTAGCGCTCGTCGACCTCGTGCACCGGCAGGCCGAAGCGCCCCTGCAGCTGGCGGCCGAAGCGGCGCGCGCGCGCGGTGTTGTCGTGCGCGGCGCCGTCCGGATGGAAGGGCACGCCGATCACCAGCGCGTCGGGGCGCCACTCCTGGATCAGCCGGGCGATCGCCGCGAAGCGCGCGTCGCCCTCGGCGGCGATGGTGCGCAGCGGGGTGGCCGAGCGCGTGAACGAGTTGCCCGCGGCCGCGCCGACCCGCTTGAGGCCGTAGTCGAAAGCGAGGAAGGTCTGGTGCGGTGTCGAGGGGGCCGGGGGCGGCGCGTCGCTCATCGACGCACCCTCGCGCCGCGCGCGGTCCCTCCGCGAGGGACGGCACGCTTCCTTCGGAGCGGCCGTGCGGAAGCGCTCATGCGTGCCCGGCCTCCTGGGTCAGCATGCCGGGGTCGATGCCGAGCAGCGCCAGCGCGCGCGTGTAGCGCTGCTCGACCGGCGTGTCGAAGATGATCGCGGGATCGGCCTTGACGCTGAGCCAGCCGTTGCGCCCGAGCTCCTCCTCGAGCTGGCCGGCGCCCCAGCCGCTGTAGCCGAGCGTGACCAGCACCTTCTTGGGGCCGGCGCCGAGCGACAGCGCCTCCAGCACGTCCTTGCTGGTGGTCATCTGCAGGCCGCCGGGCACCGTGAGCGAGGAGCCGTAGCCCTCGTCGCCCTCGCCGCCGAGCGGCTCGTGCAGCACGAAGCCGCGCTCGGTCTGCACCGGGCCGCCGAAGTAGACCGGCGCCTCGGCCAGCTCGGGCCGGTCGAGCGCGAGGTCGACCTTCTCGAACAGGTTGGCGAGCTTGAGGTCGATCGGCTTGTTGATCACGAGACCGAGCGCGCCCTGGGGCGAGTGCTCGCAGAGGTAGATCACCGCGCCCGCGAACATGTCCTCGGACATGCCGGGCATGGCGATCAGGAACTGGTTCGTGAGGTCGATGGCGGAGGCGCGGCCGGACATGGGCGGATTCTAGTGCAGCCGCCCCGCCGCGGGGCTCCCCCGTCCCTGACGCGGCGCGGGTTCCTGGGCCACACTCGGGGTCATGGACAAAACTTTCGACGCGGCGCTGGTCTGGTTGCGCCGCGACCTGCGGGTGCGCGACAACGCCGCGCTGCACCACGCGCTGCACCAGTCGCGCCGGGTCTGGTGCGCCTTCGTCTTCGACACCGAGATCCTCGAGCCGCTGCCGCGCGCCGACCGGCGCGTCGAGTTCATCCGCGACAGCCTGCTCGCGCTCGACGCGGAGCTCGCCGCGCTCGGGCTGCGCCACGGGCACGCGGACGTCGGCCTGATCGTGCTGCACGGCGCGGCGACGCAGGCGCTGCCGGCGCTCGCCGACCGCCTGCACGTGCAGGCGGTGTTCGCCGCGCACGACTACGAGCCGGCCGCCAAGGCGCGCGACGCGCGCGTGCTCGGCGCGCTGGCCGACGCCGGCATCGCCTTCCACACCACGAAGGACCAGGTGGTGTTCGAGGGCGACGAGGTGCTCACCGGCACCGGGCTGCCCTACAGCGTCTTCACGCCCTACCGCAACAACTGGCTGCGGCAGGTGGACGAGGCGCGGCTCGCCGAGTGGCCGGTGGAGCGCCATGCCGCCGCGCTCGCCCCCCTGCCCGCCGGCTTCGCCCGCGGCGTGCCGACGCTCGCCGAGCTCGGCTTCGAGCCCACCAACCTGCACGAGCTGCGGCTCGCGCCGGGCGAGAGCGGCGCGCAGGCGATGTTCGCGGACTTCCTCGAGCGCATCGACCACTACCACGAGACGCGCGACTTCCCCGCGGTGAAGGGCCCGAGCTACCTGTCGGTGCACCTGCGCTTCGGCACGGTCTCGCCGCGCCAGCTCGCGCGCGAGGCGCTCGAGCGCGCGCGGGCCGGCTCGCGCGGGGCCGCGGTCTGGCTCGACGAGCTGATCTGGCGCGAGTTCTACCAGCAGTTGCTGCACCACCACCCGCGGGTCGTCACGCATGCGTTCAGGCCCGAGTACGACGCGATCAAGTGGGAGCACGGCAAGCACGCCGACGTGCTGTTCGCCGCCTGGTGCGCCGGCCGCACCGGCTACCCGCTCGTGGACGCCGGGATGCGCCAGCTCAACCAGACCGGCTACATGCACAACCGGCTGCGCATGGTCACCGCCAGCTTCCTGTGCAAGGACCTCGGCATCGACTGGCGCCGCGGCGAGCGCTACTTCGCGGAAAAGCTCAACGACCACGACCTCGCCGCAAACAACGGCGGCTGGCAGTGGGCCGCCTCCACCGGCTGCGACGCGCAGCCCTGGTTCCGCATCTTCAACCCCGTGACCCAGAGCCAGAAGTTCGACCCGCACGGCAGGTTCATCCGCCGCTACCTGCCCGAGCTCGCCGCGCTGCCGGACGAGTTCGTGCACGCGCCGTGGAAGGCGCGCCCGGTCGACCTCGCCGGCACCGGCTTCACGCCCGGCGAGGACTACCCGGCGCCGATCGTCGACCACGACGCGGCACGGCAGAAGACGCTGCTGCGCTACGAGAGCGTGAAGAAGGGCTGAGGCGCCTGCATCGCCTGCGCGATCCGCTCCATGTCGTGCCCGCTGACCGGGAACAGGCCGTAGCGCAGCCGGGCGCCCCAGTTCGGCTGCCCCGCGGTCCACTCGAGCTCCGCGAGCAGCGGCCGGATCGGCGCGGCGTGCGACGGCAGCCAGCCGACGTCGCGCCGGAACGGCCGGAAGCCCCCTCCCATGTCGAAGAGATAGGGCTCGCCCTCGCTCACGACGCCGAGCGCCGTGAAGGCCTGCAGCCGCTCGCCGCCGCCGAAGCGCTCGGTCGGCGAGTAGTAGGCCACCCGGTCGCCCGGCCGCAGGCGCCGCAGCGGCGCCGCCTTGCCGTGGCAGACCTGCATGAAGCCGCCCTCGCGCCCGAGCCGGACATGCTCGGCGCAGGCCACCGCGATCCAGCCGCGGCTCATTGCCCCTCCGGCGCGAAGACGCGCAGGCGGTGGCCGTCCGGGTCGAGCGCGACGAAGGTGAGGCCGAAGTCCATGCGCGTCGGCGCCTGCGCGATCGGCAGGCCGCGCTGCCGCCAGGCGGCATGCAGGGCCTCGACGGCCGCGTCATCCGCCACCGGCCATGCCAGCTCGCTGCCGCCCGGAGCGGCAGTGGCCGCGGGCTCGACGCCGCGCCGCTCCCACAGACCGAGCATCAGCCCCTTGTCGAGCGCGAACATCGCGAAGGTGGGCGAGGCCTCGATGGGCGCGCGGCCGAGCAGCCCGGCGTAGAAGGCGGCGCTGGCCTCGGGGCTGGCGACGTAGAGGAGGATGAAGCTGGGCGTGGACATGGCGTTGGTTCTCCGTTCTCGGTGTCAGAAAGTTGCCCGGCCGGCTCATACGCCGAATCGCCCTGTCTCGGGGCGGCTGCGGTGCGTCACTGCGGCCCGGTGACACCGAGAGTAAGAACTGCCACTGTCAATTCCTGTCAGCAGCATGCATGCCGGCCTATCGCTCCGCGATGCCCTGCCGCTCGCGCCAGCGCCGCAGCAGCGCCTGGCGCCGCTGCGGGTAGCGCGCCTCCAGCCGCGTCGCCTCGCGCAGCCGGTCGGCGCGGAAATGGCGGAAGTCCTGCCGCGTCTCGCACCAGGCGACGAGCACCCGCACGCGCTCGAAGTAGCCGAGCGCGAAGGGCCAGACCGTGCGCTGCGTCTCGGCGCCCTTCAGGTCGAGGTAGCGAAGCGCGAGCTTGCGCTCGGCGCGGATCGCCTCGCGCAGCAGCGACAGCTCGACCTGCCCGGGCAGCGGCTGCTCGCCGGGCCCGACCAGCAGCGCCGACGCGTCCAGCGACTCGCGCAGGTCCGGCGGCAGCACCGCCGCGATCTTCGCGAGCGCGTTGCGCGCTGCGTGGCCGAGCCGGTCGTCCGCGCGCTCGGCCACCCAGCGCGAGCCGAGCACCAGCGCCTCGATCTCGTCCTCGGAGAACATCAGCGGCGGCAGCATGAAGCCCGGGCGCAGCAGGTAGCCGATGCCCGGCTCGCCGTCGATCGCGGCGCCTTGCGCCTGCAGGCTCGCGATGTCGCGGTAGAGCGTTCGCAGGCTGATGCCGAGCTCCGCGGCGAGCGCCGCGCCGCTCACCGGTCGGCGGTGGCGGCGCAGCAGTTGCACCAGCTCCAGCAGGCGTTCGGCGCGCGACAAGCTTTCACCCCCGTGATGTCGGACAGTCCATTTCGCACATACTGCCATCCCTCGACCGCCCTGCCCTCCGCCCGCCGAGCCGACCGATGACCCTGCGCTTCCTGCACGCCGCCGACCTGCACCTCGACAGCCCGCTGCGCGGCCTCGCCCGCTACGAGGGCGCGCCGGCCGAGCGGCTGCGCGGCGCGACGCGCCGCGCGCTCGAGCGCCTGGTCGAGCTGGCGCTCGCCGAGCGCGTCGCCTTCGTCGTGCTCGCGGGCGACATCTACGACCGCGACTGGCAGGACTTCCACACCGGGCTGTTCTTCCGCGAGCAGATGGTGCGGCTCGGCCGCGGCGGCGTGCGCGTCTTCATCGCGCACGGCAACCACGACGCGCAGGGCGTCATCAGCCGCCAGCTCGAGCTGCCGGAGCATGTGCAGGTCTTCTCCAGCCGCAGCGCGCAGACCCTGCTGCTGCCCGCGCTCGGCGTCGCGCTGCATGGGCGCAGCTTCCCCGAGCGCGAGGTGCCCGAGGACCTGGTGCCGCACTACCCGGCGGCGGTCGCGGGCCTCTTCAACATCGGCGTGCTGCATACCAGCCTCGCCGGCTCGCCCGCGCACGACACCTACGCGCCCACCAGCCTCGCGGCCCTGCAGGCCAAGGGCTACGACTACTGGGCGCTCGGCCACGTGCACGCGCGCCAGGTGGTGTGCGAGCAGCCGCGCATCGTCTTCCCCGGCAACCTGCAGGGGCGCCACGCCAACGAGTGCGGCCCGAAGGGCTGCGAGCTGGTGAGCGTCGGCGCCGACGGCCGCGTCTCGGCCGAGTTCGTGCCGCTCGACGTGGTGCGCTGGACGCAGCTCGAGCTCGCGCTCGACGGCATCGACTCGCTCGCCGCCTTCCAGGCCGCGGCGGGCGACGCGCTGGCGCGGCTGCACGCCACGGCGCCGGACCGGCTGCACGCGGTGCGGCTGAACCTGCGCGGCGCAACACCATTGAAGACGCTCGAGGCCCGCTCGCCCGGCACGCTGGAGGCGGCGGCGCAGGCGGCGGCGCAGGACCTGGGCGAGGCCGAGATCTGGCTCGAGCGCGTCCACGCGGAGCTGCATGCACCGCTCGACCGGCAGGCGGCGGCCGCGCGCGACGACGCGATCGGCGAGCTGGCCCGGCTGGTCGACGAGCTCTGCGCCGACCCGCAGGCCCTGCCCGGCTGGGCGCGGCAGGCGCTCGGCGAGCTGCTGCAGACCCTGCCGCCCGAGGTGCGCGCGGACGGCGGCGACGGGCTGATCCCGGACCTGGACGACGCCGCCGCGCTGCGCGCGCTGCTGCTCGACGCCGAGGCCACCGTGCTCGCGCGCCTGGCCGGCACGGAGGAGCGCGCATGAAGCTCGTGCGGCTGTTCCTGAAGGCCTTCGGCCCCTTCACCGAGCGCGTGCTCGACCTCTCGGCCTCGCCTGCCGGCCTGCACCTGGTCTACGGCCCCAACGAGGCCGGCAAGTCCTCGGCGCTGCGCGCGATGGGCGACCTGCGCTTCGGCATCCCGATGCGCAGCGCCGACAGCTTCGTCCACCCCTACGAGCGCATGCGCGTCGGAGGCGCCTTCGTCGGCGGCGACGGCCGGCTGCTCGGGCTGATGCGGCACAAGGGCCGCCTCGACACGCTGTCGCGCTGCTGTCCCGAGAGCGGCGAGGCGCTCGGCGGCGGGCGCGTGTCGCCCGACGACGAGGCGGCGCTCACGGGGCGGCTGTCGCGCGCCGAGTTCGAGGCGATGTTCGGCCTCGACCACGCGCGACTGCGCCAGGGCGGGCGCGAGCTGATCGCCGGCCGCGGCGAGCTCGGCGCGGCGCTGTTCGCCGCCAGCGCCGGCGCGCAGGGCGTCAACGCGCTGCTGGAGTCGATCGAGGCCGAGGCGAAGCGGTTCTACAGCCCGCGCGCCAGCACCGCGGCGATCAACGAGGCGCGGCGCCAGATCGAGGACGCGCGCCAGGCCTGCCGCGCCGCGCTGACCAAGCCCGCGCAATGGAAGCAGCTGCAGCGCGCGCACGAGCTGGCGGGCGAGGAGCTGGCGCAGTCCGAGCAGGCGCTGGCCGCGCTGCGCCAGCGGCTTGCCGGGCTGGGCGAGCTGCGCACCGTCGCGCCGCTGCTGCGCGAGCTGGCGCTGCGCGAGGCCGACTGCGCGGCGCTCGCCGACGCGCCGGACCTGCCGCCCGACGCGTGCGGGCAGCGCGAGCGCGCCGAGGACGCGCTCGCCCGCGCGCAGTCCGACGCGCGCCTCGCCGCCGGGCAGCTGCAGGCGGCGCAGGCAGTGCTCGATGCGCTGACGGTGGAGGACCGCGTGCTCGAGCTCGCCGCGATGGTCGAGCGGCTGCTCGCGATGCGCGAGCAGGTCGAGCAGGGCCGCGCCGAGCTGCAGCAGCTGCAGGCCGCGCTCGCGCATGCGCAGGACGACTTCGCGCTGCGCGCCGCCCGCATCGCGCCGGGCACGGCGCCGCAGCTGCTGCTGGCGGCCGCGCCCTCGCGCGCCGACGAGGCCGCGCTGCAGCAGCAGCTCGACGCGCTCGCGCAGCTCGACGCGCGGCTGCAGCTGCTGCGCGAGCAGCAGGCGCGGCTCGACGCCGAGCTGCGGGCCGACGAGGCCGCGCGGCCGATGCCGCCCGAGCCGCAGCGGCTGCCGCGGCTCGACGAGGCGCTCGCCGCCGCCCGCGCGCTCGGCGAGCTGCCGGCACGCCAGGCCGCCGCGCAGCAGCGCCGCGAGCAGCTCGCCGAGCGGCTGCGGCGCGCGCTGCACGACCTGGGCCTCGGCGAGCCCGCCGCGCTCGCAGGCGTGCGCCCGCTGCTCGACGCGCAGATCGACGCGGCCGACCGTGCCGCCGAGACGCTCGCGCAGGCGCGCCGCACGCTCGAGGACGAGCAGCTCAACCTGCGCCGCGACGAGGCGGCGCAGCAGCTGCGCCTGCGCACGCTGCAGGCGGGCGGCGAGGTCGCCACCGCCGCGAGCCTGCGCGACGCGCGACGCCGTCGCGACGAGGGCTGGCAGCTCGTGAAGCAGGTGGGTGGCCCCGAGGATGCGTCCGCCGGGCTGCGGGACCGGGTGGCATGCTGGGCCGCCGGCCTGCCGCTGCCGGCGGCCTTCGAGGCGGCGATGGCCGAGGCCGACCGGCAGGCCGACCTGCTGCAGCGCGACGCCGAGCGCGCCGCGAAGGTCGAGGAATGCGGCGTGCGCATCGAGCAGATGGGCGCGCGCCTCGCCGGGATCGCCGCGCAGCTCGACGAGAACGCCGCCCGTGCGCGGGCCCGTGACGAGGACTGGCAGCGGCTGCTGCGCGAGCACGCGCTGCCGGCGCTCGCGCCGCAGGCGCTGCGGCAGTGGCAGGCGCGCTGCGACGCGGCGCGCGAGCTCGCGCAGCAGCTCGCCGAGGCCGGGCAGGCCGAGCACGAGCTGCACGAGGCCGCCCGGCAGGCGCGCGAGGCACTGTGCGCGGTGCTCCCAGGCGAGGCGCCCTCGCCGCAGACGCCCTGGCCGGCTCTGCTGGCGCGCGGCGCGGAGCAGGCCCGCGCGTTGCGCGAGCAGGAGTCGCGCAGCGCAGCCTTCGACGCCGAGCAGCGCCGGCTGCGCCGTGAACGCGAGGCCGGCGCAAAGGCGATCGCCGAGCTCGAGGCGCGGCGCCGCGAGCCGCTGGAGGCGCTGTCGCGCTGGCACGCGCGGCTGCTGCTGCCCGCGGGCAGCAGCGCCGCGGCGGTGCAGGCGCGGGCGCAGGAGCTGATGGCGCTCGCGGCGCTGCACGACGAGACCGCGTCGCGTCGCGTGCGCCGCGACGCGCTGCAGGCGCAGGCCGAGGCGCTCGGCGCGATGGCCGCCGACCTCGCCGGCCTGCTCGGCGAGGCGCCGCCCCCGCATGTCGGCGCCTTCGCCGACCGGCTCGCGCAGCGGCTCGCCGCCGCCCGCGCCGCGGCGCAGCAGCGCGCGCTGAGCATGCAGGACCGCGAGTCGGCACGCTCGGCGCTCGCGCGCGCCGAGACGCTCGCCGCGCAGCAGGAAGCGACGCTCGCCGCGCTGTGCGAGGCCGCCGGTGGTGTCGCGCGCGACGGGCTCGCCGCGGTGCAGGCGCGCGCGCAACGCAAGGCGCAGGCAGGGGACGAGCTGGAGCGCTTGCGACGGCAGATCGCGCTCGCGTCGGACCAGCCGCGCGAGGAACTGGCGCGGCGCCTCGCCGGCCTCGACGTGGCGGCGCTGGAGCAGCAGCGCGCGCAATGCCTGGAGGCGATCGAGCGGCAGGAAGCGGCGTTGAAGGCCGCTGCCGGGCGCGAGCGCGAGGCGCGCGCGGCGCTCGACGCAGTGGACGGCTCGGGCGAAGCCGCCGCGCAGCGCGAGGCTCTGGAGCTCGCCGCGGCACGGCTGCGCTCGGCGGTGCGGCCCTGGGCGCGGCTGAAACTCGCCGGCGCGCTGCTGCACGAGGCGCAGCGGCGCTTCCGCGAGCGCGCGCAGGGCCCGATGCTCGGCGAGGCCTCGCGCTACTTCGAGCAGATGACGGCCGGCCGCTACACGCGGCTGGTGGTCGACGAGCGCGAGCAGGGGCCGGTGCTGCTGGCCGAGCGCGAGGACGGCCGCCGCGTCGCGCTCGACGCGATGAGCGAGGGCACCGCCGACCAGCTCTACCTCGCGCTGCGGCTGGCGGCCCAGGCGGTGCGCTCGGATCACGGCGCGGCCGGCCGCTTCGCGATGCCTCTGGTGCTCGACGACGTGCTGATGACCTCGGACGACGAGCGCGCGCAGCAGATCCTGCGCGCGCTGCTGGCCTTCTCGGCCCATGCGCAGGTGCTGCTGTTCACGCACCACCGCCACCTGCACGAGCTCGCGGCCGCCTCCTTCCACGAGCGGGAGGTCGCGCTGCACCGGCTGTGAGGCCGGTGCGGCCCCGCTGCCTCAGAACAGGTCGATGCTGCCGGTCTGCGGTGCGCTCGGCGGCGCGAGCGCGCCGCTGGCCAGCAGCGCCGCATGGCTGCAGACGCGGTTGCGCCCGGTCTGCTTGGCGTGATAGAGCGCCTCGTCGGCGCGCTGGAAGGCCAGCGCCGGCGTGTCGCCCGGCCTCGCCTCCGCGAAGCCGACGCTCACCGTGACGCTGCCGACCTGCGGGAAGCGGAAGCCCTCGATGTTGCCGCGCAGGCGCTCGAAGGCCGACAGCGCCTCGGCTTCGTCGGCGCAGTGCAGCAGGATCACGAATTCCTCGCCGCCGAAGCGGTAGAGCCGGTCCTGGAAGCGGAAGGTGCTGCGCAGCAGTCGCGCGACGAGCAGCAGCACCTCGTCGCCGATCAGGTGGCCGAAGCGGTCGTTGACCGACTTGAAATGATCGATGTCGACCACGCCGAGCCAGCGGCGCGCTGCCTGCTCGGCGTCGCGGCGTTCGCCGTCGCCGCGCGGCAACGACGCTGCCGGCCGGGGCGCGGCGACGAACTTCAGGAAGGTCTCGTCGAAGCTCTTGCGGTTCAGCAGCCCCGTCAGCGTGTCGCGCTCGCTGTAGTCGAGCAGGCTCTCGAAGTTGCGGTAGATGCGCAGGATGCTGGCGACGAGCCGCTCGGTCTCCTCGCCGAGCGCCGCCGCCGAAGCGACCTCGATCACGCCGCCCGCCCCGCCCTCGCCGGGCAGCGGGAACAGCGTCAGCGCCCCGTGCGGCTGCGCCTCCCGCACCACCGCGGCGCGCTGCACGCAGTCCAGCCGCAGCGGGTGCTGCTGCGCCGGCGGCAGCTCGTCGAGCTCCAGCCAGGGGGGGTCGGACAGGGGCGCGAGGTCGCCGGCCTCCAGCGCGGCCCGCGTCTGCCAGCGCTGCCCGTGCGCGTCGCCCACCAGGCGGCAGGCGCTCACGCAGCGGCAGTGCAACAGGTCCATCAGCGCCGTCACGAGCGTGACGTCGAGCAGTTCGCGGTCGCGGTTGCCGGTCAGCGCGGCCACATGCTCCAGCGGCCGCTGGCCGGCCCCGGCGCCCGCTGCGGCACCCGGGACGTCACGGGGGGCGTCGCTGCCCCCCTCGTCCTTGCGGGACGGCTCAGACGAGTTGCTGCTCACGGCAGTACTGCGCAATCAATCCCAACAACTCCTCCTCGCTGTAAGGCTTGCCGAGGTAGTGGTCGACGCCGAGTTCGGCCGCATAGTCGCGGTGCTTCTGCGCGATCCGCGAAGTGATCATGATAACCGGCAGGTGCGCCAGCCCCGCGTCGGCGCGCATGTTGCGCACCAGATCGAAGCCGTCCATGCGCGGCATCTCGATGTCGCTGAGCACCACGGCCGGGCGCTCCTCCGCCAGCCGCTCCAGCGCCTCGAGGCCGTCCTTGGCCAGCGCGACGCGGTAGCCCTCGCGCACCAGCAGGCGCTGCGTGACGCGGCGCACGGTCAGCGAGTCGTCCACCACCAGCACCAGCGGCACGACGGCCTCGGCCTCGGCAGCCTCGCGGGCACTCGGCGTGGCGGCCTGTGCGCCCGCGGCCTGGGCCTGCAGCGTCAGCTCGCGCGCCGTCCTGCCGTACACCGTGGCGAGCGCCACCGGGTTGTAGATCAGACCCACCGCCCCGGACGCGAGCAGTGTCATGCCGGCCAGGCCGGGCAGGCGCGACAGTTGCGGCCCGAGGTTCTTCACCACCACTTCCTGGTGGCCGAGCACCTCGTCGACATGCAGTGCGACCCGCTGGCTCGCGCTGCGCACGATCACGACCGGCACGGTGCGCGCCGGCGTCTCGTTGCTGTGGCCGCTGGACTGCAGCAGCGCGCCGAGCCAGAAGAACGGCAGCGACTGCTCGCCGACCGCGAAGACGCCGCTCGCGTGGGCGTGCGCCACCTCCTCAATGCGGCCGCGCCGCACGATCTCGATCAGGCTCGCCGGCACGCCGACCACCGTCTCGCCGCAACGCAGCATCACCACCTGGGTGACCGCGGTGGTCAGCGGCAGCACCAGGCGCAGGCGGGTGCCCTGCCCGGCGGCGGTCGCCGTCTCGATGCGGCCGCCCATCGCGTTGACCTCCGAGCGCACCACGTCCATGCCGACGCCGCGCCCGGCCAGCTCGGTCACCGTCTCGGCCGTGGTCAGGCCGGGCAGGAAGATCAGCGCCGCGGTCTCCTCGTCGCTGAGCCTGGCGTCGGGGTGGATCTTGCCGGACGCGACGGCCTTGTCGCGGATGCGCTGCAGGTTCAGGCCGGCCCCGTCGTCGCGGAACTCCACCATCACCTCGTTGCCCTCCTGCTGCAGCGAGATGAGGATGGTGCCGATCGGGTCCTTGCCCGCCGCCGCCCGCTGCTCGGGCGACTCGATGCCGTGCGTCACGGCGTTGCGCAGCAGGTGCTCGAACGGACCGGTCATGCGCTCCAGGACGCCGCGGTCGACCTCGATCGAGCCACCGACGATGTCGAGCCGGACCTGCTTGCCCGACTCCTTGGCGGCCTGGCGCACGACGCGGTAGAGGCGCTCGAACATGCCCTCGAACTCCACCATGCGGGTGCGCAGCAGGTCGTCCTGCAGGTCGCGCGTCAGCCGCGCCTGCGCGGCCAGCTCGTCCTCGGCAGTCTGCAGCGTGCGCATCAGCGTGCGCTGCACGGTGTGCACGTCGTTGACCGACTCGGCCATCATGCGCGTGATTTCCTGGAAGCGCGTGAAGCGGTCGAACTCGAGCGGATCGAACTGGTGGCCCTCGGCCTTGGCAGCCTCCATGCGGGTGGCCATCTGGGTCTCGGCCTGCAGCTCGATGTCGCGCAGCTGCTGGCGCAGGCGCTCCAGGTTGTCGGTCAGGTCAACCACCGAGCTGCGGATGCTGCCGAGCTCCGCCTCCAGGCGCGCGCGCGTGATGCTCACCTCGCCCGCCTCGCCGACGAGGCGGTCGAGCAGCTGCGCGCGCACCCGCACCAGGGTCTGGCCGCCCGACGTGCCGCGCGGGACCGCGGCACGCGCAAGCCCGGAATGCGGCGTGAAGCGCGACCAGTCGATCGGCAGCAGGGACTCGACGGCAGGCAGCAGCGCCTGAGCACCGGCCTCGGCGCCGATCTCGGTCGCAACGGACCCGGCCGGCACGACCGGCATCGCGGCCGGCTGCGGCGCAGCGGGCTGAGCCGACTCGTGCAGCAGGGCCGCCGCGTCGGCATAGGCCTGCGCATCCATCGAGCGCAGGGCCTCGAAGGTGGCCGCCAACGCGTCGACCTTGGCCTGCAGCGCCTCCACGTCGGCGGAGACGATGTTGCCGCGCGCCATCAGGCGCTCGATGCTCGTCTCGAGCCGGTGGGCCAGCTCGCCCAAGCGCATCGCGCCGGCGAGGCGGGCACCGCCCTTGAGGGTGTGCAGCGTGCGCATGCAGGCATTGGCCACCGCATGCTCGCCCGGCTGCTGCAGCCATTCGCGCATTTCGCCGGCCAGCTTGGGCAGCAGTTCCTCGGCCTCCTCCTCGAAGATCGGGAACAGGTCGGTATCGACCGCGTCGACCGCATCGATATCGTCGTCGATGTCCTGGCGCCGCACCCCGGACTCGGTGCGCGGCGTCACCGGCGCCAGCGGCTCCAGCGTCTCGAGCGAAGTCACGCCGGAGCGCATCAGTTCGACCAGCGCGCTGTCCTCGCGCAGCGACGCGGCGGCCGGCTGCGGCACGGGGGCGGCCTCGTCGGCCGGCGCCGCGACCTCGCCGGATTCCGGCAGCAAAAGCACAGGCTCCGCAGCGTCGGCCTCGTCGGCAGGCGGCGCGGCGACCGCCTCCATCGCGGCCGGCTCCTGAAGCGCCTGGGGCTCCTCGGGACGAATCGCCTCCTCTGAAGCCGGCGCCGCCGGGCTCCTCGTGTCGTCCTCGCCGGATGCCGCAAACGCCGCCGGCTCGACGCCTGCGGGCAGCAGCGCCTCGTCGCCGAGCAGCGGCTCCATCTCGAAGGCCGCCGGATCGATCTCCGGCTCGTCGGCCGCGGCGGGATTGCGGTTCGCCTCGCCCAGGCGCTGCGCCGAATCCAGTTCGTGCGCAGCCAAGCGCTCGAGCAGCAGCGGCTGCGGGCTTCCGAGGAAGCCGGCGGCGAACTGGTGCAGCAGGCTGCGGATCTCCTCGGCCACGTCCCCGAACAGCAAGGCTTCCTGCGGGAGGCCGAAGCCGATCGTCTGCGTGCGCATCAGGGCATGCTCGAGCTGGCGCGCCAGCTGCGACAGTTCCGAGAAGCCCACGGTGGCGGAACAGCCGGCAAGCGAGTGGGCCGCGGCGATCGCGAGCTCGCTGGGCTGCTGGGTCGGCTCCACCGCCCACTCGCCCAGTTCGGCGCACAGTCGCAGCGACAGCTCGTCGGCCTCGGCGAGATAGATGTTGAACAGCGGCGTCGCCACCCGCAGCGGGCCGATGGCCTTGACGAGGTCGTCGCTGCTCGTGAGCTCCTCCTCGACCGCGAAGGCACCGGCCTCGGCGTCCGGCATGTCGCCGGCCGGCTCCGCGAGGTCAGCCGCCGGCTGCGCAGCGGGCTGATCGTCCGCCGCAGCGGACACCGCTTGCGGCTCGGCCGGGAGCAGCGCGTCCTGTGCCGGCTCCGTCGCCAACCCGGCCAGGAGCGTCTCCGCAGCTGCGGCGAGATCGGAGACGCCGAATTCCGGCGGCAACACCGACTCGGCCGGCACGGGCTCCCCCTGCGCGGGCGTGGAGAATTCCGCGGCATCGGCTGCCGCACCCGCAAGCCCGAAATCGAGATCGAAATCGATACGACCCGCGTCATGGGACGGCGGCTCGGCGCCCGGCGCCGGGATCTCGAACTCGAAATCGAGCGCCCCGAGGTCCGCGACCGCAGTCGCTTCGGCCGGCTCGCCGGGCTCCGGCAGGGCCGGCTGCACGGCATCCGGCGTCGCACCGATGACAGACTCGTCCGCGTCGCCCGTCCGCTGCGCGAACGCGGCCGGTGCCTCGTCCATCGCGGTCGCTGCCGGGAGGGTCGCAGCTTCGTCCTGTTGCGCAGAGGGCTGCGGAGCCGCCGGGGCGGCCACTGGCTCCGTTCCGAACAGCAGGTCGAAATCCGGCGCCGAGAACTCGACCGTCAAGGCAGACGTGTCGGCGGACTCGGCGACCCGGGCCGCGTCGACCGCGTCCTCGGCCGTAGCGATCGCGGGAGCAGGCGTGCCGGAGGAAAGATCGGCAACGAACTCGACCGCAGCCTCGCCCGGCAGTGTGGCGCCCTCGCCTTGCTCGGCCTCGAGCGGCGGCAGCTCGAACGCCGCATCGAACGGCGCCTGCAGGGCAGGAAGCTCGACCGCCTCGGCCTCCCCGGTCACCGGGGACGCGAGGTCGGCGGGGTCGAAGGCGTCGGCCTGCTCCGCCGGCACCGGGCCCTCTTCGGCAGCGGCGGGCAGGACGCAAGAAGCTGCCTCTACCGCAGGCGGCTCCTCCACGGTGGCCACGACTGAGGCCACCTCGAGCTCGAAGCCTTCGAACGGCAAATCGGCCGGCAGTCCGGACACCGCGGAGTCCGCAACGGCCGCTTCGGGCTCGACGGCCGGCGGCTCAGTCGGCTCGACGGTCGGCGTCATGCCCTCGCCGGCCAGCCCGACCGCCTCCGGCGCCGGCTCGGGCGCGAGGAGGGTGGCCGCTTCCGGCAGGGGCGCCTCGACGGCCTCCGTGGCGGCGACGATCTCGAGGTCGAAGTCGTCGAACGGGAAATCGGCCGCCGCGTCGGAGGCCGGCGGGATCTCCGGGGACTCGACGGCTTGCGGCGCGAACACTGGGGCGTCGAACGAGGGCGCGAGGTCCTCCACTGTGGCGGAGGCCTGCGGCGCGGGCTCGGTCGCGGGCTGCGCTGCCGCTTCCGGCAGATCGAGGGGCGCGGGTGCCGCCTCGGCAGCCGAAGAGGCCTCGAGTTCGAAGCCGTCGAACGAGAGCTCGACGACCGGCTCGGTCGCGGGAATCGCCGGGGCCGCGACGTCCTGCATCCCTTCACCGGCTTCGCTCGGCAGGGGCAGCGCCACGTCCGGCACCGCGAGCACCGGCTCGGCCGGCCCGGCGTCGATCACAGCCGGCAGGACCGGCTGCTCGAGGGCCGACTCTTCGACGGCCGGAGCCTCGGGAACGGTGGCGACCGGTTCGGCCGCTGCCGGCTGGACCTCGGCATGCGGAATCGCGATGCTGGCAAGCGGCACCACCCGGCCTTCGAGGCGCAGCGCATCGGCCGCCACGCGCACCGGGGGCGACTGGTGGGTCGGGGGGGTGCCGGCGGCGATTTCCTGCACCCAGGCGGACATGTAGGCCAGCACTTCGCGGCTCAGGGACAGCAGATCCTTGCTCGCGGGGCGCTGCTCGGCCAGCCAGAGGTTGTAGAGCTGCTCGCAGGCCCAGCCGGCTTCACCGAAGTCCTTCAGGCCGACCATGCGGGCGCTGCCCTTGAGCGTGTGGAAGGCGCGGCGGACCACGGTGAGCTGGTCGGCATCGCCGCGGTGGGCAGCCAGCTGGTCGAGCCCCTCCCCGGCCTGGACCAGCACCTCCGCCGCCTCCTCGAGGAAGATCTCCCGCATCTCCGCGTCCACCTCCTCGTCGACCAGCGCGGGCGGCAGCAGGGGCGCGGGATTCACCGCGGGCGGCAACGTGGCAGGCGCGGCAGCCACCGGGGCGGCGGGAGCCGAAGCCGGCGTCGCGGCTGGCACCGCGGGCGCCACGGCCGGATGTGGCATGGCTGGTGCGGCCGCGGGCTTCTCGGCGACTGGCGCCGGCACCTCCGCCCTCGGGCCTACCGGCAGCGAAGCGGGGCGCATGGGCTCGGGCACCGTGGGCACCGCGGCCGACGCTCCCTCGGCTGCAACCGGGGGAGCGTCGGGGACCGGCGGGAGGCCGGCCGCCTCGGCAGCCAGCGCCGCGGCGGGCTGCTGTGCGACCGCCAGCGCCGCCACCAGGGCCGGCGGCGCTTCGGGCCGCTGCGCTGCTTGCGGCACGAAAGCCGGCGCGGCGGGGGCCTGCGACTCGCCGGAGGATGCGGCAGGCAGCGGATGTTCGACGGCACGCCCCATCAGGGGGCGCAACTCGCCGGTCGCCTCGTCGAAGACGAACAGGCTCTTGGCCAGGTTCGGCTGGACGCTGACCATGTCGATCAGGAAGCCGAGGGCGCTGAGGTTGCCGGCGAGACGGTGGAACATCGCCTCGCGTGCCGGGCCTGGCTCGCCGGACCCGCCCGAGATGAGCGCATCGACGTCGTCGCGCATGCGCACCACGGCCTGCGACGCATGCTTCAGGCCGAGCACCGACAGCACGCCGCGCATCGCGCCGAGCTGCGCCGGCACCGTGACGAGCGCCGCGACGTCCTCGGGCTTGCGGAAGAACTGGTCGATGTGCTCCTCGGCATCGCTCAGCGAAGCGCGCAGCTCCTGCACCACGCTGCCCATCGTCTGGCGGTCCGAGACACGGCGGTAGAGGTCCTCCATCCAGGCTTCGAGCGGCTCGGGCTTCTGCCCGTGCCGCACCGCGGTGATGCGCTCGGCCAGCCGCGTCGTGCGCGAGACCTGGGCCGGATCGTCGAAGTCCGCATCCTCCAGCGAGGCTTCGAGATAGAGCACGCTGGTCGCGACCTCCATCGCCAGCGGCGCGCTCAGCGCGCCCCGGGCATTGACGGTCTGCACCACGGCCTGCTGCAGCGCCTCGGCCAGCACCTCCCCGCCGGGATAGATGCGGCGCAGGGAATCCCCCACTAGGCTGAACTGCTCGTTGAGGCTGTGCAGCCGGTGCATCTCGCCGCCGGCCACTGCCGACCAAGAGTCCTTGGCGGCCGCCACCCGCTTGCGGGCCTGCAGCAGCAGTGCCGGGTCGAAACGCCCGAGGTGCGACTCCTCGTAGCTCACCGGGACGGCCTGCTCGAGCCCGTAGGCGCGGCGCACCGCGGCGACACGCGGCGCCGGCGTGGACTGCGACGGCACGCACTGGGCGCAGAAGAAGAGCAGGTCCTGCGCGAGGCGGTCCGAGACCTCCGACTCGCCGCGGCCGAGCTGGCCGAACTGCGCCAGCACGCGCGAGGCGACGCGCTTGGTGTAGACGTCGTTGGGCAGCAGGCCCAGCGCCTGGCCCTGGAAGAAGGCGGCCGCCAGGCGCCAGAAGCTGCGCGTCTGCAATGTCGGAGCCTGCGCGCCGAGGCCGGCGCACAGCTCGCTCATGCGCGCGGCCACCACAGCCACCGCGGCCGGCTGCCGCATCATCGTCAGCAGCAGCCGCTCCATCTCGTTGCGCGCGGCGGCGTCCGCGGCGCGCGCCGCGATGCCGGGCTCGGCCGGCAGCTCGATCCAGCGCCAGTCGAAGCTCCACAGGTCGGCGGGATGCACGCGCTCCGCCCCGGCGAGCTTCTGCACCGCGCTGTACTGCGGGAACAGCGCCACGGGCGAGACCTTGCGGCCTGCGAGCAGGCGGGCGAGGTAGTCCATCAGCGCGAAGGCGGCCCGCTCGAGCACCTCCACTGCGGCGCGGTCGAGCTTGTGAGGCTTGAGCACGAAGCGCTGCACGGCCGCCTCGACGGCCCGCAGCAGGTGCGCGGCGGCGCTCAGCCCGACCAGCTCGAGGGCACCCGCGCTCTGGTGAAGCTGCTGGCGTGCGCCGCGCAGGATGGCCGGATCGACGTCATCGACATCGGAGGCGCCGGCACTTTCGGCCTCCTTCAGGAAACGGTGCAGCGCCTTGTTCGACGCTTCGAGCGACTTGCGCAGCTCTTCCTGGACCCACGCCAGGGCGCTGAGGTCGTCATGCGGTGGGGTGTCGCGATTGCTGTCCATGCCAAGCCCCAGGGTGTGGGTATCTGTTGGTTCTCAGGCGGCCCGGCGCGGGCCGCAAGCCCGCCATCCGAGCGTCACTGTCAGCGACTCATGCGCCATATCGCTCGAAAGCTGCGGAAAAACACGGTGCGGCCCGAGCCCGCTCGCGGCTCCGGCCGCATTCCTCGTGCGGCAGGATCCGCTTCGGCGCATCGGGCCACGCAGGCGGGGAATTCCACGCGCGTCAGCTGATGGTGAACCGGGAGACCGACTGCTTCAGTTCTTCCGCGCTCTTGGAGAGCTCACGCACCAGTTGCGCGGTGGAGCGGGTGCCCTCGCCGGTCTGCTCGGTCACTGCGAAGATGTGCTGGATGTTGCCGGCCACGACGTTGGCGGATTCGGCTTCGCGCAGCGCCTGGTCGGAAATCTGCGCGATCAGGTCGGCGAGCTGGCGCGACACGCGGTCGATCTCGCCCAGCGCGGTGCCGGCCGCGTCGGAGAGCTTCGCGCCCTCGACCACGCCCTGCGTGGAGCGCTCCATGGCGGCCACCGCGTCCTGCGTGTCGGTCTGGATCGTCTTCACCAGTGCCGCGATCTGGCGCGTCGCGTCCGCCGAGCGTTCCGCGAGGCGCTGCACTTCCTCGGCCACCACCGAGAAGCCGCGGCCTGCTTCGCCGGCGGAGGCCGCCTGGATGGCGGCGTTGAGCGCCAGCACGTTGGTCTGCTCGGTGATGTCCGAGATCAGTTCGGTGATTTCGCCGATCTCCTGCGACGATTCGCCGAGGCGCTTGATCCGCTTGGACGTGTCCTGGATCTGGTCGCGGATCGAGTTCATGCCGCCGATGGCGTTCTGCACCGCGACGAGACCCGACTCGGCGGCCTGCAGCGACTGCCGTGCCACCTGGGCCGACTGCTGGGCCTGGGCAGACACCTCGTTGATTCGGCTCGCCATGCGCAGCACCGACTCGCCGGTGTCGTGGATCTCGCGCAGCTGCTGCGTGGAGGCCGCCAGCAGCTCGGTGGACGTCGCTTCCACCTGCTGCGTGGTCTCGGTCACGCGCGCCACCGTGCCCTGCACCTGCGCCACCAGCGAGCGCAGCTCCTCCACCGTGTAGTTCACCGAGTCGGCGATGGCGCCGGTGATGTCCTCGGTCACGGTCGCCTGCTGCGTCAGGTCGCCCTCGGCCACCATCTGCAGCTCGTTCATCAGCCGCAGAATCGCCGCCTGGTTGGCGTCGTTGACGCGCTTGGCCTCCTGCTCCATGCGCTCGGCCTCGAGTCGCTGGTGCTCGGCGAGCATCGCGCGCTGGCGCTGGTCCTGCACGTAGACGTAGCCCAGGCCGGCGATGCCCAGCAGCGCGAGCGTGCCGGAGCCCAGCAGGCCGAGCAGGTTCAGCAGGCCGAAGCCGGCCTTCTCCGCCAGGCTCTCCTGCACGCGCGCCAACCCGACGCGCAACGGCTCGCTGTCGGCGATGATGGCCGAATGGGCCTCGCGTGCGGAAACCAGACCCTGCAGGTTGCCGAGGATGGCGCTGGCCTGGTTGCGGGTCTCGTCGTAGAGCTTGAGCAGCGTTTCCAGGCGCTCGCGCGTCTGCTCGTCCCGGGCCGCGGGCAGGCGCAGTTCGGCATTGCCCTCCAGCAGGCCCTCGCCGATCTCGCGGAAGGAGTTCAGGTCCTTGCCGAGCAGGAACACCGCCTCGGGGCTCACGCCCTCCATCGTCAGGAACTCGTTGGCCGACTTGCCGATGCGCTGTGTCAGCATCACCAGCTGGCCGGCGGCCGAGATCTCGGCGGCGGACGCGTTGCGCTGCAGCTTCAGCGACACGATGGTCTCCGCCACCTCGAGCAGCTCGGACGACTGGCGGTTGATGCTGCGCAGCGCCTCGCCCACCTGGGTCAGGATCTTCTGCTGGCCCAGCACGGTGGCCGCGTTCTTCTCGGCCTGGTCGACGAGCGGCAGCAGCGGGCGCAGCAACTCCTGCACCGCCCCCCCGGCGGGATCGATCCCGAGTTGCTTGTTGCCCTGGGCGAGCGCCCGCACGTCGCGGGCCAGCACCTCGCCGCTTTCCTCCACCTCGGGGAAGGCCTGCGGACTGCCGACGAGCGCCTGCGACACCGACTTCGCGAGGCGCTGCGACTGCATCAGCGACTGGCCGGTGGCGCCGACCTGCGCCGCGGCGACGTTGGCGCTGTTCTGCGAGACCAGCGCGACCGTGACGAGGCCGACGAGGCCGACGGAGGCCAGGCCGGCGAGTGCGCGCTGCTGCTGGCTCACCGGCATGCGTCCGATCAGCGGCAGCTTGGTGCGGGCGCCCTGGCGGGCGATGCGCTCGATCGGCGTCTGCGTGTCGAAGGCCTCGGTGGCGAGCTCCGACGGCGCGACCTCCGAGATGATCGAGGTGTCGGCGCCGTAATCCTGCGAGGCGCCTCCCGGCGAGGACTTGCCCGCGCCGCCGCGCGCGGACTCCCTGAGCATGAGCGAATCGTCGCGCGCGCCATCGTCCTGGTCGCCCTTCGGCTTGCGGCCCCAAGCCTTCATCCGGTTCAACATGCTCATGCTTCCCTCGTTCCTGTTATGTCGGTCGTTTGCTTTTGATGGGACCGTGTCGGCCTGCGCAAGACGCGCTGAAGGACAGCCCCTGACTAAACCATGATTTTCAGAAAAGCCTCGTCACCGGCCAGGGCGGCCAGGTTCAGTTCCAGCCACACGCGCCCCGCCTCGTCGCGGTACTGGCCGCCCACGAAGGCCGGCAAGGCCTGGGCGCCGCGGGGCAAGGCCGTCATCTGCTCGCGGCCGCGAAGCCCGGACAGCCGCTCGAACAGCAGCGCGCAGTTGGTCTCGAGTGCCGCGCCGAACGCCACGACGCGGGTCTGCTCCCTCGCGCCCTCCGGTGCGCCGGAAACCGGGGCCCTGCGCAGGCCGAGGAAGCCAGCGAGGTCCACGACACCGTGCAGCCCGCCGCGCAGATTGGCGACGCCCACGAACCAGGCGGCGGTGTGGGGCACCGGCAGCACGACACCGAGCGGAAAGATCTCTCCGGCCTCGACCAGCGGCAGCAGGAAGCCGACGCCGGCCGACTCCACCGCCAGCCAGGTCGCGGCGCGGTGCTCGGTGCGAGCCTCCCGCATCCGCTCGGCGAGCCGGGTCTGCAGATCACGCAGCGCTTCTTTGTTTGCCATTCATTCCGCCTGTGTGCTGGGCCTTCGACATGCCGCGCCCGCCCCTCCCTGAAGGCCTGCGCAGCGGACGCGAGCAGGGCCGCGCGTCAGTCAAACGCCTTGATCTTGGCGAACAGTTCGTCGGGGTCGACCGGCTTGACGACGTAGTCGCGCGCACCCTGGCGCATGCCCCAGACCCGGTCGGTCTCCTGGTTCTTGCTGGTGCACATGATCACCGGCACGTCGGCGAAGTTCGGGTCGCGGGTGATGGAGCGCGTGAGCTGGAAACCGTTCTGGCCCGGCATCACGACATCCATCAGGATCAGATCGGGCTTGTCCTCGGCCAGACGCTTGTGCGCCTCCTCGCCGTTCTCGGCGGTGCGCACCGCGTAGCCCTTCTTGACGAGCAGCTCGGAGAGGTAGTGCAGCTCGGTCTTCGAATCGTCGACCAGCAGGATCTTTTTGACTGGCATGGTGAGCTTCCTTTTCCCTTATTCATCGCAGCCGCCCGCGGGGGCCGGCGCTGACAGACAGATCGGGGCGTCTGCGGCGCTTCACCGCAAGCCGCCGCGACGCACCGGCGAGAACCCTCAGCCGCCGCGCCCGTGCTGCTGCACGGCCTGCAGCAACTGGTCCTTCGTGAACGGCTTGGTGAGATAGTCCTGCGAACCCACCATGCGGCCGCGCGCCTTGTCGAACAGGCCGTCCTTGGAGGACAGCATGATCACGGGCACGGACGCGAAACGGGGGTTGCGCTTGATGATGGCGCAGGTCTGATAGCCGTCGAGACGCGGCATCAGGATGTCGCAGAAGATGAGGTGCGGCTCATGGTCGTTGACCTTGGCCAGTGCATCGAAGCCGTCTTCGGCCAGCACCACCTGGTAGCCACCCTGCTTGAGGAAGATCTCGGCGCTGCGGCGAATCGTGTTGCTGTCGTCGATGACCAGCACCTTGATGGCAGTGGCCCCTTCGGGCACGGCGCGTGCTGTCATTTGCGTTGCAGTTTCGCTCACTCAGCCCTCTCCTCAGTGACAGGTGGTGCGGTGCTCAGATCTGCACCATCTCGAAGTCTTCCTTGCGAGCACCGCATTCCGGGCAGGTCCAGTTCATCGGGACGTCAGCCCACGCGGTGCCGGGAGCGATGCCGTGCTCCGGATCCCCGGCGGCCTCGTCATAGATCCATCCACAGATAAGGCACATCCAGGTTCGAGGTTCGCTCACGATGTATCGGCTTCACTACAATGACCGAAAAGATTGTAGCGGTAGCACGTAAGCAAAGTTAAGCGAGGACGCCAGCTTACTGTCGATTCTTCACGTAATCTTTGCGCCTCCGCAGACCTTCTCAACGCCCTCGCGGGCGCCATGCATGACTCAAGACCCCCGATCGCCCGAATCCGACGACCCGAACCTCGACGAAGACGTCGGACCGCCCTGCGTGATGAGCTTCAACGCCAACGACCCCAGCGGCGCGGGCGGCCTCGGCGGTGATGTCGCGACGATCTCGGCCATGGGCGCGCATGCGCTGCCGGTGGTCACCGCGGTGATGCTGCGCGACACCGCGGAGGTCTTCGACCACAGCCCGATCGATGACGACGCGGTGGTCGAGCAGGCCCGCGGCATCCTGGAGGACACCTCGATCTTGGCCTGGAAGGTCGGCTTCCTCGGCAGCGCCGAGGGCGTCAGCGCCGTGGCCGAGGTGCTGAGCGACTACCCCGACGTGCCGCTGGTGAGCTACCTCGGCACGCTGTCGTGGATGGAGGAGGACGCGCTCGAGTCCTACCTGGAGGCCTGGCGCGAGCTGGTGCTGCCGCAGACCGCGGTGCTGGTGGGCAACCAGGCGACGCTGACCAATGCGCTGCTGCCCGACTGGGAGGCCGACCGTCCCGCCTCGCCGCGCGAGATCGCGGTGGCCGCGGCCGAGCACGGCACGCGCTTCGTGCTCGTGACCGGCGTGCAGCTGCCCGACCAGTTCATCGACAACGTGCTCGCCTCGCCCGAGGGTCCGATCCTCGGCGAGAAGTTCGAGCGCTTCGACACCAGCTTCGTCGGCGCGGGCGACACGCTGTCGGCGGCGCTCGCGTCGATGCTCGCCAACGGCGCCGAGCTGCACGAGGCGGTCGCCGAGGCGCTGACCTTCCTGGACCAGTCGCTCGACGCCGGCTTCCGCCCCGGCATGGGCTCCGTGGTGCCCGACCGCTTCTTCTGGGCCCAGCCGCCCGAGGGCGAGGAAGGCGCAGAGGAACCCGGCCCCGAATCCCAGCCTCCGTCCGATCCCCGACATGTCCACTGATCCGATCCAGAGCGCGGCGCTGTTCGAGCGCGCGCAGCGCGTCATCCCCGGCGGCGTCAACTCGCCGGTGCGCGCCTTCCGCGCCGTCGGCGGCACGCCCCGCTTCATCTCGCGCGCCGAGGGCGCCTACCTGTACGACGCCGACGGCCGGCGCTACATCGACTACATCGGCTCCTGGGGGCCGATGATCCTCGGCCACGGCCATCCGGCGGTGCTGGAGGCGGTGTGCAGGGCCGCCGCCGACGGGCTGTCCTTCGGCGCACCGACCGAGCGCGAGGTCGAGCTCGCCGAGGAGATCCTGAAGCTCGTGCCGTCGATGGAGCAGGTTCGCCTGGTGAGCTCGGGCACCGAGGCCGCGATGAGCGCGATCCGCCTCGCGCGCGGCGCCACGGGCCGGCCGATGCTGATCAAGTTCGAGGGCTGCTACCACGGCCACGCCGACGCGCTGCTCGTGAAGGCCGGCTCCGGGCTCGCGACCTTCGGCAACCCGACCAGCGCCGGCGTGCCGCCCGAGGTGGTGCAGCACACGCTGGTGCTCGAGTACAACAACGTCGAGCAGCTCGAGGAGGCCTTCGCGCTGCACGGCAGCGACCTCGCCTGCGTGATGATCGAGCCGATTGCCGGCAACATGAACTTCGTGCGCGCGAGCCTGCCCTTCATGCGGCGGCTGCGCGAGCTGTGCACCGAGCACGGTGCGCTGCTGGTGTTCGACGAGGTGATGACGGGCTTCCGCGTGGGGCTGGCGAGCGCGCAGGGCCTCTACGCGGCCGCGATCCCCGGCTTCCGGCCCGACCTGAGCGTGTTCGGCAAGGTGATCGGCGGCGGCATGCCGCTGGCGGCCTTCGGCGGCCCGCGCGCGGTGATGCAGCATCTCGCGCCGGTCGGCGCGGTCTACCAGGCAGGCACCCTGTCGGGCAACCCGGTGGCCACCGCCTGCGGCCTCGCGACGCTGCGCGAGCTGCAGAAGCCCGGCTTCTTCGAGGAGCTGTCGCGCAAGACGCGCCTGCTCGTCGACGGCCTGGCCGGCGCGGCGCGCGACGCGGGCGTGCCGCTCGCTGTGGACTGCGAGGGCGGCATGTTCGGCTTCTTCCTCGCCGAGTCGCTGCCGCAGAACTACGCGACCGTGATGGCGACCGACCGCGAGCGCTTCAACCGCTTCTTCCACGGCATGCTCGAGCGCGGCGTCTATCTCGCGCCGGCGCTGTACGAGGCCGGCTTCGTCAGCGCCGCGCACAGCGACGCCGACCTCGCCGCGACCGTCGACGCGGCACGCGAGGCGCTGCGCGCCGGCTGACAAGAGCCTCTCCCGCCGCGGCCGGCCTGCGGCCCGCGGCGCTTCATTCAGGCCGGCGCCGAGCGCAGCCCGTAGGCCTTGCCGCCGACGAAGAGGTATTCCGCGCGCAGCCGCGCCTCCCCCTGGGGCTGCTTCTGCACGAAGCCGACCACCGAGAGCTCGGCGCCCGGTGCGATCTCCCCGAGGCCCCAGGCACCCAGGCGCGTCAGCGGCGCGAGTTCCACTGTCCAGCGCCGGTCGGGCCGCTGCGGCAGCGCGGCGCGCGCGAGCAGCGCCGGGCCGTCCACCGGCGCGGCCTGCGGCGGCAGCGGCCGCCGCGCGAGGTCGGGCGGCAGCGCGAGCTGCGGCTCGAGCTCCAGCAGGATCTCGGCGTGCGGATTGCGCCAGCGGACCTGCGCGGCCCGCCCTTCCAGGTAGACCGGCTGCGTCTCGTCGAAGTTGCTCCAGCCGTGGTGCGCCTGCGCGAGGCGCGCGAAGAGGCCGGTGCCGGCGGCGGCGATCAGCAGGTGGCGGCGTTGCATGCTCGGCTCCTTGGGACTCAGGCGTAGGCAATCCAGCGTCCGCAGATGATGACGGCGATCCATAGCCCCAGCGACAGCGCGGTCTGCGCGCGCGCCCAGCCGTCGGGCCGCGCGAGCCCGCCGCGGGCATGGAAGGCCGCCGCGTTGCAGCCCGCGATGAAGAGCAGGCCCATCTTCCAGACGAAGTAGCGGTTCGCGACCAGCTCGGACGGCTGGCTCGCGAACATCAGCAGCCCGGCCGCCGCGGCGAGCGCGAAGCCGGCCAGCGACACCGGCAGCGCGAGCCGCGCCAGCGCGGCGAGCGGCAGCTCGCGCCCGAGGCCCCAGAGGCGCAGCTCGAACATCAGCAGGCTGCCGAGCAGCACGCCGATGCCGACGATATGCAGCGCCTCGAGCGCCGGATAGGCCCAAGGATGGGCGCCGATCCAGGCGAGCGCAGGCAGGTCGAGCGGCGGCGGGGAGGTCTGCATGCCCTCACGCTAGCAGCGGCGCCGCCGCCGTGCCGCCCCCGCTCCTAGAATCCCGGGCCATGCATATCCACATCCTCGGCATCTGCGGCACCTTCATGGGGGGAATCGCAGCCCTGGCCCGCGAGGCGGGCCACCGCGTGACCGGCTGCGACGCCGGCGTCTACCCGCCGATGAGCGACCAGCTGCGCCGGCTCGGCATCGAGCTGATCGAGGGCTGGGACGCCTCGCAGCTCGGGCTGCGCCCCGACGTCTTCGTCGTCGGCAACGTCGTCAGCCGCGGCAACCCGCTGATGGAAGCGATCCTCGACGCGGGCCTGCCCTACACCAGTGGCCCGCAGTGGCTGGCCGAGAACGTGCTGCAGGGCCGGCACGTGCTCGCTGTCGCGGGCACCCACGGCAAGACCACCACCACCTCGATGCTCGCCTGGGTGCTCGAGCACGCGGGCCTGCAGCCCGGCTTCCTCGTCGGCGGCGTGCCGCAGAACTTCGGCATCTCGGCCCGGCTCGGCGACGCCGCGCCCGGCGCGCCCTTCGTGATCGAGGCCGACGAGTACGACACCGCCTTCTTCGACAAGCGCAGCAAGTTCGTGCACTACCGGCCGCGCACCGCGGTGCTCAACAACCTCGAGTTCGACCACGCCGACATCTTCGACGACCTCGCGGCGATCGAGCGCCAGTTCCACCACCTCGTGCGCACCGTGCCGGGGCGCGGGCGGCTGGTGGTCAACGGCCGCGAGGAGAGCCTGCAGCGCGTGCTCGCGCGCGGCTGCTGGAGCGGCATCGAGCGCTTCGGCGTGGCCGGCGGCTGGAGCGCCGAGGGCGAGCCCTCGGCCTTCGACGTGCGGCGCGGCGGGGAGAAGGTCGCGCGCGTCGAGTGGCCGCTGCTCGGCGAGCACAATCAGCTCAACGCGCTCGCGGCGATCGCGGCCGCGGACCACCTGGGCGTCGCGCCGCAGGCCGCAGCCGAGGCGCTGGCTCGCTTCGAGAGCGTGAAGCGCCGGCTCGAGCTGCGCGGCGAGGCCGCGGGCATCCTCGTCTACGACGACTTCGCGCACCACCCGACCGCGATCCGCACCACGATCGACGGGCTGCGCCGCACGCTGCCCGACGGGGCACGCATCCTCGCGGTGTTCGAGCCGCGCTCGAACACGATGAAGCTCGGCACGATGAAGGCGCAGCTGCCCTGGTCGCTCGAGGACGCCGAGCTCGCCTTCTGCCACGACGGCGGTCTCGGCTGGGACGCGGCCGAGGCGCTCGCGCCGATGGGCGCGCGCGCGGTGGTCTGCGGCGACATCGCGACGCTGGTCGAGCGGGTGGTCGCGGCCGCGCGCCCCGGCGACCGCGTGCTGTGCATGAGCAACGGCGGCTTCGGCGGCGTGCACGACAAGCTGCTGGCGGCGCTCGCCGCCGCGCCCCGGGAGGCCGGAAGCGCGCCGTGAAGCGCAGGCTCTACCTGCTCTTCGGCGGCCTGGCGGTGGTGCTCGGCGCGATCGGCGCCTTCCTGCCGCTGCTGCCGACCACGCCCTTCCTGATCCTCGCCGCCTGGTGCTTCGGCCGCGCCAACCCCGAGTGGGAGGCGCGGCTGCTCGCGCACCCGCGATACGGCCCGCAGATCCGGGCCTGGCGCGAGCGCGGCGCGGTGCCGCGCCACGCCAAGCGGCTGGCGACGGCGCTGCTGCTGCTCAGCGCCGCCGGCGGGCTGTGGCTGCTGCCCGAGCCCTGGCGCTACCTGCCGGCCGCGATCGGCCTCGCGGTCGGCGCCTGGTTGTGGACGCGGCCGGACTGAAGCGCGTCCCGGCAGCGGCGGCTCAGCCGCGCAGCATCGAGGCCTTGAGCGCCTGCTCGAGCGTGTTGAGGCTGTCGAGCAGGTGCGCGCGCGTCTCCACCGGCAGCCGCGCGTTCGCCGATGCGCGCTTGAGCCGCTCGCGCAGCGCAGTGGCGTGCAGCCGCGTCAGGCTCAGCGCGTCGGGCGGCATCGCCGCGCCGCCGGTGAGCTGCGCCTGCACGCGCCTGAGGTGCTCGCGCTGCAGGTTGCGGCGCAGCGGGTCGATCGCGGTGCCGCGCGGCAGCTCGCTCCACACCGCGTCCTGCACCGAGCCGTAGACCTCGTGCAGCGTCAGCGGCGCGCGCGCGCCGCGGCCCTGCTGCTGCGGCGCGTAGTTCGGCAGCTCCAGCACCCGCGTCGCGGTGCCCGGGCTCATCAGGCGGTCGAGCACGGTGGACTGCACCGACAGCACCGCCTGCGGCACGCTCACCGGCCCGGCCGCGCCGCGGTCGAGGAAGTCCGGCGACAACCGCGCGACGAACTCGGGCCGGAAGCGGAAGCTCTCGGTGCCGAACAGGCCGCGCGTGAGGAACTGCAGCGCCTCGCGCTGGCGCTCGGCCGGCAGCGGCGTGTAGACCGGGCGCGCCGCCGCGCCCGGCACCGAGCGCACCTGCTCCATGCCGCCGACGTACTTGCTGACCAGCTCGGCCGAGCGCGCGAGCTGGCGGAAGCCCGACAGCATCACGCGGCGCTGGCGCGTCGCCTCGTCGCTCGCCTGCGGCAGCCGCTGCTGCTCGCGCTGCCACATCTCCTGCGACAGCGTCAGCCGCTTCCTGAACCACGCGAGCGGGTCGTCGCCGAGGTCGAATCGGTTGGCCAGCGGGTCGAAGCCCTCGATGCCGCCGAAGCCGCCTGCGTCGTGGTCGTCGGCGTAGGCGAGCTGCGGCTCGCTGCTGCGCGCGGCGATGCGCGCGAGCTCCGCCGCCTCGCTGGCCGCATCGAGCGGCCGGTAGGCGTACTCGATCGCCCAGTAGTCGTAGGGGCCGAGCGTGGTGTTGCTGAACTGGCCCTGGCGCTCGCCCGAGGCGGCGAGGTTGAAGGCGTTGTAGTCCATCACCGAGCCGGAGATGCCGTGCTCGGCAGTCCAGGCCGCATCCTGCAGCCGCTCGCGCGGCACGGTGGTCGAGGCCTTGAAGTTGTGCTTGAGCCCGAGCGCGTGGCCGACCTCGTGCATGATCGTGTCCTTGATCGCCGCCTGCACCACCGCCTCGGCCTGCGGGCTGTCGGCCGCGATGTCGCCGCGCGACTCCAGCATGTCGAGCGCGAAGTGCATCTCGGAGGCCGCCTCCATCGCGTAGTGGCACTGCGCCGCTGGCTCGCCGCGGGCCTGCGCCTGTCCCTGCGCATGCGCCTGCCCCATCAGCTGCGCGAGGCGCTGCTCGGAGTTCAGCCCGGCGTCCTCGACGATGAAGCGGCGCGCGCCGCGCGCGAACACGTCGCTCATGCCGATGTCGGCGTCGAGGATCTCGCCGCTGCGCGGATCGGAATGCGAGGGCCCGATCGCGAAGCCGACGTCCGCGCCGACGAACCAGCGGATCGACGCGTGGCGGCTGTCGAGCGTGTCCCAGTCGGCGTCGTCGGGCTGCTGCTGCACCACGATCGCGTCGCGGAAGCCGATGCGCTCGAAGGCCTTGTTCCACTCCAGCACCCCCGCCGTCACGGCGGCGCGGTAGCGCTCGGGGATGTTGCGGTCGAGCCAGAACTGGATCGGCTGCTTCGGCTCGGACAGCGCCGCGTCCGGCTCCTTCTTCTCGAGGCGCCAGCGCTTGACGTGGTGCACGCGCGGGTTGGCGCGCGCCTGGCCGCCGAGGTCGGTGAAGGCGTCGGTGAAGTGGCCGAGGCGCGGGTCGGCGCGGCGCGGGCGCATCGGCGTCTCGGGCAAGCGCGCGAAGCTGTAGACGAGGCCGACGAAGAGGCTGCGGCCGTCGGGCAGCGTCGAGGGCGGCGGCGCCCCGCCCGGCGCCACCGGCAGGCGCGGCGTGCTGAAGTGCAGCCGCACCGACAGCGTGCTCATGTCGGCGGTCGCGTTGCCGCGCTCGAAGAAGGAGTTGGCGCGGTCCACCAGGTAGGGCAGCCGGTAGGCGCGCTCGAGCGAGGCGCCGTAGCCGGGCAGGTCCGCGAGCAGCATCGCCGCGTCAACCAGCACCGACTTGCGCTGCGGGTGCGGCGCGCTCGCCATCGGCCCCGATGCGAGCAGGCTGTCGGAGAAGGCCTGCTCGACGGCGCGCTGCGAGGGCAGGTCGCCCTCGGCGCGCCAGGCCATGTTGCGCGCGAGCAGCTGCACCTGGCTGCCGACGCGGCGGAAGCTCGCGACCCAGCTCGGCCCCATCTGGCTGCCGTAGAGCCCGCGCTCGCCGACCGAGTGCGAGACGTTGGCGGCGAGCAGGAAGGGCCGCTCGAACATCTCCTCGGGAATCTCGATCCACAGCCGGTCGTCGCGCCGCCACAGCGGCAGGAAGCCCTCGCTGCGCACCGCGCCGCGCACCACGTCGTCGAAGCCGCGCGTGCCGGCGGGCGTGGCAGGCTGCGGCAGGGACAGCGCGCTCGCCAGCGGCGTCGCGCCGCCGGACGCGGTCTGCGCCACGACGACGGCCGTGGCGGCGGGCTCGGGAGGCAGGCTGGCACAGCCGGCGAGCAGGGCCAGGGACAGCGCCAGCAGGGGCGGCGGCCGAAGCACGAAACAGTCGCTCACGAAACGGAATCCTCGGTTCTGGGGGGCGGGCACGCTTCCTGAAAAAGCGCGCGCAGTATAGGAAGCGAGCGCCAACCCCGCATATGCGTGCCTTCCCGCACCGTGACCAATGTTTGCTTCCGGCACGGGATCGACAGGAGGGGCGCGCCGGCTAGACTGCCCCCGATCCCGATGCTGCGCCGCGACATGACGACCACCACCCACCTGCTCTACCTGCACGGTTTCCGCTCCTCCCCCCGCTCGATGAAGGCGCAGAAGGTGGCCGCGCGCGTGCAGGCGCTGCAGCAGGCCGGCCACGCGCTCGCCTGGCACTGCCCGCAGCTGCCGCCCTCGCCCGCCCGGGCGATGGCCGAGGTGTTCGAGGCGGTGGCGCAGTGGCCCGGCGAGCGCAGCGCCGTGATCGGCAGCTCGCTCGGCGGCTTCTACGCCTGCGTGGTGGCCGAGCGGCTCGGCTGGCGCGCCGCGCTGCTCAACCCCGCGGTGCACCCGGCGCGCGACCTCGCGCGCCACATCGGCGAGCAGACCGCCTGGCATTCCGACGAGCGTTTCTATTTCCGGCCGGAGTACGTCGACGAGCTGCGCGCGCTCGACCCCGGCGCGCTGACCCGGCCCGAGCGCTACTTCGCGGTGATCGCGAAGGGCGACGAGGTGCTGGACTGGCGCGAGATGCACGCGCGCTGCCAGGGCGCGCGCATCAGGCTGCTCGAGGGCGGCGACCACGCGCTCAGCGACTTCGACGCGCACCTCGACGAGATGTTCGGCTTCCTGCAACTCCCTCACCGCTGAAGGATTTCCGCATGCGCCTGAAGAACAAGGTCTCCATCGTCACCGGCGCCGCCCAGGGCATCGGGCTGGCCACCGTGCTGAAGTTCGCCCGCGAAGGCGCGATCGTCGTCGTCTGCGACCTGAAGCAGGACGCGGTGGACGCGGCGGTCGCGCAGTGCCGCGAGCTCGGCGCCGAGGCGCTCGGCTTCGCGCTCGACGTGACGCAGCGCGCGCAGGTCGACGCGATGGTCGCCGCGGTGCGCGAGCAGTACGGCCGCATCGACGTGCTGGTCAACAACGCCGGCATCACGCGCGACGCGCGGCTGCAGAAGATGACCGAGGAGCAGTTCGACGCCGTGATCGACGTGAACCTGCGCGCGGTGTTCCACTGCGCGCAGGCGGTGGCCGACACGATGTGCGCGCAGGGCTCGGGCGTGATCCTCAACGCGAGCTCGGTGGTCGGCATCTACGGCAACTTCGGCCAGACCAACTACGCCGCGAGCAAGTTCGGCGTGATCGGCTTCACGAAGACCTGGAGCCGCGAGCTCGGCCCCAAGGGGGTGCGCGTCAATGCGGTCGCCCCCGGCTTCATCGAGACACCGATCCTTTCCACCATTCCCGACAAGGTGATCGAGCAGATGCGCGAGAAGGTGCCGCTGCGCCGCCTCGGCCTGCCCGAGGAGATCGCCAGCGTCTACGCCTTCCTCGCCTCCGACGAGGCCTCCTACGTCAACGGTGCGGTGATCGAGGTCGCGGGCGGCATGACGGTCTGAACGCGGGCCGCGCGGCGGCGGCGCGGGGACCCGCGAGCGCGCGGGGGCACTGCTGCTCGTCATCTCCGTGTCAAAGGGCCATCCGGCCCGGCGCGGGGATCGGCGACAATCGCGCCCCATGTTTGCCCTCTTCGAAGACGCCGGGAAGTTCCTCGCCGGCCGCGTGATGTCCGAAGCCGACACCTCGGCGCAGATCGAGCTGGAATCCGGCAAGCGCGTCAAGGTCAAGTCCGCCAATGTGCTGCTGAAGTTCGACAAGCCCGCGCCGGCCGAGCTGCTCGCGCAGGCGCAGTCGCTCGCCGCAGAGATCGATCTCGACCTCGCCTGGGAATTCGCCCCGGAGGACGAGTTCGGCTTCGCCGACTTCGCGCGCGACTATTTCAACGCCAGCGCCGGCAGCGTGCAGCAGGCCGCGGCGCTGCTGCGCCTGTTCGACGCGCCGCACTACTTCCGCCGCGCCGGCAAGGGCCGCTTCAGGAAGGCGCCCGAGGAGATCGTCAAGGCGGCGCTGCTGGCGATCGAGCGCAAGAAGCAGCAGCAGGCGCAGGTCGATGCCTGGGCCGACGAGCTCGCGGCCGGCACCTGCCCGCTGCCGGTGCGCGAGCAGCTCTACCGCATCCTGTTCAAGCCCGACAAGAACGCCCTGGAATACAAGGCGGTGGTCGAGGCCGCCCGGCGCGCGCACCTCGCGCCGCTGGAGCTGCTGACGCGCGCGAAGGCGATCGACAGCCCCTACCAGTTCCACTGGCGCCGCTTCCTGTTCGAGCACTTCCCCAAGGGCACGGGCTTCCCGCCGCTGGCCGCGCCGCAGATCACCGACGAGCTGCCGCTGTCCGCGGCGCAGGCCTTCAGCATCGACGACTCGCAGACCACCGAGATCGACGACGCGCTCTCCGTGCAGGGGCTCGGCAGCGGCACCGTGACCTTCGGCGTGCACATCGCCGCGCCCGGCCTCGCGATCACGCCCGACTCGCCGCTCGACCAGGTGGCGCGCAACCGCTGGTCCACCGTCTACATGCCGGGCTACAAGCTCACGATGCTGCCCGACGATGTGGTGCAGAGCTACACGCTGCAGGAAGGCCGCGACTGCCCGGCGGTGTCGATCTACTTCACGATCGACGAGGCGACGCTCGAGGTCCGCGCCAGCGAGACGAAGCTCGAGCGCGTGCCGATCGCCGCGAACCTGCGCCACGACCGGCTCGACGGCATCGTCACCGCGGCGAGCCTCGCCGGCGAGGCGCCGGCCGACTACCCGTTCGCGACCGAGCTCGCCTTCTGCTTCCGGCTCGCGCAGGCGCTCAAGGCCCAGCGCGAGATCGCGCGCGGCAAGCCCGAGAACTTCAACCGGCCCGACTACAACTTCCGCCTGATCGGCAACGGCCCGGACAACGCGTCCGAGCCGAGCGGCGCCGAGACGGTGCAGATCAGCACGCGCCGGCGCGGCGAGCCGCTGGACCTGATCGTCGCCGAGGCGATGATCCTCGCCAACAGCAGCTGGGGCGGCTGGCTCGCCGAGCTCGGCGTGCCGGGCATCTACCGCAGCCAGGCCAGCCTCGCGCCGGGCATCAAGGTGCGCATGAGCACCAAGCCGGCGCCGCACGCCGGCATGGGCGTCAAGCAGTACACCTGGGCCACCTCGCCGCTGCGCCGCTACGTCGACCTCGTCAACCAGTGGCAGATCATCGCCTGCGCGCGCCACGGCCGCACCGCGGCGCTGGCCGCGCCCTTCAAGCCGAAGGACGCCGCGCTGTTCTCGGTGATCTCGGGCTTCGACGCGGCCTACGGCGCCTACGGCGACTTCCAGCACGGCATGGAGCGCTACTGGACGCTGCGCTACCTGCACCAGAACGGCATCACCGAGCTCAACGCGAGCGTGATGAAGGACGGGCTGGTGCGCGCCGAGAGCCTGCCGCTGGTGTTCCGCGCCGCCGGCGCCGAGCCGCTGGCGCGCAACGCCCGCGTGAAGGTGCGCCTGGGCGGCATCGACGAGCTGACGCTCGACGTGCACGCCACCGTGATCGAGCGCCTCGACGAGAGCGCGGCGGCCGAGCCGCTGGCGCTCGCCGACGAGGAGGTCGAGGAGCTGGAGGAGGCGAGCGCCGGCCCGCTGTCGCTGGCGATCGAGCTCGACGACGCGGAGCCCGCCGAGGCGCCTGCCGCCCCGCCCGCGCCCTGACCCTTTCTGCTCCACCGCTGCCATGCTGCGCAAGTTCCTGCCCCAGAAGCTCGACGCGATGCACTGGGCGCTGCTCGTCTCGCTCGGGCTGCACGCCGTGCTGCTGAGCGTGCGCTTCGTCGACCCGGAGCGCTTCGACCGCGTGTTCCAGGACACGCCGCTCGAGGTGGTGCTGGTCAACGCGCGCTCCAAGGAAAGGCCCGAGCAGGCCCAGGCGATCGCGCAGCTCAACCTCGCCGGCGGCGGGCAGGCCGAGCGCGGTCGCGCCACCTCGCCGCTGCCGCCCTCGGCCTTCACCGACCTCGGCGACGACACCGAGGAGGCGCGCCGCCAGATCCAGGCGATGCAGGAGCAGCAGAGCCAGCTGCTCGCGCAGATCAAGCGCGAGCTCGCCGCGCTGCCGCCGCCGACGCCCCAGGGCGAGCGCAGCCCTCAGCAGCAGGCCGAGGAGGAGCGGCGGCGCCAGCTGATGAAGCTGCTGGCCGAGATCGAGAAGCGCATCAACGAGGAGAACGCGCGCCCGCGGCGCAAGTGGGTGGCGCCGAACACGCGCGAGGAGGTCTACGCGGTCTACTACGAGCAGCTGCGCCGCCGCATCGAGACCCGCGGCACGCAGAGCTTCCCCGAGCACCAGGGCCAGAAGCTCTACGGCGAGCTGACGATGGTGCTGACGATCGACGCGCGGGGCCGGCTGGTCGCGACCGAGGTCGTGCAGCCCTCCGCGTCGCCGCAGCTCGACCGCCGCGCCGAGGCGATCGTGCGCGCCGCCGCCCCCTTCGGCAACTTCACGCCCCCGATGCGGGCGAACGCCGACCAGATCGTCGTCGTCTCGCGCTTCCGCTTCACGCGCGAGGACGGCATGGAAACCCGCCTACTCAACCCCCAGTGAACCCCGAGTGACGCGCATGGATCGCTACGCGGTGGCCGGCAACCCGGTCGAACACAGCAAGTCCCCCTGTATCCACGCCCGCTTCGCGGAGCAGACCGGACAGGCCCTCGAGTACACGCGGCTGCTGGTGCCGCTCGACGCCTTCGCGCCGACGCTGCGCGAGTTCGCCGCCGGGGGCGCGAAAGGCTGCAACGTCACGGTGCCGTTCAAGTTCGAGGCCTTCGCGGCCGCGGCCCGCGCCACGCCGCGCGCGACGCTGGCGCAGGCCGCCAACACGCTGCGCTTCGATGCCGACGGCTGGCTCGCGGACAACACCGACGGGGCGGGCCTCGTGCGCGACCTGCGCCACAACGCCGGCTTCGACCTCGCGGGCCGCTCGCTGCTGCTGATCGGCGCCGGCGGTGCGGCGGCCGGCGCGCTCGGGCCGCTGATCGAGGCGGGGCTGCGCCGGGTGGTCGTGAGCAACCGCAGCGCCGAGCGCGCGCAGGCGCTGGTGCAGCGCCACGCGGCGCTGGCGCAGCGCTGCGGCGTCGCGCTCGACGCGGCGACGCTCGACGGCTGCGGCGAGGGCTTCGACCTCGTCGTCAACGGCACCGCCGCAAGCCTGCAGGGTGCGGGCGTGCCGGTGTCCGGGCGGGTGCTGGCGCGCGGCGCGCTCGCGGTGGACCTGATGTACGGCCCGGCCGCGGTCGGCTTTCTGCAGTGGGCCGCCGAGCACGGCGCGCAGGGTCGCGACGGCCTGGGCATGCTGGTCGAGCAGGCGGCCGAGTCCTTCGCGCTGTGGCGCGGCGTGCGCCCGGACACCGCGCCGGTGCTCGCGGCGCTGCGCGGCGCCTGAGCGGACGGCGCCGGCATGATGGGGCTGGCCTCCATGCTGCTGCGCGTGCTCGGCCTGTGCGTGCTGGGCGTCGTCGCGCTGCAGCTCTATTTCCTCTTGCGCGTCGCGTCGATGGCCTGGATCGACCCGCAGTCCACCGCCTTCCAGCGCTCGGAGGCGGTGCGCATCCTGCGGGAGAAGGGCGAGCTGCCGTGGCGCCAGCAGTGGGTGCCCTACGCGCAGATCTCGCCGCACCTCAAGCGTGCGGTGATCGCCGCCGAGGACGCCGGCTTCGCCGAGCACAGCGGCGTCGAGTGGGAGGCGATCGAGAAGGCCTGGGAGCGCAACCAGCGCGCCGAGCAGCGCGTGCAGGCGCGGCGCACCTCCGGCAACGCGAGGCCCCCGAAGGTGGTCGGCGGCTCCACGATCACGCAGCAGCTCGCGAAGAACCTCTTCCTCTCCGGCGAGCGCAACCTGCTGCGCAAGGGACAGGAGTTCCTGATCACGCTGATGCTGGAGGCGCTGCTGTCCAAGGAGCGCATCCTCGAGATCTACCTCAATCACGTCGAGTGGGGCGAGGGCGTGTTCGGCGCCGAGGCCGCCGCCCGGCACTACTTCCGCATCGGCGCGACGCAGCTCTCGCCCTACCAGGCGGCGCGCCTGGCCGTGATGCTGCCGGCGCCCAAGCGCTTCGAGCGTCGCCCCAACTCCGCCTACGTCAGCGGCCGCGCGCAGGTGGTCGTCTCGCGCATGGGCGCCGTCGAGCTGCCCTGAGCGGAGCGGGGGCGGCCCGGTTGCCCGCATTGCCGTCCCCGGGTTGGACGGCGGCTCCCGCACGCCGGCGGTGGCCCTCCTAGAATCGGCGCCATGTCCCTGACCGCCGAAATCGCCGCCGCCGCCGCCCGACTGATCGTCGAGGACGGCATGGAATGGGGTCCTGCCAAGCGCCGCGCCGCCAAGATGGTCGCGCGCCACAGCGTGATGCCGGCCGAGTTGCCGGACAACGCGCTGCTCGAGCAGGAAGTGCGCGCCTATCTCGACATCTTCTGCGCCGACACGCAGCCCGCGGAGCTGGCGGCACTGCGCGCGCTGGCGCTGCGCTGGATGGAGCGGCTGGCCGAGTTCCAGCCCCACCTGAGCGGCGCCGTCTGGAGCGGCACCGCGACGCGGCGCAACGACATCTGGATCAACCTGTTCTGCGACGACCCGAAGTCGGCCGAGCTGACGCTGATCAACCGCAACATCCCCTACGAGGTCGGCAGCACCACCGGCTTTCGCGGCCAGACGGTCGACGTGCTGAGCCTGTCCTGCCCCTGCCCCGAGCTCGGCGAGACCGTGCTGCTGCACCTGACCGTCTACGACCGCGACGACCTGCGCGGCGCGCTGCGCCGCGATGCGCAGGGCCGCACCGAGCGCGGCGACGCGCGGGCGCTGCGCGCGCTGATGGAGTCGGCATGAAGCGCCGGGCCTGGCTGGCGGCCGGCGTCGCCGCCGCGGCGGGTGCGGCCGGCGCCGGCTTCGCATGGTGGCAGCGCCGCCCCTCGGCCGGCGCGGTTCCGGCGGACTTCTGGGCGCAGCGCTTCGAGACGCCGCAAGGCGACCCGCTGGCGATGGAGACGCTGCGCGGGCGCCCGCTCGTGATCAATTTCTGGGCCACCTGGTGCCCGCCCTGCGTCAAGGAGCTGCCCGAGATCGAGCGCTTCTACCAGTCCCGTCGCGAGCAGGGCTGGCAGGTGCTCGGCCTCGCCATCGACCGTGCCGAGGCGGTGCGCGGTTTCCTGCAGCAGACCCGGGTCAGCTTCCCGGTGGCCCTCGCCGGCCTCGGCGGCACCGAGCTGTCCCGCGGCCTCGGCAACAGTGCGGGAGCGCTGCCCTTCACCGTGCTGCTCGGCCCCGACGGGCGCGTGCGCGAACGCCGGCTCGGCCAGACGAGCTTCGAGGAGCTGAGCCGCTGGGCCGAGGCGAGGGATTGAGCCGTCTCAGCCGCCCTGGAAACAATTTCTGGTTTTTGTCTCGATTTGCGCGTAAAGTTCGGCCTTCGGCACAGATCGGGGCCCCGTCGGGCGCGTCCGCCTGTCCGCTTTCCTGCTTCGGGCACAGGCGCATCCAGGATGCCCCAGACGCCCGCTTGCGGTGAAAACAGGACCGGTTCCTCGCAGTTCGACCCAGTTGACCCCATCATGCCGGAAGTAGCGGCGCATCCCCGCCGCAGTGTCCCACGCATCCAGGAAGGTCGATGAAAGCGTCCCCTCCCCCGCCGGCCCCGCCGCGTCGGAGCCTGCTGTGCCGGCCGCCCCTGCATGTCGTGATGGGCCTGCCGCCGCCGCTGCTCTGACCTCCCCCTTCCCGCGAAGCCGTGCATCGCGCGGCGAACTGCACGCGACCGCCCCGAACAAGACCCCAAGCTGGAGAACGCCATGGACCTACGCAAGCTGAAGACCCTGATCGACCTGGTGTCCGAGTCCAACATCTCGGAACTGGAGATCACCGAGGCTGACGGCAAGGTGCGCATCGTCAAGTCCGACGGCTCGGCAAGCCCGGCCGTCGCGGCGCCCGCGCCGGTGGTGAGCGCCGCGGCGCCCGCGCCGGCGGCTCCGGCGGCCGCGCCCGTCGCCGCACCGGCGCCCGCCGCGCCCGCCCCGGCCCCGAGCGGCCACCAGGTCAAGTCGCCGATGGTCGGCACCTTCTACCGCTCCTCCAGCCCCGGCGCCAAGCCCTTCGTCGAGGTCGGCTCGACGATCAAGGAAGGCGAAGCGATCTGCATCATCGAGGCGATGAAGATCATGAACGAGATCGAGGCCGACAAGTCGGGCACCGTCACGCGCATCCTGTGCGAGAACGGCCAGGCGGTCGAGTACGGCCAGCCGCTGTTCATCATCGAGTAAGTCGCCGGGGCCCGCGTCGGGCCCCGACTCCCGCCCCCCCCCTCTCCTGGCGCCCGGCCGGCTGCTTCGTGCCGGCCGGGCGATTGAGCCGAGACCCATGTTCAAGAAGATCCTGATTGCGAACCGCGGGGAGATCGCCCTGCGGATCCAGCGCGCCTGCCGCGAACTCGGCGTCAAGTCGGTCGTCGTCTATTCCGAGGCCGACCGCGACGCGAAATACGTCAAGCTCGCCGACGAGGCGGTCTGCATCGGCCCGGCGCCGTCCGCGCAGAGCTACCTGCACATGCCCGCCATCATCTCGGCGGCGGAAGTCACCGACGCCGAGGCCATCCATCCGGGCTACGGCTTCCTGTCCGAGAACGCCGACTTCGCCGAGCGCGTGGAGCAGTCGGGCTTCACCTTCATCGGCCCGACGCCCGAGTCGATCCGGATCATGGGCGACAAGGTCTCCGCCAAGCAGGCGATGATCAAGGCGGGCGTGCCCTGCGTGCCGGGCTCCGAAGGGGCGCTGCCCGAGGACCCGAAGGAGATCGTGCGCATCGCGCGCCAGGTCGGCTACCCCGTCATCATCAAGGCCGCCGGCGGCGGCGGCGGGCGCGGCATGCGCGTGGTGCACACCGAGGCCGCGCTGATCAACGCGGTGCAGACGACGCGCGCGGAAGCGGGCGCGGCCTTCGGCAACCCGGCGGTGTACATGGAGAAGTTCCTCGAGAACCCGCGCCATGTCGAGATCCAGGTGCTCGCCGACCAGCACCGCAACGCCGTGTACCTGGGCGAGCGCGACTGCTCGATGCAGCGCCGCCACCAGAAGATCATCGAGGAAGCACCCGCGCCCGGCATCCCGCGCCGCATCATCGAGAAGATCGGCGAGCGCTGCGCCGCCGCCTGCAAGCGCATCGGCTACCGGGGCGCCGGCACCTTCGAGTTCCTGTACGAGAACGGCGAGTTCTACTTCATCGAGATGAACACCCGTGTGCAGGTCGAGCACCCGGTGACGGAGCTCGTCACGGGCATCGACATCGTGCAGATGCAGATCCGCGTCGCCGCCGGCGAGAAGCTGCCCTTCTCGCAGCGCCAGGTGGTGATGCGCGGCCACGCGATCGAGTGCCGCATCAACGCCGAGGACCCCTACAAGTTCGTCCCGAGCCCGGGCCGCATCACGATGTGGCACGCGCCGGGCGGCCCCGGCGTGCGCGTGGACAGCCACATCTACACCAACTACTTCGTGCCGCCGAACTACGACTCGATGATCGGCAAGATCATCGTGCACGGCGACACCCGCGAGCAGGCGCTGGCGCGCATGGGAATTGCCCTGTCGGAGACGCTGGTCGAGGGCATCCACACCAACATCCCGCTGCACCGCGAGCTGATGGTGGACGCCAAGTTCATCGAGGGCGGCACCAGCATCCACTACCTGGAGGGCTGGCTCGCCCAGCACAAGCGTTGATGCACGAACTGGTGTTGATGGCGGCGGAGGATCAGGTCGAGACCGTCTCCGACGCGCTGATGGAGCTCGACGCGCTGTCGGTCTCGGTCGAGGACGCCGACGCCGACACCGACGCCGAGCAGGCCCTGTTCGGCGAGCCGGGCCTGCCCGCGCCGCGCCCCGGCTGGCAGCGCTCGACGCTCAAGGCGCTGTTCGAGAACGAGGCGCAGGCGACCGAGGCCGCCACGATGCTGATGGCCCAGGACTGGTCCGAGGACATCCACCTCGTCGCGATCCAGCAGGTCGACGAGCAGGACTGGGTGCGCCTGACCCAGTCGCAGTTCGCGCCGGTGGAGATCACGCCCGAGTTCTGGATCGTGCCGAGCTGGCACAAGCCGCCCGACGCGGCGCAGCGGGTGATCCGGCTCGACCCGGGCCTGGCCTTCGGCACCGGCACGCACCCGACCACGCGCATGTGCCTGCGCTGGACCGCGCAGCAGGCGCCGCGGTTCGCGGCCGACTGGGGCCGCGTGCTCGACTACGGCTGCGGCTCGGGGATCCTCGCGATCGGCGCCGGCCTGCACGGCGCGCGCGAGATCGACGCGGTGGACATCGATCCGGCCGCGGTGGAGGCGACTCGCAACAACGCGCGGGAGAACGGCGTCGAGCTGCGCGCCGGCCTGCCCGAGCTGGCGGGCGGACGGTACGGGCTCGTGCTCGCCAACATCCTCGCCACGCCGCTGAAGCTGCTCGCGCCGCTGCTCGCCGGCCACGTCGCGCCCGGCGGCCACCTGGTGCTCGCCGGCATCCTCGCACGCCAGGCCGAGGAGCTGAAGGCCGCCTACGCCCCCTGGTGCGCGCTCGAGGTGAGCGACGAGCAGGAGGGCTGGATCCTGATGACCGCGCGCTTCCCCGCCGCGACCTGAACCCCGCGCCGCCCGGCGGCGCGGGCTCCGTCCCAGCCCGCAGGAGTGCGTGTCGTTACGGCATGTCTCCTGCATACTGTCGCCCCCATGAGCTTCGCCACCTCCTGTCCTTCGTGCGGCACCACCTTCCGCGTGGTGCGAGACCAGTTGAAGGTCTCGGAGGGCTGGGTGCGCTGCGGACGATGCGGCGAGGTGTTCTGCGCGCTCGACAGCCTGTTCGAGTTCGATCCCCAGGACACGCCCTCGGCGCCGGGCGGCGGAGCCGATGCCGGCACGGGTGAGGCCGCACCGCCCCCGCCCGCCGCGGCAGCGGCGGGCAGCGCGCAGCAAGCCCGGGCAGCCGTTGCGGCGCCGCCCGAGCCCCCCGCACCGCCTTCGGAACCGCCCCCTGCGCCGGCCGCCACGCCACACGACGAGGACGCGGACACGGTCCCCTTCGACGAGATCGGCCCCGTGGCGCCGCTCGCGCCCCGCGCCTCGCAGGCGGCGACTGGGCTCGGCGTGCCGCCGCCGGCCGCCTCCCCGTCCGCATCCGTTCTGCCCAAGGACCCGCCGCTCGCGGCACCGCGACCGCCAGGTGCCGCAGCGGCGCCCTCCTCGGTCGAGACGCCGCGGCGCGACGATGCCAGCCTGCTGCGCCCGGCCCGCCTGCTGGCGGCCCCGTCGGACGACGACGACGCGGCCACCAGCGCCGACGTGCTCGATTCGCGCTTCTTCGAGGACCAGGACGCCGACGCGGCCTGGCCGGCTCCCGGCGAGCCGGCCTCCGCCGGCCCGGAATTCAGCGATGCGCGCTTCAGCAGCACGCTGGGCGAGAGCGACTTCGAGCCCGCAGGCGCCGCCAGCGACGACTCCCCGACTGCGGCGCAGCTGGCCGTCGCCACCGCTGCCGCGGCCCCGGCAGAGGCTGCGGCGGCGGCAGCAGAGCCCGTGTCCGAGGCACGGCCGAGCCTGCCGGCCTCGCTCGAGAGCGAGGAGGCGGCCCAGCCGGGCTTCCTGAAACAGGCCCGGCGCGAGGAGCGCCTGAAGCGGCCGGCGGTGCGCGCCGCGATGGCGGCGCTCGCCGGCGTGCTGCTCCTGCTGCTGGCGCTGCAGGTCCTCGTGCAGCAGCGCGAGGTGCTGGCCGCCGAGGTCCCCGCGATGCGGCCCTGGCTCGAGGGCTGGTGCCGCCTGAGCGGCTGCGAGCTCGGGCCGCTGCGGCGCATCGACGACGTGGTGCTCGACCACAGCGCGCTGGCCGACGCCGCGCCGGGCGGCTCGGGCTACCGCCTGAGCCTGCTGCTGCGCAACCGCAGCGACGCGACGCTCGCGCTGCCGGCCTTCGAGCTGACGCTGACCGACACCTCGGGGCAGGTCGTGGCCCGCCGCGTGCTGCGCCCCGCGGACTTCGGCAGCGACGAGACCCGCATCGCGCCGCGCGCGCAAATCGCGCTCTCCATCGAGATCGACACGCCCGGGCGGCGCCTGGCCGGCTACACGGTCGAGACCTTCTACCCCTGAACCACGAAAGAAACGGCCATGTCTGCGCTGATCTGCGGCTCGCTCGCCTTCGACACCATCACGACCTTCCCCGGCCGCTTCGCCGACCAGATCCTGCCCGAGCAGATCCACATCCTGAACGTGTCCTTCCTGGTGCCGACGCTGCGCCGCGAGTTCGGCGGCTGCGCCGGCAACATCGCCTACACGCTGCATCAGCTCGGCGGCGAGCCGCTCGTGATGGCGGCGCTCGGCAGCGACGGCGCCGACTACCTCGCGCGGCTGCAGGACTGGGGCGTGTCCACCGAGTTCGTGCGCACGGTCGCCGACAGCTACACCGCGCAGGCGATCATCACGACGGACCGGGACAACAACCAGATCACCGCCTTCCATCCCGGCGCCATGCAGTGCGCGCACGAGACGGCGGTGGTCGCGAAGCCCGGCCTCGCGCTCGGCATCGTCGCGCCCGACGGCCGTGACGCGATGCTGCAGCACGCCGCACAGATGGCCGCGCTCGGCATCCCCTTCGTGTTCGACCCGGGCCAGGGCCTGCCGATGTTCGACGGCGCCGAGCTGCGCCGCTTCATCGAGCAGGCGAGCTGGGTCGCGGTCAACGATTACGAGGCGCGGCTGCTGTGCGAACGCACCGGCTCGAGCCTCGAGGAGCTGTCGCGCTCGCACCTGAGGGGCATCGTCGTGACGCTCGGCGCGCAGGGCTGCGAGGTCTGGGTGCAGGGCGGGCGCACGCACGTGCCCGGCGTCGAGGCCGCGGCCGTCGTGGACCCGACCGGCTGCGGCGACGCCTTTCGCGGCGCGCTGCTCTACGGCCTCGAGCGCGGCTGGGAGCTCGCGCGCTGCGCCGAGCTCGGCAACAAGGTCGGCGCGCTCAAGATCGCCTGCGCCGGCCCGCAGAACCATCGCATCGACCGCGCCGCGCTGGGCCTCGGCTGAGGCCCTCGCCGGCCGCTGCCGCGCGCGGCCGGAACGAAAAACCCGGCCGCAGCCGGGTTCATGACGCGAGCCAGGTCCCGCTCAGGGCTTGGCGCCGGTCGGGAAGGGCCAGGCGGCCTGCGGGCTCAGCGTGGTCTTCGCCGCCGGGGCGGCCGCGCTCTTCTTCGCCGCCGCCTTCTTCGCCGCGGGAGCCTTCTTCGCCGCAGGGGCCTTCTTCGCGGCCGCCTTCTTGGTGGGCGTCGCGGCGGTGTCGGCCACCACCGCCTTCGCGGCCGTCTTCGTCGCCGCGGTGGCGCTCTTCTTCGCAGCCGCCTTCTTCGCCGGGGCCGCGACCGCCTCGGCAACTGCCTTCTTCGCGGCCGGCGCCTTCTTGGCCGCGGCCTTCTTCGCCGGGGCCTCGACCGCCGCGGCAACTGCCTTCTTCGCAGCCGGTGCCTTCTTTGCCGCGGCCTTCTTCGCCGGCGCTGCGGGCGCCTCGGCCACGGCCTTCACGGCCGCCTTCTTCGCCGCCGCCTTCTTCGCCGGCGCGGCCGCCTTCTCGGCCACGGCCGGCGCCGCCGACTTCTTCGCAGCGGCCTTCTTCGCCGCAGCCTTCTTGGCCGGTGCCGCGACGGCCTCGACCGGCGCCGCCGCCACGGTCTTCTCCGGTGCGGCCTTCTTCGCCGCGGTGGCCTTCTTGGCCGGTGCCGCCTTCTTCGCGGGGGCCTTCTTTGCGGCCGCTTTCTTTGCAGTTGCCATGACGAATCTCCTTGATCAAGTGGCAAAGAGCGCCATACCCCCCGGGGGGGCACGGCGATTCACCGCCGGACGGTCTGCCAGGATGGGACCGGCCGGTACGGCAAATAAGGGCGCCCGCCGCGGCGCCCGCGCCCTGCGCGGCCGCTCGTGGCGGGTCGATCGGATGCTCTCGTTCAAGACCTGGAGTGCGCCCATCCGCAACGCGTCAATCCCAGGACAGCGCGCCGCCGGACTGGTACTCGATCACGCGCGTCTCGAAGAAATTGCGCTCCTTCTTCAGGTCGATCATTTCGCTCATCCACGGGAAGGGGTTTTCCTCGTTCGGGAACAACTCCTCCAGGCCGATCTGCGTCGCGCGACGGTTAGCGATGTAGCGCAGGTAGCCCTTGAACATCGAGGCATTCAGGCCCAGCACGCCGCGCGGCATCGTGTCCTCGGCGTAGCGGTATTCGAGCTCGACCGCCTTCAGGAACAGCGCCTTGATCTCCGCCTTGAATGCCGGCGTCCACAGCTGCGGGTTCTCGAGCTTGATCTGGTTGATCAGGTCGATGCCGAAATTGCAGTGCATCGACTCGTCGCGCAGGATGTACTGGTACTGCTCGGCCGCGCCCGTCATCTTGTTCTGGCGGCCGAGCGCGAGGATCTGCGTGAAGCCGACGTAGAAGAACAGGCCCTCCATCAGGCAGGCGAACACGATCAGGCTCTTGAGCAGCGTCTGGTCGTTCTCGAGCGTGCCGGTATTGAAGTTCGGGTCCATGATCGCGTCGATGAACGGGATCAGGAACTCATCCTTGTCGCGGATCGACGCCACCTCATGATAGGCGTTGAAGATCTCGCTCTCGTCGAGGCCGAGCGACTCGACGATGTACTGGTAGGCGTGCGTGTGGATCGCCTCCTCGAAGGCCTGGCGCAGCAGGAACTGGCGGCATTCGGGCGCGGTGATGTGGCGGTAGGTGCCGAGCACGATGTTGTTGGCCGCGAGCGAATCGGCGGTCACGAAGAAGCCGAGATTGCGCTTGATGATGCGGCGCTCGTCATCGGAGAGGCCGTTCGGGTCCTTCCAGGTCGCGATGTCGCGCGACATGTTCACCTCCTGCGGCATCCAGTGGTTCGCGCAGGTGGCGAGGTATTTCTCCCAGGCCCACTTGTACTTGAACGGGACGAGCTGGTTGACGTCGGTCTGGCCGTTGATGATGCGCTTGTCGGCGGCGTTCACGCGACGCTCGCTCGCCGCATGCATGCTGGCGCGATGGGCGGCAGCGGTCGAATCGGAAGCGGAGGGAATCGGAGCGGAAGGCTGGGATGCGGGGACGGCGGAACGTGCCTGTCCGGCGGAGCTCGACGCGGGGCTGAACGGGGGAGGTGTCGAGGACTGTTCTTCTTCCCAAACCAACATGGTGGACTTCCTGTAGAGGCGAATTATCAGAGCGACAGGGTGCAAACACCAAGCGTTTATTGGCCGCAGGCGGCCGCGATGTCGCGGCGATACCCTGCCTGCGGGCCTCGAATGGTGCGCATCCTGAAAAGGAAATGGCGATGCGCCGCGGGTCCGGCGCGATGCGCTGCAAAGGCATCGCAGCGCGCCGGACTTTCAGCGCATCACTGGCAGGCTTCGCAGCCCGGGTCGTCGATCGAGCAGAACTTGATATCGGTGGCAGGCTCGGCCGCTGCGACTTCGATCGGCGCGGCAGCCACTGCCTCGACCGCTGCAGACATCGCAATCGGCGTGCCGCCGCCATGCGCCGACACCGCGTTGAGCTGGCCGGCCTTCACGGTCGACTTCTCGGCGTGCGTCGCGCCCATCGTGCGCAGGTAGTAGGTCGTCTTCACGCCGCGCAGCCAGGCGAGCTTGTAGGTCTCGTCGAGCTTCTTGCCCGAGGCGCCGGCCATGTAGATGTTCAGCGACTGGGCCTGGTCGATCCACTTCTGGCGACGCGCCGCGGCCTCGACCAGCCACACCGGCTCGACCTCGAACGCGGTGGCGTAGAGCGCCTTGAGCTCCTCGGGCACGCGGTCGATGCGGCGCAGCGAGCCGTCGAAGTGCTTGAGGTCCATGACCATGATGTCGTCCCACAGGCCGAGCTTCTTGAGGTCGCGCACCAGGTACTCGTTGACCACGGTGAACTCGCCCGACAGGTTGGACTTGACCGACAGGTTGCCGAAGCAGGGCTCGATCGACGCGTCCACGCCGATGATGTTGGAGATCGTCGCGGTCGGCGCGATCGCCACGCAGTTCGAGTTGCGCATGCCGTGCTGGGCGATGCGCGAGCGCAGCGCGTCCCAGTCCAGCGTGATCGAGCGATCGATCTCGACGTAGCCGCCGCGCGCCTCGGCGAGCAGCTCCAGCGTGTCGAAGGGCAGGATGCCGCGGTCCCACAGCGAGCCCTTGAAGCTCGAATAGCGGCCGCGCTCGGCGGCGAGCTCGGTCGAGGCCCAGTAGGCGTAGTAGCACAGCGCCTCCATCGAGCGGTCGGCGAACTCGACCGCGGCGTCGGATGCGTAGGGCACGCGCAGCTGGTACAGGCAGTCCTGGAAGCCCATCAGGCCCAGGCCCACCGGGCGGTGGCGCAGGTTCGAGTCGCGCGCCTTCTTGACCGCGTAGTAGTTGATGTCGATGACGTTGTCGAGCATGCGCATCGCCGTCGCCACCGTCTTCTTCAGCTTGTCGTGGTCGATCGCGCCGTCACGGATGTGCTGCGCGAGGTTGACCGAGCCGAGGTTGCACACCGCGATCTCGCGCTCGTTGGTGTTGAGCGTGATCTCGGTGCACAGGTTCGACGAGTGCACCACGCCGGCGTGCTGCTGCGGGCTGCGCACGTTGCAGGCGTCCTTGAACGTGATCCAGGGATGGCCGGTCTCGAACAGCATCGAGAGCATCTTGCGCCACAGGTCCTTGGCCGGCATCTTCTTGAAGAGCTTGATCTCGCCGCGCTCGACCTTCTCTTCATAACGCGTGTAGGCCGCCTCGAAGTCCTTGCCGAACTTGTCGTGCAGGTCCGGGCAGGTCGCGGGCGAGAACAGCGTCCAGTCGCCGCCCTCCATCACGCGCTTCATGAACAGGTCCGGAATCCAGTTCGCGGTGTTCATGTCGTGCGTGCGGCGGCGGTCGTCGCCGGTGTTCTTGCGGAGTTCAAGGAACTCCTCGATGTCGAGGTGCCAGCTCTCCAGGTAGGCGCAGACCGCGCCCTTCCTCTTGCCGCCCTGGTTGACCGCAACCGCGGTGTCGTTGACGACCTTGAGGAAGGGAACCACGCCCTGGCTCTTGCCGTTGGTGCCCTTGATGTGGCTGCCCAGCGCGCGGACGTTGGTCCAGTCGTTGCCCAGGCCGCCGGCGAACTTCGACAGCAGCGCGTTGTCCTTGATCGCCTCGTAGATGCCGTCGAGGTCGTCGGGGACGGTGGTCAGGTAGCAGCTCGACAGCTGCGAGCGACGCGTGCCCGAGTTGAACAGCGTCGGCGTCGAGCTCATGAAGTCGAAGGACGACAGCAGGTCGTAGAACTCGATCGCGCGCGCCTCGCGGTCGATCTCGTTGAGGGCCAGGCCCATCGCGACGCGCATGAAGAAGGCCTGCGGCAGCTCGATGCGCTGGCCGTCGACGTGCAGGAAGTAGCGGTCGTAGAGGGTCTGCAGGCCCAGGTAGTCGAACTGCAGGTCGCGGTCGGCCTTGAGCGCCGCGCCCAGGCGCTCGAGGTCGAACTGCAGCAGCTTCTCGTCGAGCAGCTCGGCCTCCACGCCCTGCTTGACGAAGCCGGGGAAGTAGTCGGCGTAGCGCGTGTGCATCTCGGCCTGCATGACGTCCTCGCCGAGGATCTCGCGGCGGATGGTGTGCTGCAGCAGGCGGGCCGTGACGCGGGTGTAGCCGGGCTCCTTCTCGATCAGCGTGCGCGCGGCCAGGATCGCGGCCTTGAACACCTCGTCCAGCGACACGCCGTCGTAGAGGTTGCGGCGCGTCTCGGCCAGGATCGGGGCGGGGCTGACCTCGGCGCCGAGGCCGGCGCAGGCCGACTCGACCAGCGCCTGCAGCTTGGGCAGGTCCAGCGGCACGCGCTGGCCCTTGTCGATCACGTACAGCGAGCTTTCCTGCACCGCCGGCTGCTGCGGCGCCTGGCGCGCGCGCTCCTGCGCGCGGCGCTCGCGGTACAGCACGTAGGCGCGCGCGACCTCGTGGTGGCCGCCGCGCATCAGGCCGAGCTCGACCTGGTCCTGCACGTCCTCGATGTGGAAGGTGCCGCCGCTCGGGCGCGAGCGCACCAGCGCGCGCACCACCGCCTCGGTCAGGCCGTCCACCGTCTCGCGCACGCTTGCCGACGCCGCGCCCTGCGTGCCGTGCACCGCGAGGAAGGCCTTCATCAGCGCGATGGCGATCTTGTTCGGCTCGAAGGCGACGACCGCGCCGTTGCGGCGGATGATGTGGTAGGCGGCGTAGGCGGCCGAGGCGGCGGCGGCGCCGGGCTGGACGGACGCGGTCGCTGCGGCGGCAGTGGCGTGCGAGGTGACAGCTTGCATGGATTCCCCTGTATGCGATGAACGCTGGAAGGCGGACGGCAGGCGCGCGCCTTCGGGGCGCTGCGCAGGCCGGACGGTGTGGTGTCCCGGGACCGCGGCCGACCCGACTGCAGCCGGCCGCTCGGGACGGGCTGGGGTGGGGCGCGGACGGCACCGGCGGGCGCGGCGGCAGCCTGGAAGGCGGTGCCGGCGTCGCTCCCACCGGGTGGCGGGGGCGCGAGAATACCACGACGAGACACTATATCTAGTGTCCCGGGCCTGCTCAAGACCCCAGGTATAGCGTCAGTGTTGACGAAAACCCGGCTTTCGGGCAGGACAGCCCAGGCACGGGATCCTCCGGGCGCACGGCCGCGGGAGAGTCCTGGCGCGACTCAGGGAGCGAGCGGGAAGAAGCGCTCGGCGGGCCAGCCGACGGCGCGGCACAGGCCCGGCCAGTCGAAGGCGGCGCCAGGATCGCGCTTGCGCCCGGGCGCGACATGCTCGTGCCCGGCGACCAGGGAGACCGGGTAGCGCTGCGCGAGCGCCTGCAGCAGCCGCGCGAGCGCCGCGTACTGCGCGGCCTCGAAGGGCGTGTCCTCGAGGCCCTCGAGCTCGATGCCGATCGAGTAGTCGTTGCAGTTGTCGCGACCGCGCAGGCTCGAGCGGCCGGCGTGCCAGGCGCGCTCGTCGCACGACACGAACTGCAGCAGCTCGCCGTCGCGGCGGATCACGAAGTGTGCCGAAACCTCGAGGCCGCGGATCTGCCGGAAGTAGGGATGCGCGTCCCAGTCGAGCCGGTTCGTGAAAAGCTGCTCGATCCCGGGCCCGCCGTACTGCCCCGGCGGCAGGCTGATCGAATGGATCAGCGCGAGATCGACGACGGCGTCCGCAGGCCGCGGGCCGAAGTTCGGCGAGGGACGGCGGCGGGCCGCACGCAGCCAGCCTGCGTCCCAGTCGCCACCACCCGGTGGCGGCGCCCCCTCGTGGGGAGCGCTCATGCGCCGCCCTCCTCCAGCGCCGCGAGGTCGATGCCGTGCTCGGCCACCTGCACGCCGAGCCGCGCCATGCGGTAGCGCATCTGCCGCAGCGACAGCCCGAGGCTGGCGCCGGCGGCGGTGCGGTTGAAGCGGTGCTGCTCGAGCGCGCGCACGAGGATGTCGCGCTCGACGCTGTCGAGATAGGCGGCCAGGTCGCTCGGCAGAGGCGGCTGGTCCGCCGCCGCTGCATCCCGCGCCGCCGACAGCGGTGCCGGGGCGTCGAGCTCGGCGAGGTTGGAGTCGGCGAAGGCCACGTCGGGCAGGCCGAGGTCGGGCACGTCGATCCATTCGCTGCCCGACAGCGCGACGGCGCGGTGCAGCAGGTTCTCGAGTTCGCGCACGTTGCCCGGGAAGGCATAGCGGCCGAGGTGGTCCAGCGCGGCGGGCGTCAGGCGCGGTGGCGGCCACACGCCGGCGTCCTGCGCGATGCGGTGCAGCAAGCCGTCGCAGATGTCCGGCAGGTCCCCGGGCCGCTCGCGCAGCGCGGGCACGCGGATCTGGATCACGTTGAGCCGGTAGTACAGGTCCTGGCGGAAGCGCCCCTGCTGCACCTCGCTGGCGAGGTCCTTGTGCGTCGCGCTCACGAGCCGCACGTCCACCGGCATCTCGCCGATCGCGCCCACCTGCCGCACCGCGCGCTCCTGGATCGCGCGCAGCAGCTTGGACTGCATTGCCAGCGGCAGGTCGCCGATCTCGTCGAGGAAGAGCGTGCCGCCGCGCGCGGCCTGGAAGAAGCCCTCGCGGTCCTCCTGCGCGCCGGTGAAGGCGCCCTTGCGGTAGCCGAAGAACTCGGCCTCGAGCAGGTGCTCGGGGATCGCGCCGCAGTTCACGGCGATGAAGGGCTGGCCGCGCCGCGCGCTGACCTCGTGGATCGAGCGCGCGACGAGCTCCTTGCCGGTGCCGGACTCGCCGTTGACGAGCACCGGCGCCATGCTGCGCGCGACCTTCTCGATCAGCTCGCGCACCTGGCGCATCGGCGCGGAGGTGCCGACCATGCGCTCGAGCGTGCCGCTGCCGCCGGTGACGAGCACCGCCGCCGGCGCACGGCCGCCGCCCGCCCGGCGACCCAGCGCGGGCGCGGGCACGGCCGAGCTCGCGGCTGCGCCCGTCGAGGGCGAGCGCAAGGCCGGGGACGGCCGACCGGTGGCCGAGGCCACGACGGCGCGGAACTGCTTCAGGTCCACGGGCTTGGTGAGGTAGTCGAAGGCGCCGGCCTTGAGCGCCTCGACCGCGTTCTCGGGCGAGCCGAAGGCGGTGATGACCACCGCCTTCTCGCCGCGGCCGGCCTGCTCGAGCCGCCGCAGCAGGTCCATGCCCGAGCCGTCGGGCAGGCGCATGTCGGTGATCACCGCGCTGTAGCTGCGCTCGGCGAGCCGCGCCCAGGCCTCCTGCACCGACGCCGCGGTCTCGACGTCGTAGCCCTCGCGCAGCAGCGTCAGCTCGTAGAGCGTGCGCAGGTCGGGTTCGTCGTCGACCACCAGCAGTTTGTAGGGGGTGGCGGAACTCATGGAGCGGGAGCGGGACTGGGATGGGGCGCCGGGAGGGCTTCGCGACGCATGATCAGGAAGAACTCGTTGCGCGCCTGGTGCTTCGAGCTGCGCAGCCGGTAGTCGATCGAGACACCGTAGCGCGTACATATTTCCTTGCAAATATACAGGCCGAGTCCGGTGCCGCGGCTGCGCGTCGAGAAGAAAGGCTCGAACAGGTGATTTTCCACGTCGGGCGGGATCGGCGGCCCGTCGCTGGCAACGCACAGCTCGACCAGCTCCGCCCCTTCCGCGTGCATGCGCAGCTCGATCGAGCCGGGCGTGCGCGTCGCATGGCGGCAGGCGTTGTCGAGCAGGTTCACGAGCACGCGGCGCAGGTGATCGGGCTCGAACACGACGCCGAGCGGCTCGGGGGGAAGATCCAGGCGCAGCGGCCCGTCCGCGCCGGCCGGCAGCCGCGCGGTCCCGGCCCATTCGCGGCAGACCGCGCTGACCAGCGCCGTCGCGTCCACCACGGCGGCCGGCGGATGCTGGCCCGAGGCGACGTCCATCACGTCGTCGACGATGCGCTTGAGCCGCTCGACGTTGTCGGCCACCATCTGCGTGAGCTGGCGCTGCGACGCGGTCACCGCGTCCTCGGCCATCAGCTCGTTGGCCTGCGCGATCGCCGCGAGCGGATTGCGGATCTCGTGCGCGATGCCCGCCGACACGCGCCCCATCGCGGCGAGCTTCTCCTGCCGCAGCCGCGCCTGCACGTCGCGCAGGTCCTGCAGGAACATCACGCAGAGCTCCTCCGGGCGCGGCGAGGCCTGTGGCCGCGTGAAGCGCATGCGCACCCACAGGTTGCGGGCCCGGCCCTCGCCGAACTGCAGCACCAGCTGGCGCCCCTCCTGCGGCCAGCTCCCTGCCGCGAAGGCCTGCTGCACGACCTCGAACAGCGGCAGCCAGACCGCCGAGAACTTCAGGTGGAAGGGTGCCGGCTGCGCGCTTCCCTCGGCTTGGATCAGGCGCCGCGCGGCCGGGTTGGCGGCGCGCACGCGGCCGTGCCGGTCGGCCACCAGCACGCCGTCCTGCATCTCCTCGATCACCAGCCGGTTGAGCTGGGCCTGCTGGCGCGCCAGCTCCAGGCTGCCGCGCGCGGCGAGCTCCTGCCGCGCCAGGCGCGAAGCCAACTCGCCGGCGAGCAGCGCGATGACGAAGAAGCCGCTGCCGACCAGGCCGCTCTGCGTGATCAGCAGCATCGGCTCGCCGCCGGCGAGCACCTCCGCCCAGGACTGCGCCAGCAGCAGCAGCGAGACGGCGGCCGTCACCGCCAGCGCCGCGGGCCGCGGCGTCAGCACGCCGGCCATCAGCACCGGCAGCACCAGCAGCGGCACGAAGTTCAGCACCGAGCGCGGGGCGAGCAGGTGCAGCGCCCCGAAGGTCAGCAGGTCCAGCCCGATCGTGCCCAGCCACTGCCCGCGCCTCAGCCGGGGCAGCGTCGGCTGCATGCGGCGCAGCCACGGCAGCATCCAGGCCGACACCGTCGCCACCGCATACGCCATGCACACGAGCAGCACCCAGTCCGGCCGACCGTCGACGAAGACCTTGCCGGCCACCTGCGTGGCGAGCAGCAGCACGCCGACCGCGGCGCGCGCGGCCAGGAAGGCGCCGAGGACCCGCGCGAAGGAGGGATGCAGGCCTCCGTCGGGCGCGGCCGCGCCCGCGAGGCCCGAGTCGCCGCCGAGGATCTGCGTGTCGCGTCCCACCCCGAAGGCGCTCGGCCAGGCCTCCTCCTCGGCGCGGCGCGCGTCCGTGCGGGAGGCGTCCCGGGCGCGCCACCAGTTCCGCCAGCCCATCGGCGGCGTCACCGGGGAGGCCCGGCGCCGCGGTGCGCCTCGCAGCAGTAGGGCTCGCCGGCCGGCCCGGGCAGCGCCTCGTCGCGCGGCACGTGCACGCCGCAGCGTGCGCAGGCGACGATCTCCCGCGGCGAAGCGTCCCGGGCTTGCGGCGCTGCCCCGGCGTCGGCACCGCCGCGGCCGGGGCGCGGCCGCAGCAGCCACCACAGCAGCGCAATCACCGCGAGGAGGATCAGGACCTTGGTCATGCCGTCCTGCTCAGGCAGCGGCGCTGCGGTGAGACAGCAGCACCTCGATCACGAAGCGCGAGCCGACGTAGGCCAGCAGCAGCAGCGCCGCACCGGTGTAGAGCCAGCGCGTGGCGCGCCGGCCGCGCCAGCCGAAGGCGTGGCGCCCGATCAGCAGCGCGGCGAACACGCCCCAGCCGAGCACCGAGAACACCGTCTTGTGGTCCCAACGCCAGGCCGACGCGAACCACCAGCCGAACAGCAGCGCCGCCGACAGCACCGCGAAGCCCGCGGCGACGAAGCGGAAGGTGAGCTTCTCGAGCGACAGCAGCGGCAGGCCGAGCGGCTTGGGCGCCACCGCGCCGCGCTTGAGCCGCATCTGCCGCTCGGCGTTCGACAGCAGCGCCGCGTGCAGCACCGCCGCGCCGAACAGGCCGTAGGAGGCGATGCCGAGGAACCAGTGCAGCGGCGCGAGGCCGGAGCCGTCGCGATGCGGGTGCAATTCGCCCGGGAACAGCAGCATCAGCAGCACCGCCGCGGCGCCGCAGCCCGCCAGCACGCGCCGCATGCCGGGCAGCGGCACGAAGCGGCTCTCGACCGCATAGACCGCCAGCACCAGCCACAGCGTGACCGACAGCGCCGGCGCGAAGCCGAAGCGCGTGCCGGCGGCGACGCCGATGCCCGCGGTGTCGAAGACGATCGCCAGGCCGTGCGCGGCCCAGCCGACCAGCAGCGCCCAGCGCAGCGCCTGCGCGCCCGCGTCGCTGCGCATCACGGCGGCCGCATAGGCGGCCAGCGCCACCAGGCTGGCCGCCACGGTGGGCATCGATGGCGGCAGGGCCGTGCCCCAGAGCCCGGAAGCTAGAATCATCCGCACAGTTTACTTTCGCGGCCGCGGTTCTCGCGCGCTGCCCTCCTCCAATGGCCTCCACCCTCACCGATCGCCTGTCGCGGCTTGTCAAGCAGATGCGCGGTCAGGCGCGCATCACCGAAAGCAATGTGCAGGACATGCTGCGCGAGGTGCGCATGGCGCTGCTCGAAGCCGACGTGGCGCTGCCCGTGGTGCGCGACTTCATCGCGCGCGTGAAGGAGAAAGCGCTCGGCCAGGAAGTGGTCGGCTCGCTGTCCCCCGGCCAGGCCCTCGTCGGCGTGGTGCACAAGGAGCTCGCCGCGACGATGGGCGAAGGCAGCGGGGGGCTCAACCTCGCCGCGCAGCCGCCGGCCGTGGTGCTGATGACGGGCCTGCAGGGCGCCGGCAAGACCACCACCACCGCCAAGCTCGCCAAGCACCTGCGCGAGCGCCGCAAGAAGAAGGTGCTGACCGTCTCGGCCGACGTCTACCGCCCGGCCGCGATCGAGCAGCTCAAGACCGTCACCAAGCAGGCCGGCGCCGAGTGGTTCCCGTCGCAGCCGAGCGACAAGCCGGTGGACATCGCGCGCGCGGCGCTCGACCACGCGAAGCGCCACTACTTCGACGTGCTGCTGGTCGACACCGCCGGCCGCCTCGCGATCGACGAGGCGCTGATGCGCGAGATCGCCGAGCTGCACAAGGAGCTCAAGCCGGTCGAGACGCTGTTCGTGGTCGATGCGATGCAGGGCCAGGACGCGATCAACACCGCCCGTGCCTTCAAGGAGGCGCTGCCGCTGACGGGCATCGTGCTGACCAAGCTCGACGGCGACTCGCGCGGCGGCGCCGCGATGTCGGTGCGCCAGATCACCGGCGCGCCGATCAAGTTCGCGGGCGTGTCCGAGAAGATCGACGGCCTCGAGGAGTTCGACGCCGAGCGCCATGCCGGGCGCGTGCTCGGCATGGGCGACATCGTTGCGCTGGTCGAGGAGGTGCAGAAGGGCGTGGACCTCGACGCCGCGCAGAAGCTCGCCGACAAGGTCAAGTCCGGCGAGAGCTTCGACCTCAACGACTTCCTGTCGCAGCTGTCGCAGATGAAGAAGATGGGCGGGCTCTCGGGCCTGCTCGACAAGCTGCCCACCGAGATGGCCGCCAAGGCCGGCCAGGCCGACATGGACCGCGCCGAGCGCGACGTGCGCCGCATGGAGGGCATCATCAACAGCATGACGCCGCTGGAGCGCCGCAAGCCCGAGCTCATCAAGGCCAGCCGCAAGCGCCGCATCGCCGCGGGCGCCGGCGTGCAGGTCCAGGAAGTCAACCGCCTGCTCAACCAGTTCGAGCAGATGCAGGGGATGATGAAGAAGATGAAGGGCGGCGGCCTGATGAAGATGATGAAGCGCATGGGCGGCGGCAAGGGCATGCCCGGGCTGCCCGGCATGCCGCGGCGCTGAGGCGGCGCGGCCCCGCCACCGACCGTTACCTCTGCAACGCGCGCGGCGCAGACGCCGCCGCGCCGTGCCGCCTACCATCGCAGCAGGCGGCCACCGGCGCGCATGCGCGTCCTCAGGACAGCAGCGCCTGCGCGAACTCGCGCGCCTTGAAGGTCTGCAGGTCCTCGAGCTTCTCGCCGACACCGATGAAGTACACCGGCACCGGGCGCTCGCGCGCGATCGCCGCCAGCACGCCGCCCTTGGCGGTGCCATCGAGCTTGGTGACGATCAGCCCGGTGAGCTGCAGCGCGTCGTCGAAGGCCTTGACCTGCGCCAGCGCGTTCTGGCCGGTGTTGCCGTCGACCACCAGCAGCACCTCGTGCGGCGCGGAGGCATCGGCCTTCGCGATCACGCGGCGGATCTTGCGCAGCTCCTCCATCAGGTGCAGCTGCGTCGGCAGGCGCCCGGCGGTGTCGGCGATCACGACATGGCAGCCGCGCGCACGGCCCGCGGACACCGCGTCGAAGGTGACCGCGGCCGGGTCGCCCCCCTCTTGGCTGACGATCTCGACCTGGTTGCGCCCCGCCCACACCGCGAGCTGCTCGCGCGCGGCGGCGCGAAAGGTGTCGGCCGCAGCCAGCAGCACCTTCGCGCGCGCGTCGGCGAGGTGGCGCGTGAGCTTGCCGATGCTGGTGGTCTTGCCGGCGCCGTTGACGCCCACGACCATCATCACGGTCGGCAGGTGGCGGCCGATCGCGAGCGGCTTCTCGAGCGGCGCGAGCAGGTCGGCCACCGCGTCGGCGAGCAGCGCCTTCACCGCCGCCGGGTCGGTGGTCCTCGTCTCCTTAACGCGGCGGCGCAGGTCCTCGAGCAGGAACTCGGTGGCCTTGACGCCCGTGTCAGCCATCAGCAGCGCCGCCTCGAGCTCCTCGTACAACTCCTCGTCGATCTGCGTGCCGGTGAAGACCTGCGCGATGCCGCTGCCGGTGCGGCGCAGGCCCTGGCGCAGCCGGTGCAGCCAGGACTGGCGCTCGGCCTCGGTCTCGACCGGCTCCTCGAGCTCCTCGACCTCCTGCGCGGCCTCCGCGGCCTGCGGCAGCAGAGGCTCGGCCACTGCGGGCGCGGGCGGCGCCTCGGGCAGCTCGGGCGCTTCCTCGGGCACGGGAGCCTCGGGCGCCGCGCCCTTGCCGCGGCGGAAGAAGCCGAACAGCGAGCGGCCGCCGCCCTCGTCGGCCGGGGCCGGCGGCACGTCCGTCGCGGGCGCTGCAGCGGGTGCGGCGGCCTCGTCCGGTGCGGCGTCGGGGGTTTCGGGGGCGGGAGACGGGGTTTTTTTGCGGAAGAAGCTGAACATGGATCGCGCCTGGATGACGGTCGATTCTAGGTCGTGTCGCCGCCGACTCCCGGGCGCGGCGGCGCATGCCCGGAATCGCCCGCATGGAGCGCGCGCCTAGAATCCGCGCTTTGCCGCCCCACCCGCCATGCCGAGCCGCCCCGCCCCCCGCCGCCCCGCCTCGTCTCCGCCGCCGCGCGAGGTGCGCATCATCGCCGGGCAATGGAAGCGCACGAAGCTGCCGGTGGCCGATCGCCCCGGGCTGCGCCCGACGATGGACCGCGTGCGCGAGACGCTCTTCAACTGGCTGGGCCAGGACCTGGAGGGCTGGCGCTGCCTCGACGCCTTCGCCGGCACCGGCGCGCTCGGCTTCGAGGCCGCCTCGCGCGGTGCCGCCGAGGTGCTGATGATCGAGCGCGACGCGACGCTGCGCGCCGGGCTCGAATCGGTCAAGGCGCGGCTGTCGGCCGACGCGGTGCAGGTCCTGTCCACCGACGCGCTGCGCTGGATGCAGCGCGCCGCGCCCGCGCGCTTCGAGCTGGTGCTGCTCGACCCGCCCTTCGATGCAGGCGTCTTCGACGCGGCGCTCGCCGCCGCCGCGCCGCTGCTCGTCGACGGCGGCCTGCTCTACCTGGAGGCCGACCGCCGCCTCGACGACGAGGCGCAGCTCGCCGCGCTGTCGCTGCTGCCGCACCGCCACGGCAGCGCCGGCAGCGTCCACTACCACCTGTTCCGCCGCGCCGCGGCCGATTCCGTCGCCCCGAGGAGCCCCGCATGACCTCCACCGCCCGCATCACCGCCGTCTACCCCGGCACGTTCGACCCGATGACGCTCGGCCACGAGGACCTGATGCGCCGCGCCAGCCGGCTGTTCGACCGGCTCATCCTCGCGGTCGCCGCCGGCCACCACAAGCGCACGATGTTCTCGCTCGACGAGCGGCTCGACATCGCGCGCGAGGAGGCCGCCCGCTACGGCAACGTCGAGGTGATGGCCTTCCGCGGCCTGCTGCGCGACTTCGTCGTCGCCCACGACGGCAAGGTGGTGGTGCGCGGCCTGCGCGCGGTCAGCGACTTCGAGTACGAGTTCCAGATGGCGGGCATGAACCGGCAGCTGATGCCCGAGGTCGAGACGGTGTTCCTCACGCCGAGCGACCAGTACCAGTTCGTCTCCGGCACCTTCGTGCGTGAGATTGCCGCCCTCGGCGGTGATGTCTCCAAGTTTGTGGCACCCTCCGTGCTCCAGCGGCTGAAGGACCGCGTCAAGCAGGGCGTCTGAAGCGCCGGGGAAGTTCGAGATGGCACTGAAGATCACCGATGAATGCATCAACTGCGACGTGTGCGAGCCGGAATGCCCGAACCAGGCGATTTCGATGGGGCCGGAGATCTACGTGATCGACCCGCAGCGCTGCACCGAGTGCGTCGGCCACTTCGACGAGCCGCAGTGCATGCAGGTCTGCCCGGTCAGCTGCATCCCGGTCGATCCCGAGCACCGCGAGACGCGCGAGCAGCTGATGCAGAAGTACCTGGGGCTGCAGGCGGGCCTGCCGTCCCCGGCGGCCGACTGACCGCCCCGCCCTCTCCCCTGCTCAGGCGCCGCTGCGGCGCCTTTTCTTCTTGCGGATCGAGGCCGCGTCCTCGGGCGCCGGGGCGACGGCCTTCGGCTCGCCCGCCGCCGGCGGCTTCTTCGGGCCGGAGGCGCGCGCCTTGGCCGGAGCCGCCTCGGGCGGCCGGCGCGTGTGGATGAGGCCGGCGCCGCGCGGCGCCTCGGGTGCGCGCTCGGGCAGCGCCCGCGCCTGCTCGAGCAGTTGCCGCCGCTGCGCCTCGGCCTCGACCTGCTGCTGCGGCGAGCGCGGATCGCCGACCTCGACACGGCGGCCGCCCTCGCACGGCGTCTGCGAATAGCTGCGGCCGTCGGGACCGCAGCGGTAGACGGCCTCCTGCGCCCTCGCCTCGCCGGGGACTGCCGGCATCACCCCCGCCACGGCCGCACCCAGCGCGAACCGCACTGCGGTGCGGAGGGCGGGCGGCAGGCGGCGGATGTCCATGTCATTCCGCCGCGCCGTCCTGCGGAGCCGCGGGGGTCGCCGGCGTGCCGGCCGGCTTGGGCGGCTTCGGAGGCTTGGGGCGTGCCGGGCGCGCATGCACCAGCAGCGTGGCGCGCTCCATCTCGCCGCGCAGCAGGTGCTCCACCGCGGGCAGCGAACGCGCGATGCTGGTCTCGAGCGCCTCGCGGTGCTCGGGCGCCGGCTTGCGCAGCACGTAGTCCGGCACCTCGGCCTTCACGCCGGGGTGGCCGATGCCGATGCGCAGCCGCCAGTAGTTCGGCGAGCCGAGCTGCGCCTGGATGTCCTTGAGGCCGTTGTGGCCCGCGTGGCCGCCGCCCTGCTTCATCTTCATCTGCCCGGGAGGCAGGTCGAGCTCGTCGTGCGCGACGAGGATCTCCTCCGGCGCGATCTTGAAGAAGCGCGCCAGCGCCGCGACCGACTTGCCCGACAGGTTCATGTAGGTCTGCGGCTCGAGCAGCCAGACCGGGTGCTCGACGCCGGGCAGCGGCCGGTTCACGCGCGCGACCAGCCCGTGGTAGCTGCGGTCGGCCGACAGGTGCGCGCCGAGCTTGCGCGCCACCGCGTCGATCCACCAGAAGCCGGCGTTGTGCCGGGTGGCCTCGTATTCCGGCCCGGGATTGCCCAGGCCCACCAGCAGTCGAATCATGATGGACTCCGATTATCGGCGCGCCGTCGTGCACGCGAAACTGCGCCGGCGCAAATGCAAAGGCCCCGCCGGGGCGGGGCCTTCGGAGCGCGGCGCAAGGCGCCGCGGGCTCGGCAGAAGATTACTTCTTCTTGCCCTTGCCCTTGGCGGGAGCGGCCGGCGCGGCGGCGACGACGATCTCCTCGACCACCGGGGCGACCACGGTCGCGATCACCGGGTTCGGCTTGCCGTGCGTCAGCACCTTGATGCTCGGGTCGAGCTTGAGGTCGTTGACGTGGATCGACTGGCCCTGGACCACGTTGCCGAGGTCGACGGTCAGGAACTCGGGCAGCTTGGCGGCCAGGCACTCGATCTCGAGCACGGTGACGACGTGGCTGATCGTGCACTTGTCGGTCTTGACGGCCGGCGACTCGGCTTCGTTGACGAAGTGCAGCGGCACCTTCTTCTTCAGGCGGGTCGTCTCGTCGACGCGCTGGAAGTCCACGTGCAGCACCAGCGGCTTGAAGGCGTGCATCTGGTAGTCGCGCAGCACGACCTTCTCGGTCTGGCCGGCCAGTTCCATCTCCAGCACGGAAGAATGGAAGGCTTCCTTCTTCATGGCGTGGAACAGCGCGTTGTGATCGAGCTCGATCGTCTTCGCGTCACCGGCACCGTAGACGATGCCCGGGACCTTGCCAGCAGTGCGCAGGCGGCGGCTCGCTCCGGTCCCCTGCAGTTGGCGCTCAAATGCGACGAATTTCATTCATCTCTCCAGTTGGATGCGTCCGCGACCAGACGCATGAAAAAGGCCGCGCCCGATGCGGCGCGGCCTGGTGCGGCGGATCAGAAGTTGTTGTTCTGTTCCGCGAAAAGCGAGGTCACCGATTCGCCGTCCGAGATGCGGCGGATCGTCTCGGCGAACAGGAAGGCGACCGAGAGCTGGCGGATCTTGCCGCAGGACTTGGCCGTCTCGTTGAGCGGGATGGTGTTGGTGATCACGACCTCGTCGAGCGCGGAGTTCGCAATGCGCTCGATCGCCGGGCCGGAGAACACCGGGTGCGTGCAGTAGGCGTAGACAGTCTTGGCGCCGCGTTCCTTGAGCACCTCGGCGGCCTTCACCAGCGTGCCCGCGGTGTCGATCATGTCGTCCATGATCACGCAGTTGCGGCCCTCGATCTCGCCGATGATGTGCATCACCTCGGAGACGTTGGCCTTGGGGCGGCGCTTGTCGATGATCGCCAGGTCGCAGCCGAGCTGCTTGGCGAGCGCACGGGCGCGCACCACGCCGCCGACGTCCGGCGACACGACCACCAGGTCGTCGTAGCGCTTGGCCTGCAGGTCCGACAGCAGCACCGGAGAGGCGTAGATGTTGTCGACCGGGATGTCGAAGAAACCCTGGATCTGGTCGGCGTGCAGGTCCATCGTCAGCACGCGGTTGACGCCGACGACCTCGATCATGTTGGCGACGACCTTGGCGCTGATCGGCACACGCGTCGAGCGCGGGCGGCGGTCCTGGCGCGCATAGCCGAAGTACGGCATCACGGCGGTGATGCGCTGGGCGGAGGCGCGCTTGAGCGCGTCGGCCATCACGCACAGCTCCATCAGGTTGTCGTTGGTCGGCGCGCAGGTCGACTGCACGACGAAGACCTCGCGGCCGCGCACGTTCTGCTGGATCTCGACGGTGACTTCACCGTCGGAGAAGCGACCCACCGAGGCGTGGCCGAGCGAGACGCCCAGATGATTGGCGATTTCCCGGGCCAGCGCCGGATTGGCGTTGCCGGTGAACAGAACGGTGTCGGACAGCATCTTCACTCCGTCGGACCCGACCGGCCGCATCGACACGGCCGCGGCCCGCCGATGCAAAGCGCCGGGGCGAGCCCCTCCAAAAACCAGCAAACCCCTGAAGACGCGCCACCCGGGCGCACCGTTCAGAGGTTTTCAAAAGATTTGGCAGGGGAGGAAGGACTCGAACCCTCGCATGTCGGAATCAAAATCCGATGCCTTGACCAACTTGGCGACTCCCCTACACAGGCTGCTGCCCGGAGGCAACCGCCCTGAAACTGTCGCAGATCAGTCCGGAACCCACTCCCTCAACGGGTGCTGCCCCAGACTCCAGCACATCCGACCCTGCCACCCCGCCGGCAGATCGGAACCTGCCTGGCCGGACGACGCGTTGGTCACGTCTTCTGTGCCGCCTTCCTGCCCGTCGACCCACGCGAATACCGCGCTGCCCGACCCCGTCATCCGGCTGTTGCCAAAGCGACCCTTGAGCCACCCGAGCGCCTGCCCGACTTCGCTGCTCAGCGATTCGGCAACAACCTGCATGTCGTTGCAACCGAACCGGCCTTGCTGTGCAAGAAAGAATGCTACTGTAGCAAGAGGAGTTGATCTTGGCAAGAGATCGCTGCGAAAAATTTCGGCCGTCGGCAGGCTCACCGCCGGCTTGACGACGAAGAAGCGCTGCGCCGGCAGCGCCAGCGGCGTGATGCGCTCGCCGATGCCCTCCACCCAGGCCGGCCCGCCGGCGATGAAGAAGGGCACGTCGGCGCCCAGCCGCTCGCCCAGCGCCAGCAGCCGGGTGCGGGGCCAGTCCAGGCCCCACAGGCGGTTGAGCGCGATCAGCGTGCTGGCCGCGTCGGAGCTGCCGCCGCCCATGCCGGCTCCCGAGGGCACGCGCTTGTCGATCGAGATGTCCGCGCCCAGCATGCAGCCGCTCTCCTGCTGCAGCAAGCGCGCCGCGCGCAGGCACAGGTCGTCGGGCGGCAGCGGCTCGCCGAGGTCGTGGCGCAGCAGACGCGCGTCGGTACGGCGCTCGAAGTGCAGCGTGTCGCTCCAGTCGATCGGCACGAAGACCGACTGCAGCAGGTGGTAGCCGTCGGCGCGGCGACCGACGATGTGCAGGAAGAGGTTGAGCTTGGCCGGGGCCGGGACGTCGTAGAGCGCTTTCATCGGCGGCAAGTCTGCCTCAAGCGCCGGTGCGAGGCACCGGGCGCCCGCCCGATCCGGCCCGTGGACGCTAGCGGTCGACGCGCGCGCGCACCGTGACGAGCGGCGGCGTGGCGCGCGTGGCCACCACCAGCCCGTCCGGGGCGCGCGCCAGGTCCACGCGCCAGCCGAGCTGGTCGAAGCCCCGGCCGTCGGACCAGGCCGCCGCGGGCGAGCCGCCCCACGGCCGAGCGCGCAGCCAGTCGAACAGCGCCGCGACCGGGATGTCCTCGCCGAGCATCTCGCGGCCCAGCGCCTGCAGCGTGTCGTAGTGCCAGACCTCGCCGCGCGCCTCCAGCGTGGCGCGATCGCCGCGCCAGCGCGCGACGGCCAGCACCGTGCCGAGCGGCGAGGTCAGGCGCAGCTCGCCCGCGTCCGCATCGCCCCGCAGCTCGAAGGCCGCGCTGGACGCGCGCACCGGCGCGCCCGGCTCGAACGGCTCGGCGCGCACCGCGATGCGGCCGCTCAGCAGCTCCCCCGGCCCCGGCGTCAGCCCGGGCGTGGGCACCGAGGCGCAGCCGGCCAGCAGCAGCGCGGCGGCGAGGAGGAACCCAGCCCGCGTCAAAGATCCACCTTCAGCCGCGCGAGCGTGCTCTTGAGCACGTCGTTGACCGCGTCGCGCGAGCGGCCCTCGCGGAACACGCTGATCGCCTCGTCGCGCCGGCCGAGCGACCACATCACCTCGCCGAGGTGCGCGGCGATCTCGGCGTCGGGCTGCGCCTGGTAGGCGCGCTGCAGCAGCGCCAGCGCCTCCTCGCGGCGCCCGAGGCGGTACTCGACCCAGCCCAGGCTGTCGAGGATGAAGGGCTCGTTCGGCGCGAGCTCGAGCGCGCGCACGATCAGCGCGCGCGCCTCCTGCAGCCGGATGTTGCGGTCGGCCAGCGTGTAGCCGAGCGCGTTGTAGGCATGGTGGTGCTCCGGCTGCTGCGCGATCACCTGCCGCAGCAGCCGCTCCATCTCGTCGAAGCGCCCGAGCTTCTCGGCCATCATGGCCTGCTCGTACATCAGGTCCACGTCCTTCGGGAACTGCGCCAGCGCCTGCGCCAGCACGCGGTAGGACTCGCCCCAGTTGCGCAGCTCGCGCATCAGGTGCGCCTCGGCGAGCAGCTTCGAGCGGATCTCGTCCGGCGTGGTCCCGGGCAGCGCGCGCAGCAGCTCGCGCGCCTCGCGCACCCGGCCCTGCTGCCCCAGCACGGAGGCGCGCCGCAGCTGCACGCTCAGCGAGCCCGCGCCGCCCTCGATGCGGTCCAGCCAACGCTGCGCCGCGTCGAAGTCCCGCTGCTCCTCGGCCGCCTGCGCGAGCAGCAGGTAGGCCTGCGTCAGGCCCTCGCCCGGCATCTCCTCGCCCTGGACGATCTGCACGGCCGGCGCCGCCGGCTGCTCCTGGCTCAGGGCCAGGTAGCGCTCCAGCGCCTGCTGGGCCTCGCGCGGGCGCTTGAGCTCCAGCCGCAGCGCGCCGAGGCTCAGCCACGGCGCGGCCATCGAGGGCTCGGCCTGCGTCACCTGCTCGAGCTGCGCCACCGCATCCGGGTAGCGGCGCGCCGACACCAGCGCCCGGGCATAGGCGAGGCGCATCACGTGGGCGGTGGCCGCCTTGTCGAGGAAGCCCTTCACGATCACCTCGGCGCCCGGCTGCTCGGCGATCAGCTCCATCGCGAGCAGCGCCGGGCCCTCCGCGGACGGATCGTCGCGGTGCGCGCGCTCGGCGAGCGCCAGCGCGCGCTGCGAATCCTGCGCCTGCTGCCAGCCGCGGCCGATCGCGACCAATGCCGCCGTGCGGGTCGCGGGCGAGCCGACATAAGGCTGCACCACCTTCTCGATCACGGCGGCCGCCCCGGCGCGGTCGATCGCGCGGGAGTAGTAGCGCGGCACCAGCAGCAGCGCGAGCGGCCGCTCGGCCGCGGGCGTCAGCTGCAGCAGCGCGCGCAGCGGCTCGAGCGTCTCGGGCACGCGGTTGAGCGCGACGAGCAGCTGCACGACGTAGCGGTGCGCGTCGGCCGACTCCGGATGCGCGGTGCGCCAGGCCTGCGCCGCGGCAAGCGCCTGGTCGCCGGCGCGCGACTGCAGCGCGACCTCGGTGGCGCGGCGGTACAGCCGCTCGTCGCCGGTCTTGCGCGCGCCGTCGAGCAGGATCTCGAAGGCCGAGCCGGCATTGCCCGCGCGCAGCTCCATCTCGCCGACGAGCAGCTGGTAGAACAGCGCCGCGTCGAGCGCCGAGCGCCCGCCCTCCTCCTCCTGCGGCGCGGCCCCGCTGCCAGCCGCCAGCGGCTGCGCGGGTGCCTGGGCCGCGGCCGGAACGGCCGACCAGCCGGCGGCGGCCATCAGCAGGGCGAGGGCGGCGCGCGAGGTCTTCTTGAAGGCTGGCATCGGGGGGGCTCCTGGAGTCGGGACCATTCTATGTAGGGACGCAGGCCCATCGCGACCGGCCGATAATGGCCCGCATGCCCGAGTTGCCTGAAGTCGAAGTCACCCGCCGCAGCTTCGCCACGCGCATCGCGGGCGCGCGCGTGCTCGAGGCCCGGCTGGGCAAGCCGCTGCGCTGGCCGCTGGGCTGCCCCCCCGAGAGTCTCGCCGGACAGACCGTCGGCGAGGCGACGCGGCGCGGCAAATACCTGTGGCTGCCCCTCGATCGCGGGGGCCTGCTGCTGCACCTGGGCATGTCGGGCTCGCTGAGCTTCGGCGAGTCGCTGCCGCCCGGGGGGCCGCACGACCACTTCGAGCTGTGCACCACGCAGGGGACGCTGCGGCTGCACGACCCGCGCCGCTTCGGCGCGGCGGTCTGGTCGCCGGCGCTGGACGCCAGCCCCGCGCGCGAGCTGCTCGGGCGCCTCGGCGTCGAGCCCTTCGACGCGGCCTTCGACGGTGCGCTGCTGCACGCGCGGCTGCGCGGGCGGCGCGTGTCGATCAAGCAGGCGCTGCTGGCGGGCGACGTGGTGGTGGGCGTCGGCAACATCTACGCGAGCGAGGCGCTGCACCTCGCGGGGATCGATCCGCGGCGGCCCGCCGGCGAGCTGAGCCGGCCGCGCTGCGAGCGCCTGGCGCAGGCGGTGCGCGACACGCTTGCGCGCGCGCTGGAGGCCGGCGGCTCGACGCTGCGCGACTTCCGCGACGCGCACGGCCACGACGGCGCGTTCCAGCAGCAGGCCGGGGTCTACGGCCGCGAGGGCGAGGCCTGCCGCCGCTGTGGCGCGCCGGTGCGGCGCATCACGCAGGGGCAGCGCTCCACCTACTACTGCGGCGGCTGCCAGCGCCGCTGAGCGCCGCGGCAAGGCGTCCAGCCAATTACTGCATACGCGCCGGCTTCCCGGGCACTCGTGCATCGGCCGGCGGGTGCGGCGGTGCGCTACCATCCCCGAAGCGTCCCGCTCCACCCACCTTCCCCGCCCATGGTCCAATCCTTCGCGAACAAGCTGGATTCGCTCGGTCTCTGGCGCAGTCGGCTCGACAGCACGCTGCAGGAGCTGTCCCGCTTCCTGCTCAACCACGACCTGCTCGACGCGACCGCGGGCGAGCTGCTCGAGTCGCTGCGGCTGCGCGTGGGCAACGACAAGCTGGTGGTGGCCTTCGTCGCCGAGTTCTCGCGCGGCAAGTCGGAGCTCATCAACGCGATCTTCTTCGCCGACACGGGCCGGCGCATCCTGCCGGCGACGCCCGGGCGCACGACGATGTGCCCGGTCGAGCTCAGCTACGACCCGGAGGAGCCGCCGGCGCTGATGCTGCTCGACATCGAGACACGGCTGCAGCAGCAGTCGCTGGCCGAGCTGCGCACGCACCGCCCGGCGTGGAAGCAGCTGCCGCTCGACGTGCGCGACCCAGCCCAGCTCGTCGACGCGCTGCAGCGGGTGATGGACACGCGGGTCGTCCCGCTCGAGACCGCGCGCGCGCTCGGCCTGTGGGACGACGAGCATCCCGAGGACAACCCGCCGCTGCTGGCCGAGGACCGGGTCGAGGTGCCGGCCTGGCGGCACGCGGTGATCAACTATCCGCACCCGCTGCTGCGCCGCGGGCTGGTGGTGCTCGACACGCCGGGGCTCAACGCGATCGGCGCCGAGCCGGAGCTCACGCTCGGCCTGCTGCCGTCGGCGCACGCGGTGGTGTTCATCCTCGCGGCCGACACCGGCGTCACGAAGTCCGACATGGCGATCTGGCGCGAGCACCTCGGCGGCGACGCGCTCGCGCGCTTCGTCGCGCTCAACAAGATCGACGCGCTGAGCGATCCGCTGAGCGGGCGAGCCGAGATCGAGATCCAGATCGCGCGCCAGCGCGCTCAGACCGCGCAGTCGCTCGGCGTGCCCGAGACGCGCGTGTTCCCGCTGTCGGCGCGCGACGCGTTGGCCGCGCGCATCGACGGCGACACGCATGCGCTCGCCGCGAGCCGCATCCTGGAGCTCGAGGAGACGCTCGCGAGCGAGCTGCTGCCGCGGCGCCAGGACATGCTGCATCGCCTGGTGCTCGAGGGCATCGGCCAGATCGAGAGCCAGATCGGCCGCGACCTCGCCGACCGGCGCCGCCAGCTCGCCGAGCAGCTGATCGAGCTGCGCAGCCTGCGCGGCAAGAACAGCGGCATCGTCGGGCTGATGCTCAAGCGCGTGGAGTCGGAGAGCGCCGAGTTCGAGCAGTGCATCGGGCGCGTGCTCGCGATGCGCGCGGTGCACGCCCGCATGCTGAAGGACGTGCTGCAGGGCCTCGGCCCCGACGTGGTGCGCGAGCATGTCGAGCGGCTGCAGCAGCAGCTGCGCGCGTCGCTGCTGAAGCTCGGCGGCAAGAAGGCCTTCGGCGAGATGTGCGCGCGGCTGCGCGAGCGGCTGAAGGACGCGCAGCTCAAGGGCGGCGAGATCCACGACATGCTGGGCGCCTCCTTCGCGCAGCTCAACACCGAGTTCGGCTTCGGCCTGGCGGTGCCGCCCGCCCCCGACCTGCAGCAGTTCGTCGCCGAGCTCGACCTGATCGAGCGCAACTACGTGCAGTACCTCGGCATCACGCAGGCGCTGCGCCTGTCGCAGCCGCGCTTCCTGGAGCAGTTCCGGCGCATGCTGGTGTCCAAGATCCGCGCCGTCTTCGAGGGCGCCAACGCCGAGCTCGACCAGTGGAACAAGACGGTCTCGGCGCAGATCGACTCGCAGCTGCGCGAGCGGCGCCGCAACTTCAAGCGCCGCCGCGAGACGCTCGAGCGCGTGCAGCAGGCCAGCGCCGAGCTCGAGACGCGCATCGCCGAGGTCGAATCGCAGGAGGAGCGGCTGCGGCAGCTGCAGCAGCGCCTGGCCGTGCTGCTGCAGCGGCTGCGGCACCAGGCCGGCAGCGCGCCCGGCTCCGCCGGCCCCGAGGCCGCGCCCGAGCCCGAGGCCGCGGAGCCGGCCTGAGTGCGCGGCGCGCCAGGACGCGCGCGCCTCATCCCCCCTCTTCCCGGCGCCCGGCGGCCCTCGTGCCGCCGGGCGCCTCGTCCTTTCATCGTCGCGACCCCGCAGTACCATGGCCCGACACCGCCCCGACGCCGCCGACGCGGCGCCCCCCTCCTCCCCGCCGCCGCCGGGCACCGCCTCCGACGAGGTGCGGCACCGCTTCGGCCCGGCGCTGGTGGAGTGGCAGCGCACGCACGGCCGCCACCGCCTGCCCTGGCAACAGACGCGCGACCCCTACCGCGTGTGGCTGTCGGAGATCATGCTGCAGCAGACGCAGGTCGCCACCGTGCTCGGCTACTACGAGCGCTTCCTGCAGCGCTTCCCGGACGTCGCCACGCTCGCGGCCGCGCCGCTCGACGAGGTGCTGGCGCTGTGGAGCGGGCTCGGCTACTACAGCCGCGCACGCAACCTGCACCGCTGCGCGCAGGCCGTCGTCGCCGAGCACGGCGGCGCCTTCCCGGCGAGTGCCGCGGTGCTCGAGACGCTGCCCGGCATCGGCCGCTCGACCGCCGCGGCGGTCGCCGCCTTCTGCTTCGGCGAGCGCGTCGCGATCCTCGACGGCAACGTCAAGCGTGTGCTGACGCGGCTGCTCGGCTTCGAGGCCGACCTTGCGCAAGCCGCCGCCGAGCGCGCGCTGTGGGCGCAGGCGAGCGCGCTGCTGCCCGAGCACGGCATCGAGTCCTACACGCAGGGGCTGATGGACCTCGGCGCGACGGTGTGCCTGCCGCGCTCGCCGAACTGCCTGCTGTGCCCCGCGGCGGAGCTGTGCACCGCACGGCGCGAGGGCGCGCCGGAGCGCTACCCGGTCAAGACCCGGCGACTGAAACGCGGGCGGCGCGAGCACTGGTGGCTGTGGCTGCGCCACGAGGACGCGACCTGGCTCGTCCAGCGGCCCGACAGCGGCGTGTGGGCGGGGCTCTTCAGCCTGCCGGAGTTCGACTCGCGGGAAGCGCTCGACGCCGCGACCGCCGCGCTCGGCGCGGGGCGGCGCGTCGAGCTGCCGGTGGTCGAGCATGCGCTGACGCACTTCGACTGGCGGCTGCACCCGGTGCGGCTCGAGCTCGACGAGGCGCCGCCGCCGGCGCTGCTGGCCGCGCTCGGCCCCGGCGGCAAGGGGCGCTGGGCGGACGCGCCGCGTCTCGCGGCGCTCGGCGTGCCGGCGCCGCTGCGCAAGCTGCTGCTCGGCGACGGCTGAGCGGCTCCGACCGGGCCGCGCGGCTCGGCGCCCCCCCCGCCTCGCGCTCTCAGGCGACGATGCCCTTGTCGCGCAGGAAGCGGTCGACGATCTGCAGGCGCAGCTGCGGGTCCTCGAGCTCCATCAGCTTCTGCCGCGCCGCGAGCGGGATCGGCAGCAGCTCGCACCAGCGGTTGGCGATCCAGCCCGCGTCCTCGAAGCGCAGCGGCTCCAGGAAGGGCAAGGGCCCCTTCTGGCGCAACGCCTGGATCGCGCTGGCGAGCGCGCGGGCCGACTCCACCAGCTCCTGCCGGGGCGGGCCGGCCGGGTCGTCCGGCAGCATCTCCACCTCGCCGATCCACAGGCCGTTGTCCTGCATGCGCTGCCCGAGCAGGCGGAAGCGTTGCTCGCCGCGGCAGCGCACCAGCAGGATGCCCGGCTGCGGGCTGTCGACGTCCATCAGCCGCGCGCTGCAGCCGACCGGCTCCAGCGCCACCTCCTCGCCGGCGCGCCGCACCTCCCCGCCCTGGCGCAGCGCGACGACGCCGAAGGGCAGCCCGTCGCGCACGCAGGCGCCCATCAGGTCGAGATAGCGCGCCTCGAACACCTTCAGCGACAGCAGCCCATCCGGGAACAGCACGGTCTGCAGGGGAAAGAGCGGCAGGGTGCGCCCGGAGGACATGGGACTCATAGCGGATCGCGGGCGTCGAGCTCGCGGTGTCGGACGAGAGGGGGGGCGTCGACGCCGAAGCGCCGCGCCAGCTGCTCCACCAGGTAGACCGAGCGGTGCTGGCCGCCGGTGCAGCCGATCGCCACCGTCAGGTAGCTGCGCTGGTCCTGCTCGAAGGCCGGCAGCCAGCGGCGCAGGAAGGCCTCGATCTGCACCAGCATCTCGCCGACCTCGGGCTGCGCCTCCAGGTAGCGCGCCACGTCGGCGTCGCGCCCGGTCTGCGGCCGCAGTTCGCGGATGTAGTAGGGGTTGGGCAGCATGCGCACGTCGAACACGTAGTCCGCGTCGAGCGGCACGCCGTGCTTGAAGGCGAAGGACTCGAAGACGAGCGTGAGCGACGAGGCCGGCGCGTTGACCGAGGCCTTGATCCAGCTGCGAAGCTGCGCCGCGCGCAGGTGGCTGGTGTCGATCACGCTCGAGGCCTCGCGGATCTCCGACAGCAGCTCGCGCTCCAGCCCGATCGCGTCGAGCAGCGCGGGCCGCGCGTCGCCCTCCCCCACGTGCTCGTCCGACAGCGGATGGCGCCGCCGCGTCTCGGAGAAGCGGCGCAGCAGCGTGTCGGTGCTGGCGTCGAGGAAGATCGACTGGATGCGCACGCCGGAGGCGCGCAGCCGCTGCATCACCGGCAGCAGGTGCGGCAGCGACTTGGCGCTGCGCACGTCCACCGCGATCGCGAGCCGGTCGGAGTATTCGCCGAGCTCGAGCTGGATCAGCGACTCCAGCAGTTCTGGCGGCAGGTTGTCGACGCAGTAGTAGCCGGCGTCCTCGAGCGCGTGCAGCGCCACGGACTTGCCGGAGCCGGAGATGCCGGTGATCAGCACCACCTCGGGGACGGCAACGCCGCCGCCCGAGGGCAAGGGAACGAGAGTCATGAAGGTCTGCGGGCGCGTGCGCCGTCGTTGGGGCCGGCCGCCGCGACCGTCGCGGCAGCGGCCGAATCGAGCATCTCCTGGGCGTGCGCGAAGCTGGTGCCCGACAGCCGCTCGCCGCCGAGCATGCGCGCCACCTCGGCAACGCGCTGCTCGCCGCCGACCGCCGCGAGCGAGCTGGCCGTCACGCCGTCGCGGCTGGCCTTGCTGACGACGTAGTGCTGGTCGGCGCAGGCCGCCACCTGCGGCAGGTGCGTCACCGCCATCACCTGGCGGTCGCGGCCGAGCTGCTTCATCAGGCGGCCCACGGTGTCGGCCACCGCGCCGCCGACGCCGGCGTCGATCTCGTCGAAGATCAGCGTGCCGGCCTCGCCGAGGCGGCTGGTCGTCACCGCGATCGCCAGCGAGATGCGCGACAGCTCGCCGCCCGAGGCCACCTTCGCCAGCGGCCGCGGCGTGCTGCCCTCGTGGCCGGCGACGCGGAACTCGACGCCCTCGGCGCCGAAGGACTGCGGCGCGTCCAGCGGCAGCAGCGCCACGTCGAAGCGCCCGCCCGCCATGCCGAGCTGCTGCATCGCCTGCGTCACCGCCGCGGCGAGCCGCGGCGCCGCCTCGGCGCGCTGGCGGCTGACCCGTTTCGCGGCCTCGTCGAAGGCTTGGCGCGCCGCCGCGGCCTCGCGCTCGAGCGCGTCGAGGTCGGTGGCGGCGTCGAGCTGGCGCAGCTCGTCCTTCCAGCCCTGCAAGAGCGCCGGCAGCTCCGCGGGCGTGCGCCGGTAGCGCCGCGCCAGGCCCATCCAGGCTGACATCCGGTCGTCGAGCTCCTGCAGCCGCTCGGGCTCCAGGTCGTCCTTGCCGAGGTAGGCGTTGAGCGTGTGCGCCGCGTCCTGCAGCTGCGCCTGCGCGCCGAGCAGCACCTCGATCACGCCGGCGAGCGAGGTGTCGAAGCCGCTGACCGACTGCAGCCGCTCGATCGCGCGGGTGGTGAGCGTGTCGGCGCTGACGTCGGCCTCCGAGATCCCGTCGAGCGCGTCGCGCGCGGCCTCGAGCAGCGCCTGCGCGTGGCTCAGCCGGCGGTGCTCGGCGTCGAGCTCGGGCCACTCGTCGGCGCCGGGGGCGAGCTTGTCGAGCTCGCCGATCTGCCACTGCAGCCGCTCGCGCTCGCGCTCGAGCTCGGACTGGCGGCTGCGCGCGTCGTCGAGGCGCTGCTGCGCCTCGCGCCACTTCGCGTAGGCCTGCGCCAGCGGCCGCATGTCCACGCCCGCGTAGGCGTCGAGCAGGCCGCGCACCGAGTCGGCGCGCGTCAGGCTCTGCCAGGCGTGCTGGCCGTGGATGTCCACCAGGTGCTCGGCGGCGACGCGCAGCTGCGCGACGGTGGCCGGGCTGCCGTTGATCCACGCGCGGCTCTTGCCCTGCGCGTCGATCACGCGGCGCAGCAGCAGCTCGTCGCCGGCGTCGAAGCCGGCCTCGTCGAGCCAGGGGCCGAGCGCCGCGGGCGCGTCGAACACCGCGCTGATGTCGCAGCGCGGCGCGCCCTCGCGCACCACGCCCGCGTCACCGCGGCTGCCGAGCGCGAGCTGCAGCGCATCGATCAGGATCGACTTGCCCGCGCCCGTCTCGCCGGTGAGCACCGAGAAGCCGCCCGCGAGCTCGACGTCGAGCTCGCGCACGATCACAAAGTCGCGCAGGGCCATGCGCCGCAACATTCAAGCCCCTCCCTCGTTCCAGTGCAGTTTCTTGCGCAGCGTGGCGTAGTAGCTCCAGCCGCGCGGGTGCAGGAAGCGCACCTGGTGCGCCGAGCGCCGCACGCAGACGCGGTCGCCGTGCAGCAGCGAGGCGAGCGACTGCATGTCGAAGTTCACGCTCGCGTCGCGGCCGGCGACGATCTCGATCGTGATCGCGCAGACGTCGGGCAGCACGATCGGGCGGTTCGACAGCGTATGCGGCGCGATCGGCACCAGCACCCAGCCCTTGACCGCCGGGTGCAGGATCGGCCCGCCCGAGGCGAGCGCGTAGGCGGTGGAGCCCGTCGGCGACGCGATGATCAGGCCGTCGGCGCGATGGTTCGCGACGAAGCTGCCCTCGATCTCGACCTTGAGCTCGACCATGCTCGCGGTGGCGCCGCGACTGACGACCACGTCGTTCAGCGCGATGCCCTCGAAGATGCTGCGGCCGTCGCGCAGCACGCTGCCCTCGAGCATCGTGCGGTGCTCTTCCTCGTGGTCGCCGGCGAGCATGTCGCCGAGCGTGGTGCAGAGCCGGTCGATCTCGACGTCGGTGATGAAGCCGAGCCGGCCCTGGTTGATGCCGATCAGCGGTACGTTGAAGCGCGCGAGCTCGCGCGCGATGTGCAGCATCGTGCCGTCGCCACCGACGACGATCGCCAGGTCGCACTCGCGCCCCATGCCGGCCACGTCGAGCGCCGGATAGTCGCTCATGCCGGTGTTGAGCGCCGTCTGCGCCTCGAGCGACACATCGATGCCGCGACGCATCACGAACTGCGCGATTTCCTCCAGCACCGGCCGGATGCCCCGGGCCTGGTACTTGCCGATCAGCGCGGCATGACGGAAGCTGGATTGCATGTCGGGATTACACCACAGGCCCCCGGTACGAGCGGGGCGGGCCCGGGGGCTGCGGAGGTGATGCAAAAGTCGCGCCCGCGCCCCCGGACAAAGAGCGCCGCAGCGGCACGCGACACGGGGCCGACCTAAAATCCCCCCATGCTCGATGACCGCGCCAAGACCCTGCTGAAGACCCTGGTCGAGCGCTACATCGCGGACGGCCACCCGGTCGGCTCGCGCACGCTCTCGAAGGCCTCGGGGCTCGAGCTGTCGCCCGCGACCATCCGCAACGTGATGGCCGACCTCGAGGAGCTCGGCCTGATCGCCAGCCCCCACACCTCGGCCGGGCGCATCCCCACCGCGCGCGGCTACCGCCTCTTCGTCGACACGATGCTCACGGCGCGCGCGCAGGTCCCGTCCACCGAGCCGCCGGAGGTGGCGAGCGCGCGCGGGCAGCTCCAGCCCGACCAGCCGCAGCGCGTGATCGCGAACGCGGCGCACCTGCTCTCCAGCCTGTCGCAGTTCGTCGGCGTGATCACCGCGCCGCGCAAGAGCTCGGTGTTCCGCCACATCGAGTTCCTGCGCCTGTCCGAGCGGCGCGTGCTCGTGATCATGGTGGCGCCCGACGGCGACGTGCAGAACCGCGTCATCTTCACCGAGCACAACTACAGCCAGGCGCAGCTGGTCGAGGCGACCAACTACCTCAACAGCCACTACGCCGGCCTGACGATCGAGGAGACGCGCGAGCGGCTCAAGACCGAGGTCGACGCGCTGCGCGGCGAGATCGCCGTGCTGATGCAGGCGGCGGTGCAGGCCGGCTCCGAGGCGCTGGCCGAGAACGAGGACCAGGTCGTCATCTCCGGCGAGCGCAACCTGCTGACGGTGCAGGACTTTTCCAGCGACCTCGGCTCGCTGCGGCGGCTGTTCGACCTGTTCGAGCAGAAGACGCAGCTGATGCGGCTGCTGGACGTGTCCAGCCGCGCCGAGGGGGTGCGCATCTACATCGGCGGCGAGAGCCAGGTGGTGCCCTACGAGGAGCTGTCGGTGGTGTCGGCGCCCTACGAGGTCGACGGCCGGGTGGTGGGCACGCTCGGCGTGATCGGCCCGACGCGCATGGCCTACGACCGCATGATCCAGATCGTGGACATCACGTCGCGGCTGGTGTCGAACGCGCTGAGCCAGAAGTAGCGGCACTACAATCGCGGTCTTTCCTGCCACGCGGCAGGAGCGAGGTCCGGCGCCTGGGCGCCCGGAGTCGCAAGACAGGGGGCCGTTAGCTCAGTCGGTTAGAGCAGAGGACTCATAATCCTTTGGTCGTTGGTTCAAGTCCAACACGGCCTACCAATGAAATCAAAGGCTTAGGCGCGATTCGAGAGGGTCGCGCCTTTTGCCTTCCAGGCCGTGTCCGCCTCCGTGTCGTGGTTTCACGCGCCCCCTTCCCCTCCTGCGACACGACAGCTCGGTCAGCAGGAGAGCTGCCCCCGCCGGACTCCCCTGCGCTCGGCATAGCCGAGGCTCACCTTCGTTTGGGCGTCGAGTCTCCTGCCGGGTACTTCTGAGCATTCAGCGCCAGCTTGGCGGTGACCGCCTCATTGAGATCGACCCCCAGCACCGAGGAGAGCCTCACCAGGTAGAGGAGCACGTCTGCCAGTTCCTCCCTGACGGCCTGCGCCGTCTTCGGGTCGCTGCCGACCGTCTTCGACTGCTCCTCGGTCAGCCACTGGAACACCTCCACCAACTCGCCGACCTCGCCGGTCAGCGCCATGGCCAGATTCTTCGGCGAGTGGTACTGATTCCAGTCCCTGTCGTCCGCAAACCTCTGCAGTGCCGACTCCAAGGCGGAAACGTCTATCAAGCGGGGTTTTGGGGTCATCGATGTCATTCCGATCGGCTCTGGAAGAAGCGGGGCGTGCTGGGCGGCTACCGGTTTCATGGACACCTCGTCAAGGTGGAAGACGAGACTGGAGGTGGCGTGGAGCAAGCCCGCATCCCCCTCCCTCGGCGGTGCGCCGCTCTCCTGCCTGCGCATCCTCGATGCGCTCATGACATCCACTTTAAGATCCCCGGTATCGGGAGCGCCGGAACGGGCGTGCGAACGCAACCCCGGGCAGAGGTGCGGGGCTTCGTGGCATCCGGCGGGAAGACGGTGAGGACGCGTATCCCGCCAGTGGCCCGGAAGCCCCTGCGGCCGCCCTCCGGCGCCACGCGATCCCCGACGATGGAACACCGCGCACGAGCGTGACGGCCGGCGCTGCAGGAGAAACGCGAGTTGTCGATCGGTCCGAATACAGAGCATCCCCACCCGGCTGCCCGGTATGGCGCGGCGCTGCTGATCGTGCTCGTGGCCGCGGCAGTGCGCTGGGCACTGCAGCCGGTGATGGGCGTGGCTCCACCCTACATCACCTTCTATCTGGCCGTCGTGATGGCTGCCGCATTCGGCGGTTTCGGGCCGGGGCTGTTCGCCACCTTCGTCGGCGGCCTGCTCGGGATCGGGCTGGCCACCATGCCTCTCGAGAAGCTGCTGCTCTTCACTCCGGCCGAACAGGTGCGGCTGGCGATCTACCTGCTCAGCGGACTGGGCATCAGCCTCATCGCCGGAAGCATGCACCGCGCCAGGGGCCAGGCCCGCGAAGAGGCCGCCCGACTGCGCCAGACCACCGAAGAGCTCCGCCTGGCGAACGAGCGGCTGCGCGAGGCGGACCGAAGCAAGGACCGCTTCCTGGCGGTGCTCTCGCACGAGCTGCGCAACTCCCTCATGCCCATCAAGCACAGTCTCCAGGTCCTCGACCGGGCGCCGCCCGATGGAGAACTGGCACGCCGTGCCCGGGCCACCATCGAGCGCCAGATCGACCAGATGACCCGCCTCGTCAACGACCTGCTGGACGTCTCGCGCATCACCAGCGACAAGCTCGATCTCCAGCACGACCGGATCGACCTGCGCCAGGTGGTGGACCGCACCCTGGAGGACCATCGCCCCGTCTTCGAGGCGCGAGACCTGCGCCTGGAGGACCGACTGCCCCCGCACCCGGTCTGGCTCGGGGGCGACGCCGCCCGGCTCTCGCAGGTGCTCGGAAACCTGCTGCACAACGCGGCCAAGTTCACGCCCGGTGGCGGCGAGATCCGGGTGATCCTGGAGCAGCACGACGGACGGGCAGCCCTTCGCGTGCGGGACAACGGCGTCGGCATTCCGCAGGACCTGCTGCCCCGCATCTTCGAGCCGCTCACCCAGGCCGAAGGACCTGCGAAGCCCGGGGCAGAAGTAGGGCTGGGCCTGGGCCTGGCGCTGGTGCGGCGCCTGACCGAGGCCCACGGCGGCTCGGTGGAGGCGCGAAGCGAAGGGGAAGGCAAGGGGGCCGAGTTCGTCGTCACGCTGCCGGCCGAAGCCGGGCCGAAGCCAATCCCCGGCGGGAATCCGGCCCCGTGAAACGCGGGCGGCTCCTTCGGCCCGGCTGCAGCTGATGCACGGGCCGCTGATCGACACGCCGCGCCGTACGCGGACGGGCCGCCCCTCCCCTCTCCAGGCAGGCCCCCCTCACGGCCGCCGCCCGTGCCGCTCGACCTGCTCCTGCGCCTCGCGGACCTCGCGCTGCAACTCCGCGAGGTAGCGCGAACGCTCCTCGCTCTCCCACTCGGCCGCGGAGAAGGCCGCGAGCGGGTGCGTTGCGCTCAGGTGCACCCGGCCCACGCGCCGCTCCATCAGCGCACGGTCGGGAAAGCTGTCCGGCCGCAGCAGGAAGGCGTCCACGTCGCGCAGCGTCAGCGGGAAGACCGGCTTCGCGTCGCGCACCAGCTTGCCGAAGAGCGACAGCCGGAACTCCTGCGCGCCGGCGCCCACCTCGTCGTTGAAGGTCAGCAGCGCGAAGGGCTCGCCGGTGGCGTCGTCGAGCCGGCCGCTCACCACGTAGCGGCCCGGCTCCCGGACCTCGGCGGGCAGGTAGAAGTTCAGGGCGCCCTCCTCCAGCGCCTCGCGCACGCCGCCGCTCCAGGTGGCCGGGGGCGCGCCGGTCAGCACCATGTCGAAGTAGGCGGAGGCCTGCTGCCGGCCGTGCTGCAGCGCCAGCTCCACCCGCAGCTGCCCGTCGAGGCCCGCGAATCCCTGGCGCTGCGGATGCAGCCGCACCCCGTGCACGCCGTCGCCCGCGCGCACGTCGCCCTCGAGGCCCTCGTCGTTGAAGTTCACCGGCTGCACCGGGTAGAGCGAGCCGGCATGAGGTGGCGGGATCTCCCGCGCCACGGCGCTCGTCACCCTCAGGGGCAGCGCGCGCCCGTCCTCGCCGTGCAGGCTCACCGAGAGGTGCACGCTCTCGCCGTCGAGCAGGAACACGCGCTCCTGGCTCGTGCGCAGCTGCACGCCCGGCACCGCCTGCGCGTCGGCCGTGCGCCAGGCCATCTCCTCCTCGACCGGCCGGTTCGGATGCGTCTGGTCGCGCTGCTCGGCGAGCGGCCGCGACTCGTGCGGATAGCGGGTGGACGCGCGGTAGGCCTCCAGCGTCTGCTGCGCCTGCTCGAGGCGCTGCCGCCAGCCGGCCAGCTCGCGCTGCCGCGCCTGGAGCGAGGCTGGCGTGAAGGGGCTGCGGGACGCGGGCGCGGCGGACGAGCCGGAGGGCGCGGGCACCGCCGCAGCCACCGCGGTGTTCGCCGGCTCCGCTGGGGCCGCCTGCCGGCCACCCGGATCGCGGCCCGGGTTGTGGCCCCACCAGCTCAGCAGCAGCAGGGCCGCGAGGGCGGCCGCGAACCACCAGGCCGCCGCCCCGCGATGTCGTCTGCGGTCCATCGCGGCACCTACCGGGCGTTGAGCTCCATGTCGGCGCGCATCGGGGCGACGATGCCGCCCCAGTTGCGATCCGTCGAATGCCGGTAGACCTGGCGGTCGTCGCGCAGGCGGACGGAATGGTTGAACCACTTGAGCCGGCCCCCCTGCGTCGGCTCGGTGCCGAGCGTCAGGTCGTTGCAGAACCAGTCGGCCGGGTTGCAGTAGGTGCCGCCACTCGAACCGGAAACGCCCCCGCTGGAGTGGTAGGCCACCGCGTTGTCGTCCTGTCCCGGCAGGGAGGCCGAGTAGAAGGCCCCCCTGGCCCCGGCGTACATGTAGAACATCCTGCCGCGGGTGTTGTTGTGGTTGTAGAGCGCGCGGGCCGTCGTGGTCTTCAGGTCGGAGACGAGCGGCTCGGACGTCGTCCAGCTACCGTTGTTGGCCAGCTCCGAGCCGCCCCCGGCGCCGCCGGCAACGTACACCCACTTGATGTTCCAGCCGGTCTGCGTCGTGCCGTCGCTGTTGGTGCACTGCCCGTCCGAGCGGGGCACCGGGTTCTTCTTGTAGCGCTGCGAGCCGCCGTAGAGGTCGAGCACGTAGCCGATCATCAGGTTGCCGGCGCTGTGGACGGCCAGATAGCACCAGTTGGGGCCGGTGCAGAAGCAGTCGAGCGCATTGCGCAGGCGGTGGTCCTGGGTGGAGATGCGGTTGTAGCCGTCCCAGTTGACCGAGCGCTTGTTGACGCCGGCGTTCGCAGTCGCCGGCCCCCAGTAGGTGAAGTCGGCGTAGTTGCCGATCTGCCCGACGCCGCCGCGTCCGTGGACCCAGAGCGAGTAGTTCGCCGCGACCGCCGACAGCGCGACCAGCACCGCCGACACCGATCCTGCGAGGACGAACAAGCGAGCCTTCTTCATGGCGGCCTCCTGACTGCTCCGGGGCAGGGCCAGTATCTGCCTGCCCCTCGTCCGGGGCTCAGGGGACTAACCCGAAGTGCCTGCTCACATCCGGAAGAGATCCTGGAGCCCGCGGAATGCGCCTTCTCCTCCCCTATCAACACCATAGGTCAAAGCAATAAATAAACAAGAATCAATAGCATTAAACTCATTCCCAGTCGAGAACGAGGCCCCGCAGGGGCGGAAAGGTCAAGGCTTGGAAATGGCGAAGTCGGCAGCTTTCGGGACCGTGCACCTGGGCATCGCATTCGTCGTCTGCTATGCGCTCACCGGGGACTTCCTCGCGGCCAGCCTGTTCACGATGGTGGAGCCGGCCTGCAACACGGTGGCGCACAAGTTCTTCGACGACTGGTGGACGCGCTCGGGCCGCCGATCGGTCTGGGCGAAGGCGGCGCTCTTCGGCGCGCTGCACGTCGCCGTCGCCTTCGCGGTCTGCTGGGCGCTGACCGGCAACCTGCTCGCCGCGAGCCTGCAGATCGTCATCGAGCCGGCCTGCAACATGATCGCCCTGGTGTTCTTCGACCGCTGGTGGGACAGCGAGCGGGGCCGCAGCCTCCGCGCAGGCCTCGCGATGCGGATGCAGGGCGCGGCCGCGGCCTGAGATCCTGCTCCCTTCCGGCAAGGCCGCCCTCCCCGGGCGGCTTTTTCATGGGTTCCTGCCGGCGGCAGCGCGCCGGAGTCGTTCCGCAGCCCGGCCCGAAGTGGTCGAGGCGCTCCTGCCGGCCCAGGGTCCGGCGCTTGCTGAGGCTGCAGGGAGCACCCAGGAACCCGGGCTGCCGCAGACGGCCGGCGGCCTCGATCCTCCGCAGCAACGACAGGAGCACACCCTTCCATGAATGCACATGAACGACTCCGCGTGGTACGGCTCGTCACGCGCCTGGCCGAGCAGGCCGACATGCCCAAGGATCCGGAGGCCCTCCGGGAACTGGATGCGCTCATGAAGGTGCGCCCCGACGCGCCCTACCTGCTGATGCAGCGGGCGCTGATGCTGGAGCTGGCCCTGGAGCAGGCGCAGCTCGAGCTGGAGCAGCTGCGCCAGGCCACGCAGGCGTTGCCCACGCACTTCCCTGCGGCGGCGAGGCCGCGACCCCTGCCTGCCTCGCCCGCCGGGGGCATCGCCTCCCGGGTGCTGGGCGGGATCGCCCCCTCCTGGGGAATGGGTCGCCCGGTGGCGCGGCACGGCTCCTACGGAGGAGGCGGCGGATTCCTGCGCAACGCGGCGGCCGTCGGCGCGGGCGTGCTGGGCGGCAGCCTGCTGTTCCAGGGCCTGGAGAACCTGTTCGACGGCGACGAGCAGCATCACCACCACTACGGAGGCGACGCGGGGCAGGCAGGCCTTCAGCACGACGCCGGTTTTGCCGGGGATGCGGGCTTCGACAGCGGTGCGCTGGACGAGGGCGGCGGCTTCGGCCTGGACCACGACGACTGGGTGTAGGCGCCCGCGCCCGCCACTGCGGCGCCTGCCGCAAGCCGTCGCGCCGGGGGCGGCCCTCGGGAGCTCCCGGCGGAACGGCTCATCCGCGCCGCGCGCGCGCTTCGGGCATCGGCACCACCGCGGCGGACGCGGCGTCCTGCGCCTGGCGCATCCAGTGCGCCTGCTCCTGCCCGAAGGCGTTCATGCCGGCCTGGACCAGCTCGAAGAGGAAGCGGTTGTAGTTCACCATCAGGCCGCGCACCAGCTCGGCAAAGGCGTCGGACTGCGCCACCTTCGCGAGGTTGTCCTGCACCTGCGAGGCGAGTTGGCGGCTGTCGACCTCGGCGCGGCCGCTGACCGCGTTGCGCGAGGCCTGCTCGAAGAACTTCTGCGCGTTCGCCATCCACAGCGACACGATCTCGGGCGACGCGGAGAAGCGGGTGAGCAGCTGCATGTTGTCCTGCGCGAGCCGAACGTAAGGCTGCACCAGGGCTTGCTGGGCCTCTTGGCTGAATTGCGGGGGAAATTGCACGGGGCCTCCTCGGCTTGAAACGGGCCTGCCCGGCGAGGCAGGGTGCCCCACCGGTATGCTGCGTCGCAGCAAGGCGCGTTCCCGCCCGGCCCGCCGCACTCCCCCCGGCCAACGGGCGAAGGAGCGTTCAGGCGCTCGGCTCAGTACAGGATGCGGCAGCGGATCGTGCCCTCCACCGCGCACAGCTCGCCGAGCGCCACCTGGCTCGCATTGCTGTCGACGTCGATCACGACGTAGCCGACCTCGTCGTTGGTGCGCAGGTACTGCGCCGAGACGTTGATGCCGGCGGCCGAGAAGCGCTCGTTGACGCGCGCGATCACGCCGGGGACGTTGCGGTGGATGTGCAGCAGCCGGCTGCGCCCGGTGTGCTCGGGCAGCGCGACCTCGGGGAAGTTGACCGCCGAGACGGTCGAGCCGTTGTTGCTGTAGCGGATCAGCTTGGCGGCGACCTCGCGGCCGATGTTGGCTTGCGCTTCCGCCGTGGAGCCGCCGATGTGCGGCGTGAGCAGCACGTTCTCGAAGCGGCGCAGCGGCGAGTCGAAGTTCGCGTCGTTGCCCTGCGGCTCGACCGGGAAGACGTCGATCGCGGCGCCGAGCAGGTGGCGGCTCTCGAGCGCGGCGGCGAGCGCGTCGATGTCGACCACGGTGCCGCGCGAGGCGTTGATCAGGTGGCTGCCGGGCTTCATGCGCGCGAGCTGCTCGGCGCCGATCATGTCCTGCGTCTGCGGCGTCTCGGGCACGTGCAGCGTGACGATGTCGGAGACCGCGAGCAGCTCGTCGAGCGAGTCGGCCTGGCGCGCGTTGCCCAGCGGCAGCCGCGCTTCGATGTCGTGGAACACGATCGACATGCCGAGCTGCTCGGCGAGCACGCCGATCTGCGTGCCGATGTGGCCGTAGCCGACGATGCCGAGCGTCTTGCCGCGCACCTCCCAGGAGTTGGCCGCGCTCTTGACCCAGCCGCCGCGGTGCAGGATGGCGTTCTTCTCCGGGATGCCGCGCATCAGCATGATGATCTCGGCCAGCACCAGCTCCGCGACGCTGCGCGTGTTCGAGAACGGCGCGTTGAACACCGGGATGCCGCGGCGCATCGCCGAGCCGAGGTCGACCTGGTTGGTGCCGATGCAGAAGCAGCCGATCGCGGTGAGCTTCGATGCCTGCTGCAGCACTGCGTCGGTGAGATGGGTGCGCGAGCGGATGCCGACGAAGTGCGCGTCGCCGATCGCGTCGAGCAGCTCGTCGCCGGCGAGCGCCTTCGGCGCGGTCACGATCTGCGTGTAGCCGTCGCGCTGCAGCGACTCCACCGCCGACGGGTGGATGCCCTCGAGCAGCACGAACTTCAGTTTTTCCTTCGGGACCGACAGGCGCGTGGACACGGTGGACTCTCCTTGTGGCGGGATCGGGGCGGGCGCCGCCTCACGGCAGGCGACCCGGCAGGCCTCAAGCCTAGTCCCGGGCGGGGTGCCCCCGGCGGCAGTCGGGATGTTGGGGGCGCGGCCCGCGCGACGCTCAGCCCGGCTGCCCGGCACGCGCGTCGCCGCCGAGCGCCTGATGCAGCGTGACGCGGTTCTGCAACCGCTCGAGCCGGTTCTGCAGCAGCGCGGCCTCGGCCTGGCGGCGCGCCTGCTGCGCGTCGAGCCAGGCGCGCAGCGGCTCGGCGCCGGCGCGGTAGCGCAGCTCGTAGAGCCGCTCGGCCTCGCGCGCATCCTCGAGCGCGCGCTGCAGCCGCTCGCCCTGCGCCGCGTACTGCGTGCCCGCCGACAGCGCGTCCTCGACCTCGGCGAGCGCCTGGTAGAGCGTCTGGCGAAAGCCCGCCACCGCCGCGTCGTAGTCGGCCTGCGCCACCTGGCGGTTCAGGCGCAGCTCGCGCCACTGCAGCAGGGGCAGCGCGAGCGCGGCGCCGAGCGTGCCGACCGGGTCGCTGACGGCGCTCGCCAGCGCGCTGCTGCTCGTGCCCAGACTGCCGGTGAGCGTGAGGCGCGGGTAGAAGGCGGCGCGCGCGGCGTCTTCCGTCGCGAGCAGCGAGCGCAGGCGCAGCTCGGCCGCGCGCAGGTCGGGCCGGCGCGCCAGCAGCCCGGCGGGCAACCCCGCATCCACCGCCGGCAGCGCCGCGTCGGGCAGCGCGGGCTGCTCGGCACGCGCCGCCTGCGGAGGCGCGTCGAACAGCAGCGCGAAGGCATGGCGCGTCTCGACGCGCTGCTGCAGCAGCTGCGTGTGCGCGGCCTCCTGGGTCGCGAGCGAGCGGCTCGCCTCGCGCAGCTCGAGCGCCGACACCGCGCCCGCGCGGCGCTGCGCCTCGACCAGCTGCAGCGTGCGGCGTGCGTGCGCGATGCTCTGCTCGCTCAGGGCGATGCGCTGGTTCAGGTAGGCGAGCTGCCAGTACAGCGTCGCGGTGGTGGCGGCGAGCGACAGCGCGGTGGCCTCGCGGTCCTGCGCACTCGCCTCGGCCGCCCACTGGGCGGCATCGCGCGTGCGCGCCAGCCGCCCCCACAGGTCCGTCTCCCAGGACACCGATGCGCTCGCGCTGCGCCGCGTGGCGCTGGCGCCGCCGCTGGCGAAGGTGCGGCTCGACGTGGCGCCCAGGCTCGCGCCGAAGTCGGGGGCGAGGGCCTCGGCGGCGAGCCCTGCCTGCAGTTGCGCGCGGCGCACGCGGATCGTCGCGGCGGCGAGGTCGTTGTTGCGCGCGAGCGCCTCCTGCACCAGCGCGTCGAGCGCCGGGTCGCCGAAGCGCTGCCACCAGCGCGCCTCGTCTGCCACGAGCGCCGCGCCGTCGGCGGCGGCGGCCGCGCCATCGGCGGCAGCGGCCACGGCGGCCGAATCGCGCTGCGCCTGCTGCCACTGCGCGGGCAGGTCGAGCGCGGGGCGCGCGGGCTGCTGCGCGGGTGCGGAGAGCGTGCCGCAGCCGGCCAGCAGCGCGGCGGCGACGAGCGCGGCGAGCGCCGGGCGGAAGGGAGGGGGCATGGCAGGAATCATTCTCGGGAGAGTGCGTCCACCGGGTCGAGCCGCGCCGCGTTGCGCGCCGGCAGGAAGCCGAACAGCACGCCGATCAGCGTCGAGCAGGCGAAGGCGGCGACGATCGACGCGGTGGAGTAGATGAACTCGAAGGTGCCGGCGCGGCCGAACAGCCAGCCGGCGCCGAGGGCCGTCGCCACGCCCAGCACGCCGCCGAGCAGGCACACGAGCACCGCCTCGATCAGGAACTGGCGCAGGATGTCGCCCCGGCGCGCGCCCACCGCCATGCGCACGCCGATCTCGCGCGTGCGCTCGGTGACCGACACCAGCATGATGTTCATCACGCCGATGCCGCCGACCAGGAGCGAGATCAGCGCGATCGACGAGATCAGCAGCCGCATCGTCTCGGTGGTGCTCTCGACGGTCTGGCGGATGCTGTCGCTGTTGCGCACGAAGAAGTCCTTGCTGCCGTGGCGCTGGGTCAGCAGCGCCACGAGCCCCTGCTCGGCCGCGACGCTGGGCACCTCGTCGCCGATGCGCACCGTGATGCTGCGCAGGTGCGACTGGCCCATCAGCCGGCTCATCACCGTGGTGTAGGGCAGGTAGACGCGCAGGTTCTCGTCCGCGCCCGCGGCGCCCTGCGCATCGGCGGCGACCGCGACGACGCGCACCGGCACCGCGCCGACGAAGATCACCTGGCCGAGCGGGTCGGCCTCCTCGCCGAAGAGCTGGCGGCGCGTGTTCTGGTCGATCACCGCCTCCTGCGCGCGGCGGCGCACGCCGTCGGCGTCGAAGGGCAGGCCCTGCGCCATCGCCAGGCCCCGCACGCGGAAGAACTGCTCGCCCACGCCCTGCACGCTGGCGTTGGCCGACACGCTGCGCCAGCGCAGCACCTGCGAGGTGCTGACGCCCGGCGTGACGCTGTCGATGTAGGGCTGCTGCGCCAGCACCTCGGCGTCGCGCGGCACGAGCGTGCGCACCGCGCCCGAGCGCGTGTCGCCGAAGCCGCGGCCGGGGTAGATGTCGATCGTGTTGGTGCCCATCGCGCTGATCTCGCGCAGGATGCGCTGGCGCGAGCCCTCGCCGAGCGCGACCACCGACACCACCGACGCGATGCCGATGACGATGCCGAGCATCGTCAGGAAGGTGCGCAGCCGGTGCGCGAGCATCGCGTGCAGCGCCATGCGCAGCGCCTCGCCGAGCCGGTCCCATTGCGCGCGCAGCCCGCTGCCGGCGGCCGGGCGCACGCTGCCCGCCGGCAGCCGCGGCGGCACCGGCGCGCCGGGATTGCGCCGGTCGGCGACGATCTCGCCGTCGCGGATCTCGATGATGCGCTGCGCGTGCTGCGCGACCTGCGGGTCGTGCGTCACGAGGATCACGGTGTGACCCTCGGCGTGCAGCTCGGCGAGGATCTTCATCACCTCGCGGCCGCTCGCGGTGTCGAGTGCGCCGGTGGGCTCGTCGGCAAGGATCACGTCGCCGCCGTTCATCAGCGCGCGCGCGATGCTCACGCGCTGCTGCTGCCCGCCCGAGAGCTGGCCCGGGCGGTTGCGCAGCCGGTCGGCCAGGCCCAGACGAGCGAGCAGCGCCGCGGCGCGCTCGCGCCGGGCCTGCGCGTCCTGCCCGGCGTAGATCGCCGGGATCTCGACGTTGGCCGTGGCGTCCAGGTCGCCGAGCAGGTGGTAGCGCTGGAAGATGAAGCCGAAGTGCTCGCGCCGCAGCCGCGCGAGCTCGTCGGGCTCGAGCTCCGAGGTCTCCTGGCCGGCGACGCGGTAGCTGCCGCGGCTCGGCCGGTCGAGGCAGCCGAGGATGTTCATCAGCGTCGACTTGCCGGAGCCCGAGGCGCCGATGATCGCGACCATCTCGCCCGCCCCGATCGAGAGATCGATGCCCTTGAGCACCTCGACCGTGTCCTCGCCCGCGGGGAAGGCGCGCCCGACGCCGCGCAACTCGAGCAAGGGAGCGTGAGCCGGGCCCATCAGAACATCCCGGGCTGGCGGCGCTGGCGCGTCTCGGAGCGCGCGCCCGCAGCGGTCTCGCCGATCACGACGCGCTCGCCGGCGCGCAGCCCCTCGAGCACCTGCACCTGCAGCCGGTTGTTCAGGCCGGTGCGCACCAGCCGCGTCTCGACGCGCTGCGCGTCGCCGCGCCCGCTCACCACGCGCACCGGGTGCCTGCCCTCGCCGTCGGCGGGCCCGAGCGCGCTCGCGGGGATGGTGAGCGCCTGGCTGGCGCGGCCGAGCACGACGAAGACCTGCGCGGTCATCGAGATGCGCAGCCGCCCGTCGGGGTTGGGTACGTCGAAGAGGCCGTTGTAGTAGATCGCCTGCGTCGAGCTGCTGCCCGTGCCGGTGCTCGTCGTGCTCTCGTTCCTGATCGACTCGGGCGCGGGCTCGATCGCGCGCAGCGTCGCCTCGTAGCGCCGGTCGGGGTCGCCGAGGATCGTGAAGTACACCGGCAGCCCGGGCCTGACGCGCGTGACGTCGCCCTCGGAGATCTGCGCCTTGACCGTCACCCTGTCCATGCGCGCGAGCTTCAGGATCGTCGGCGCCGACTGGTTGGCGTTGAGCGTGCGGCCCTCCTCGGCGACGACGGCGACCACCACGCCGTCCATCGGCGCGGTGATGCGGGTGTAGCCGAGGTTGAGCCGCGCGGTGTCGAGCGTCACGCGCGCCTGCGCGATCTGCGCGTCGAGCTGCGCGACCTCGGCGCGCAGCGTGTCGAGCGACGCCTGCGCCGCCTCGAGCGACTGGCGCGAGGTGGCGTCGGCCTCGAAGAGCTGGCGCGCGCGCGCATGGGCGAGCTCGGCCTGCTTCAGCGCCGCCTGGCGCGCGCGGCGCTGCGCCTGCACGGTCTCGATCTCGGCCTGCGACTTGCGCAGCGTGTTCTGCTGCGGCAGCGAGTCGATCTCGGCGAGCAGCTGGCCCTGCGTGACGGTGTCGCCGAGCGCGACCTTCAGCGACTTGAGCTGGCCCGAGACCTGCGCGCCGACGCTGACCTGCTTGGCGGCCTCGATCGTGCCGGCGGCGAGCACCGTGTCCTCGATGTCGGCCACCGTGGCCGGTGCGGTGAGGTACTGCGGCGGAGGCGGTGCCGCGAACTGCCAGCGCCACAGCGCGAGGCCGGCGGCCAGCAGCAGGACCAGCAGGGCGGCAATGCGGCCGGGCGTGATGCGGATTCTCTTGGGGGGCGCCGTGGAACTCATGCACCGAGTCTGCCGTGCCGGCACTTCCCCATTGTTGAAGCCCGGAAAAGCGCGTGTAAAGAAGCGCAAAGCCGCCGCACGGGCATGACGCTTGCCGCCATGTTGCAGTGCAACGAAAAAGGAGTGGATGATGGCGGCGGATGTGGTGCTGGTCTTGCAGGGCGGGGGCGCGCTGGGCGCGTTCGAGTGCGGTGTCTGGAAGGTGCTCGCGCCGGCGTTGCGCGCAGGAGGCCACCGGCTGGCGGTGGTGGGCGGCGCGTCGATCGGCGCGCTCAATGCGGCCGTGATCGCGAGCCGCTACACCGAGCCGGACCAGGGCACTGCTGCGCTGGAGCGCTTCTGGCGCGAGTCGCTCGCGACCGCCCCGCTGCCCTTCATGCCGCTGCCCGGCAATTACTTCGAGGCCTGGAACGGGCTGCTGACCGGGCTGTTCTGCGGCAACCGCTCGCTCTACCGGCCGGAGTACCTGAACTGGAGCCCGCTCGCGGGACGGCAGCGCATCGCGCGCCCCTTCTTCGACACGGTGCCGATGCGCCGCACCGTGCAGGAACTGCTCGGCGGCCCGGTCTACGAGCCGCAGCCCGGCTCGCCCGTGCTCTTCATGCGCAGCACCGACCTGCAGCAGGGCACTTCGGAGACCTTCCACAGTCGCCACCACCGCATCACGGCCGAGATGCTGCGAGCCAGCGGCTCCATGCCGCTGATCTTCCCGGCGATCGCGCTGGACGGCGTGCCGCACGTGGACGGCGATGCCGGCGCGCATTCGGCGCTCGGCGGCGCGATCGACGTGCTGCGCGAGGTCGATCCGCGGCAGCTCTTCGGCGGCGACGAACCGCCGCTGCTGATCAACGTCGAGCTGCACCAGCGCGCCAGCGACGAGCTGCCCTGCACCGGGCTGGAGATGGCGCACCGGCTGGTCAACGCGCTGCAGGCGGGCAAGTCCGACGCGGACCTGGCGCTGCTCGCCTCGGAAGCCGAGCATGCCGAGGTGATGCGCGAGCTCGACGCGATGCTGTCGATCCAGCCCGACGGCGCCGCGGCGCGGCTGGTGCGGCAGCAGCTGGCCCGGCTGAAGCTGCGCCGCGCGCCGCAGGTGCGGCCGCGCATCGTGCAGATCGGCCGCGAGGCGCTGCCGAACGAGCACGTGTCGAACTTCTTCGACTATTCGCCGGTGCGCATCGACGCGCTGATCCGTCAGGGGATGGAGGAAGCGCGGCGCTGCCTGCAACGGGAGCTGCCCGAGCTGGCGCGCTGCGTCGAGGCGGCGCCCGGACGCGCCGGGCTCCCTGCGGCCCCCCCGCAGTTCAGCCGCCCGCACCTGCACACGGTCTGAGGCAGCGGCAGGTTTGTGCCAGATCAGCGCGGCCCGGGGCGCCGCGCAAGCCGCTTGATCGGCATCAGCGAAACGGGCGACCCGGGCCGCTCTACTGGCGTGCGGAACCTCTTCACCATGGAGACGTCATGCACGCCCTGAAAGACTTCTTCTCCACAGACTACGGCCTCCTCAGCGCCCTCGTGATCTTCTCGACGATCTGCCTGCTCGGCTGGTACGTCCGCTTCTTCCTCACCAGCATCCGGCGCGATGCCGAGAACGCCCGCAAGGCCGAGAAGGCGCAGCAGAAGGCACAGAAGGCCGCGCTCGCCGCCGAAGCCCGGGCCTGAGGCCCTCTCTCCCTCGTCGTTCCTCGGCGGGACCTCTTCCCGGGCCGGAAAAGAAAGAAGCCCGCGTGCCTTGCGGCACGCGGGCTTCTTTTCTGTCGGCAGCGGGAGCGGCGCTGCAGCACCCCTCCCGCGGACCCGGACGGTTCTTACATGTCCATGCCCATGCCGCCCATGCCGCCCGGCATGCCGGCCGGAGCAGCGGACTCGTCCTTCGGCGCCTCGGCGACCATCGCCTCGGTGGTCAGCATCAGCGACGCGACGGACGCGGCGTTCTGCAGCGCGGTGCGGGTGACCTTGGTGGGATCCAGGATGCCCATCTCGATCATGTCACCGTAGGTGTCGTTGGCAGCGTTGAAGCCGTAGTTGCCGGAACCGGCCAGCACGGCGTTCACCACGACGCTCGGCTCGCCGCCGGCGTTGCCCACGATCTCGCGCAGCGGGGCCTCGATCGCCTTCAGGACCAGCTTGATGCCGGCGTCCTGGTCGGGGTTGTCGCCCTTGATCTCGCCAGCGGACTGACGGGCACGCAGCAGTGCGACACCGCCGCCGGCCACGATGCCTTCTTCCACGGCAGCGCGGGTGGCGTGCAGCGCGTCCTCGACGCGGGCCTTCTTCTCCTTCATCTCGACTTCGGTGGCGGCACCGACCTTGATGACGGCGACACCGCCGGCCAGCTTCGCGACACGCTCCTGCAGCTTCTCGCGGTCGTAGTCGGAGGTGGCTTCCTCGATCTGGATGCGGATCTGCTTGACGCGGGCCTCGATGTCGGCCGCAGCGCCGGCGCCGTCGATGAGGGTGGTGTTCTCCTTGCCCACTTCGACGCGCTTGGCCTGGCCCAGGTCGGCCAGCGTGACCTTCTCGAGCGTCAGGCCGACTTCCTCGGCGATGACCTTGCCGCCAGTCAGGATGGCGATGTCTTCCAGCATGGCCTTGCGACGGTCACCGAAGCCCGGGGCCTTGACGGCGACGACCTTCAGGATGCCGCGGATGGTGTTGACGACCAGGGTCGCCAGCGCCTCGCCCTCGATGTCCTCGGCGATGATCAGCAGCGGACGGCCGGCCTTGGCGACCTGCTCCAGCGTCGGCAGCAGGTCGCGGATGTTGCTGATCTTCTTGTCGAACAGCAGGACAAACGGGTTGTCCAGCACGGCCGACTGCTTCTCGGGGTTGTTGATGAAGTAGGGCGACAGGTAGCCGCGGTCGAACTGCATGCCCTCGACAACGTCGAGCTCGTTCTGCAGGGACTTGCCGTCCTCGACCGTGATCACGCCTTCCTTGCCGACCTTGTCCATCGCGTTGGCAATGATCTCGCCGACGTCGGCGTCGGAGTTGGCGGAGATGGTGCCGACCTGGGCGATTTCCTTGGAGGTCGTGGTCGGCTTGGACTGGGCCTTGAGCTGCTCGACCAGGGCCAGCACGGCCTTGTCGATGCCGCGCTTGAGGTCCATCGGGTTCATGCCGGCGGCCACGTACTTCATGCCTTCGCGCACGATGGCCTGGGCCAGCACGGTGGCGGTGGTGGTGCCGTCGCCGGCGTTGTCAGAGGTCTTGGAAGCGACTTCCTTGACCATCTGCGCGCCCATGTTCATGAGCTTGTCCTTGAGCTCGATCTCCTTCGCGACCGAGACACCGTCCTTCGTGACGGTAGGGGCGCCGAACGAGCGCTCGAGCACCACGTTGCGACCCTTGGGGCCCAGCGTGACCTTGACCGCGTTGGCCAGGATGTTCACGCCTTCGACCATGCGCGCGCGGGCTTCGCCGCCGAAGATGACGTCTTTAGCTGCCATGTTCTGTTCCTCGAATTCTTTGGACTGGGGATGGGGGGAGTGGCGGGCCGATTACTTCTCGACCACGGCGAAGAGGTCTTCCTCGCGCATCACCAGCAGTTCTTCGCCATCGACCTTGACGGTCTGGCCGCTGTACTTGCCGAACAGCACACGGTCGCCGACCTGGAGGTTCAGGGCCACGAAGTCGCCCTTGTCGTTGCGCTTGCCCGGGCCGACGGCCAGGACTTCGCCCTGGTCGGGCTTCTCGGCCGCGTTGTCGGGGATCAGGATGCCCGAGGCGGTCTTGGTCTCGTTTTCCAGGCGCTTGACGATCACGCGATCGTGCAACGGACGAAGTTTCATAGCATCTCCTTTTGACGTGGCAGGGTGCCGCCGGGCCGGCGCGCACCGCTTCATTCCCGAGGGGCCGACGACGCTGTCGCGGCCTCACCCTCCTTGTTAGCACTCTCAATCGTCGAGTGCTAGCAGACAGATTATAGGAACAGCCGCGAGGGTTTCAAGAGGCACTCCCCTGCTTCCGTGCATTCGGGAGGCACGAGGCGGGGACGGGAGACTGCGAAGCGGCATCGAGCCGCTCGATGCGCCACTCCTGCCAGCGCAGCGCGGCGCGTGCGCCGAGCGCGATGCCGGCGACCGCGAGCAGCGCGCCCGCCGACAGCAGCGACAGGCCGCTGACGCCCTGCCCGATCGAGCAGCCGAGCGCGGTGACGCCGCCAAAGCCCATCAGCATGCCACCGATCAGGTGGTTCGACAGGTCCTCTGTGCTACGAAACGCTTCCCAGCGGAATTCGCGCCGCAGCAGCGCCGACGCGGCGCTGCCGAGGGCGACGCCGAGCGCGACCGTCACGCCGAAGCTCGCGGCGACACTGCGGTCGGTCCACAGCGTCAACAGCTCCAGCCCGTGCGCGAGCGGACCGACGAAGCTGAAGGCCTCGGGCCGGCCCGACTGCGTGCCGAGCCAGGCCGCCTCGAGCGTGTCGGGATGCTCGGCGAGATGGCCGAAGTGGCCAGTCAGCGCCCAGGCGGCCACCACCAGCAGCCCGACGCCGAGCCCGCCGATCCAGTGCGAGCGCTCGAGCGCGGCGCGCCGCCGCCACATCAGCCCCGCGGTGGCGAGCGCCAGCAGCGCCAGCAGCGTCCAGCGCAGCGCCTCTGGCGCGCCCGCGCCCCAGCGCGACAGGATCGACGGCAGGTCCTGCGGGCCGGCGAGCGTCACGCTCCAGGGGTCGAGCACCCGGGTGCGCGGCAGCGCGAGCAGGCCGCGCAGCGTCATCTGCGCCGCGACGGCGACCGCCAGCAGCGTCACCAGCGCCTTCAGGTTGCCGGCGCCGGCGCGCACCAGCGCGCGCTGCGGGCAGCCCGACGCGAGCACCATGCCGAAGCCGAACACCGCGCCGCCGGCAAGGGCGGACAGCCACGCGAGCCGCGGCGCGAGGTAGATCGAGCGCGCGGCGTCGAGCGCGCCGGACGTCACCAGCGCGCCGGCGCCGAGCGCCGCGACCGCGACGGCTAGCAGCCAGGCGAGCAGCCGCGACGGGTCGCGGTAGGTGAACCAGTCGGCGAGCGCGCCCATGGTGCAGAAGCGCGTGGCCTGCGCCAGCGCGCCGAGCAGCGCGCCGAGCAGCAGGCCGCCGAGGACGACGAGGGAGGTCAGGGCCGGCAGGGAGGGATCGGCTTGCATGGAATGTGTCGGGCCCGCCGCGGCGGGCCTGCTGGAGGACAGGGAAGGCGGGCGAAAGCGGCTCAGGCCAGCATGTCGGCCCAGACGTTGTCGGCCCAGGCCTGCGCGTAGACGCCCTCGAGCGCGCTCGAGGCCGCCGACACGCCGCCGGCGCCCGGCACCGGCAGCACGGTGGCCTTGGCCGCGTCGTACTGGTGCACCGACGCGACGTGGATCGCCTCCTGCGCGGTGACGAAGCTGTAGCAGGTGTTCATCAGCACCGGCTGCGGGTTCGGCGCCTCGCCCTTGAGCAGCCGCACGATCGCGGCGGCGGCGAGCTTGGCGTGCTGGTTGGCCATGTGGCCCGACTTCGGCATCGTCGGCGCCGGCGCCACCGCGTCGCCGAGCACGTGGATGCCGGGCACCGCCTTCGACTCCATCGTCAGCCAGTCGACGTCGACCCAGCGCCGGTTGACGTCGACGACGCCGGCCGCGTGCGCGAGCGCCGCGGCGGTCTGCGGCGGCACGACGTTGAGCACGTCGGCGCGCACGTTCTCGAAGTCGAGCATCGCGGTGCGCGTGGCCGCGTCGACCGCGCGCAGCTCGCTGTTGGGCACGTACTCGATCATCCCGGCGTAGTGCTGCTCGAAGACGCGCGTGAACAGCCCCTTCTTCGACTGGATCTCGGCGTTGGCGTCGAGCACCAGCACCTTGGAGCGCGGCTTGTGCGCCTTCAGGTAGCTCGCCACCATGCAGGCGCGCTCGTAGGGCCCGGGCGGGCAGCGGTAGGGCGCGCGCGGGATCGTCAGCGCGAAGACGCCGCCGTCGCGCATGTCCTCGAGCTGGCGGCGCAGCGCCAGCGTCTGCGGCCCGGCCTTCCAGGCATGCAGCACCCGGTCCTGCGCCGCGGGGCTGCCCAGCCCCACCTGCTCGAACAGGAAGTCGATGCCCGGCGACAGCACCAGCCGGTCGTAGGGCAGCCTGCGGCCGTCGGCCAGGCGCACGCGGCGTGCAGTGGCGTCGATCGCGACCGCCTCGCCCTGCACCCGCTTCACGCCGTGGCGCTCGAGCCCGCCGTAGCCGAGCGTGATATCGTCCATGCGGCGGTGGCCGCCGAGCACCAGGTTCGAGATCGGGCAGGAGACGAAGCTCGCCTGACGCTCGACCAGCGTGACGTCGATGTCGCCGCCCCACAGGCGCAGGTACTTCGCGGCCGTCGCGCCGCCGAAGCCGCCGCCGACCACGACGACGCGGCCGATCGACGCCCTGCCGGAGGACGTGCCGCTGGCGCAGCCCGCGAGCCCGCTGCCGGCGAGCAGCGCCGCGGCGCCGGCGCCGGCCACGAAGCGGCGGCGGGAGAGCTTGTTGTCCATCGCGATCCTCCTCACGGACGGGCCGCCGGCGCGGCGGGAGCGGCCGCCTGCGCGGCGAAGTGCGCGGCGATCAGCCGGATCTGCTCGTCGGTGTAGCCGCGCGCGATCTGGTGCATGATCGTCGCCGGGCGCCGGCCCGACCTGAACTCGTCGAGTGCGCGCACCAGCGCGTCGGCCGGCATGCCGGCCAGCGGCGCCATGCCGGGCCGCGCGCGGCCGTCGGTGCCGTGGCAGTTGGCGCAGGTGGCCGCGAGATTGCGGCCGAGCTCGGCCTCGCCGGCGCCCCAGGCGGGCGCGCACAGCGCCAGCAGGGCCAGCCACGACAGGGGCTTCAGTTTCACGGGACTCCTCCGGAGGGAATGCGGGGACGGGATCGCCGCGCGGCGCGCGGCGGCCGCCATTCTTCCCGAAGTCGCGCCGCAGCGCGCGGCCCGGCGCTATCAGGACGCCGGCGGCGCGTCCTCGCGCGCCAGCGCCTGCGCGCCGGCCTCGTGCGGGCCGATGCCCGCGCGCCGCTCCTCGGGCGTCGGCTCGAAGGCCGCCCCGGCGCACTCGGCGAACACGCGCGCGCGGCAGCCCGCGCAGATGGCCGGGTCGAGGTGGTGGAAGATCGTCGCGATCGCGCTGTGCTTGTCCGGGAAGACATGGTCGCGGCCGAGCCGCTCGATGAAGCCGGTGTGCTGCCACGTCTCCATCACCTGCGGCCGCGGGCGGTGGAAGTACAGGTCGCCGCCCATCGCGCGTCGCGCCTCGAGCTCGGCCTGCCAGAGCTCGGCGCCGGCGAGGTCGATGAAGTTCATGCTCTTGGCCATCACCAGCAGGTGCTGCTGCGGCTGCGGCTCGCAGCGCAGCTCGTGCAGCCGGTCGGCGACGTGCTGCACCGCGCCGAAGTACACCGAGCCCTCCATGCGCAAAAGCTTCAGCTGCGGGCACTCGGGCAGCCCGCCCGCCGCCTTGTCGAGCACCACGAAGGGCCGGCCCGGCTCCATCGAGTCGAAGCCCATCGTGCGCATCGCCGGCCGCGAGGTGCGGTAGAGGTAGGACACCAGCGACAGGATGGTGCCGAGCAGGATCGCGGTCTCGAGCCGGATCGTCACGGTCGCGACGAAGGTGGCCGCGGCGATGCCGAACTCGGTGCGGTTGAGCTGCGCCAGGCGCCGCCAGCGCGCGAGGTCGAGCAGGCTCCACGCGACGAGGATCAGCAGCCCGCCGATCGCCGCCATCGGGATCAGCGCGAGCAGCGGCGCGCTCACCGCGACCAGCGCCACCAGCCAGCCGGCGGAGAACACCGCCGCGAGCGGCGTGCGCGCGCCGGCTTCCAGGTTCGGCATCGAGCGGTTCAGCGAGCCGCAGGAGACGTAGCACGAGAAGAAGCCGCCGAACAGGTTCGCGAGGCCCTGGCCGACGAACTCGCGGTTGGCGTCGATGCGCTGGCCCGAGCGCGCCGCGACCGCCTTGGCGATCGAGATCGACTGCCCGAGCGCGACGATGGTCAGCGCGAAGGCGATGCCGAGCAGCTCGGGCAGCGCGGTCGGCTCGATGCGCGGCGCGTGGAAGGACGGCCAGGGCGACGGGATGCTGCCGACGACGGCCACCGGTGCCCAGCCCCAGCGAGCGCCCCAGGCGTTGACGGCGACCGCGGCGAGCGTGCCGGCGGCGAGGCCCGCCAGCATGAAGGGCCACTTGCGCGCCCAGCGCCGCAGCGCCAGCGCCACCGCGAGCGTGACGAGGCCGACCGCGAGCGCGCCGGGCTGCGCCGCGGGCAGGTGGCGGGCGAGGTGCAGCAGCACGGCGCTTGCGCCGTGCCCGGCCTGCTGCGGCAGCCCGGCGAGGTCCTTGAGCGCGTGGATCGCGATCAGCGTCGCGGCGCCCCCCGTGAAGCCGAGCAGCGCGGCCGGGGAGATGAAGTTGGCGATCGAGCCGAGGCCCATCACGCCGATCAGCCCCTGCATCAGGCCGACGAGCACCGTGACGGCGAGCGCGAGCTCGACGTAGTTCGCGCTGCCCGCGACCGCCAGCGGCGCGAGCATCGCGAACAGCGCCAGCGAGTTCGCGTTGGTCGGCCCGGACACGACGTGCCAGCTCGAGCCGAACAGCGCCGCGATCGCGCAGGGCAGGATCGCGCTGTAGAGCCCGTACTCGGGCGGCAGCCCGGCGAGCGTGGCGAAGGCGATGCCCTGCGGCAGCACCAGCACCGCGCCGAGCAGGCCGGCGAGCCCGTCGGCGCGCAGCGTGCCGGCGTCCACCGCCCTCACCCAGCTGCCGAACCAGCGGGTCAGCCACAGCAGCAGCGGCGAAGGTGGCGAGGCGGACGGGAGGGACGACATGGATCGGCGGGCAGCAGGCTCATCCGATGATAGGCCGGCCCGCGCCGGCCCTTCCCCGCCGCTCACCACTGCCCGAAGAACACGCCGGCCTTCTTGTGCGTGTTGGTGCGCGACTCGACGAAGCGGTGGCTCACGCTGGTGCGGCGCTTGCGCCGCTCGAACCAGTCGAGCAGCCGCTCGCGCATCTGCGCGCGCACGCCTTCGGTCGCGGCGTCGCGGCCGAGGTCGTGGAACTCCTCGGGGTCGGCCTGCAGGTCGAAGAGCTGCTCGGGCGCGTCGAGCCAGTGCACGTAGCGCCAGCGCTCGGTGCGGATCGACCAGGCGCGGCACTGCTCCACGTCGCGGCCGAGCAGCAGCCGCGCCTGCTTGAAGCTGTAGTCGAGCTCGGAGAAGGCGGCGTCGCGCCATTCGCCGGCCGTGCCATGCAGCAGCGGCAGCAGGCTGCGGCCCTCGATGCGGTGCGACGGGATCTCGAGCCCGAGCGCGTCCAGGATGGTCGGCACCACGTCCACGCCCTCGACGAAGCGGCGCTCCACGCTGCCGCGGGTCGCGTCGGCCTCGGGACGCGGGTCGACCACGATGAAGGGCACGCGCTGCACCGTGTCGTGGAACAGCTCCTTCTCGCCGAGCCAATGGTCGCCGAGGTAGTCGCCGTGGTCGGCGGTGAAGACGATCAGCGTGTCGTCGAGCCGGCCGCGCGCGGCCATCGCGTCGAACAGCCGCCCGAGGTGGTCGTCGAGCTGCGTGATCAGTCCCTGGTAGGCCGGGCGCACGGTGCGGATGCACTCGTCCATCTGGAAGCTGCGGCTCTCCTCGCTCTGGCGGTAGGCGGCCACGACCGGGTGCGGGTCCTGCAGCTCGACCTCGCTGCGCACCACCGGCAGGCACTGCTCGGGCGTGTACATCGCGTGGTACGGGGCCGGCGCCATGTAGGGCCAGTGCGGCTTCACGTAGCTCAGGTGCAGCACCCAGGGCTCGTCGCCCATGCGCTCCATGAAGCCGATCGCCTGGTCGGTCATGTAGGCGGTCTCGGAGTGCGGCTCGGCCACGCGCGCCGGCAGGTGCACGTTGCGCATGTGCCAGCCGCTGACGACCCGGCCCTCGGCGTCGGTGGCCGAGATCACGAAGTCGCTCCATGGGTCGGCCGAGTCGTAGCCGTGGCGGCGCAGGAAGGCCGGGTAGCCGCTCTCGTCGCCCGGCGTGTGGTGGCCGTCGTAGCGGTCGATCTCCTCGAAGCCGCCGCGCGACAGCAGCACGCCGAGCTCGGAGTCGCCCTCGATCCCGAGGCGCTGCAGCCCCTCGTCGTCGGGCATCACGTGGGTCTTGCCGGCGAGCACGAGGCGCCGTCCCGCGCCGCGCAGGTACTCGCCGAGCGTCTTTTCACCCACCGGCAGCGGCACGCGGTTCCAGGTCGCGCCGTGGCTCGACGGGTAGCGGCCGGTGTAGTAGCTCATGCGCGAGGGGCCGCACACACCCGAGTTGACGAAGGCGCGCTCGAAGCGCACGCCGCGCTTGGCGAGCGCGTCGATGTTCGGCGTGCGGATGTGCGGGTGGCCGTAGCAGCCGAGGTGGTCCCAGCGCAGCTGGTCGCACATGATGAAGAGGACGTTGCGGATGTCGGCCATGCCCGCCTCACTCCGTCTTGATGTCGAGGCGCTTGACCAGCGGCTCCCAGCGCGCGATGTCGGCCTTGAGCGCCGCCTCGGTCTCCTTCATGCCGGAGCCGACCGGCACCAGGTCCGAGGCCTTCAGCTTCTCGCGCACCTCGGGCCGCTTCATGATCTCGGCCGAGGCGCGCTCGAGCTCGGCGAGCACCGGCGCGGGCGTGCCGCGGGGCGCCTGCAGCACCAGCTTGAAGGTGATGTCGAGCTCGGGCTGGTTCAGCACCTTCGCGAGCGTCGGCACCTCGGGCGCGAGCGGCGAGGGCTGCGCCGACGACACGGCAAGCGCCGCGAGCTTGCCGGACTTGACGTGCTGCAGCAGCGTCGGCGTGGCGAGGAAGCCGCAGTCCACCTCGCCGGAGAGCACCGCCATCGTCGCGGGCGCCGGGCCGCGGTAGGGCACGTGCTGCATCTGCGCGCCGGTGGACTGCAGGAACATCTCGGCCGCGAGGTGGCCCGGCACGCCGGCGCCGCCCGAGCCGTAGGTCATGCGCTGCTTCTTCGTGCGCTCGATCAGCTCGGGCACGCTCCGGATGCCGAGGCCCGCGTTGCACACCAGCATCTGCGTGAAGGTGGCGAGCACCGACACCGACGCGAGGTCCTTGCGCGCGTCGAAGTCGAGCTGGCGGTAGACGAGCGGGTTGACCGTCACCACCGTGTCCGGGCTGATGACGAGCGTATGGCCGTCGGGCTCGGCCTTCGCGACCACGCCGGCGGCGAGGCTGTTGCCGACCCCGGTGCGGTTCTCGACCACCACCGCCTGCTTCGTGCGCTGGCCGAACTGCTCGGCGAAGAGCCGCGTCGTGATGTCCGAGGGGCCGCCCGGGGGCGAGCCGACGAGGATGCGGACCGGCTTGCTCGGGTAGGACGGGGCCTGGGCCTGCGCGAGCGGGGCGAGTGCGAGGCCGGCGGCCAGCAGCGCGACTCGGGGAAAGATGCGACGGGATTGCATGCGGTGTCTCCTGAGGTTCTGGTCTGCGCCGGAACGCTGCCGCGGCGCGACGGCATGGAGTCAATGTAGGTGGCCGCTTCGGTTATGAAAACTGAAAATATCGAAATGCAAAATTCCATCCGGTTATGACGGAACGCAAACCTTCCGATCCTCGCAGCCGCACGAGCCTGAGCCGCATCAAGCTGCGCCACCTGCAGTGCCTGCTCGCGGTGGCGCAGCACCGCCATCTGGGCCGTGCCGCGCAGGCGCTGGCGATCTCGCAGCCGGCGGTGTCGAAGACGCTGGCCGAGCTGGAGGACATCCTGGGCGTGCCGATGTTCGACCGCTCGCGCCGCGGCGTGGTGCTGACGCCGCAGGGCCAGACGCTGCTCGGCTACGCCGGCAGCAGCCTGCGCACGCTGCGCGAGGGGGTGGAGCTGGTGCAGGGCGCGGGCGCGGAAGGCTCGGCCCCGGTCGCGGTCGGGCTGTTGCCGACCGCGGCGGCGGCCCTCCTCCCGGAGGCGATGGTGCGCTTTCGCCGCCTGCACCCGCGCGGGCGGCTGCAGGCGCACACCGGCCACTACGGCGAGATGCTGGCGCGGCTCAAGCGGGGCGAGCTCGACCTGGTGCTCGGCCGCCAGGCCGAGCCGGCCGAGATGACCGGGCTGTCCTTCGAGCCGCTCTACACCGAGGACATGGTGCTCGCGGTGCGCCCAGGCCACCCGCTGCTGGCCGCGGACGGCGCCTTCGCGCTCGCGCGGCTGGCCGAGCACGAGCTGCTGCTGCCGAGCGAAGGCAGCATCGTGCGGCGCAGCGCCGACGCCTTCCTGATCGGCCACGCCATCGGCCCGCCCGCGGCGACGGTCGAGACCATCAGCATCACCTTCGGCCGCGCCTACGCGCAGGGCTCGGACGCGGTGTGGTTCGTGCCGCTCGGCATCGCCGCGCCGGACCTGCGCGCGGGAACGCTGGTGCGGCTGCCGGTGGACACCTCCTCGACGAACGCCGCGGTGGGGCTGACGTTGCGTGGCGACGCGGTGCCCTCCCAGGCGGTCACCGCGCTGGTCCAGGCGATTCGCGAGGCGGCGCGGGCGCACCGCGCCGCGCAGTAGCGCGCCGGCTCAGCGCGCGTCGGGCGCGCCGTCGAGCGGCACGCGCAGCCCGTCGAGCGAATGCAGCCAGGCGTGCGCGACCGGCACCGGCATCGGCTGCGCGACGAGGTAGCCCTGCACCTCGGTGCAGCCGGCCGCGCGCACCGCCTCGAGCTCGGCGCGCGTCTCGACGCCCTCGGCCACCGCCTTCAGGCCGAGCCCGGCGGCGAGGTGGGTGCAGGCGCCGACGATGAGCTGCTTGGTCGGGTCGGACTCCATGCACGAGACGAAGGTGCCCTCGACCTTGAGCTCCGAGAACGGCACCTGCGAGAGCTGGAACAGGCTCGAGTAGCCGGTGCCGAAGTCGTCGATCGCGAGGTTGAAGCCGAGCAGCCGGATGCGCGAGGTGTTCTCGATCACGGTGGACAGGTCGGCCATCGCGTCGGTCTCGGTGATCTCGATCGTGATCCAGCTCGGGTCGAGCCCGGTGCGCTGCACGGTGCGCGACAGCTCGCTGCAGAACAGCGGGTCCGACAGCGACTGCAGCGACGCGTTGATCGCGCCGCTGACCGGCATGCCCTCGTCGAGGCAGCCGGCGACGAAGTCCACCGAGTGCCGCGCCATCGCGAGCGTCGCCTCGTCGAGCAGGCCGTGGCGCGACAGCGCGGGCACCAGCCGGTCGGGCGAGACGATGCGGCCCTCGTCGTCGATGCCGCGCATCAGCGACTCGAAGCCGACCACCTCGTGGCTGGACAGCCGCATCTTCGGCTGCACCCAGGCCTGCAGCCGCGCGGGCGTGAGCATCGCCAGCAGGTCGCTGCGCGACAGCTCGGCCGCAGGGGGACGCGGCGCCGGGACCCGCGCCGCGCCGGTGCGGCGCACGCCGCGCAGCGCCGCGGCGACCTCCTGCGCGGCGACCGGCTTCTCGGCGAAGCCCGCCACCTGCACGCCGCAGGCCGCCGCCATCGCGGCGGCGCTCTTGAACATCGAGCGCTGCTGGCGACTCGTGAAGTAGAGCACCGGCCTCTGCGGCAGCGCGGCGAGGTGGCGAATCAGCCGGAACGCGTCGCCGTCAAAGAAGCGCAGGCCGCACACCAGCAGCTCCGGCGGCTGCCGGCCGCTGTGCATCAGCGCGAGCAGCCGGTACATGCCGGACAGGCTCACCTCGACCTGCCAGCCCTCGGCGGCGAGCGCCGCCTCGAGCTGCGCGGCCTGCTGCGTGTCGTCGAGCAGCAGCCACACGCGCCGGCCGCGGCCGGGACCGGAGCCCGCGGGCTTCCCCGAGGAGCCCGGCAGGGCGTGGAGGTGGGAATCTCGCGCGCGGGGCGGCTCGGACATCGACAGCGACGTCATCTCAGCCGGCCCTCTGCGCGGGCGCGAACTGCTCGCACAGCTCCCGCACGTCGCCGAAGGAGATCGGCTTGATCAGCTGGCCGCTGAAGCCGGCGGCGAGGATGCGGGCGCGCTCCTCCGGCATGCTGTGCGCGGTGTAGGCGATCACGGGCAACTCCCTCAATTCCAGTTCCTCCCGGATGCGGCGGCAGACCTCCTCGCCGTTGACGCAGGGCATGCGCAGGTCGAGCAGCACCATGTCGAAGGCCTGCCGGCGCAGCCGCTGCAGCGCCTGCTCGCCCTCGCCGACGGTCTCCGACTCCCAGCCCAGGCGCTGCAGCAGCACCGCGACGAGACGGCTGTTGAGTGCGTTGTCGTCGACGACGAGGGCGCGCGGCGGCAGGCTCATGGACGATCCTCCTCGGGGGCCGGGGCCGTCAGCGGCAGGCGCACCAGGACGCGCGTGCCCTGCCCCTCGGCCGACTCGATCTCCAGCGTGCCGCCGAGCAGCTCGGTGAGCTCGCGCGCCAGCGGCAGGCCGAGCCCGGCGCCCTGCGCGGGATGCACGAACTCGGTGGTGGTGGCGTGGAAGCGGGTGAAGAGCGTCTCGAGCTGCGCGGCCGGGATGCCGATGCCGCTGTCCTGCACGACGATCAGCACGCCGTCCGGGTCCGGCGCGACGCGGAGCACGACCCCGCCGCGGTCGGTGAACTTGATCGCGTTGCTCAGCAGGTTGTTGAGCACCTGCACGAGGCGCGTGCGGTCGGACTCGATCGTCGCGGGCGCCTGCGGCGAGCGGGCGAGCTCCAGCGCCAGCCCGCGCGACTCGGCGAACACCGCGTTGAGCCGCACCACCTCCTCGACCAGCTCGCCGAGCGCCAGCGGCCGGATCGACAGCCTCATGCGGCCGGACTCGATCTTCGCCAGGTCGAGCAGCGTGTTGACGAGGCTGTGCAGGTGCTGCGCGCTCTGGTGCACGATGCCGCCGTACTCGCGCGCCTCGGCTTCGCGCGCGGTGTCGCGGATCAGCTCGGCATAGCCGAGGATGCCGTTGAGCGGCGTGCGCAGCTCGTGCGAGATGCTGGCGAGGAACTTGGTCTTCATCTCGTTGGCGACGTTGGCGCGCCGCTCGCTGTCGCGCAGCCGCGCGACCAGCCCGTGCTGGCGCCGCACGGCGCGCAGCAGCACCGTCATGAAGGCCACCAGCGTCAGCGTGGTCAGCGCCGCGACCGCGAGGTAGGCCATGCGGCGCCGGCGCGGCTCCTTGAGCACCTCGTCGGTGCGCATGCCGGCGAAGACCACCAGGTCGTAGTCGTCGAGCGCCCGGTAAGCCCACACGCGCTCGATGCCGTCGACCCCGCCGGAGGCGACCCGCGCGCCCACCTTGCGCCGCCGCGCCTCCTCGAACAGCGGGTCGCCGGACACGACCTGCCCGCTCTCGCGGTTGTCGCCGACCGCGCGCGCGCGCACCACGCCGTCGAAGCCCACCAGCGAGATGCTGCCGTCGCGGCCGAGATCGACCTCCTGGTAGAAGTTGGTCAGGTAGTCGGGCGACAGCGACAGCACCACCACGCCGCCGAAGCGCCCGTCGGGGTGCTCGATGCGCCGCGTCAGCTGGATCGACCACTTCTCCGACACCCGGCCGAACACCGGCTTGCTGATGAAGAGCCGGTCCTCGAGCCCCTCCGCATGCACGCGGAAGTGGGCGCGGTCGCTCAGGTCGACCTGCATGAAGGGCATCGACGAATGCGACACGTGCCCGTGCGGGCCGATCACCGACAGCAGCCAGTAGGCCGAGTCGACCATCGCGGTGCGCTCGAGGTAGCTCGCGAGGTCGAGCCGGTCGCCCTGCGCGAGGTAGTCGCGGCGCACGAAGCGCAGCGTCTGGTCGGCGCCCTCCACGGTCTTGACGGTGTGCTCGGCAAAGGCGCGCGTCAGGTTGCCGAGGTTCAGCTCGGCCTGCGCCAGCGCCTCCTCGGACTCGCGGTGGATCTGGAAGCCCACCCACGCCCACAGGCCCAGCACGATGAACAGCGTGAAGGCGCCGAGCGCCCACGCGAAGCGCGGCGCCAGGACCTGCGCCGGCCGGGGCCGCGCAGGCGACAGTGAGGGGCGTCCGGATGCGGCCGGCAGGCCGACCCGGAGGGTGGATGAACTCGACATGGGCATGAATGCAGCACGGTGCCCGCTCCGGTCAGGGAGGGGCCGAGACGATGCCCGGCTGCAGCGGCACCGCCAAAAAGGATGCCCATTGTGAGTTTTTCCGCAGTCTTTGCTGTTACCGATGGTAGACAGCGGCGAATTCTTCGTGTTGATTGCCGACCGGCCAGACCGTCACCCGCACCTGCATCTGCTGCTCGCCGCCGCCGCGGATCACGCCGCGCAGCGGCGCGACGTCCGTGAAATCGCCGCCCCAGCCGAGCGTGACGAAGCGTTCGTCGGCGAGGCAGTCGTTGGTCGGGTCGAACTCCACCCAGCCGAGCCCCGGCGCATGCGCCGCGACCCAGGCGTGCGAGGCGTCCGCCCCCGCCAGCCGCGGCTTGCCGGGCGGCGGGTTCGTCAGCAGGTAGCCGGACATGTAGCGCGCCGGCAGCCCGTGCGCGCGCAGCCCGGCGATCATCAGGTGCGCGAAGTCCTGGCAGACGCCGCAGCGCCGCGCCAGCACCTCGTCCACCGGCGTGCCGACGTCGGTCACGCCGGCCTCGAAGCGGAAGTCGCGGTGGATGCGCCGCATCAGCTCGGTCACCGCCTCCAGCCAGTCGCGCCCGGGCGCGAGGCTCTGCGCGGCGTAGGCGTGCGCGGCGTCCGACCACGGCAGGCGCGGCGTCGGCAGCCGCAGCGCCGCGGGCGACAGGTCCTCGAAGGGACCACGCCCGCCCGCGTGCTCGCGCACCGCCTCCCACGGCAGCGAGGCGCCCGGCGGCGGGAGCGGCCGCTCGCCCAGCGCCACCTCGCAGCGCATGCGCACCGACAGCGACTCGTGCGCGCCGTGCAGCGCGAAGCCGGCGACCGTGTTGCCCCAGGCGTCGACGCGCGTCTCGCATTCGCCGGGCACCGGGTCGATGTCGAGCCGGTGCCACAGCAGCCGCTGCCACGGCAGCTCGCGCGGCACGAGCCGCGCGAGCTGCCAGGACTCGGACACCGGCGCGCCGTAGCGGTAGAGCGTGTCGTGCTCGATCAAGTAGTCCGGCATGCGCCTCCCTCGCCTCTCAGACCGGGAACTGCATCACCGAGCGGGCCGGCGCATGCACGAAGAACTTGTGGCCCAGCGCGTCGGACAGGCGGTAGACGGCGTCCTGCACCGCGTCGAGCAGCGCCCGCATCGACGCGTCGTCCGGCCGCAGCCGCTGCGGCTCGAGCCGCGCGAGCGCCTCGGCCGACGCGGCGAGCAGCGCGCCGCCGAAGCCGCCGTGCTGCGCCTCGAGCTCGCGCACCGCGTCGAGCAGCCCCGGCAGGTGGAAGCCGACCGAGCGCGGGTTGCCCGCGTCGCGCACCAGCAGGTCGAGCACCGGCAGCCATTCCGGCGCCACCATGTAGCGCGAGCGGTAGGTCACCGACGAGTCGCACAGCTCGAGCAGCCACTCGAGCCCGCCGCCCTGCTCCATCGCGGTGCGCAGCGCCGAGCACACGAAGGCGATGCGCTCGATGCGCCTGCCGATCGACATGAAGCGCCAGTCGGTGCCGCGCGTCATGCCGTCGAGCGCGAAGCCCGACTGCGTCACCAGCGCCGTCACCGCGCGGTCGAGCCAGGCCAGCGCCGCCGGCAGCGAGGCGCCGCGCGCGAGCACCGGGTCGTGCAGCAGCTGGTTCAGCGTGCGCCAGTGGTCGAGCGAGAGCCGCTCGCGCAGGCTGAAGGCGACGCGGCCGAGCTGCGCCAGCACGCCGCCGAGCCCCTGCGGCGCGGTGGTGGCCGCGCGCACCAGCTCCGCCGGCAGCTCGTCCCGCCCCGGTAGCCCGATGCCCCAGCGGCGCGCCAGCGCGAGCGCGGCGCCCGTGTCGGCGTCGCCGTCGCCGGCGCCGGTCTCGCTGACGCTGCGCGCCAGCGCCACACGCAGCAGCCGCGCGGTGCATTCGGCGCGCTCGGCGTAGCGGCCGAACCAGAACAGGTTCTCCGCGCCGCGCGAGGACAGGTGGGCGCGCGGCGCGGCGAGGTCCGCGGGCGTGACGGTGGTGCGCAGCAGCGAGAGCTGCGGCGCCGGCGGCCCGGCCGGCAGCACCCAGGCGTCCTTGGAGGCGCCGCCGCGCTGCATTCCGATCACGTCCGCCTCGGCGCTGCGCCCCATGCGCACGAGGCCGCCCGGCATCACGCGCCAGCCCTGCGGCGACGCGGCGGCGAACACCCGCAGCCCCACCGCGCGCGGCGCAAGCCGGCCCGGCTGCGCGGGGTCGAGCGCCGGCGCCTGCGACAGCCGCACCCACTCCTGCGCGACGAAGCGGTGCGGCTGCTGCCGCACGCGCGCGCGCAGCGCCTCGCGCTGCTCGGTCGAGCCCCCGGTGCGGATGTCCTGGTCCTTGCCCGCGCCGCGGTCGACGGCCTTGACGATGAGCTCGTCGAGCCGCGGCCAGGCGTCCTCGAGCGCGGCGGCCTCGCCCAGCCACCAGCTCGCCACCGACGGCAGCCGCAGCTCCTCGCCGAGCAGCCGCTCGCACAGCCGCGGCAGGAAGCCCATCAGCGCGCCGGACTCGAGCACGCCCGAGCCAAGCGCGTTGGCCAGCAGCACCGTGCCGCGGCGCGCGCAGTCGGTGAGCCCGGGGATGCCGAGCGCCGAGTCGGCACGCAGCTCGAGCGGGTCGCAGTAGTCGTCGTCCTGGCGGCGCACGATCGCGTGCACGCGCTTGAGGCCCTCGACGGTCTTGAGCCAGACGCGGCCGTGGCGCACCGTCAGATCGCTCCCCTCCACGAGCACGAAGCCGAGGTAGCGCGCGAGCAGCGCATGCTCGAAGTAGGTCTCGTTCCAGGGGCCGGGCGTCAGCAGCGCGGTGAGCTGCGGCCCGTCGCCGCGTGGCGCCAGCGCCGCGATCGCGTCGCGCCAGCCGGCGAAGAAGGCCGCGAGGTGCTCGACGCCCAGCTCGCGGAAGGACTCGGGGAACATGCGCGAGACGATCAGCCGGTTCTCGAGCGCGTAGCCCGCGCCCGAAGGCGCCTGCGTGCGGTCGGAGAACACCCACCAGCGCCCGTCGGGCGAGCGCGCGAGGTCGGCCGCATATTGAAAGAGGTGGATGCCGCCGGGCGGGCGGATGCCGCGCACCGGCGCCAGGTAGCCGGGATGGCCGAACACCAGCGCCGGCGGGATCAGCCCCTCGCGCAGCAGCGCCTGCTCGCCGTAGAGGTCGGCGAGGATCGCGTCGAGCAGCCGCGCGCGCTGCGCCACGCCGGCCTCCAGGCGCGCCCAGTCCTCGGGGGCGAGCAGCAGCGGCACCGGGTCGACCTCCCAGGGCCGGTCGGCGCCGAGCGGGTCGGCATAGACGTTGTAGGTGATGCCGTTCTCGCGCACCTCGCGCTCGACCAGCGCCATGCGCTCGCCGAGCTGCGCGGCGCCGCGCGCGGCGAACTCGTGCAGGAAGCCGCGCCAGTGCGGGCGCAGCTCGCCCGGCGCGGCGCACAGCTCGTCGTAGCGCGTGGGCGAGAGGCCGTAGCCGGCCAGCAAGGAGTCGGGCATCGCGGTCTGGAACGCCTTGGAGCGAGGCGGCTCAGTCCCCGCAGGGGCGCCGCATGTCGAGCGTGAACGGGTAGTTTGGGTTGCGCGGCTCGGGCCGCACCTCCATCGCGCCCGGCGTGTGGCCGATGCGGAAGAAGCGCGCGAGGCGCCGCGCCTCGGCCTCGTAGGCGTTGACGGGCAGGCTCGCGTAGTTGCGCCCGCCCGGGTGCGCCACATGGTACTGGCAGCCGCCGAGCGAGCGGCCCATCCAGGCGTCGACCAGGTCGAAGGTGAGCGGCGCGTGCACGCCGATCGTCGGGTGCAGCGCCGACGCCGGCTGCCAGGCGCGATAGCGCACGCCGGCGACGAACTCGCCGACGCGGCCGGTGGGGTGCAGCGGCACCGGGCGGCCGTTGCAGGCGAGCATGTGGCGCTCATCGACCAGCCCCTGCACGCGCAGCTGCAGCCGCTCGAGCGAGGAATCCACGTAGCGCACCGTGCCGCCGATCGCCCCCTCCTCGCCCGTGACGTGCCAGGGCTCGAGCGCGAGGCGCAGCTCGACCGCCACGTCGCGCGCGGCGAAGTCGCCGAGCTTCGGGAAGCGGAACTCGAAGTGCGGCTCGAACCACTGCAGCCGCAGCGGCAGGCCCGCCCCCTGCAGCTCCTCGATCACGTCGCGGAAGTCCTCCCGGACGAAGTGCGGCAGCATGAAGCGGTCGTGCAGCTCGGTGCCCCAGCGCTTCAGCCGCGGCGGCTGGTAGGGCTGCTGCCAGAAGCGCGCGACGAGCGCGCGCATCAGCAGCTGCTGCACGAGGCTCATGCGGGCGTGGGGAGGCATCTCGAAGGCGCGCATCTCCAGCAGCCCCAGCCGCCCGGCGGGGCCGTCGGGCGAGTAGAGCTTGTCGATGCAGAACTCGGCGCGGTGCGTGTTGCCGGTCGCGTCGGTCAGCAGGTTGCGCAGCAGCCGGTCGATCAGCCACGGCGGGCACGCCCCACCGTGCTGGCGCGTCTGGCGCTCCAGCTCCGCCAGCGCGATCTCGATCTCGTGGACCGACTCGTTGCGCGCCTCGTCGATGCGCGGCGCCTGGCTGGTCGGGCCGATGAAGAGGCCGGAGAACAGGTAGCTCAGCGAGGGGTGGTTGTTCCAGTAGGCCACCATGCTCGCGAGCAGGTCGGGGCGGCGCAGGAAGGGCGAATCGGCCGGTGTCGCGCCGCCGAGCACGAAGTGGTTGCCGCCGCCGGTGCCGGCGTGGCGGCCGTCGATCAGGAACTTCTCGGCCGTGAGCCGCGAGCGGAACGCGGCGTCGTAGAGGAACTCGGTCTGCTCGACGAGCTCCTCCCAGCTCGACGCGGGGTGGATGTTGACCTCGATCACGCCCGGGTCGGGCGTGACGCGCAGCACCGTCAGGCGCGCGTCGCGCGGCGGCTCGTAGCCCTCGAGCACGAGGCGCAGCCGCAGCTCCGCGGCGGTGGCCTCGACGGCGCCGACGAGCTCGAGGTAGTCCTCCAGGCGCGCCAGCGGCGGCATGAAGACGTGCAGCCGGCCCTGGCGCGGCTCGGCGCAGACCGCGGTGCGCGTGATCCACGGCGCCGACTCGTGCGGGCCGGGGCGCCGCTCGGCGGCCTCCTCCGTGGCGGCCGCGCCGGCGGGGGCGCCCGCGCCGCCTGCTGCGACCCCTCCAGCCGGGGCTCCACGCCCGGCGAGCGCCGCGGCGTCGGCCGCGCGCCCGCCGACGGCGCCGCCGGGCAGCTGCACGAGCTGGCGGATCGCCTGCGCCGCCGGCAGCGGCGGCAGCACCTGGTTCGGGTCGACCGCGTGCAGCCAGGGGTAGTCGCCGCGCGCCACCCAGGGCTGCGAGTCGAGCGGCAGCCGCCAGCCGAGCGGCGAGTCGCCCGGCACCAGGTAGCAGCGCTCGTCGCGCAGGAACCAGGGGCCGCTCTGCCAGCGCTCGCCCGGGCGCTCGCCGCGCGCGAGCGGCAGCACGTGGCCGACCACCTGCTCCAGCCCCTGGCGGAAGACGCGCCGCAGCCGCTCGCGCTCGAGCGGGTCCTCGAGCCTCGCGTCGAGGGGATCGACGTTCACCGGCAGCCGGCGCTCGCGCCACAGGTAGTACCAGGCGTCCTCGTAGGCGGGGAAGACATGGCGCGGCTCGAGCGCGAGCCGCTCGGCCAGCCGCGCGAGGAAGCGCTGCGCGTCGGCCTCGGTGACTCCGTCGTCGTGGCGCTCGTCGGCGTAGAGCGTCTCGTCGTGCCAGACCGGCTCGCCGTCCTTGCGCCAGAACAGGTTCAGCGACCAGCGCGGCAGCTGCTCGCCCGGGTACCACTTGCCCTGGCCGCAGTGCATCAGCGCGCCCTGCCCGTACCGCGCCTTCAGCTTCGCGAGCAGGTCGGCGGCGAGCAGCCGCTTGCCCGGGCCCAGCGCCTCGGTGTTCCACTCCGCGCCGTCGCGGTCGTCCACCGACACGAAGGTCGGCTCGCCGCCCTGCGTCAGGCGCACATCGCCGGCGGCGAGCCGCTCGTCCACCGCGTGGCCGAGCCGCAGGATCTCGGCCCACTGCGCCTCGGCGTAGGGCCGGGTGACGCGCGGCGCCTCCCACACCCGCTCGACGCGCATGCGGTGCTCGAACTCGACCTCGCTCTCCTCGACCAGGCCCGTGACCGGGGCCGCCGACGAGGGCTCGGGCGAGCAGGCGAGCGGGATGTGGCCCTCGCCGGCGAGCAGCCCCGAGGTCGGGTCGAGCCCGATCCAGCCGGCCCCGGGCAGGAAGACCTCGCACCAGGCGTGCAGGTCGGTGAAGTCGTGCGCGGCGCCGCCGGGGCCCTCGAGCGGCTTCACGTCGGGCACGAGCTGGATCAGGTAGCCCGACACGAAGCGCGCCGCGAGCCCCAGGTGGCGCAGCAGCTGCACCAGCAGCCAGGCCGAGTCGCGGCAGGAGCCGCAGGCCTTCACGAGCGTCTCCTCGGGCGTCTGCACGCCCGGCTCGAGCCGGATCAGGTAGCCCACGTCGCGCTGCACGCGCTGGTTCAGCGAGACGAGGAAGTCGACCGTCGGGGTCGGCTCGCGGGTGATGCCGTCAAGGTATTGCTGGAAGCGCGGCGTCGCCGGCAGCCGCTCGAGGTAGGGCGCGAGCTCGTGCCGCAGCGCAGCCTCGTAGTCGAAGGGGATCTTCTCGGCCTGCGGCTCGAGGAAGAAGTCGAAGGGGTTGAGCACCGACATCTCGGCCACCAGGTCCACCTCGATGCAGAACTCGCGCGTCTTGTCCGGGAAGACCAGGCGCGCGAGGTAGTTGGACTGCGGGTCCTGCTGCCAGTTGACGAAGTGCCCGGCCGGCTCGACGCGCAGCGAGTAGCTCAGAATGCGGGTGCGCGAATGCGGGGCCGGGCGCAGGCGCACCACCTGCGGGCCGAGTTGCACCGGGCGGTCGTAGCGGTAGTGGCTGACGTGGTGGAGGGCGACGTGGATGGACATGGTGCGGGGCCGGGCGCGGGCCCGGACGGGTGAAGAGCGGGGCAGGACGGGAGCGGCGGCGCTGCGCCGCCGGGCGCTCAGGGCGTGACCGGCACGAGGAAATCCCGCCCGATGCGCACGCCGAGGTCGTTGATGCGCTCCAGGAAGTGGCTCAGGTAGGCGTGCAGCCCGGTGGCGCGGATCTCGTCGATGCGGCCGAACGCGAGATCGGCCTGCAATCGGCCTGCCCGCCGCAGCGTCTCGCCCGACTGCTCGCTGGCGACGCGCTCGAGGTTGCGCACCAGCTCGCCCACGCAGGCGGACAGCGAGCGCGGCATGTCGCGGCGCAGCATCAGCAGCTCCAGCACCTTCTCCGGCTCGATCACGTCGCGGTAGACGCGCCGGTAGACCTCGAAGCCGGACATCGAGCGCAGGATCGCCGACCAGTGGTAGAAGTCCTGGCGCCCGGGCGCGCGCGGCGCCTCGTGCAGCTGCGGGGCGGTACCGGCGGGCTCCTCGCGGAAGCTCACGTCGAGCAGCCGCGCGGTGTTGTCGGCGCGCTCCAGGAAGGTGCCGATGCGCAGGAAGTGGTAGGCCTCGTCCTGCAGCATCGTGCCGGTGGTGACGCCGCGCGACAGGTGCGAGCGCAGCTTGACCCACTCGAACAGCGCGGTCGGGTCGCTGCGCCATTGCCCGCCGGCGCTCAGGCGGCCGAACTCCAGCCAGCTCTGGTTGACGGTCTCCCACACCTCGGTGGTGAGCGCGCCGCGCACCGCGCGCGCGTTCTCGCGCGCCGCGCGCAGGCAGGAGGCGATGTTGAACGGGTTGTTCGCGTCGACCACCATGAACTCGAGCACCGCGGCGCCCTCGACCTGCGCATGATGGCGCCGGTACTCCGCGCCGAGCGCGCAGATGCCCAGCAGCGCCTCCCAACCGCGTCGCGCCTGCTGCGGCGACTGCGGCAGCAGCCGCGCCTGGTGCTGCACGTCGAGCATGCGGGCGATGTTCTCGGCCCGCTCCATGTAGCGGGCCATCCAGTAGAGATGATCGGCGGTGCGCGACAGCAAGGGCTCTCTCCTCCTGAGCAGGGCCGCCCCGGCGGGCGGACTCGTCCACGAAACACCGGGAAGGGGCGCCGGCACCAGGCTGGTGCGGTGGCCGCCCGCGCTGCGCGACAGGCAGGGCATCCCGGCCCTCCGGGGCCCGCGATCGCAAGTTCCGGGCCGCGGCCGGTGCCTCGGGTACGTTTCCTGCCGCGGCTCCTCTGCCCTGCCGTCCGGGAGTCCGCCGTGAACCCTCGCCCGTCCGCACTCGAGCCCCAGCCCGTCGCCGCGCCGATGCCCGCGGCGCTGCTGCGCCGCGCCTACCGCTGCCGCTGCGGCCGGCCGGTGTTCTTCCGCAACAGCGTCTGCCTCGCCTGCGAGACGCCGCTCGGCTACGACCCCCGGGCCGCGCGGCTGCTGCCGCTCGAGCCGGGCCGTGTCGACGGCACCTGGGTGCCGGTGGGCGAGCCGGGCAGGCGCGTGCTCTACCGGCGCTGCGGCAATTTCGCATCGCCCGCGGCCTGCAACTGGCTGATCCGCTGCGACGCGCAGGGGCGCAGCGCGCAGCCGCTGTGCCCCTCGTGCAACCTGAACCGCACCATTCCCGACCTGACGGTGCCGGGCAACGAGCTGCTGTGGCAGAAGGTGGAGATCGCCAAGCGGCGGCTGGTGTCGGAGCTGATGGCGCTCGGGCTGCAGGTGCGCTCCCGGCTCAACGAGGACCCCGAGCGCGGCCTCGCCTTCGACGTGATGCAGAGCGTGCCGGGCGGACCGGCCGTGATGACGGGGCACGCCGACGGCGTCATCACGCTCAACCTCGACGAGGCGGACGACGCCAAGCGCGAGGGCACGCGCGCGCAGATGCAGGAGCCCTACCGCACGCTGCTCGGCCACCTGCGCCACGAGGTCGGCCACTACTACTGGGACCGGCTGGTGTTCCGCAGCCACTGGCTGGAGCCCTTCCGGGCGCTGTTCGGCGACGAGCGCGAGGACTACGGCGAGGCGCTCCAGCGCCACTACGCGAACGGCCCCCGCCCCGACTGGCCGCAGCGCCACGTGAGCGCCTACGCGAGCTCGCACCCCTGGGAGGACTGGGCCGAGAGCTGGGCGCACTACCTGCACATGGTGGACACGCTCGGCACCGCGGCGAGCTTCGGCGTCAGCAGCGCCGACGTGGAGCTGCAGTGCGAGCCCTTCGTCGAGACCGCGCTGTCGCTGCCCGACGACCCGCAGGGGCCCGCCTTCCTCGCCTTCATCAACGACTGGGTGGGGCTGAGCGCGGTGCTCAACGAGCTCGCGCGCAGCATGGGCCAGCCCGACCTCTACCCCTTCGTGCTGTCGGTCGACGCGGTGCGCAAGCTGCACTTCGTGCACCGCGTCGTCGCCGACGCGATCGGGCACGGCGGCGAGCTGCCCGAGACCGACGCCGCGCAGGACGAGGCGGCGGTGGAGGACGGCGGCGCTCCCGCGCAGCCGCCCGAGACCGGGCCGGCGCCGCTCAGCCCAGCTTGAGCAGGCGCACCGCGTTCTCCTTGAGGATCAGCGGCTTCACCTCGGGCCGGAAGCCGGCCTCGTCGAAGTCCTTCATCCAGCGCTCGGGCGTGATGAGCGGGTAGTCGCTGCCGAAGAGCATGCGGTCCTTCAGCAGCGTGTTGGCGTACTGCACGAGCTGGGGCGGGAAGTACTTCGGGCTCCAGCCCGAGAGGTCGATCCAGATGTTGGGCTTGTGCAGCGCCAGCGACAGCGCCTCGTCCTGCCAGGGCCAGCTCGGGTGCGCGATGACGATCTCCATGTCGGGGAAGTCGATCGCGACGTTCTCGAGGTGCATCGGGTTGGACAGCTCGATGCGCAGCCCGCCGCCGCAGCGCATGCCGCTGCCGATGCCCGAGTGACCGCTGTGGAAGATCGCCGGCAGCTTGTGCTCGGCGATCACCTCGTACAGCGGCCAGGCCATGCGGTCGTAGGGGTGGAAGCCCTGCACCGTCGGGTGGAACTTGAAGCCCTTGACGCCCTCCTCGGCGATCAGCCGGCGCGCCTCGCGCGCGCCCATCTTCCCCTTGTGGGGGTCGATCGAGCCGAAGGCGATCATCATGTCGCTGTTCTTGCGCGCGGCCTCGGCGATCTCCTCGTTCGGGATGCGGCGCCGCCCGAGCTGCGCCTCGGAGTCGACGGTGAACATCACCAGGCCGATCTTGCGCTCGCGGAAATAGCTCACCGTCTCCTCGATGGTCGGGCGGCGGTTGGAGCGGAAGTACTTGTCGGCGGCGCGGTCGTACTCCTCGCCGTAGTTGTCGAAGGGGTTCCAGCACGACACCTCGGCGTGCGTGTGGATGTCGATGGCGATCAGGTCCTGGATGTTCACGAAGGCTCCATGGATGCAAGGGACGGAAAGGGAAAAGGCGTGCGTCCCGGCCCCCGCGCGGGACGCACGCCGCGAGGGCGTGCTCAGTCCTCGATCATGAGGGCAGCTCGCAACTGAAGCTCGCAGCATCCTCGATGCTGCCGCTGCCTTTGTAGGTCGCGACGCGCGGCCAGGCGCACAGCGGCCGGGTGCGGCCGGCGAAGGCGGCGGCGTCGGCGTTGCCCGGGCGGGCGGTGGCCAGCAGGCTGTCGGGCGCGGTGCCCTTCTCGACCCACTGCACCATCGCGCTGAGCGCGTCGAACTGGTCGGTGGCCGGGCCGCCCGAGCAGTGGTTCATGCCCGGCACCGTGAACAGCCGCGCGAAGCTCGCGGCGTTGCCGCCGTGCGTGCTGTTGAGCTCCTCGTACCAGCGGACCGTGTCGTTGAGCGAGAACACCGGGTCCGAGTTGCCGTGGTAGACGAGCAGCTTGCCGCCGCGGTCGCGGAAGGCCTGCAGCCGCGTCGCCTGCGGCGGCGTCATGAACGACATCGACGACTCGCCGTAGAGGCCGGACGTGGCGAAGATCCCCGGCGCCTGCGTGTCGAAGTCGAAGTTCAGCAGGTAGTCGAACACGGCGCTACCCTCGGGCCGCTCGGGCGGCGTCATGAAGACGTAGGGCAGGGAGCCGCCGCCGAGCGTGGCGATGATCGCGTTGGGCTGCGCGGTGGCCGAGGTGCCCATCTTCCAGATGCGCCAGCCGAAGGTGTGCACGCCGGCATCCCAGGACCAGTCGGCGTAGAGCGGCCGGGCGCCGCTGTCGGTCGGTCCGGCGAAGATCTTCTGCAGCGCGCCGACCTTGGCGGCCGTCAGGCAGCCGGCCTCGGGCGTGCTGCCGCACTGCAGGCTCGCGGGCTGGAACGCGGTCTGGCAGGCCCGCACCGCGTTGACCATGCCGTCCGTTGCGCCGTCGAGCCGGTCGCAGGCGTCGAGCACCTTGCGGCTCACGTAGGCCATCTCCTCGTTGGTGAAGGCCTGCGCGATCACCGGCTTGCCGTCGACGAGCGGCGCCACCGAGGCCAGCGCCTGCACGTCCCACGCATGCTGCACCGCGGACTTCGGCAGGTTGAAGCCGGGGTTGCCGGCGACGATGCCGTCGAACTGGTCGGCGAAGCGCGAGGCGGCCACCATCGCCTGCCGGCCGCCGTTGGAGCAGCCGGCGAAGTAGGAGCGATCCGGCCCCTGCCCGTAATGGCGCTTGAGCAACTCCTTGGCCACCGGCGTGACGCGGCCGACCGCGTTGTAGCCGTAGTCCACGCGGGCCTGCGGATCGAGCCCGAACAGCGCTCCGCCCACCACGGGCGCGCTCTCGGAGGTGTGGCCGCCGTCGGTGCTGACCACCGCGAAGCCCATCGTCAGCGCGTTGGTCGTCGCGCCGCCGCCCGACAGGGTGCCGACGGCCGGCTGCACCGAGCCGTCGGTGCCGCCGCCGCCCTGGAACAGGAAGCGGCCGTTCCACTGCGCCGGCATGCGCAGCTCGAACCCGATCCCGTAGGGCTTGCCGTCCACCGTGCTGGTGCGCTCGTCGAGCTGGCCCTGGAGGCGGCAGTGCGTCGGCAGTGCCTGCGCCGCCCCCGTGGGCGTGACGGCGCCCGCAGCCACCGTCTCGACCTGCGTGACCCGCAACCCGGCGAGGCCCAGCGAGGCGGTATTGATGTCGGCGCAGGCCAGCCGCGCGGGCCCCGGGGGGGCCGGATCGTTGTCGCCCCCACAGCCGGCAAGCGCCATCGCAGCCAGACCGGCCGCGCTCAGGCGTGAAAGTTGGAACATCGCTTGTCTCCTTGAACGGTCTTCTCGTCACGCCGCTTCCGGCGGCAGGGTAGCTCCGACCTTCAGCCCCCGCAAATGCTTAGATTATTGAATGATTCTGCTCAAGACGCCTAGGGTTTACACGCACAAGAACCCGCACCGTCTTTGATGTTCGCGGGTAAACCCGCAGCGACAAGCCGGAGCACTTAATTAAAACTCTGAAGCATTCACCTTTCGCCGGCCCCGCCGGCCCCATTCCGAATCGCTTATGAGTCCCGAGCTGATCCCCGGCGCCGCGGCGCCCTCCCCGTCCGAGCTGCTGAAGCTGTCCTTCGACGGCCCGGTGGCGCACCTGCGGCTGAACCGGCCGGCCAAGCGCAACGCGCTCAACGACCCGCTGGTCGCGGCGATCCACACCGCCTTCATCAACCTGCCGGCCGAGGTGCGGGTCGTCGTGATCAGCGGCGAGGGCGAGCACTTCTGCGCCGGGCTCGACCTGTCGGAGCTGAGCGAGCGCAGCGTCGCCGAGGGCATCGCGCACTCGCGCAGCTGGCACGCGGCCTTCGACGCGCTGCAGTTCGGCCGCGTGCCGGTGATCGCGGTGCTGCACGGCGCGGTGGTCGGCGGCGGGCTGGAGCTCGCGTCCGCGGCGCACATCCGTGTCGCCGAGGCGAGCACCTTCTACGGCCTGCCCGAGGGCCAGCGCGGCCTCTTCGTCGGCGGCGGCGGCTCGGCGCGCGTGCCGCGCCTGATCGGCGCGTCACGCATGACCGACATGATGCTCACCGGCCGCGTGTTTGATGCGGAGGAGGGCCAGCAGATCGGCCTGTCGCACTACCGCGTCGCGGACGGCGCCGGGCTCGACAAGGCGATGGAGCTCGCGCGCAAGGTGGCCGCCAACGCGCCGCTGTCGAACTTCGCGGTGATGCAGGCGCTGCCGCGCATCGCCGAAATGCCGCAGTCCCAGGGCCTGTTCGTCGAGTCGCTGATGGCGGCGATCGCGCAGGGCGACGAGGCCGCGAAGGACCGCATGCGCGCCTTCCTCGAGGGCCGCGCCGGCAAGGTCGCCAAGGGCTGAACGCCGAGGCGCACAGGAGGAGACGGATGATGAACGACCAACCCCGCTACCGCGAGGTCTCGATCGGCGGCTGCATCGAGGCCACCGCGACGACCGAGGGCGAGGCCCTCGTGCTGCGCTCGACCGAGCCGCTCGGGCCCTTCCCCGACCGGCTGTCGGACTGCCTGGAACGCTGGGCCGCCGAGGCGCCGGAGCGCACGCTCGTGGCCAAGCGCGAGGACGGCGGCGAGTGGCGGCGCCTGAGCTTCGCGCAGGTGCTCGAGCGCGCGCGTGCCGTGGGCCAGGCGCTCGTCGAGCGCGGGCTGTCGGTGGACCGCCCGGTGGCGATCCTGTCGGACAACGATCTCGAGCACTTCACGCTCGCGATGGGCGCGATGTGGGCGGGCGTGCCCTACGTGCCGGTCTCGCCGGCGTACTCGCTGGTGTCGCAGGACCACGCCAAGCTCAGGCACATCCTCGGCACCGTGACGCCGGGGCTGGTGTTCGTCGCGCAGGCCGAGCCGTTCGCGCGCGCCGTCGCGGCAGCCGTGCCCGCCGACGTCGAGGTGGTCGCGACGCGCGGCACGCTGGAGGGCCGCGCGGTGACGCCCTTCGAGGCGCTGCTCGCCACGCAGCCCGGCCCCCGGGTCGACGCCGCGCATGCCGCGACCGGCCCGGACACGATCGTGAAGTTCCTGTTCACGTCCGGCTCGACCAAGGCTCCGAAGGGAGTCGTGAACACCCACCGCATGATGTGCGCCAACCAGCAGATGCTGCGCCAGAGCCTGCGCTTCCTCGCCGAGGAGCCGCCGGTGCTGGTGGACTGGCTGCCCTGGAACCACACCTTCGGCGGCAACCACAACATCGGCATCGTGCTCTACAACGGCGGCACGCTCTACATCGACGAGGGCAAGCCCACCGCCGCCGGCATCAAGGAGACGCTGCGCAACCTGCGCGAGATCTCGCCCACCGTCTACTTCAACGTCCCGAAGGGCTTCGAGGAGATCGCCGCCGCGATGGAGGAGGACGCGCAGCTGCGCGAGGCGCTGTTCCGCCGCGTGAAGGCCTTCTTCTACTCGGGCGCCGGGCTGTCGCAGGCAGTGTGGGACCGGCTCGACCGGCTCGGCGAGGAGACCGTCGGCGAGCGCATCCCGGTGATGACGGGCCTCGGGATGACCGAGACCGCGCCCTCGTGCACCTTCGCGCTCAAGCCCGGCATCCAGTCCGGCCACATCGGCCTGCCCTGCCCCGGCGTCGAGGTGAAACTCGTGCCGGTCGACGACAAGACCGAGATCCGCTTTCGCGGCCCGAACGTGATGCCCGGCTACTGGCGGGCTCCCGAGCAGACCGCCGAGGCCTTCGACGAGGACGGCTACTACCGCACCGGCGACGCGGTGAAGGCGATCGATGCGCTGCACCCCGAGCGCGGGCTGATGTTCGACGGCCGCATCGCCGAGGACTTCAAGCTCTCGACCGGCACCTTCGTCAGCGTCGGACCGCTGCGCGCGAAGGTCATCCTCGCGGGCGCGCCCTGCGTGCAGGACGCGGTCGTCACCGGCCTGAACCGCGACGACATCGGCCTGCTGCTCTTCCCGCGCATCGACGAGTGCCGCAAGCTCGCCGGACTGCCGGCGGCCACGCCCGTCCCCGAGGTGCTGCACCACCCGCAAGTGCGCGAGTTCTTCCAGCGGCTGGTGGATCGGCTGTGGGCCGAGGGCACCGGCAGCGCCAACCGCGTGGCGCGCGCGCACGTGCTGGCCGAGCCGCCGGCGCTCGACCGCGGCGAGATCACCGACAAGGGCTCGATCAACCAGCGCGCGGTGCTGACGCACCGCGCCGCGCTGGTCGAGGCGCTGTACGAGGGCGCGGGCTCGGATCCCTGGGTGATCCTGCCGCGCAAGGGCTGAACACGCCCACACAGGAGACGGACACGATGAAACTGCAAGGACAGGCCGCCCTCGTCACCGGCGGCGCCTCCGGCCTCGGCGCCGAGACCGCCCGCGAGCTCGCCCGCCAGGGCGCGCGCGTCGCGGTGCTCGACGTGAACATGGAAGCCGGCGAGGCGCTGGCCCGCGAGATCGGCGGCATCGCGCTCGCCTGCGACATCACGTCGAGCGACAGCGTGCAGCAGGCGCTGGCCGCAGCCCGCGAGGCGCACGGCCCGGCTCGCATCCTGATGAACGTCGCCGGCATCGGCGGCGCCAAGCGCTTGGTCGCGAAGGACGGCACGCCGATGCCGCTCGAGGATTTCAGGCGCATCATCGACGTGAACCTCGTCGGCACCTTCAACATGATCCGGCTCGCCGCGGCGCAGATGGTCGCGCTCGAGCCGCTCGAGGACGGCGAGCGCGGCGTGATCGTCTGCACCGCCTCGGTGGCGGCCTTCGACGGCCAAGTCGGCCAGGAGGCCTACGCGGCGTCCAAGGGCGGGCTCGTGTCGCTGACGCTGCCGCTGGCGCGCGACCTCGCGCAGTTCGGCGTGCGCGTCGTGACGATCGCGCCGGGCCTGTTCCTCACGCCGCTGCTCCACAAGCTGCCCGAGGAGGTGCAGGCCTCGCTCGCCGCGTCGATCCCCTTCCCGAAACGCCTCGGCAAGCCCGAGGAATTCGCGCAGCTCGCCGCGCACGTCGTCACGAACGCCTCGCTCAACGGCGAGGTGATCCGTCTCGACGGCGCGCTGCGGCTGCCCCCGCGCTGAAGCCCCCCAAAGAAACCATATTCGGAGACAAACCATGACCCTCGATCGCAGACAGTTCCTGGCCGCCGGCGGCGCGATGGCGCTTTCCGGGCTGCCGTCCTTCGCGTCGGCACAGCAGCAGCCTCTCCTCGAGCAGACGCGCGTGCTGTGCGGCTTCCCGGCCGGGGGCACCACCGACGCGGTCTCGCGCCGCATCGCCGACAAGCTACGCGGCAGCTTCGCGAAGACGGCGCTGGTGGAGAACAAGCCCGGCGTCGGCGGCCGCCTGGCAGTGGAGGAACTGACCCGCAGCGCGGCGGACGGCAGCACGATGCTGCTGACGCCAGCCTCGATGATCACGCTCTACCCGCACATCTACCGCAAGATCAACTACGGCATCGAGGACGTGGCGCCGGTGGCCGCCGTCTGCACGATCCACTTCGCCTTCGCGGTCGGCCCCGCGGTGCCGGAGTCCGTGCGCACGCTGGCGGACTTCCTCGCCTGGGCCAAGACCCGGCCGGGGCAGGCGAGCTACGCGACGCCCGGCGCGGGCTCGGTCCCCCATTTCGTCGCGGCGCTGCTGGCAAAGGAAAGCGGCGTCGATTTGAACCACGTCCCCTACCGTGGCTCGGCCCCCGGCGTGCAGGACCTGCTCGGCGGCCAGATCGCGGCGATGAGCTCCCCCCTCGGCGACCACCTGCCGCACATGAAGAGCGGCAAGGTGCGGGTGCTGGCGACCTCCGGTCCGCAACGCTCGCGCTTCGCGCCCGAGGTGCCGACCTATGCCGAGCTGGGCTTCAAGGGGCTGACGATGCAGGAGTGGTACGGCTTCTTCCTGCCGTCCAAGACCCCGGCGGAAGTCGTCAATCGTGCGGCCGCGGCCCTGCGCGCTGCCACGGCCTCACAGGACGTGATCGACGGTTTCGCGCAACTCGGCTTGGAGACCGCCTACACCGGGCCGGCGGACCTCGCGAAGGCGATCCGCCAGGAGAACGCCGGCTGGGGCCCGATCGTCCAGCGCATCGGCTTCACGCCCGAGACCTGAACGGCGCCTTAAACGGGAGGCACGCCGCGAAGCCCTGCGGCGCTGCTCCCCCGGCGATCGCATCCGGCCGCTGCGTCGCCACCGGCACTGCCAGGAAGGAACGAGACATGTGGAGCTACGAGGCGCCGCTCGCCGAGATGCGGTTCGTGATCGAGGAGGTGCTGCAGGCGCCCGGGCAGTGGCGGCAGATGCCGCAGTTCGAGGAGCTCGATGCCGAGATGGCGCGGCAGATCCTCGAGGAAGCCGCGAAGTTCGCGTCCGGCGTGCTCGCGCCGCTCAACGGCGCCGCCGACCTGGAGGGCTGCAGCTGGCGCGAAGGCGAGGTGCGCACGCCGCAGGGCTTCCCCGCCGCCTACCGTGCCTTCGTCGCGGGCGGCTGGCCGGCGCTCGCCTGCGACCCCGCCTGGGGCGGACAGGGCCTGCCGCAATTGCTGAGCATGGCCCTCACCGAGATGCTCGCGTCGGCCAACCATGCGTGGATGATGTATCCGGGCCTCGCCCACGGCGCCTACGAGTGCCTGAAGGCGCACGGCACGCCCGAGCTGCAGCAGCGCTACCTGCCGAAGATCGTCAGCGGCGAATGGCTCGCGACGATGTGCCTGACCGAATCCCATGCCGGCAGCGACCTCGGCCTGCTGCGCACCCGCGCCGAGCCGCTGGACACGGCGGCAGCCGCGTCGGGGGGCGAGCTGCGCGTGACGGGCAGCAAGATCTTCATTTCCGGCGGCGAGCACGACCTGAGCGACAACATCGTCCACCTCGTGCTCTGCCGCCTGCCCGGCGCGCCGGCCGGCTCCAGGGGCCTGTCGCTCGCGCTGGTGCCGAAGCTGCTGCCCGACGGCCGGCGCAACGCGGTGCGCTGCACCGGCATCGAGAAGAAGATGGGGCTCAAGGGCAGCGCCACTTGCGCGATGAGCTTCGAGGGCGCGAGCGGCTGGCTGGTCGGCGAGCCGCACCGCGGGCTCGCCGCGATGTTCCTGATGATGAACGCTGCGCGCGTGCAGGTGGCGATGCAGGGGCTCGGCCACCTCGAGGCGGCGACGCAGAACGCACGCCGCTATGCCGCGGAACGCGTGCAGATGCGCGCACCGCGCCGCCCCGAGGGCGCCCCCGCTGCCCCCGCCGACCCGATCGCCTTCCACCCCGCGGTGCGCCGCACGCTGCTCACGCTCCAGGCCCGCACCGAGGCGCAGCGCATGATGGCCTACCGCGGCGCGCAGCTGCTCGACGAAGCGCACCATCATCCCGATCCGGCGCGGCGCGAGCGCGCCGAGGCGCTGGCCTCGGTGCTCACGCCGGTGCTGAAGGCCTTCCTGACGCATCACGGCCATCACGGCGCCGACGCCGCGTTGCAGGTCTGGGGCGGCCACGGCTACGTGCACGACTACGGCATCGAGCAGAGCGTGCGCGACAGCCGCGTCGCGATGATCTACGAGGGCACCAACGAGATCCAGGCCATCGACCTGCTGCAGCGCAAGGTGCTCGACGACGGCGGCCGCCGCTTCGGGCTGTGGCTCGAGGAGATCGGGGACGAAGCGCGGCGCTGCGAGGCGCTCGCGCCCTTGCGCGCCGCCGCGGGAGCGCTGCGGCAGGGCCTGTCCGGCCTGCGCGAGCTTGCAGCGGCGCTGGCTGCGGCGCGCGAGACCGATGCGGAAGCCCCGCTGCGCGCGGCCGACGACTTCCTGCATGCCTTCGGCAGCCTGCTCGAGGGCTGGGCCTGGGCCGCGACGGCGCGCGCGGCCCTGCGGCATGAGGACCGCCGGCACGCGAGGCGGCTCGAGGTCGCCCGCTTCGGGCTGGAATGGCTGCTCCCCGGCATCGAGCACCACCTGAGGCTCGCATCCGTCGCCAGCCGTGCCGAGCTGCCCTGGGCGGATTGAGATGAGCTGGCAGAGCTTCTCGAGCGACTACACCGACGGCGCGGAAACGGGCAAGGGGGACCGCTACACTGCGCACGCCATGTCCGACACCTCATCGCCTGCCGACGCCCACCGCTCGCCCGGGGGCCTGGATCACAGCCGCATGCTGCGGCTGCTCGGCTACAACCTCGCCCAGGCCGACATTCCCGCCAAGAAGGCCTTCATCAAGTACATGGGCCCGCTCGGGCTGCGGCCGGTCGAGTACACCGTGCTCACGCTCGTGATGTCGAACGAGAACGTCACGCAGAAGCAGCTGTCGCAGGCGCTGAGCGTCTCGGCGCCCAACATGACGCTGCTGCTCGACCGCCTCGAGGAACGGCGGCTGATCAGCCGCACCCGCAGCGAGGCCGACCGGCGCATGCAGATCATCGCGCTGACGGAGCAGGGGCAGGAACTGATGCGTCGCGCCGAGGAGATCTCGGTGACGATGGAGAAGGAGATCCTGCGCCACCTCACGCCCGCGGAACGCGCGATCCTGTTCGAGCTGCTGCAGAAGGTCGCTGCGCACCGGCGGGTCTGAGCCCGCGCGGGGCGACTCTCACGCGCAACGGTCCTCGCGCCGCGCCGGCGCGTCGAGCCAGCGCAGCATCTCGTCGAACACCGCCTCGCGGCAGATCATCTGCACGTGCGCCGCACCGTCGACGTGGCGGTTGTCGGCGCCGGGCAGCATCGCGGTGGACGCCGGGAACACCACGTTGTCGCAGTGACTCCAGAAGCAGGTGAAGGCCGCGTAGCGGGCGGGCGACTCGTCCCGTCGCAGCGCCTGCAGCCATTCGCTGTCGATCGCCATCTGCCGCGGTCCCCGCGTGAGCGACAGGCGCGTGAGCCAGGTGCCGCGATGCGGCGTGCCGATCGTGATGACGCGCTGCACCCGACCGTCGCCGTCCATGGCCCGCAGCCAGGCCCTTGCGGCCAGTCCGCCCATGCTGTGCGCGACCAGCACCGGAGCCAGGCCGGTGCTGCGCTCCAGCGTTGCCACCGCCGCCTCGATCGGCAGGGCGTAGCGGTCGATCGAGTCGAACGGGGGGTCCAGATCCACCGCGACGAAGGGAATGCCGCGAGCCTTCAAGCGGCGCATCCAGGGATTCCAGAAGGCGCGGTTGCAATGAAAACCGTGCACCAGCACCACGCCGCGCTGCTGCGTCCCTGCCGGCCCCCGGAGCATGTCCGGCACGGCATCGTGGCGGAAGGCTTGGCGACCATAGAAGACGAGCGGCATCAGCAGCGCCTCGGCCACCAGGGCCTGCAGTCGCTGCCACAGGCTGGCAGGCGGGACCTCGGGATGGCCGCGGTTGATCCAGGAGAACAGCAGAGTCTCCAGCATCAGGGCCGGGACGTGGACGAGCAGGATCGAGAAGGCCCCGAGCACGGCGAGCGCCTGCCGTCCCGAGCTCCAGAACGCGACGCCCCAGACCGCGGACAGCAGCAGCAAGGCGAGAACGGTCAGTCGCAGGAGTCGTGCGGTTCGCATCGTTCAGCGGTTCGGATCTTCCGGAAGGCCTGCAGCTTCGAGCGTGATCGGCAGCAGCGCTGGCAAGGCGTGCGCCCGCGGAATCATCGCTGCTCCTGCAGCAGGGCCGCATTCTGAGGCCCCAAAAGCAAAACCCCCGACCGCCAAATGGCGACCGGGGGTTTGGGTGTAATAGCC
>NZ_QXMG01000005.1 GCF_003569765.1 Caldimonas tepidiphila | reverse complement strand
AAGGGCGAGGTCAAGTTCAACGGCTCCAAGCACCTCTCGATCACGCGCAACACCATCCAGACCAGCCGCGACGGCATTCACTCGCGCCTGCGCTCGGAGAACGCCTACATCGCCGACAACACCATCACCGGCGCCACCGTCTGGGCGGCCTCCTCGCTCGGCGTGAGCGGCAACAACATCGGCGAGGGCATCCAGCTCACCGGCCCGGGCCACGTGGTGATGAACAACCGCGTCAAGGGCTTCCGCGACGCGATCTCGCTGATGGAGGGCAGCGAGGCGGTGGACCAGTTCAGCATCGACATCGTCAACAACGACGTGGAGATCGGGGCCGACGACGCGATCGAGGCCGACTACTGCTTCCACAACTGCCGCGTGATGCGCAACCGCATCGGCAACTCCTTCGTCGGGCTGTCCTCGCAGCCGAGCATGGGCGGGCCGACCTACTTCATCCGCAACACGCTCCACAACGTGCTGTACACGCCCTTCAAGCTGCACAACGGCAGCGTCGGCAACGTGATCCTGCACAACACGGTGGTGAAGAACGGCGACGCGCTGGGCATCTACTCCAGCGTGCCCTTCAGCCAGACGCTGATGCGCAACAACCTCTTCATCGGCGGTCCGGGCGCGGGCAGCTTCGGCGGCTACAGCACCGGCAGCGGCCGCGTGATCTCGGTCACCGCGCTCGAGGCGGCGAGCTTCAGCATGAACCACGACGCCTTCGGCTCGACCAGCGGCGGCTTCAGCGGCCGCCTCGGCGGCACCTCGTTCTCGAGCCTGTCCTCGATGCAGAGCACCACGACGGCGAAGAACTCGATCGCCGCCGGCCTCGACAGCTTCGCCGCCGCGGTTCCCTATCCCGACGCGCCGATGACGCAATACGCCCCGCAGGACCTGCGCCTGAAGCCGGGCTCGGCGCCGGAGAACAAGGCGGTGGGCATTCCCAACGTCAACGACGGCTTCACCGGCAGTGCGCCGGACATCGGCGCCCACGAGGTCGGCGCCGCGCTGCCGGTCTACGGTCCGCGCTGAGTCCCGCCCGCCGCCGCGCGCTGCGGCGGCACCGCGCGCATGTGCGGCACGCCCCGTTCCAAGCGCAGCGTTCGCGCCCGGGTCGGGGCGTGTTCCATTCCGCCCGGGAGGCCGGGCCCGGGCGGGCGTTTATCCTGCACGCCGGCAGCGCGCCGGCTTGGCAGGGCGCCTGCGGCCGGAGCAGGGCGTCGCGACGCCCCGTCCCGGCGACAGGGAGGCGGGTGCCGCGACGGGGCCGCCCGGGCTCCCGTGCCGCCACACGCCCCGCGAGGATCCCGATGCTGCTGCCCCACTACGACGCGCCCGATGCGATCTGGTTCGCGAAGCTCGCGATCTGGTGGGGCAGCTGGCTCGTGCCGCCGCTGCTCGCGCTGCTCGCGTGGCGCATCGCGACGCGCTGGCGGCGCTGGCGCCCGCTGCGCCGCGGCGGGGCGCTGCTGGGGCTGCTCGCCGGGCTGCTGTTCGTGCAGGCGCGCTTCGTCGAGCCGCACATGATCGTCGTGCGCGAGTCGGCGCTCGGCCTCGGCATCCCGGCGCGCATCGCACTGGTGGGCGACTTCCACCTCGGCCTCTACAAGGGGCCCGGCTTCCTCGATCGGGTGGTCGACCGGCTCAACGCGCTCGACGTGGACGCCGTGCTGATCGCCGGCGACTACACCGACGAGCCCGACCGCGCGCTGGCCGAGCTGATTGCGCCGCTGCGGCGGCTGAAGGCGCCGGCCTATTCGGTGCCCGGCAACCACGACACGCCGGGGCCGGGCAGGTCGCGCGGCACGCACTTCGCGCCGCTGCTGCGCGAGGAGCTGCTGCGGCTCGGCGTGCGCCCGGTCGAGGGCGAGGTGGTCGACGCCGGCGCCTTCCTGGTCGTCGGGCTCGGCGACCACTACGCGGGCAAGGACCAGCCCGTCGCGTCGCAGCAGCCGCAGCCCGGCCAGAAGCCGCGCCTCGTGCTCGTGCACAACCCGGATTCGGTGATGAAGCTGCCGAGCGGCTGGGCGCGCCTGGCACTGTCGGGCCACACGCACGGCGGGCAGCTGCGCGTGCCGGGCCTGTACCGGCGCCTCACGCCCACCAACCATGGCTTCGACCGCGGGCTGCACGACTTCGCGCCGCTGCCGACCTACGTCACCGCCGGGCTCGGCGAGACCGCGCTGCCGATGCGCTGGATGAATCCGCCGTCGATCGACGTGCTGGACCTGCACTGAGGCAGGGGCGATGCCGGCCGGCGCCCGGCCCGGGGCCGGGCTGCGGGACACTGGGGGCTCCCGCCCTGAGGGGAGAGCCGAGCATGAAAGCCTTTCTTGCCGCCAGTCGCCGACTCGTGCAGGCGCCCGGGCCCGGCGTGTGGGTCGGCGCGATCCGCGCCGCCTTCGACGCCGTCGCGGAGCCGGTGGCCGATGGCGTCGAGCGCCATCCGCCGCACTGGCTCGTCGCGCTGTGGGAGCCGCCGGAGGCCGGCGAGCTGCTGCTGCCGCGCTGGCCGGCGGTGGCCGCGATCGCGTCGCCGGACTCGCAGGCCGCGCTGCTGCAGCTCGTCTCGCACCTGCCCGCCGGCGCGCCGCTCTGGCTGTCGCTGCAGGAGCCGGACTGGGCGCTCATCGGCCGCATCGTGCTGCTGTCGGACCGCAACCTGCACCCGGTGCAGCGGCGCGAGCTGCAGCGCTTCGTCGACGGCCGCGAGGCCGCCGACCGCGAACGGATCCTGCGCGAGTACAGCGACCTCGATGCCGGCTTCGAGTTGCTGAAGCGGCGCCTGCTGCCTCCGCAGGCACCGGACTGAGACGCGCCTCCCGTTCCGCCGTTCTCGTGCTCGGCCTCGTCGTGCTCAGGCTGCTTTCCGGGGGCGCCACCCGCTACTTCTGGACCGTGGCGATACGGGCATTGACCGGGATGTTCCTGGCCTGCAGTCCCGGGGTCTGGCCGTGGAGGTCGAACTCCAGCCTCACACCCGGCCGGAACAGCAGGCAATGGGTCGAGCCGCCGAAGTGGAACATGCCCAGCTGCCCGCCCTTGGCGACGCGCTGCCCTTCCCGGACGGTGATCTCGCAGCTCGAGACCTCGGCCATGCCGACCGCCATGAAGCACATCAGGCCGATGGCCGGGTTGTCCGCCTCGATGAAGACGAGCGCCCGGGTGGCCACCTCCGTGATGTAGCCCTGCGAGTCGTTGGGACCCGCGGGGTCGAAGCCCTCCGCCAGCGTCTCGGAATAGTAGGTGCCGTCGAGCACGCGGGTCTTCACGACGCATCCGTCCACCGGGCTGTGCCAGCGGTGGTAGCTGAAGGCGCTGAGGAAGGCCTGATAGACCGTGCCCCCCACGAACAGCTCCGTCAGCGCGTCGTCGAGGAGCATGTGCGCCACCGAGTAGGGCTGGGCCTTGATCCAGAAGCGGTCTCGCCGCTGCACCGCGCTCGCGATCCTGTAGGGCGCCGACTCGCAGGCGTTGACGATGATCGCGTCGTCGCCGGGAGCCGCCACGGGGCGCCGTCCCTCGCGGAATCGGCGCGTGAAGAAGTCGTCCCAGGAGCGGAAGCCGTGATAGGGCTGGGTGGGGTCGCACTCGAAGTCGCGCTCGAAGTTCGGCATCGCCTCCAGCGCGTCCAGGCCGAACTAGCCCTGGTGAGGGTCGGCGTTGAGCACGTAGCGCGAGTCCGGCGAGGCGAGGAAGCGGCCCCATTCATTCAGGATCCTCTTCAGCGCCCGGTTGACCTCGGCATTCAGGAAGGCCGCGAAGCCGCTGGAGGTGCCCATCGCCCAGTCGAGGATGGCGTTGATCGGGAAGCCGACCAGGCCGGACTTGTTGAACTCGGGGGCCCGGTTCATCACGGCATTGACGAGCCGCAGCATCTGGCGAGGGTCGCGGACCTGCGGCTGCCCGGTCGGATCGCGATTGTAGGGAGGCTTGTGCGGGACCTGCGAGAACATCTGGTGGAAGAGCATGTGGATCTGCGGGTCCCGCTCGATGAGCTGCGCGAGCTCCTCGACGGCGGGATGGAGGGGCTCGGGCGCCTCGTCCAGTTCGTCGATGCGTGCCTGCAGCCAGCTCTGCAGGATGCGGTGGTCGGAGGGAAGCCAGTGGCCGACACGGAAGGGTGCGGCGGCTTCGATGGTCTGCGTCATTTCTCGTCTCCTCGGGTCATTCGGGAGGGGCGGCCGCTCAAGCCGCGGCGGCGCTGCCCGCCGCCGCGGGCTCGAGACTCGCGAGCCAGTTCTTCACGACCTCGCGCGGAATCTCGCGCGTGCGGCAGTGCATTGCATCGGTGCCCAGCCAGGGGAACTCCGGCTTGCCGGAGATGCCGACGATGAGGTGCTCCGGCAGCGCTTCCTGGTAGGCCCTGATCGCGGCCTGGTCGAATTGCTCGTAGCCCTTGCCGGCGAGCGGGACGTAGACGCGGTCGTTGAGCATCAGGCTGTTCGTGTAGGCGGCGCTCGTGGCCGGGTCGTCGGCGCCCGGGATGTAGACGTCCTGGCACAGCACGCGATACACCCTGAAGCCCTCTTCCCGGAAGGAACGGGCGATCGCGTCGAAGGCGGCGTTGATCTTCTCGTCCTGCGACGAGGCGATCAGCACCTTGTCCTCGGCGAGGAACTTCCCCCAGCAGTCGATGTGGCCGATGTAGGTGCCGGTCGGGTCCGCCAGGACGTGATAGCTGTGGATGCCCAGGAAGCGGTTCAGCTGGGCGAGGACGTACTCCATGCGCGCGTCGATGACGGCGCCGCTCGGGGTGCTCCCGCCGCAACCGTGCCCGAGCGGAATCTCGTTCTGGGTCGCCACGAGGTAGGAGGAGGCGATCGCGCCCTTGCCGTTCACCATGTAATTGCCCCCCACGTCGAGCAGGCCCAGGTAGTACCAGTCGTGGACCGCGATTTCCGGCAGCTTCCTGCCGCCCGGCCAGGCGGCACCGTTCCATTTCCTGATCGGGCCGTTCAGGAAGTCCGACAGCTTGACCGCAGCGTAGTCGTCGTTCGGCCGGAAGATGCCCAGCCCTTCGCGCGGATCGACGTTCTCCGCGCCCTCGACGAGCCCCACCGAGCCGCCACCGAGAGTGGTGTAGGTGTGCTTGGCGATTCCGAGACGGCCGGAGACGGTATTGCGGATCCACCAGGGGCCGTAGTCGCGCGTCCAGAAGGTGTCGGTGTCCCAGGGCACCAGGTGCAGCTTGGCGGGATCGAAATCGATGCGCAGCCGCTCGGCGCAGCGCTGCAGGTCCCGCACGATGGGTTCGCGCTGGTTGGGGTCCGCGCACAGCACGAAGACATGGACCGGGTCGGCGCTGTCGTTCTGCTGCATCCGCACGATCAGCTCGTCGGGAATGCCGAAGGCGCGCGGCCCGGTGGGGGCCTGCTGCGGCGTGCCCGTCCGGGCGGGGACCGTGCCCGGATAGGCGATCAGCACGCCCCCCATCGGCTCGAACTCGGCGATGGCGCGCACCGGGGACACCTGCCCGGTCCTGTAGATCCGGCTTTCCTGCGGCGGCTCGCAGCCGGTCCTGGCCCGGAAGTGCCGCGCCAGTTGCCGGGCGCTGGGACGACGTGACATCTTCTGCGCATTCATTCGGAGCTCTCCTCTCCATTGCTGGTCGCCGCGGATCGCGGCATCTCCTGTCCCGGGCCGGCACGCCGTGCGTCTGCGGGACCCGGCCCTCGTTGTCTGCGCCGCTGCACGGCGATCCGCCGCGGCGCAGCCCTGCACCGGGAAGGGACGGCTGGCGCGGGAGGGCGGCTTCGGGAGGCCGCCTCTGCGGGCGGCTTTTCCGGCTCCCTGCCTCCCTTCTTCTCTCTCCCTTCCTCCCCGGCTCTTCTTCTCTCCTTCTCCTCCCCGTCCTGTCACTTCCCGGTCTGCCGGGTTCGTCTCGTCGGCCGGGCCTGCCCGCGTGCCTGTCAATCGAGGATCGAAAGCAGCAGGCGGGCCGCGAACGCGAGCAGGATCAGCCCCATCGCGCGCTCGAACCAGTGCCCGAACTCGACGAAGCGCAGCCGGATCGCGCCGTGCGAGAAGAACAGCGCCACGAGGCAGAACCACAGCGCGTTCACGGTGCACATCCAGAAGCCGTAGAGGCTCTGCAGCGCCAGCGGCGTCTCCGGGTTCACCACCGCGGTGAAGATCGACAGGAAGAACAGCGTCGCCTTCGGGTTCGTGGCATTGGTCAGGAAACCGGTCAGGAAGGCCCTCGCGTTCGAGGGCGCTGCTGCCGCATCGCGCTGCAGCGTCTCCCCGGGCAGTGCGCTGTGACGCCGCGCGCGCAGCAGCTGCACAGCGAGATGGACCAGATAGGCGCCCCCCGCCAGGCGAGCCAGCGCCAGCAGCTGCTCGTTCGCATGCATCAGCGCGCCGATGCCGGCCAGCGTGTAGAGCACGTGGACCGAGATGCCGCTGCCGATGCCGAGCGCGGTGAAGATGCCGCTGCGCCGCCCGAAGCGCACGCTCTGCGACACCGTGACTGCGAAGTCGGGGCCCGGCGCCACCACGGCCAGGAAATGGATCGAGGCCAGCGCCAGGAATTCGCCGACATGACGCGACAGTTGCATGGGCGGTCCGGGTTCGGTGATCGGGTGGGGGCGGTGCGTGCGGCCTCAGCTCCAGCAGCTCAGCGGCATGTGGGGGCCGCGGTAGCCGACGAAGCACGACAGCGACACCCGCGGCCGGTCGCTGCCGGCGCGCACCGCGTGGATCTTGCGCGAGTTGAAGAGGATCAGATCGCCCGGCGCCGGCTCGATGACCAGGTCCGGCGCGCCGAGCGTGTCCGGCGCGATGCCGTAGCTGTCGCCGCGCAGGCGGTCGAAGTCGGCCGGCGGGATCTCCTCCATCCACAGCTCGATCTCGCCGCCGCGGCCCGGCATGTCGAGGTAGACGTTGCACGCCAGCTGCGCCCGCAGGCTGCGGGCCTCGAAGGAGCCGGGCGCGTCCTTCTCCAGGTAGTCGTGATGCGGCAGGAAGTAGACGCCGGGCTCGACCACGCGCGACAGGCCGACGAACATCTTCCTGCCGTGGAGCGAGGCCAGCAGCGCGCCGGCGGGCCAGGTCTCGTCGAGCTTGCAGCGCACGAGGTCGATCGGGCAGGGGTAGGGTAGGCAGGCGCGGCGGATGCGCTCGATGTTCGCGATCGCCTCCGCGAAGTAGCGCTCGAGCCGCTCGGGCCGGTTCTCGGCCTCGTAGAAGGCGTTGCCGATCCTGCCGATGCTCGGCGCGTTGATGTAGTGCGAGTAGCCGTCGGCGAGCAGCTTGCGGGCCAACTCCGTCGCGGTCTCGCGCGGGAGGAAGCCGCCGATCTGCAGCGCCTGGAGCCGTCCCTCGGCCAGCTGGCGCAGGTCCGCCTCGCAAAGGTGGTCGCTTCTCTTGTGCATGGTCAGGCCGCGGCGCACGCGGTGTAGCTGAGGGAGATCTCGCGTGCCTTGAGCCGGGCGGCGGTGATGCGGATGTCGGCGATGTCGGACAGCGCACGCACATGGGTGCCGCCGCAGGCGTAGCCGGGCAGGGCGCCGAACGAGACGATGCGCGCGCCGGCGGCATCGCGCGAGACGGTGCGGACCCCTCCTGCGGCCAGGTGCTCGCGCACGCGCTCCTGCAGCAGGCCCTGCCACTGCAGCGGCAGGCTGTCCGGAACCGAGAGGACGATGCGGCACTGCTGCGGCCAGTGCTGCGCCTTCAGCGCCTGCAGGCCGATTTCCTGCGCCGCATGGCCGATGAGGTGGCCGGCGGAGTGCAGCACGGAATGGAGCCGGCGGGTCGGTGCGTCGACGCGGATCGCGACGCGGCCCTCGGGCAGCGCGTGCTCCGCCACATGCAGCACCACGCCGCCGTCGAGGAGCACGTCGGCGACCTGCGCCGCGCCGATGCAGCCGGCGTCGGCGGGCTGGCCGCCGCCTTTCGGGTGGAACAGCGTGCGGTCCAGCACGATCTCGAACCGGTCCCCGCGCGGGCGGCAATGCAGCACCTCGGCCTCGCCCTGCAGCTCGTCGCTGTTCAAATACGTCAGTTCGGTCTGGAGCATCGAATCACCATCGGGCCTCGCCGGGTAATGCCTGCCGGCAAAGGAAAATCGCTGGCGTATTGTGGTGAGCGGGCCTGCGCGCAACAATGCGGCGCGGCGAAATTCACTTGTTCCCGATGAGAACGAAACCTCTGCATCTCTTGATGCCGGACATGGCCGTATTCGTGCGGGTGGTGGAACGCGGCAGCTTCTCGGGCGCCGCCCGCGACCTCGGCATGACGCCCTCGGCGGTGAGCCGGCAGGTGGCGCGGCTGGAGCGGGCGATGGGGGCGAGGCTGCTCGAGCGCACCACGCGGCAGCTGCGCCTGAGCGAATGCGGGGAGCAGGCCTTCTGCCGCTGTCGCGACATGGTGGCGGCCGCGCAGGCCGCCATGGACATGGCCCAGGTCTCGATGGAAAAACCCCAGGGGTTGATCCGCATCAGCATGCCGAAGGCTTTCGGCCGGCATATGGTGCAGCCGCTGGTGCCGTCTTTTCTGGCCCGGTATCCCGAAGTCCAGTTGCATGTATTGATCACCGATCAACAGGTGGATCCGGTCGGCGACAATTTCGATCTGGTGATCCGCATCACCGACAGCCCGGCGCAGACTCTCGCCGCGCGGCCGCTGATGCAGGTGCGGCAGATCCTGTGCGCGACGCCGGCCTATCTCGCCGAGCGCGGCACGCCGCGCGAGCCGATCGAGCTGGTGCAGCACGACTGCATCCACCTCGGCGAGCATCCCGGGGACAGCCTCTGGACCTTCCACCGCGGCGCGGAATCGGCGGAGGTGCCGATCCGCGGTCGCTACATCACCAACCACAGCGAGATGCGGCTCGACGGCGTGCTGCACCACCTCGGCATCGGCAGCGTGTCGCACTTCGTGGCGCGGCCCTTCCTGCAAAGCGGCCGCATCGTGCAGGTGCTGCCCGACTGGGAGCTGGAGGTGGCCTACCGCGGCATGGCCTGGGTGATGTACCCGCCGAAGCGGCAGCTGGCGCCGAAGTTCCGCGCCTTCATCGACCACCTCGTCGCTGGTCTGGCGCCGGAGCGCGGCGAGGGGAGCACGCCGCGGCCCGTCCTCGCGCAGCCCGGCGCGCCCGCACTGGCCTGAGGCGCGGCCGCAAGGCCTGCCATGAAACCTTTGCTCACGCCCGGGCGCCTGCAGGCGTCCCCGCGGCGGGACGGTCTCTCGGCACGGCGGGGCGCGGGCGCGGGCCGCCCTGCTAGCATCGGCCGCAAATTCTCCCCATTGAAGGTCGCCCGATGAGTCTTGTCCCCGTTCCCAAGGACACAGCGCCTGCGGCGAACACCGACGAAGGCGTGCCGGTGTCCGTCAAGATCCGCGAGCGCATCCAGGCCGCGCACAAGCGCTTCCACGCCAACGACAACATCGCCGACTTCATCGAGCCCGGCGAGCTCGAGCGGCTGCTCGACGAGGTCGAGGCGAAGATGAAGGGCGTGCTCGAGAGCCTGGTGATCGACACCGAGAGCGATCACAACACGCAGGACACGGCGCGCCGCGTCGCGAAGATGTACCTGATGGAGATCTTCCGCGGCCGCTACGTGCCGCAGCCGCCGGTCACCGAATTCCCGAACGCCGAGAACCTCAACGAGCTGATGATCGTCGGCCCGATCACGGTGCGCAGCGCCTGCTCGCACCACCTGTGCCCGATCATCGGCAAGCTCTGGGTCGGGCTGCTGCCCAACGAGCACTCGAACCTGATCGGCCTGTCGAAGTACGTGCGCCTCGCCGACTGGATCATGAGCCGCCCGCAGATCCAGGAGGAGGCGATCAGCCAGGTCGCCGACCTGCTGCAGGACAAGACGCGCCCCGACGGCCTTGCGCTCGTGATGGAGGCGGAGCACTTCTGCATGCACTGGCGCGGCGTGAAGGACATGGAGTCCAACATGATCAATTCCGTCATGCGCGGCTCCTTCCTGAAGGACCCGACGCTGCGGCGCGAATTCCTGTCGCTGATCGAGAAGCGCCGCGGCTGAACGGCGCCCCGCCCCGAAGGAGACTTCTCGATGATGATCCGCCTGCTCTACGCCAGCCGCGCCGCGCAGCCGCTGTCGCCCGAAGCGATCGACTCGATCCTCGCCCAGTCGCGCGCGCACAACCCGGCGCTCGGCATCACCGGCATCCTCTGCCACAGCGGCGACCTGTTCCTGCAGGTGCTCGAGGGCGGGCGCGAGGCGGTCAACGGGCTCTACAACGAGATCGTGCGCGACGAGCGCCACCTCGACGTGCAGTTGCTGCACTACGAGGAGATCACCGAGCGGCGCTTCGCCGGCTGGACCATGGGCCATGTCAACCTCGCCAAGGTCAACCCCTCGGTGCTGCTGAAGTACTCCGAGAAGCCGGTGCTCGACCCCTACTGCGTCTCGGGCCGGGTGTCGCTCGCGCTGCTCGAGGAGCTGATGGCGACGGCCCACATCATCGGGCGGGCGTGAGGCATCAGCCCTGCAGCGTGGCGACCGAGCGGCGGAAGCGCCGCAGCGCCGCGGCGAAGAAGACCGCGCCGATCACCGCGATCGCGAGCAGTTGCGGCCACACGATCGCCAGGCCCGCGCCGCGGTAGAGCACCGCCTGCGAGAAGGCGACGAAGTGCGTGGTCGGCGCCGCGAGCATCACGGTGCGCACGATCTCCGGCATGCTCTCGCGCGGCGTCGAGGCTCCGGACAGCATCTGCAGCGGCAGCAGCACGAGGATGATCAGCAGCCCGAGCTGCGGCATCGAGCGCGCGACGGTGCCCATGTAGATGCCCATCGAGGTGGTCGCGAACAGGTGCAGCGCGATGCCGAGCACGAAAAGCCACAGCGGCCCGGTGAGCGGCATCTCCAGCACCCCCTGCACGACGAAGCGCAGCGACAGCGTCGCCGCCACCAGCACCACCAGCCCCATCGACCAGATCTTGCCGAGCACGATCTCCACCGGCTGCACCGGCATCACCAGCAGGTGCTCGAGCGTGCCATGCTCGCGCTCGCGGATCAGCGCCGCGCCGGTGAGGATGATCGACAGCATCGTGATCTGGCCGACGAGCTCCATCAAGCCCATGAACCAGCGGTCGTTGAGCGTCGGATTGAAGCGCATGCGCAGCGACAACTCCACCGGCGGCGCCTCGGCGGCCCGCTCGCGCCGCGCGAACTCGGCGATCTCGCCCTGCACGATCGCCTGCACCGCGCCGGTGCCGGCGAAGGCCTGGCTCATCTGCTTCGCGTCGACGTTGAGCTGCAGCGCCGGCGCACGGCCCGCGAGCACGTCGCGCTGAAAGCCGGGCGGGATGTCGAGCACGAAGGTGTAGCGCCCGGCGTCCATGCCGGCGTCCATCTCGCCGAGCGTGATCAGTTCGGGCGGCTTGAAGGCCGGCGGGTAGAAGGCCGAGACGATACGCTGCGACAGCACCGACTGGTCCTCGTCGACCACCGCGACCGGCACGCGCTGCAGCCGCTCCGCATGCCCGCTCGCGGCGACGTAGACTGCACCGAAGAAGGCCCAGAGCACGAACACCAGCAGCAGCCGCTCGCGCCACAGGCTCGCCAGCTCCTTGAGGCCCAGGTGCCAGACGCGGCGCGTCGAGAACGGCGGCGTGCGCATCGCGTCAGCGGTCCTGCTTGCGCAGCAGCAGCGCGCTCGCGCCGATCAGCACCGGCGCGGCCAGCAGCAGCGGCACGAAGAAGTCCTGCAGCTCGGCGAAGCCGAGCGCTTTCGAGAAAGTGCCGCGGCTGATCGCGACGAAGGGCCCGGTCGGGTAGACCTGTCCCAACAGCGCGCCGAAGCCTTCGAGCGAGGACACCGGGTTGACGATGCCCGAGAACTGGATCGCCGGCAGCATCGTCGCCAGCGAGGTGCCGAAGATCGCCGCCATCTGGCTGCCGGTGAAGCTCGACATCAGCAGGCCGAGCGCGGTCGCGGCGTACACGTACAGCAGCGCGGCGAGCGCGAACGTCACGAGGCTGCCCTTGAAGGGCACGCCGAAGACGAACACCGCCATCAGCGTCATCAGCGCGAAGTTCACCATGCCGGCGACGACGTAGGGCAGCTGCTTGCCGAGCAGGAATTCGAGCCGCGTCACCGGTGTGACGTAGAGGTTGACGATCGAGCCGAGCTCCTTCTCGCGCACCACCGACAGCGCCGCGAGCATCGCCGGGATGAAGATCAGCAGGATCGGGATCACCGCCGGCACCATCGCGACGATGCTCCTCACCTCGGGGTTGTAGCGGTAGCGCAGCTCGACCTCGGCGAACGGCCGCGCCGCGCCGCCCGCCTCGGTGAGCCGCGCGGCGAGCCAGCCCGCGTGCAGCGCCTGCACGTAGCCGGCGATGCTCTCGGCGCGCTGCGGCATCGCGCCGTCGATCCACGCGCCGACCTCGACCGGACGCCCGCGCGCGAGCCCGGCGCCGAAGCCGGGCGGGATCTCGATCGCCACCGCGAGCTCGCCGCTGCGCAGCCGGCGGTCCATCTCGGCGTCGTCGCGCAGCGCCGGGCGCTCGACGAAGTAGGGCGAGCCCGCGATCTCGTCGGCGTAGCGGCGGCTCGCCGGCGTGCCGTCGTGGTCGAGCACCGCGAAGCGCAGGTCCTGCACGTCCATGCTGATGCCGTAGCCCATGATGACCATCAGCAGCACGGTGCCGACGAGCGACATCGTCAGCCGGACCGGGTCGCGCCGCAGCTCGAGCAGCTCGCGCCGCGCATAGCTCAGCAGGCGGCCGAGGCTCAGGCGCGGCGGCCGGGCCCGCGCGGCGGGTCGCTCGGGCGCCACCGCGTCACCCGCGGCGGTGGGCAGCGCCAGCGCGGCGGCAGCGGCAGCGGCCGGCAGCGCGAGGACCGGCTGGGGCAGCGCGGGCGCGGCCGCGGCCGGGGCGGAGGAGGACGCGTCGGCTTCCGCGGCTGCTTCCCGTGCCGGAGCCTCCGCCTCCTCCAGCCACGCGATGAAGGCCTCCTCGAGCGTCGCCGCGCCGCGCGCGCGCACCAGCGCCGCGGGCGCGTCGCTCACCAGCACGCGGCCGGCATGCATCAGCGAGATGCGGTCGCAACGCTCGGCCTCGTTCATGAAGTGCGTCGAGATGAAGATCGTCACGCCGTCGCGCCGCGACAGCTCGATCATCAGCGACCAGAAGCCGTCGCGCGCCACGGGATCGACCCCCGAGGTCGGCTCGTCGAGGATCAGCAGCTCCGGCCCGTGCACCACCGCGGCGGCGAGCTGCAGCCGCTGCCGCAGGCCCAGCGGCAGGCCCATCGGCAGCGCGCCGGCCGCCGTCTGCAGCCCGAAGCGCGCGAGCAGCTCGTCCACCCGCGTGGCGAGCGCCGCCGCCTCCATGCCGAACAGCCGCCCGTGCAGCTCGAGGTTCTGCCGCACCGTCAGCTCCGCGTAGAGCGAGAAGCCCTGGGACATGTAGCCGACGCGCCGCCGCACCGACAGGTCCTGCGCATCCACCGTCCGTCCGAACAGCCGCGCCTCGCCGCGGGTGGCCGGCAGCAGTCCGGTGAGCATCTTCATCGTCGTCGACTTGCCGCAGCCGTTGGAGCCGAGGAAGCCGAAGATCTCGCCGCGCGCGATACGGAAGCTCACGCCGTCCACGGCGGTGAAGTCGCCGAAGCGGCGCGTCAGCGCGCGCGCCTCGATCGCGAGCTCGCCGTCGTGCTCGGGCGGGCGCGGCGGCACGACGAGCGCGCGGTGGCCGTTGCGGCGCGCCTCGGGCAGCAGCGCGATGAAGGCCGCGTCGAGCGTGTCGCAGCCGGTGCGCTGCTTCAGCTCGTGCGGCGTGCCGGTGGCGAGCACGCGGCCCGCGTCCATCGCGACCAGCGTGTCGAAGCGCTCGGCCTCGTCCATGTAGGCGGTCGCCACCAGCACCGCCATGCCGGGGCGCCGCGCGCGGATGCGCCCGATCAGCTCCCAGAACTGGCGCCGCGACAGCGGGTCGACCCCGGTGATCGGCTCGTCGAGGATCAGCAGGTCCGGATCGTGGATCAGCGCGCAGCACAGCCCGAGCTTCTGCTTCATGCCGCCGGAGAGCTTGCCGGCCGGGCGGTCGGCGAAGGGCGCGAGGCCGGTCGCGGCGAGCAGCTCGTCGATGCGCGCCGCGCGCTCGGCCGCCGCGTGGCCGAACAGCCGCGCGAAGAAGTCAACGTTCTCGCGCACCGACAGCGTCGCGTAGAGGTTGCGGCCCAGCCCCTGCGGCATGTAGGCGATGCGCGGGCAGACCCGGGCGCGGTGGGCGGCGCGTGCCATGTCGCCGCCGAGCACCTCGACGCGGCCGGCCTGCACGCGCCGCGCGCCGGCGACGAGCGCGAGCAGCGTGGACTTGCCGACCCCGTCCGGCCCGACGAAGCCGGTGACGAGGCCGGCCTCGATGGCGAGGTCCACCGCGTCGAGCGCGAGCGTCTTCCCATAGCGGTGGCCGAGGCCCGACAGCCGCACCGCCGGGGCCCGTGGCGCCGGGGCGGCAGCGCTCACGGCTGTGCGGCCGACGCGCGTGGCGCGGGCGGGGAGGCGGGAGAGACGGTCCCGTCGGCGCGCGGCGCGGGCAGCGCGACCTGCAGATGCCGTGGCCACTCGACGTCGGCGATGCGCACGTAGGCCATGCCGGGCAGCCCGGTCTTGACCTGCTCGCGGTGGCGCGCGAGCAGCGCCGGGTCGATGCGCGCGCGCACCTTGAACACCATCTTCTGGCGCTCGGACTGCGTCTCGACGGTCTTCGGCGTGAACTGCGCGACGCTCGCGACGAAGTCGATGCGGGCCGGGATCACCAGCTCCGGCGCCGCGTCGAGCACCAGGCGCGCCTCCGAGCCGATCGCCACGCGCCCGGCCGCCGTCTCGGGCAGGTAGAAGCTCATCGTCACGTCGCTCAGGTCGACGAGCGACACGATGCGCGCGCCGCCGCCGACCACCTCGCCCTCGTTGACGAGCCGCAGCTGCACGCGCCCGGCGCGCGGCGCGACGAGCAGCGCGTCGGCGATCTCGGTCTGCAGCCGCTCGACGTTGGCGAGCGCCGCCTCGATCGCGGCGCCGCCCTCCTGCGCCTGCGCGCGCGCGGTGGCGATCGCGGCCTCGGCCTCCAGCACCTGCGAGCGCGCCGCGCTCAAGGCCGCCCGGGCGCCCTGCACGCGCGCCTGCGCCGCGTCGAGTTGCTGCGGTGCGATGAAGTTCCGCGCCACCAGGTCGGCCGTGCGCCGGAGCTCCTTCTCGGCCAGCGCCAGCTCGCTCTCGCGCTGTGCAGCGAGCGCGCGTGCGGTCTGCGCCGACTGCTCGCGCTGGCGCGCCAGCGCCGCGTCGGTGGCCTGCGCGCTGCGTGCCTGCCTCGCCTGCGCCTCGGCGCCGCGCAACTGCGCGGCCAGCGCGAGCGTGTCGATGCGCGCCACCTCCTCGCCCGCCTGCACGAAGTCGCCCTCGCGCACGCGCACCGCCTGCACCCGTCCGCCCGCCTTGGCCGCGATGTCGATCGTGGTCGCCTCCAGCCGCCCGTTGCCACCGGCGATGCCCGGCGGCAGCCCGTCCGGCGCCGCGCGCTGCCACGCCACGGCCAGCGCGGCGAGCCCCGCCGTCACTGCGGCCGCCGTCAGTGCCTTGCGCCAACTGATCATGGTTTTCCCTGATTCGTGTTCCACATGCAGTCTGCGGGGACGGGAAACCCTGGTTCTTGAGGCATATCAAGGCGATCGGGCGGACCGGCCGCGGCCGCGGCGTCTGTCCGAAGCCGCCGGCTCAGCCGTCCGCGGCGCCTCGCCCGGCAAGGTCGAGGATCCATTCCCCGAGGTCGCGGTCGATCTCGTCGCGGCACTGGTCCAGCCCGTGCCGGCAGCCCTCGTAGAGCAGCAGCCGGCGCGGCTCGCCGGCGCGCCGGTACAGGTCGCGCGAGCACAGGTCGGGCAGGATCTCGTCGTCGGTGCCGTGCATCAGCAGCAGCGGCCGCGGGCTGAGGTCCGCGACCGCATCGGCGCCGGCCGTCTGGCTGCTCAGCGCCGCCACGCCGATCACCGCCTCGCTGAGCGCCCCGGAGGCGATCACCACCGCGCCGCCGAAGGAGTGGCCGACCAGCACGACGCGCGACCTGCCGCGGGTGCCGAGGTAGCCGATGCCCATCAGCACGTCGAGCACGCAGGGCACCAGCTCGGCCGGGCGGCGGTAGTCCAGCCGCAGCGACGCGATGCCCTCGGGCGCGAGCCGCTTCGCCAGCCGCGTGTACAGCCCGCCGGCCGGCCCGCCCAGGCCGCCGCCGGCGCCGAACACCCACAGCACCGCGGCCTCGCCGGGCCCGCCCGCGTGGTAGCGGCAGTCGATCGTGCCGGCGTCGGTGTGCAGCCGCACCGCCTCGACGCCGTCCTCGTCGGGCGCGCTGCCGATCGAGCGCAGTTCCAGCGTGAAGTTGCCGTCCGCTGCCATCGCCGCCTCCCGTGCCGGATGAACCGCAGCACATGGGCGCGGCAAGCGCCGTGCCTCGTTCGGCTGTGCTGGCGTTCGCGCCCTGCTGCCGTGTCCGGCCCGGCGGCGGGCCGCCGCGGTCAGCCTCGCATCAGCCCGATCCGCTGAAATCCCGTTTCCCCGTCGTGATCTTCCCTCTGCGATGAGCGAGCGTCGTCCTGCCGTCCCCGCCAATCCCTGCCTAGACTGCGGCGCCTGCTGCGCCAGCTACCGCGTCTCCTTCTACTGGGCCGAGGCCGATGCCGCCGGCCTGCCCGAGCACCTGACCGAGCAGGTCAACCCCTGGTTCGGCTGCATGGCCGGCACGCAGCAGCCTTCGCCCCGCTGCGCGGCGCTGCGGGGCGCGATCGGCGGCGAGGTCGCCTGCAGCGTCTACGCGATGCGTCCCTCGCCGTGCCGCGAGCTCGAGGCGGGCGACGAGAAGTGCCGCAGGGCCCGCGCCCGCCACGGCCTCGCGCCGCTCGCCGCCCTTCCGGCCGCGGCCTGAGCGCGGGCCGGGCGCGGGCCGGGCGCGGGGCCGCGTCGCGCTCCCCCGGGCCCGAGCAGCGGCTTCTCGCCGCCGCCGAGGATCGGGAGAGGGCTGGCGCATGGGCGGGGGCTCAGTCTCCAGCGCCCTCGTCGTCGCACAGGACATGGAAGGGCATCTCGCGGTTGCTCGCCGCCGCGGCCTCGTGGCGCGTCACGCCGATCAGGCCGACGGCGCACGACGCGGGAAAGAGCGCGACGCCGCGCTCGAGCGCCTGCTGCAGCGGCATGCCGCGCTCGATCCATTCGTAGACGACGCGCGCGAGCAGCCGCGCGACGATCTGCTCTCCGACGCCGGTGGCCGCCACCGCGCCGTGCGGGCCGGCCCAGTAGCCGCAGCCGGGGATCGGCGTGTCGCCGACGCGGCCGACCATCGCCGGCGCCGAGCCGCCGGTGGAGGAGGCCACCGCGAACAGCCCGCGGCCGTCGAGCACGACCGCGCCGACGGTGTCGGTCTCGTGGCGCCCGGCCGGGGCCGGCTCGCCCGCAGCCCCGGGCGGGAGCGCGTCCGCCGCCGGCTCCAGGCGGTGCGGTCCGAAGCCCTGCGCGCGCGCGAAGTCGACCGCGCCGGGGCCGGCGAGCATCCAGTGCGGCGTCTCGACCACCTGCCGTGCCACGAGCACCGGGTTCCTCACGTCGCGCAGGCAGCAGACCGCGCCGAGGCGGCCCGACGAGTCCATCACCGAGGCGTCGGTCTCGATCGTCGCGCCGTCGCTGCGCAGCATGGCGCCGGTGCCGGCGTTGAAGCGCGGGTCGTCCTCCATCGCGACGACGGCGGCGACGGCCGCGGCGAGCGCGTCCTCGCCGGCCCGCAGCCGCTCGAGGCCGCGGCGCGCCGCGGCGCTGCAGCCGTCCTCGTTGTAGCGGTGGTTGCCGGCGCCGCCGTGGACCACGAGCACCGGTCGAATCCTTGCCATCCTCATGAAGTCCCCCCTCCTGCGGGTGAGGGTGGGACAGCAAGCGGGAGGCCGCAAGAGGGGGCGAACCCTGCCTGCCCGTGCCCGGGAACGCACCTTGCACCGCCACGCCTCACGGGGCGGCGGGCCGGGGAGGGCCGGCCCCCGGGGCGCCCCGTCGCGCGTCGACCACAGGAGAGATGTCCATGCACGCACCCCTTGCGCCGCAGCGCAGCGGCGGGCAGCCGCCCCGCATCGCGCGCGGCCGGCTGCTGCGCAACGCGCTGCTCGCCGCCGGCGCGATCCAGCTGATCCGCACCGCGCGGCGCGAACTTGCCGACTTCCGTGCCTGCGATGCGCAATTGCGCACCGAGTGGACCACCATCCCGAGCCCGGCCGGCTCCGGCGCGCTGCGGCTGCACGCGCGGCTGCGCGAGGACGCGCACGACGGCCTCAGGCCGGTGCTGCTGCTGCACGGCTGGGGCATCGGCAGCAGCTACCTGGTGCCGCTCGCGGCGCGCCTGGGCCGGCACGTGCGGGTCTACCTGCCCGACCAGCCGGGCCACGGATCGAGCGACCACGACCTGCGCCCGCTCGCCTTCCCGGAGCTCGCCGATGCGCTCGCCGCGTGGATGGACGCGCGCGGCCTGCGTGGCGCGATCCTCGTCGGCCACTCCACCGGCTGCCAGGTCGCCGCCGAGCTCGCGCTGCGCCGGCCCGAGCTCGCCGCGGGCCTGGTGCTGATCGGGCCGGCCGGCGACCCGGCGGCGCGCAGCGTGCCGAAGTGGCTGGCGCGCGCGCTCGCGGCCGTGGTGTTCGAGCGGCCCACCTGCGCCCTGTGGGCCGCGGTCGACTACCGGCGCGCCGGCGCACGCTTGCTCGCCGAGGAGATGCGGCAGATGGTCTCGCACCGCATCGAGGACCTGCTGCCGCGGCTGGGGCGGCCGGTGCGCGTGGTGCGCGGCTCCCGCGACCTGATCGTGCCGCAGCGCTGGGCGGCGCGCGTCGCGCGGCTCGCGGGCGCGCCGGCACCCACCGAGGTGCCGGGCTGGGGCCACGCGGTGCACTACGACGACCCCGACGCGGTCGCGCAGATCGTGTTCGAGCTCGCGCTGGAGATGGACGGCGCAGCGGCCGCGGGCGGGTCCGCGCGGGCGGGCGGCTGAGGGACCGCGCGCGGGCGGGGAGGGCGGCGCGCGCCACAATGCCGCTCCCCCCGCTGCAAGCCCTGCCGATGGACGCCGCCTCTCCGACCCCGCCCGAGCCGCTGCTGCTCGGCGTCGACTTCACCAGCCGGCCGACGCGCGCCAAGCCGGTCACGGTCGCGCTCGGCCGCCGCCACGGCGACGCGGTGCGCCTGGCCGAGCTGCGCGCGCTGCCGGCCGAGGCCGACTTCGCCGCGCTGCTGGCCACGCCCGGCCCCTGGGTCGGCGCCTTCGACTTCCCGTTCGGGCTGCCGCGCGAGCTGGTCGAGACGCTCGGCTGGCCGACCGAGTGGCCGGCGCTGATGCGGCACTACGCCGCGCTCGATCGCGCGCGGATCCGCGCGACCTTCGCCGCCTTCTGCGACGCGCGGCCGGCGGGCTCGAAGTTCGCGCACCGCGCCTGCGACGCGCCGGCGGGCTCCTCGCCGTCGATGAAGTGGGTCAACCCGCCGGTGGCCTTCATGCTGCACGCGGGCGTGCCGCCGCTGATCGAGGCCGGGGTCTGGATGCCGGCGGTGCGCTCCGGCGCGGATCGCTCGCGCGTCGCGCTCGAGGGCTACCCGGGCCTGCTCGCACGCGAGCTGATCGGGCGGCGCTCCTACAAGAGCGACGAGCGCGCGAAGCAGACGGGCGAGCGCCTGATCGCGCGCAAGGACCTGCTCGGCGCGCTGGAGGCCGGCCGCACGCGGCTCGGGCTGCGGCTCAAGGCGAGCAACGCGCAGCGCGACGCGCTGATCGACGACGCCTCGGGCGACCGGCTCGACGCGGTGCTGTGCCTGGTGCTGGCGGCCTGGGCGAGCGGGCAGCCGGACTGGGGCCTGCCCGCGGAACTCGATCCGCTCGAGGGCTGGATCGTCGGCGCCTGACGTGGGTGCCGGCCGGGGCGGGGCGGCACCGGGGCTCTGCTAAGGTCGCCGCATGGATGTGCTGAACCTCACGCTGCTGGCTGCCGCGACGCTGGTCTTCCTCAGCGTGCTGGCCGGCGTCTACTCGACCCGGGTGGGCTTCTCCTTCCTGCTCGTCTTCCTCGTCGCCGGCATGCTCGCGGGCGAGGACGGCCCCGGCGGCGTGCATTTCGACGACTTCCGCATGAGCTTCTGGGTCGGCAACGTCGCTCTCGCGGTGATCCTGCTCGACGGCGGCCTGCGCACCGAGTTCTCCACCTTCCGCACCGGGCTGCGGCCCGCGCTGCTGCTCGCCACCGGCGGCGTGGTGCTGAGCGCGGCGATCACCGGCGCCGCGGCGGTGCTGCTGCTCGGGCTGGACTGGCGGCTCGGGCTGCTGCTGGGCGCGATCGTCGGCTCCACCGATGCCGCGGCGGTGTTCTCGCTGCTCAAGTCCTCGGGCGTGCGGCTCAACGAGCGGGTGGCCGCGACGCTGGAGATCGAGTCCGGCCTCAACGACCCGATGGCGGTCTACCTGACGCTGGCGCTGATCGGCATGGTCGCGACCGGCGCGTCGTTCTCGGCGCCGGACTTCCTCGTCGCGCTGCTGCAGCAGTTCGGCCTCGGCGCGCTGGTCGGGCTCGCGGCCGGCTGGGCGCTCGCGCTCGTGGTGAGCCGCCCGCCCTTCGAGCGGGCGGCGTCCGACGAGGCCGGCGAGCACCCGCACGACGCGGCCGGCGGTGTCGCCGCGCTGCTGCTGGTCTCGGGCGGGCTCGCGGTGTTCGGGGCGGCCGGCTGGCTCGGCGGCTCGGGCTTCCTGGCGGTCTACCTCTTCGGCCTCGTGCTCGGCAACCGCGCCAAGCCGGTGGTGCAGCGCGCGCTCGCGGCGATGGACGGCTACGCCTGGCTGGCGCAGGCGGGCATGTTCCTGCTGCTGGGCCTGCTCGTGACGCCGAGCGAGCTGCTGGGCACGCTGTGGCCGGCGCTCGGCGTCGCGGCGGTGCTGATGCTCGTCGCGCGCCCGGCCGCGGTGTGGCTGTGCCTCGCGCCCTACCGCTTCCGCGCCCGCGAGGTGTGGTTCATCTCCTGGGTGGGCCTGCGCGGCGCGGTGCCGGTGGTGCTGGCGGTGTTCCCGGTGATGGCCGGCGTCGAGGGCGCGCGGCTGTTCTTCCACGTCGCCTTCGTCGTCGTGCTCAGCTCGCTGCTGCTGCAGGGCGGCACGATCCCGTTCGCGGCGCGGCGCCTCGGCGTGCACCTGCCGGAGGCCGACGACGAGGCGGCGGCGCGGCGCGCCTTCGGCGACTTCGTGCTCGACGCCGGCATGCCGCTGGCGGCGATCGCCGACTTCTACGGCCTGGCGCTGCGCCCGCCGCCCGGCGCGCCGCCCGGGCAGACGCTGGGCGAGTGGCTCGCCCGCTCGCTCGGGCGCGCGCCGGTGGTGGGCGACCAGCTGCGCGCCGGCCCCGCCTGCTTCAGCGTGCGCGTGATGCAGGGCGCGCGCATCACGGTGGTGGGCCTGCGCATCGACGCGGACTGAAGGCGCATCGCTGCCGCCTCGAGCGGCCTCGTGGCGGGCGCGGGTTCAGCGCAGCGCGGCGATGCGCCGCAGCTCGCCGACGGTCTGGAACACCTCTTCCGGCGCGTGGCGGCGCAGCGCGTCGAGCTCGGCGTAGCCCCAGGCGACCGCACCGAACGCGACGCCGGCCTCGCGCGCGGCCTGCAGGTCCGAGATCTGGTCGCCGACGTAGATCGCCTCGGCGGGCGCGATGCCGCTGCGCGCGAGGATGCGGAGGATCTTCGCGCGCTTGCCGAAGATCGACATGCTGCCCTCGCGGTGCGCGAACAGCCCCGCGTTGGCGGGGCCGAGGATGCGCACCGCGTTGTCCACCGAGTTCGAGGTCACGAGCGCGAGCGTCACGCCGCGCTCGGACAGGTGCGCGAGCGTCTCCTCGATGCCCTCGAACAGCGGGATCTCGCCGCCCTGGCCCTTCATCAGCCGGATGAAGCTCGCCGCCACCAGCGGCAGCTTCCAGCGCGGCATGCCGACGAGCTCCATGTTGCGGCGCGCATCGAGCCGCCGCATCAGCGGCAGCTGCTCGGGCCGCAGCTGGCGGAAGCCGTGCTTGACGGCCAGTTCGTTGAACACGCCGACGAAGAAGGGGAAGGAGTCGGCGAGCGTGCCGTCGAAGTCGAACAGCGCGAGTCGGTATTTCTTCTTGTCCATCGAGGCGACAGTGTTGCCGCTCCAGCGTCTGCCGCGATGATGTCCCCCCCGCATGAGCGGCATGATGACGACCCAGGACAAGCCAGGAGCCCGTGCCGTGAAGATCCCCCGCCCCCGCATCGCGGTGTTCGCCGCCACCAGCCTCGACGGCCACATCGCCCGGCCCGACGGCGGCCTCGACTGGCTGGAGGCGGCCAACGCCCGCCTGCCGCCCGGCGAGGACTGCGGCTTCCGCGCCTTCCTCGACGGCGCGGACCTGCTCGCGATGGGGCGCGCGAGCTTCGAGGCGGTGCTCGGCCTCGGGCGCTGGCCCTACGAGGGCAAGCCGGTGGAGGTGCTGAGCCGCCAGGCGCTGGTGCTGCCGCGCGCGCTGCGCGAGAGCGTCAGCGTGGTGGCGGGCGAGCCCGCGGAGCTGGCGGCGCGCTGGGCGGCACAGGGCCTGCGGCGCGTCTACCTCGACGGCGGGCAGACGGTCCAGCGCTTTCTCGCCGCCGGCCTCGTCGACGAGATCACGCTGACGATCGTGCCGGTGCTGCTCGGCGCGGGCCGGCCGCTGTTCGGCGCGCTGCCGCGCGAGCTCGCGCTCGTGCCGCTCGAGACCCGCAGCTACGGCTTCGGCTTCGTGCAGCTGCGCTACGCCGTGCAGCCGGGCTGAAGCACGCCTGCCCGCAGCTGCGGGCGCCTGCACCGAGAATCGCGCCCATGGACTCGCTTTCTCAACTCGCCCTCGGCGCCTCGGTCGGCGTCGCCGTGATGGGACGCCGCACCGCGCCCTGGAAGGCGGCGCTGTGGGGCGCGGCATGCGGCACGCTGCCGGACCTCGACGCCTTCATCGACCACGGCGACCCGGTGCGCAACATGGTGCTGCACCGCGCCGACAGCCATTCGCTGCTCTACCTGAGCCTGCTCGCGCCGCTGCTCGGCGGGCTTGCCGCGCGGCTGCACGGCGAGACGGACCGCTGGCGGCGCTGGGTGCTGGCGCTGTGGCTGGCGCTCGTGACGCACCCGCTGCTGGACCTGATGACGGTCTACGGCACGCAGCTGCTGCGGCCCTTCACCGACCACCCCTACGGCGTCGGCAGCATCTTCATCATCGACCCGCTCTACACGCTGCCGCTGCTCGTCGGCCTCGGCGTGGCGCTGCGCTCGCACGGCGCGCGCGGCCTGCGCTGGAACGCCGCCGGCCTTGCGTTCAGCACGCTCTACCTCGCATGGGGCTTCGGCGCGCAGCAGCAGGTCGAGGCGGTGGCGCGCGCCTCGCTCGAGGCCGAGGGCGCGCAGGTGCAGCGCCTGCTCGTGACGCCGACCGCATTCAACACCGTGCTGTGGCGCGTCGTCGCGATCACGCCGGACGGCTTCCTGGAGGGCTTCCACTCGCTGCTGGACGAGGCGCCGCGCATCGCCTTCGAGCGTTTCCCGCGCGGCGAGGCGCTCCACGAGCAGTGGCGCGATCTGCCGGCGGTGGCGCGCTTGGCGCGCTTCAGCCACGGCTTCTTCAAGATGGACGTCGAGGACGGGCAGCTGCGCATCGCCGACCTGCGCATGGGGCAGGAGCCCTTCTACGTCTTCACCTTCGTCGTCGCGCGCGAACGGGAGGGACGCATGGCGCCGCTGCCCCCCGAGCAGTTGTCGCTGCGACCCGACTTCTCGCGCGGCCTGCCCTGGATGTGGCGGCGGCTGCTGGGCGAGCCGGTGCCGACCCCGCGCTGAGCGGCGCCGGAGTGCGGCGCGCGGGCCGGCGGCCTGCTGCCTGCGGCAGGCAGGGAGGCGTCAGCCCCCGTCCTCGGGTGTCTGGTGGGACAGCAGCGCGGTGGAGCCGAGCGCGAGTCCGACGACCAGCACGTACCAGAGCGAGCCGGTGTCGGCGTTGGCGAGCGCGGTGGCCTCGAGCACCAGACCGGCGGCCGACATCAGCGCGAGCGTCACGAGGCTCGTGCCCGCGGCGCGCGAGACGGCGCGGATGCGGCTCGCGCTCGCCAGCACCACGAACATCATGTAGCCCGCGATCACGAACAGCGGGAACAGCACCCACAGCGTCGCGCCCGCTGCGGCGGCGTTCAGCCCGAAGGGCGCCACCACGAGCACGGCGCCGCACACCAGGCCGAGGACGAGCAGGGCGAGACCGGCAGCAAGAATCATTGTCTGTCTCCCTGGAAACGAAGCGACGGGGACGGGCCGGCCGGGCCGCAACGGCACCCCCGAAAGTCCGCACGGTAAGTCTCCGGGTTGACAGGGGGCTTGCAGTGGGGTGCCCGGGCACGCACAGTCGTTTCGGTGTGTGTCGCCGCGGGTCTCCCGGCGATCGCGTCCGCGGGCACGCAGCGGTGCCCGGCCGGGCCGGGCAGAACCGGGGGGAAGGAGCGCGGATGGCATCGGTGGCGGCAGGCATCGCGGGGAGGGCACGGCGCGCGGCAGCGCCGGTCCTGCTGCTGCTCTGCGCCGTCGGAGGGGCAACTCCGGCGCAGCCGCCGCAGCTGCCGTCGCGCTGGGCCGGCACCGTGACGGGGGTGAGCGACGGCGACACGCTCTGGGTGCGCCCGGATCCGCCGAGCGGGCAGGCGCCGGTCAAGCTGCGGCTGATCGGCATCGATGCGCCGGAGCGCTGCCAGGACGGCGGCAGGGAGGCCGGCGAGGCGCTCGCCGCGCGGGTGCTGCGGGCGCGGGTGCAGGTCGAGGCGCTCGGCCTCGACGGCTGGGGCCGCGTGCTCGCGCGCGTGCTGCACGGCGAGGAGAGGGGGCCGCCAGGGCCTGCCGCCGACGTCGGCGCCTGGCTGGTGTCCGAGGGGCACGCTTGGAACGACCGCCTGCACGGTGGCGACGGCGGCCTCTACGCCGCGCAGGAGCAGGCGGCGCGCTCGGCCGGCCGCGGCCTGTTCGCCGACGCGGCGGCCGTGCCGCCGTGGCGCTTCCGCCGCGCGCACGGGCCCTGCGACTGAGGCCGCAAGGGGCGGCCGGGGAGCCTCAGGCGACCGGGCCGCGCTTGCCGGCGGCGAACTGCAGCGCGAGGCGGTAGCCCTGCACGCCGAGGCCGACGATCACGCCCTCGGCGATGTCCGACAGGTAGGAGTGGTGGCGGAAGGGCTCGCGCTTGTGCACGTTGCTGATGTGCACCTCGACGAAGGGGATCGCGACGCCGGCGAGCGCGTCGCGGATCGCGACGCTGGTGTGCGTGAAGGCGCCCGGGTTGATGACGATCCAGTCCGCGTCGCCGCGCGCGGCGTGGATGCGGTCGATCAGCGCGCCCTCGTGGTTGCTCTGGAAGCAGTCGAGCGCGACGCCGAGCGCGAGCGCGTCCTGCCTGAGCAGGTTCTCGACGTCGGCGAGCGTCGTCGCACCGTACACCGCGGGTTCGCGGGTGCCGAGCAGGTTCAGGTTCGGGCCGTTGAGGACGAGGATCTTCATGGCCCGCGAGTCTAATCGTGCCCGCGCCGGTTGCGGTGCACCAGCGTGCTGCGGCCGAACAGGCTCGCCACCATGTCCACCGCGATCTCGGCGGTGCGGTTGCGCACGTCGAGCGCCGGGTTGAGCTCCATGATGTCGAGCGAGGCGAGCCGGCCGGTGTCGGCGATCATCTCCATGCACAGCTGCGCCTCGCGGTAGGTCGGCCCGCCCATCACGGTGGTGCCGACGCCGGGCGCGAAGTCCGGGTCGAGGAAGTCGACGTCGAAGCTCACGTGCAGGTGCGTGCCGGCGTCCATCGTCGCCAGCGCCAGCTCCATCGTGTGGCGCATGCCCATCTCGTCGATGTAGCGCATGTCGAACACCTCGAGCCCCATCTCGTGCACGAACTTCTTCTCGCCGGCGTCGACGCTGCGGATGCCCACCTGCTTGACCCACTTCGGGTTGAGTGCCGGCACCTGGCCGCCGATCTCGGTCAGCTCGCGCGGCCCGCGCCCGCACAGGCAGGCCACCGGCATGCCGTGGATGTTGCCGCTCGGCGTGATGAGGCTGGTGTTGAAGTCGGCGTGCGCGTCGAGCCACAGCACGCGCAGCTTCCTGCCGGTCTCGCGGCAGTGGCGCGCCGCGGCGCTGATCGAGCCGATCGCGAGGCAGTGGTCGCCGCCGAGCAGGATCGGCATGCGGCCCTGCATCAGCTCGGCGTGCACCGCGTCGTGCACCGCCTGGTTCCAGCCGGCGACCTCGCTGAGGTGGCGGTAGCCCTCGTTGGGCGGCAGCCACGGATTGTGCGGCCCGCTGAGGTTGCCGCGGTCGACCACCTCCAGGCCCTGGCTCTCGAGCACCGGGCCGAGGTTGGCGACGCGCAGCGCCTCCGGCCCCATCGACGCGCCGCGCGCGCCCGCGCCCACGTCGGTGGGCGCGCCGATCAGCGTGATCTTGTCCTGCATGGCGGCTCTCCTTGCGGCGGCCCCGCGGCCGCCTCCTGGCCCCGAGGAAGGCAAGCGCCGTGCTCGGGACCCGGCCCGCGGCACGCCGGCCGTCCCTCGGCCTCGGGGCGGGACGGCTCAGATCATGTCGTTCGGCACGGGCGGGTGGCCGTCCGCGGTGCCGAGCCCGTACTCGCTCTGCAGCAGCGCCCAGGCCTCCTCCGCGCTCTCGACGAAGTGGAACAGGTTCAGGTCCTGCGGGCTGATCATGCCCTGCTCGACCAGCAGGTCGAAGTTCACGAGGCGCGTCCAGAACTCGCGGCCGAACAGCAGGATCGGGCGGCGCCGGCACTTGCCGGTCTGGATCAGCGTGAGCATCTCGAACAGCTCGTCGAGCGTGCCGAAGCCGCCGGGGAAGCACACCAGCGCGATCGAGCGCATCAGGAAGTGCATCTTGCGCAGCGCGAAGTAGTGGAACTGGAAGCACAGCTCCGGCGTGATGTAGGGGTTGGGCTCCTGCTCGTGCGGCAGCACGATGTTCAGCCCGATGCTCTGGCCCTGCACCTCGAAGGCGCCGCGGTTGCCGGCCTCCATGATGCCGGGGCCGCCGCCGGTGACGACGACGATCGGCTGCTGCAGCGAGCGCGAGGCCTCGGTGACGATGCGCGCGAAGGCGCGCGCCTCCTCGTAGTAGCGCGACATCGCGACGCCGGTCTCGAGCCGCTTGATCTCGGCCGGGTTGGCGGCGCGCGCTTGCGCCTCGGCGAGCAGCTGCTGCGCCACGTCGGCGGGCGGGATGCGCGCGCTGCCGAAGATCACGATGGTCGACTCGATGCCGCGCTCGCGCTGGATCAGCTCGGGCTTGAGCAGCTCGAGCTGCATGCGCACCGGCCGCAGGTCGTCGCGCAGCAGGAAATCGGTGTCGGTGAAGGCCAGCCGGTAGGCGCTGCCAGGCCCTTCGTACGGGGACACGGGCCGCGCGGTGACGGCCTCCTCCTGAGCGCTCGGGAAGTTGCGGGCGGTGAGTTCGTGTTTGTCCAAGGCTTTCATCCGCGGAACCTGCCTGTTTCTGATGCGTGGACTGCACAGGGTAACGCGGCTCGCGGGCCGGCCGGCAGCGCAGGCACCGCAATTCGGCCCCTGCTCAGGGGTGTTGGCGCGGGCACGGCTTTCGCAGGCACCATGGCGGTCTGTCCGGCGTGCCGGACGCGACGAGCAAAGGAAGGAGATCCCCGGCGTGGCGCGCATCCTGATCACCGAATTCATGGACGAGGACGCCGTCGCGCGGCTGGCGGCGGACCACGACGTGCTCCACGACCCGCGGCTGGTCGACGAGCCGGGGCGGCTCGCCGCGGAGGCGGCCCGCGCCGACGCGCTGGTGGTGCGCAACCGCACCCAGGTGCGCGGCGCGCTGCTCGACGCGCTCGCGCGCTGCCGCGTCGTCGGGCGGCTCGGCGTCGGGCTCGACAACATCGACGTGGCCGGCTGCCGCGCGCGCGGCATCGAGGTGATCCCCGCCACCGGCGCGAACGCGCAGGCGGTGGCGGAGTACGTGATCGCGAGCGCGCTGTGGCTGCGCCGGCTGGCGTGGAGCGGCAGCGCCGAGGTGGCTGCCGGCCGCTGGCCGCGCGAGGCGCTGTCGCGCGGGCGCGAGCTCGCCGGCGCGACGCTCGGCCTGATCGGCTTCGGCTCGATCGGTCAGCTCACCGGGCGGCTCGCGCGCACGCTCGGCATGCAGGTGCTCGCCTTCGACGCGGCGCTCGACGCCGAGCACCCGGCCTACGCGGAGAGCGGCACGCGCTGGGCGGGGCTCGACGAGGTGGTCGCGTCGGCGGACGTGCTGAGCCTGCACGTGCCGCTCGTCGAGTCGACGCGCGGCCTGATCGGCGCGGCGCGCCTCGCGGCGATGAAGCCGGGCGCGGTGCTCGTCAACACCGCGCGCGGCGGCATCGTCGACGAGATCGCGCTCGCGCAGGCGCTGCGCTCGGGGGCGCTCGGCGGCGCGGCGCTCGACGTCTTCGCCGAGGAGCCGCTGCCCGCGGCGCCGCATTTCCAGGGCTGCCCGAACCTGCTGCTGACGCCGCATGTCGCCGGCGTCACGCAGGAGTCGAACGCGCGCGTCTCGGCGCTGATCGCCGATCGCGTGCTCGCGCACCTTGCGGCGGGCGCGGGACGCGGCTGAAGGCGGGCCGCCCGGGCGAGGGGCGTCAGCGCGCCGCCGCGGCGCAGACCGGGCAGCCGGGGTTGCGCGGCAGGCGGATCTCGGTCCACTCCATCGAGCGCGCGTCGAGCATCTGCAGCCGCCCGGCGAGCGAGGTGCCGATGCCGGCGAGCAGCTTGAGCGCCTCGGCCGCCTGCATCGTGCCGATGATGCCGACGAGCGGCGCGAACACGCCCATCGTCGCGCAGCGCGTTTCCTCGAACCCCTGGTCGGGCGCGAACACGCAGGCGTAGCAGGGCGCATCGGCGGCGCGCGGGTCGTAGACCGAGATCTGGCCGTCGAAGCGGATCGCGGCGCCGGCGACGAGCGGCTTGCGCTGCGCGACGCAGGCATGGTTGACGGCGTGGCGGGTCGCGAAGTTGTCCGAGCAGTCGAGCACCACGTCGGCCTCGGCGACCAGCTCGGCCAGCAGCGCCGCGTCCGCGCGCCGGTTGACGCAGCGCACCTGCACCTCCGGGTTGATCGCGGCGATCGTCTCGCGCGCCGACTCGGCCTTCGGGTGGCCGACGCGCGACAGGTTGTGGATCACCTGGCGCTGCAGGTTGGTCAGGTCCACCGTGTCGTGGTCGACGAGGGTGAGCGTGCCGACGCCGGCGGTGGCGAGGTAGAGCGCCGCCGGCGAGCCCAGGCCGCCGGCGCCGATCACGAGCGCATGGCCCGCGAGCAGCCGCTGCTGGCCCTCGACGCCGAGTTCATCGAGCAGCACGTGGCGCGAGTAGCGCAGCAGCTGGTCGTCGTTCATGTCCGATGCCTCCTCCGGGCGTGAAAACGCCCGCCGAGGGGCGGGCGTGTCGGTGGCGGCGCGCGGCCCTGCAGGGCCGGCGGCGCCTACTCCGCGTTGCGCGTTCAGTTCGTCTTGGTCTCGTCCGGCTTGCGCTCGGTCTGCGTCTTCGAGGCGAGCACCGGCTGGCCCTTGAGGCGGTTGAGCGCCTGCTTGAGCTGGAAGTCCTCGGCCGAGCCGAACTCGGGCAGTGCCGGCTGCTTGGTCGCCGCCTGCTTGGCCGCCTCGTCCTCGAGGCGCTTCATGGCCTCCTCGCGCGCCTTCTCGCGCGCCGGGTCCTTGACCTCGCTGCCCTGGCCGCTCTGCAGGTGCTTCTCCAGGTCGGCCTCGCGCATGCGCAGCACCGCGAAGACGTTGCCATCGGCGGTCTCGTCGAGCATCACGTCCGGCACGATGCCGCGCGCCTGGATCGAGCGGCCCTGCGGCGTGTAGTAGCGCGCCGTGGTGAGCTTGAGCGCGGTGTCCGGGGTGAGCTGGCGCACCGTCTGCACCGAGCCCTTGCCGAAGGTCTGCGAGCCCATGATGACGGCGCGCTTGTGGTCCTGCAGCGCACCGGCGACGATCTCGCTCGCCGAGGCCGAGCCCTCGTTGACCAGCACCACCAGCGGCACGTTCTTGATCCCCTCGGGCAGGCGCTTGAGCGGGTCGGCGCCGCCGCGGCGCACGTAGTCGCTCGGGCTGGCCTTGAACACCGCCTTCGACTCGGGCACCTGGCCATTGGTCGAGACCACCGTCACGTCCTTGGGCAGGAAGGCCGCCGACACCGCGACCGCGCCCTCGAGCAGGCCGCCCGGGTCGTTGCGCAGGTCGAGCACCAGGCCCTTGAGGTTGGGGTCCTGCTTGTAGATCTCCTCGATCTTGCGCACGAAGTCCTCGACCGTGCGGTCCTGGAACTGCGTCACGCGCAGCCACGCGTAGCCGGGCTCGACCATCTTCGCGCGCACGCTCTGCACGCGGATCTCCTCGCGCATGATCGTCACGGGGAAGGTGCGGCTCTCGGCCTTGCGGAAGATCGTCAGCGAGACCTTGGTGTTGGGCTCGCCGCGCATGCGCTTGACGGCCTGGTCGATCGACAGGCCCTTGACCGCGGTGTCGTCGATCTTCGTGATCAGGTCGCCGCTCTTGAGGCCCGCGCGGAAGGCGGGCGAGCCCTCGATCGGCGAGACGACCTTGACCAGGCCGTCCTCCATGCCGATCTCGATGCCGACGCCCACGAAGCGGCCCGAGGTGCCCTCGCGGAATTCCTTGAAGGTCTTCTTGTCGAAGTACTGCGAATGCGGGTCCAGGCCCGCGACCATGCCGCTGATCGCGTCGGTCAGCAGCTTCTTCTCGTCCACCGGCTCGACGTAGTCGCTCTTGACCATGCCGAACACGGCGGCCAGCTGCTGCAGCTCCTCCAGCGGCAGCGGTGCGAGCGAGCTGCGCGCGGTCGCCTGCAGCTGCATCGTCGTCAGTGCGCCGGCCACGGCACCCACCGCGACCCAGCCAGCAATCTTCAATTTGGCACCCATGACACGCGCTGTCCTTTATGCATCAAAGCGGAGTTTCCTCGAACCAGTATAGAACCTGGCCTCCCGCCTGGGAGCCCGCAATGCGGGGAAAGTTGCATGGCGCAGGCAAGGCCGGGGCCGAGCGGGGCCTTGCAAAGCGCTCGCGGGGGATTCAGGCGGACTGCGGCTCGCCGCGCTCGAAGGTCACGACATGGTCGACGACCGGCCGGATGCCGATCCATTCCCCGACCGAGTGGTCGTGGTGCGAGGGCACGTGCGCCAGCAGCAACTCGCCAGTTTGCAGGCGCAGCGTGTAGAGGAATTCCGAGCCGCGGAAGGCCTTTCGCTCGATGCAGGCTTTGACCGGGCTGTCGTCGTCGTGGACGATGTCGTCGGCGCGCAGCAGCACCTCGCATTCGCCGTTCGGGTAGGCCGCCGGCAGCGGGCACTCCTTGAGATCGAGCAGGTCGCCGAGCGGCGTGCGCACCACCGGGCCGCGGCCATAGTCGACGATGCGTGCCGGCGCGAACACGCCGTGGCCGATGAAGTCGGCGACGAAGCGCGAGGCCGGGCGGTGGTAGAGGCTGTAGGGGTCCTCCCACTGCTCGAGCCGGCCTCCGTTCATCACGCCGATCACGTCGCCGACCGCGAAGGCCTCGAGCTGGTCGTGCGTCACCAGCAGCGCCGTGATGCCGGCGCGCTTGAGGATCGCGCGCACCTCCTGCGCGAGGCGCTCGCGCAGGTCCACGTCGAGGTTCGAGAAGGGCTCGTCGAGCAGCAGCAGGCGCGGCTGCGGCGCCAGGGCCCGCGCCAGCGCGATGCGCTGCTGCTGGCCGCCGGAGAGCTGGTGCGGGTAGCGCCCGGCCGCGTGGCCGAGGCCGACGAGCTCCAGCATCTCCGCGACCCGCCCGGCGCGCGCGTCGCGCGACAGCGAGGGCAGGCCGAAGCCGACGTTCTCGCCCACCGTCAGGTGGGGGAAGAGGGCGTAGTCCTGGAACACCATGCCGATGCGGCGCCGCTCCGGCGCCACCTGCACGCGCCGCCCGCCCCCCGCGTCGCTGAGCGTCTCGCCGCCGAGCGCGACGCGCCCCGCGGCGATGCGCTCGAGCCCCGCGACCGCGCGCAGCAGCGAGGTCTTGCCGCAGCCCGAGGGGCCGAGCAGCACGCCGATCTCGCCCTGCTTGAGCGTCAGCGACGCGCCGTCCACCGCCGCACGCGCGGCCGCGCCGCCGTAGCGGATGGTCACATGGTCGAGTTCCAGAAACATAAGGACCTATGATAGGAGGCAAGAGAGAATGCGTACAGTTCTCATTCATATTGCCAGCGACTTTTTCAACCACTTGCGCTGAATCAAGGGCGGGGAGGGCGCGCCGCCGATGATGCGGCGGGTCCTTCCCGCCCGCGGCGCGATCCGAGCTGTTCCCCCCATGCGCTTCCTGACCGCCCTGACCCTGCTGCTTGCCGTGCCGGTGCTCGGCATCATCGGATCGTGGGCCCTGCTCGACGCGCAAAGCGGCGCGGTGCTGGTGCACCAGCTGCAGACGGTGCTGCCCGAGTACGCCTGGACCTCGCTGCTGCTGTCGGTCTCGGTGGCCGTCGGCGTCGCGGTGGTGGGCGGCGCGACCGCCGCGACGGTGACGCTGTTCGAGTTCCCGGGGCGGCGCTTCTTCGAGTGGGCGCTGCTGCTGCCGCTGGCGATGCCGGCCTACGTGCTCGCCTATGCCTACACCGACTTCCTGCAGTACAGCGGCCCGCTGCAGACCGCGCTGCGCGCGCTGACCGGTGCGCAGGGGGCGATGCTGCCCGACGTGCGCAGCCTGTGGGGCGCGGTGATGCTCTTCGTCGCCTGCCTCTACCCCTACGCCTACCTGCTCACGCGCGCGGCGCTCAACGAGCGCGGCGTGCAGCTGCTGGAGGCGGCGCGGCTGCTCGGCGCAGGCACCGGGCGGCGGGTGCGGCAGGTGGCGCTGCCGCTGGCGCGCCCGGCGCTCGCCGCGGGCGTCGCGCTCGCGCTGATGGAGACGCTCGCCGACTACGGCGTCGGCTCCTATTTCGGCCTCTCGACGCTCACCACCGGCGTCTACCGCGCCTGGCTGGTGATGGACGACCGCATCGCCGCGGCGCAGCTCGCCACCGTGCTGCTCGCCGTCGTCGCGCTGCTGCTGTGGCTGGAGCACCGCGCGCAGCGCGCGCTGCGCTTCGCGACGACGCGGCCGGGCAACCTGCAGAGCCAGGAGGCCCGGCCGGTGCCGCTCACCGGCGGGCGCCGCCTGGTCGCCTGGGCGGTGTGCGGGCTGCCGGTGCTCATCGGCTTCGCGCTGCCGGTGGCGATCCTGCTCGGGCTGCTGTGGCAGGAGGCGCGGCACGCCGAGCTCGGCCTGCCGTGGGCGCGCTTCGGCCAGTGGGCCTGGACCAGCTTCAAGCTCGCGGGGCTGGGGGCGCTGCTCGCGTCGGCGCTGGCGCTGGCGCTGGCCTACGCGCTGCGCGTGCGGCCGCGCCCGGGGCTGCGTCTGGCCGCGCGCGTCGCCTCGCTCGGCTACGCGGTGCCGGGCGCGGTGATCGCGGTCGGCATCCTGATCCCGGCCGGCGGCCTGCAGAGCCTGTGGCCGGCCAGCGGCGCCTCGGTGCTCGTCACCGGCACGATCTTCGGCCTGCTCTACGCCTACCTGGTGCGCTTCACCGCCGTGGCGCTGCAGTCGGTCGAGTCGGGCTACGCCCGCATTCCCACCAGCCTCGACGAGACCGCGCGCATGCTCGGCACGCCGCGCTGGCGGCTGTTCCTGCGCGTGCACCTGCCGCTGCTGCAGCGCTCGGCGCTCGCCGCCGGGCTGCTGGTGTTCGTCGACGTGATGAAGGAGCTGCCCGCGACGCTGGTGCTGCGGCCCTTCAACAGCGACACGCTGGCCGTGATCGCCTACCAGCTCGCGCGCGACGAGCGCCTGAGCGAGGCGGCGCTGCCCTCGCTCGCGATCGTGGCCGTGGGCCTGCTGCCGGTGCTGCTGCTGTCGCGCGCGATGCGCCAGCGCTGAGCCGGCGCCGCGAAAGGCGCCCGCCCTCCTGAACAATCTGTTACTTTCTCCGTCTTCACGGGATGGACAGGAGGGGTGCGGGCGATGACCTGGTACTTCGACAACGCGAGCGGCAAGATCTTTCACGAACGCCACTTCGTCGGCGTCGGCTATTCCGGTGCCGGGAACGGCGAGGGGCCGGGGGCGGGCCGCAACAACCCGGCGCTGCAGCACCTGCGCGGCATCGGGCCGATCCCGGCCGGCAACTACCGCATCGGTGCGGCCTACCACCACCCGAGCAAGGGGCGGTTGTGCATGGCGCTGACGCCCGACGGCCACGACGCGCTCGGCCGCAGCGGCTTCCTGATCCACGGCGACAACGCGCAGGGCGACGCCTCGCAGGGCTGCATCATCGCGGACTCGACGATCCGCACGATGATCGCGACCAGCAGCGACCGGCGCCTGACGGTGCTGTGACGCGCGGTGGGCGCGCCGTCCTCGTCGCGGTGCTGCTGGCGGGCCTGTTCGCGGGTTTGCACGGCACGGTGCAGGCCGACGCGGGCCCGCCCCGCGCGGCCGACGTCGAGGCCGAGCTGCGCGTGCTGACGGTCCGGCAGGTGCTTGAGCGCCACTTCGGCTGCGGCCCGGTGCCCGGCGCGGGCTACCGGCAGGTCGCCGCCGGCGGCGCGGCCTGGGTCGCGCTCGCGGCGCGGCTGCTCGCGTCCTCCGACGCCTGCCACCGCGAGGGCCTGCAGTCCGCGCTCGGCGAGGCGATGCGCCGTGCGCCGCAGCGCGTGCTGCCGCTGCTCGGGCGCGCGCCGGAACTCGCCGTCGAGCGCATCTGCCTGTCCTTCATCCCGCAGGAACTGCCGGCTGCGCAGCGGTTGCGGCAGCTGGCGCTGTCGCGGCGCGCGCTGGAGCGGGTCGACGACCCGGCGCTGGCCGGCGCACGCGGCGCCTGCCTGGACTTCATCGGGCAGGTCGAGGCGGGCGCGGAGGCGCGGCGCTGAAGCGCGCGGCGGGGGCGAGGTCAGGCGGGGGAGAGGGAGGCGGGCCGCCTCGCGACGGGAGCGCGAAGGCCGGCAGGATGCCCGGGAGGGCGGGAAGGTGGCGGCCCCGACAGGAATCGAACCTGTATCTGCCCCTTAGGAGGGGGCTGTGCTATCCATTGAACCACAGGGCCGGCACGGGCCGCATTGTGCCTCAGATCGCGGCCGCCCGCGCCTGGGGCCGTGCTCGATCGCGGGTGCAGCGGTCCCACCGGAACCGGCGGGGGCCCCCGCAAGTGTCACCAGCGCCAGCTCCAGATCAGGTCCAGCGCGTTGGCCTCCACGCCGGTCTGCGCGCGCAGCGTGAAGCGCTCGGCGATGCGGTAGATCAGCTGCCAGGTGCCGGCAGTGGCGTTGAGCGAATGCGCGTAGCCGAGGTACCAGCGGTCCGACAGCTGCTTGCCGAGCGTGATCACGGAGCTGCGCAGGTTGCCGCCCTCGGTGGGGCCGCCGAAGGACAGGGTGTCGAGCCCGAGCGCCTGCGTGAGCCGCGAGGTCGCCGACGGGCCGCCTCCGCCCTCGCCGACGAGCAGCGCCATCGCCGCGGTCTGCATCAGCTGCGTCTCGGCCTGGCCGAGGTCGCTGTAGCTGCGGCCGAGCACCAGCAGCGACAGCTTCTCGGTCTCGGGCAGCTCGGGCTCCGAGTACAGCCGCACGCGCGGGTTCTGCGCGGTGCCCAGGACCTGCACGCCGACGCGCACGTCCTCCAGCTTCGGGCGGATCGCCAGCACGTCCAGGCGCGGGTTCTCGATCGCGCCGGTGAAGCTGATCACGCCGCGCTCGACGACCAGGTTCTGGCCGTAGGCGGCGTAGGTGCCGTCGACCACGCGGATGTCGCCGTTGAGCGCGATCTGGTTGCGCGGCGCGCTCACGCGCAGCTCGCCGGCGAGCCGCGCCTCGAGGCCGCGGCCGCGCAGCCGGAAGTCGTCGCCGAGGTCGACGCGCACGTTCATCGCGATCTTGCGCTGCGGCGGCGGCGGGGGCGGTGCCGAAGCGGCGTCACGGTCCATGCCGCGGCGGTAGACCACCACGTCCTCCGACAGCGCCGGCGCCTCGCTGCGGCTGATGTCGATCAGCGCCCGGTCGACGCGGAAGCCCCCGTCGAGCTGGATGCTCTCGGCCTCGAGCAGCAGGCGCGCCTGGCCGCTCGCGACGACGCGGCGGTCGACGCGCTGCAGCACCGCGAAGCGCTCGGCGATCACGCGCAGCTCGGCGCGCGGGTCCTCGCCGAAGCGCGCCCCGCCCTCGACGCGCACCAGGCCCTCGCCGGCGCGGGCCTGCGCCGTCAGGATCTGGGCGGTCGGCCCCTGCAGCGCGACGACGAGCTCGCCCTCGCGCACGTCGATGCCCTCGATGACGTTGCGCGCGGTGATCGCCTGGCCGGTGACGACGCCGGTGTACTCGGGCGCGCCGAAGCGGCCGCCGATGTTGGTGTCGATGTTGAGCCGTCCGCCGAGCCGCCAGCCGGCGGGCAGCCAGGCGCCCCAGGCGCCGAGGTCGGCCACGCGCACCGTCAGCGTGCCCTCCAGCGGCGCCTCGGGCGCCGGCCATGGGTCCTGCGGCGCGCTGCGCGCGGTCTGCTCGCCGCGCAGCAGGCCGAGGCGGCTGCCGCTGACCTGCTGGGTGAAGCGCCACAGGCCGTCGCGCGCGGTCGCCGCCAGGCGCAGCTCGTCCAGGCCGAGCGCCTGTCGGGTGGTGCCCTCCTCGACGACGAGGTCGCCGCCGGTGCGCACCAGCTCGATGTCGGCCTCGGTGCTCGCGCCGCTGCGCAGGACCAGCCGGCCACCGACGCGCAGGTCGCCGGCCCAGCCGAAGCCGGGCTGGAACTGCCGCAGCAGCGGCGCGACGAGCAGCGGCTCGAGCTCGGCCTGCGCATCGAGCACGGCGGGTCGCCCCGCGGCGGCGGCCTGCCAGCGCACGCGGTCCCAGCGCACCGCGGCGCCGAGGATCTCGGCGCGGCCGGGCGACAGCGTCAGCGCCTGCGGGCGGCCCTGCGCGCCCTCGGCGCCGCGCTGCCACTGCGCCTGCACCTCGCCGACGCGCAGCCAGGGCTCGGCGGGCGTCGCGAGCGGCGCGAGCTGGAGCTGGCGCAGCGTGCCGCTCCAGCCGCGCAGCTCGGTCCACGGCGTCGCGGCGCCGGGCACGTCGAGCCGGCCCTCGAGCCGCGCCTGCAGGCGCACCGGTTGCGGCTGCGGCTGCGCCGGCGCAGCGCCGGCCTTGGTCGCGGCCCAGGGCGGCGTCACCGGCGCGTCGGCCGTGAGCGTCAGCTCGTGCTGCAGCCCGCTGCCCTGCAGCTGCAGCCGCGCGACGCTGACCGGGCCGCCGAGCATCAGCTCGCGGCCCTCGAGCTGCAGCTCCAGCGGATCGCCGGCCTGCAGGCCCATGCGGAAGCGCCCGGACAGCTTCGCGGCGCGCAGCCCCGCGAGGCGCAGCCCGCTGCCCTGCAGCTCGCCCTGCGCCACCAGCGCCGGCCAGCGGCCCTCGGCCCGGCCGCGCAGGCTCAGCGAGCCGGCCGGCGGCGGGTCCGCCGGCTGCCCGAGCGCGCGCAGCAGCGGCGCAAGGCGCGCGAGCGCCGGCGCCTCGAGCTCGAACGCGAGCGGGGTGCCCGGTGCGATGGCGAGCGTGCGCGGGTCGCCCCGGCCCTCCCAGCCGAGCCGGTTGCCGGCGAGCTCGATGCGGCCGGTGCTGCGCAGCGTCCGGTCCGCGGGCGCGCTGCTCGCCTGCACGTCGGCCGCAAGCGGCAGCCCGGCGAACTGGCTGTCCTTCAGCGTCAGCGCGGCGCGCCCCTGCAGCGCGGCCAGCCAGTCGCCGAGCGGCTGCTTCTCGCGGCGCGGCGGCACCAGGAGGTCCACGTCGGCGCCGCCGTTCAGGCGGTGCGGCCCGGCGCTCAGCGACGCGTCCAGCGCGCCCGGCCACCACAGCAGCGGGTCGAAGCGGGCCAGCTCCGCCTGCAGCCGCACGCGCATCGGCTGCTGCGGGTCCGGCGGCGTCACCGAGCCCTGCAGGCTCAGACGCGCCTCGCCGGAGTGGGCGACGAAGCGGCGCAGCAGCAGCTCCTGCGGGCCGTAGCGGCCATCGAGCGCCAGCGTCACGTCGCGCTGCGGCCCGGCCTGCAGCAGCCGGCCCTCGAGCCGGGCCTGCACGTCGATCGGCCACTGCGACAGCGGCGGCTCGGCCGGCGGCTGCGCGGCGCCGGGGCGGGGCAGCGCCGGGGTGGGCTGAGCGGGGGCGGCCGAGCGCAGGCTCAGCGGGCCCGACAGGCGCATCGCCGGCGCGCGCGCATCGAGCGCCGAGGGCTCGAGCTGCTCGATGCGCAGCTCGGCGTTCCACTGTCTCGGCGTCCAGCGGCCGCTGCCGCGCACGCGCCCGCCCGGCCGCTCGGCGTTGCCGAGCAGCGCGTCGAAGCTGCGCAGCGTCACGCCGGAGGCGGGGTCGCGCGCCTGACCGGCGGCGTCGAGCCGCAGCTCGCGCAGCGGCAGGCGCTGCGCGTCCCAGCGCCCGGGCGCGGCGTTGCGCAGCTGCAGCGCGAGCTCGAGCGGCAGCGTATCGGCGGCGCCCTCGGGCAGGCGCAGCCGCGCGCTGCCGGTCAGCGCGGTGGCGGGCGCGGCCGAGTGCAGCGCGGCGAGGTCGAGCGCGGCGAAGCTCGCGTCCAGCGCCTGCAGCGGCTGCTCGGCGAAGGGCGTGAGCACCGCCTTTGCGTCGAGCGACTGGCCGGCGGCCGCGAGCCTCGCCTCGGCCGGCAGCCGCGCCAGCGGTCCGTCGAGCCGCAGCGTGGCGTTCCAGTCGGCGGGCAGCGCGGCGGTGCTGCCGGGCGTCGGCGGCGCCGATCCGCTCTGCTGCAGCGCCAGCCGCGCCTGCACCGGCAGCGGTGCCGCGGTGCCGATGCGGGCCTCGCCCTGCAGGCGCAGCCGGTCCCAGCCGAGCGCGAGCTCGTCGACGCGGTGCACCGAGCCGTCCTCGCCGCCGAGGTCGACCCGCGCCCGCACGTCGCGCACCGGCGGCTCGAGCCCCGGCGCCTGCACCTCGCCGATGCGCAGCGCGTCGATCTGCAGCCGCAGCGGCAGCGCGAGGCTCTCGGGCGGCGGCGACTTCGGCGCGTCGTCCTTCTGCGGGGCGAGTTGCAGGCGCAGCACGTCGATGTCGAGCGAGCGCAGGTGCAGGTGCGGCCAGCGCCAGCCGCGGGAGGCCGAGGCCTGCAGCGTCGCGTCCTTCCAGCGCAGTCCCTCGAGGACGACGCGGCTGTCCGGCCCCAGCTCGAACTCCAGGCGCTTGGCGCTGAAGTCGCCGAGCAGCGAGCCGCGCGGCGCCTCGATCGTCAGGCCGGGCACCCGCTCCAGCACCCAGCCGGTGCCGCGCTCGGTGCGCAGCGAGGCGAACAGCGCGGCGGCGACGAGCGCCACGAGCAGCAGCAGCGCGAGCAGCGTCCAGCCGAGCCGGCGCGGCCAGCGGCGGCGCGCGGGCGCCGCGGCGGCCGGGGCCTGGCTTGGGGTCGGTTCATCGGGCGTGGGCGGCGGAGGAGGGGTGGCCATGCGGAGCGATCAGAAGGCGATGCCGACGCTGATGTGCAGGCGCAGGCTGCGTTCCTGCTGCCCGTAGGCGAGGTCGACCCGCAGCGGCCCGACCGGGCTGCGGTAGCGCGCGCCGATGCCGTAGCCGAGCACCGGGTCGAGGGCGCCCCAGGTGTCGGCGGCGGCGCCGGCGTCGATGAAGAAGGCGCCCCACAGCTGCGGGAAGCGCTCGAGGAAGGGTCGCGCGATCTCGGCGCTCGCGGTGGCGAGCACCCGGCCGCCGACCACGGTGCCGGCGACCCTCGGCCCGATCGAGCGGTGCTCGTAGCCGCGCACCGAGTCGTCGCCGCCGGCGCGGAACAGCAGCGGCTCGGGCACGCCGATCTCGTCCTGCGCGAACACCTGGCCTGCCTCGACGCGCGTCTGCGCATACCAGCCGCCGAGCGGCCGGTACCAGGTGAGGCGGCCGAGCAGCCGCGTGAACGGGCCGCTGCCGCGGTCGCTGCCGTGCGCGTAGCCGGCGCCCGCCTGCGCGGAGAGCGTGTAGCCCTCGGTCGGCAGGATGATGCTGTCGAGGCGGCGCCAGATCCACTGGTAGTTGCCGAGCAGGGCCTGCGCGGTGCTGTCGCCGAGCGGCGTGGTCACGACCGAGCCGGTGTACTCGGCGTAGTAGAGCCGCTCGAGCCGCTCGCCCTCCTGGCGGCGGCCGGCTCGCACGCGCCACTCGCGCGTGGGGGCACGGGTGCTGTCGCCCTCGAAGCGGTCGAAGCCGATCGCGCCGATGTTGCGGTAGAGGCGCGGCTTCGGATGCGAGATCAGCTCGCTTTCGACGGTGGTCTGGTTCTGGCCGAGCTGCACGCGGCTGCGCGCGATCCAGTGCCAGCCGAACACGCGCCGGTGCGTGTGCTCGACGCCGACGCGCGGCCCGGTCGCGTCGCTGTAGCCGAGGTTCAGCGTCGCGTTGCGCAGCGGATGCTCGCGCACGCGCACCAGCACCGGCGCCGCCTCGGGCGTCTCGGTGGTGGTGTCGAGCACCACGGTGGCGGCCTGGAACAGGTCGGAGCGCTGCAGCCGTTCCTGGTAGTCGAGCAGCAGGCGCTCGCGGTAGATGTCGCCCTCGGAGAAGCCGCGCAGGTTCACCACCGCCTCCTCGCGGTAGAGCTTCAGCCCCTCGGTGCGTACCGGCCCGAAGCGGTAGAGCGGGCCGCTGTCGGCGACGACGAACAGCCGTGCGGTGCTCGCCGGCGCGTCGATCTCGGCCGCGGTGCCGCTCCAGCTCGCGCCCGGGTAGCCCTCGGCGCGCAGCCGCGACAGCACCAGGCCCTTCGAGCGGGTCCATTCGGACTGCAGGAAGGGCTCGCCCTCCTGCATCGGCCAGTCCTCGCGGATCGACTCGATCAGCCCGGCGGCGCGCGCGTCGCCCTCGGCGGCCTGCTCCTGCGCCGGGCCCTGCACCTCCAGCGTGAGGCGGTTGATGGTGGTGCGGGGCCCGGGACGCACGACGATGCGCACGCGAGGCGGCGTGCCGGGCTGGCGCGTCACCTCGACCTCGGGCGTGAAGTAGCCCTCGGTCTCCAGCAGCGAGCGCGCCTGCGCGGGCGTCGCGCTCATCAGCCGCGACAGCTCGCCCTCGGTGATGTCGGCGAGGCCCGGGTCGTCGCGAAAGCGCGGCAGGTCGAGGTACTTCTCGAGCAGATCCTCCAGCGCGTCGGGCGCGACGATCTCGACGGTGTAGGGCGGCGGCGTGTCGCGGCCGCGGCGCCCGGCGCGCTCGCCGTCGGGCGCGGTGCCGGATCCGTCGGGTGCGGCCTCGGGCCGGGGCGCGGCCTCCGGAACAGGCGCCGCCGGCGGGGCCCCGTCCTGCGCGCGAGCGGGGGAGGCCAGCAGCAGCGGGCACAGCGCCGCGAGCAGCAGCAGCGCGGCGGGCGGGCGGCGGGCGGCGCCGCGCGGCTTCCTCATTTGCTCAGCAGCCGCATCGCCGACTCCAGCCCGGCCAGCGTCAGCGGGAACATGCGCTGGCCCGTGAGCTGCTGGATGATCGAGATCGACTGGCGGTACTGCCACAGGCCCTGGGGCTCCGGGTTGATCCAGACGAACCTCGGATAGGCGTGCGTGAAGCGCTGCAACCATTCGGCGCCCGGCTCCTCGTTGTTGTACTCGACGCTGCCGCCGGGCTGCAGGATCTCGTAGGGGCTCATCGTCGCGTCGCCGACGAAGATCACGCGCCAGTCCTTGTTGTACTTGCGCAGCACCTCCCAGGTCGGCGTCTTCTCGCTGTAGCGGCGGCGGTTGTTCGTCCACAGGAAGTCGTAGACGCAGTTGTGGAAGTAGTAGAACTCGAGGTGCTTGAACTCGCCGCGCGCCGCCGAGAACAGCTCCTCGACGCGGTGCACGTGCTCGTCCATCGTGCCGCCGACGTCCATCAGCAGCAGCACCTTCACGTTGTTGTGGCGCTCGGGGACCATCTTCAGGTCGAGCCAGCCGGCGTTCGCGGCGGTGGCGCGGATCGTGTCGTCGAGGTCGAGCTCCTCGGCGGCGCCCTCGCGCGCGAAGCGGCGCAGCCGCCGCAGCGCGACCTTGATGTTGCGCGTGCCGAGCTCGACCGAGTCGTCGTAGTCGCGGAACTGGCGCTGGTCCCAGACCTTGATCGCGCTGCGGTTGCGGCCCTTGTCCTGGCCGATGCGGATGCCCTGCGGGTTGTAGCCGTGCGCGCCGAAGGGCGAGGTGCCGCCGGTGCCGATGTACTTGCTGCCGCCCTCGTGGCGCTCCTTCTGCTCGTCGAACAGGTCCTTGAGCCGCTTCATCAGCTCGTCCCAGCCGAGCTTCTCGACCTGGGCCTTCTCCTCGGGGCTCAGCTCGAGCTCCAGGCGCTTTCTCAGCCACTCGAGCGGGATCTCCCGCGTGAAGTCGGCGAGCTGCTCGACGCCCTGGAAGTAGGCCGAGAAGGCGCGGTCGAACTTGTCGAAGTTCGCCTCGTCCTTCACGAGCGTGAGGCGCGACAGGTGGTAGAAGCGCTCGACGCTCGGGCCGCCCTCGTCGTCGATCACGCCGCACTTGAGCGCCTCGAGCAGCGTCAGGTATTCCTTGATCGAGACCGGGAGCCGGGCGGAGCGCAACGTGAAGAAGAAGTCGATCAGCATGGTGGCGGGTCGTGCGGCAGCGGGGACGTCGGGTCGGTGGGTCTCGCTCGATTGTGGCGCCGGCGCCGCAGGGCTGCAGCGACGCTTTCCGGCAGCTTCGTGCGGCAAGCCTTACCTGCACGCCGGGGCGCGCGGGGCCGCATGTACTGCCGAGTCACCGGGAGCAAGCGGCGCGCCACCGGCAGGGGGCCGGGGCATGGGGATTGCACCGAGGCGGCTCATCGACTGAACGAGGCCCTCGCCCATGAACGCATCCCCCTCCCGTGCCGGCAGCTTCCTGCTCACCCGCGAGATCGCGCAGCGCGCGATCGACCGCGTCGCCGCGGTGCTCGACGACGCGACGCGCGACCCGCATGTCAACCAGGGCGGCTTCTGCCACGTGGTGGTGATGGACCCGGCGCGCGTGCCCGGCGAGGCGAGCTTCGAGGAGGCGATCCTGCTGGAGCACTCCTGCGGCGGTCCGCGCGACACCTGGGACGCCGACTACGCGGGCTTCGCGCGCGCGAAGGCGCGGCTGAGCTGGGAGCACCGCTGCGACAGCTCGGTGCTGCAGCAGCAGCGGCCCTGGCTGCTGCGCGAGGGCGACACGACGCTGTGGGGCAGCGTCTGGCTCGACGGGCTGGTGGTGTCGGTCAGCGGCGGCGAGGCCGAGTTCGACGAGGCCTTCGCCGGCATGGTGGCGATGCTGATGCGCGCCGAGACCAGGCTCGAGGCGCGCACGCGCGAGCGCCAGCTGTTCCTGAAGTGAGGGTGAAACCCGCCCCCCGCAACCGGGGGGCGGGTTTCACCGGTTGTGCCGCTGCATGAAGACGAGCTTCTCGAACAGCGACAGGTCCTGCTCGTTCTTCAGCAGCGCGCCGACCAGCGGCGGCACGGCCACCTTGTCGTCCTGGCTGTGCAGCGCCTCGGGCGGCAGGTCCTCGGCCACCAGCAGCTTGAGCCAGTCGAGCAGCTCCGAGGTGCTCGGCTTCTTCTTCAGCCCCGGCAGCTTGCGCACCTCGTAGAAGCTCCGGAGCGCCGCGGCGAGCAGCTCCTTCTTCAGGCCGGGGTAGTGCACCTCGACGATGTCCTGCATCGTCCCGGCGTCGGGGAACTGGATGTAGTGGAAGAAGCAGCGGCGCAGGAAGGCGTCGGGCAGCTCCTTCTCGTTGTTCGAGGTGATGAATACCAGCGGGCGGTGACGGGCACGCACCATCTGTCGCGTCTCGTAGACGTAAAACTCCATGCGGTCGAGTTCGCGCAGCAGGTCGTTCGGGAATTCGATGTCGGCCTTGTCGATCTCGTCGATCAGCAGCGCCACCGGCTGCTCGGACTCGAAGGCCTGCCACAGCACGCCCTTGACGATGTAGTTGTGGATGTCCTTGACGCGCTCTTCGCCCAGCTGGCTGTCGCGCAGGCGGCTGACCGCGTCGTACTCGTAGAGCCCCTGCTGCGCCTTGGTGGTGGACTTGATGTGCCATTGCAGCAAGGGCATGCCCAGCGAGCGCGCCACTTCCTCGGCCAGCATCGTCTTGCCGGTGCCGGGCTCGCCCTTCACCAGCAGCGGGCGCTTGAGCGTCAGCGCGGCGTTGACCGCCAGCTTCAGGTCCTGCGTGGCGACATACTGGTCTGAACCTTCAAATTTCATAGGAATGTGATGCGTGTCAAAGGGTTAGAAGGTAAATTTAGGTATGCCGCGCCGGCGTGCGTTGCGTCCGGCCCGACTCCTCCAACCAGGATCATCGCGCGAACCATGAAGAGACATCTCACCCCCTTGCTGGCGTTGGCATTTCTCGCGGGCCTCAGCGGCGCCGCGCAGGCACAGGGGGGCGGGGCCCCGGCGGTCGGCAATCCCCAGGAGGGCGAGCGCAAGATCGCGATGTGCGCCGGCTGCCACGGCATCCCCGGCTACCGCGCCGGCTTCCCCGAGCAGCACCGCGTGCCGATGATCTCGGGGCAGAGCGGGCGCTACATCGTCGCGTCGCTGGTGGCCTACCGCAAGGGCGAGCGCAAGCACCCGACCATGCGCGCGATCTCCGGCTCGCTGAGCGACCAGGACATGGCCGACATCGCCGCGTTCTACGAGACCCAGGGCAAGGAGCAGTCCCGCCCGGTGCCCGACACGCCGAGCCGCCAGCCCTCGGCGCAGGTGAACCAGTTGTTGCAGAAGGGCGCCTGCGCGTCCTGCCACGGCGCGAACTTCAACAAGCCGATCGACGGCAGCTACCCGAAGATCGCCGGCCAGCACGCCGACTACCTGTACGTGGCGCTGAAGTCCTACAAGATCGAGAACAACCCCAACATCGGCCGCGGCAACGCGATCATGGGCGCGCAGGTCAAGCAGTTCTCGTTCGACGAGCTGCGCGCGATGGCCGACTACCTCGGCTCGCTCGAGGGCGACCTGAAGACGGTGGCGCAGTCGCGCTTCCACAACCACTGACGCAGCGCGACCCGCATGAGGGCCGGGCCGGTCCCGGCGGTCGTCCCGGTGTTTCAGCGGAAGCGGGTCGCTCCGGCGTGAGAGGCGCCGCAGCCGTCCGGCGCCGCATGCGCGAGATCCTCGAGGATCGGGCAGTCGGGCCGCCCGTCGCCGTGGCATTCCCGCGCCAGGTGCTCGAGCGTGCGCTTCATCGCCTGCATCTCGTCGATGCGCCGCTGCAGGTCCGCGGCATGCTCGAGCGCGATGCGCTTGACCTCGCTGCTGGCGCGCTCGCGATTGCGCCACAGCTGCAGCAGCGTGCGGATCTCGGCGATGCCGAAGCCGAGCTCGCGCGCGCGGCGGATGAAGCGCAGCGTGTGCACCGCCGCTGCATCGTACTGCCGGTAGCCCGACTCGCTGCGCGCCACCTCCGGCAGCAGCTCCAGCGCCTCGTAGTGGCGGATCATCTTGGCCGACACGCCCGAGGCGCCGGCGGCCTCGCCGATGTTCATGCGCTCCTTCATGCCGTCCTCCCCTCGTCGTCCCGCCGCGGCTTCCAGCGCCGCAGCAGCAGCGCGTTGGTGACGACGCTCACGCTGCTGAGCGCCATCGCGGCGCCCGCCACCACGGGGCTCAGCAGCCCGAGCGCGGCCAGCGGCAGCCCGATCACGTTGTAGACGAAGGCCCAGAACAGGTTCTGGCGGATCTTCGCCGTGGTGCGGCGCGAGATGTCGATCGCATCGGCGACTAGCGCCGGGTTGCCGCGCATCAGCGTGATGCCGGCGGCGTGCATCGCGACGTCGGTGCCGGTGCTCATCGCGATGCCGACGTCGGCGGCAGCGAGCGCCGGCGCGTCGTTGATGCCGTCGCCGACCATGCCGACGCGCTGCCCGCCCGCCTTCAGCCCGGCGACGATGCCCGCCTTGTCGGCCGGCAGCACCTCGGCGCGCACCTCGTCGATGCCGAGCCGGCGTCCCACCGCCTCGGCGCTGCCGCGGTTGTCGCCCGAGATCAGCAGCGTGCGCAGGCCGAGCGCGCGCAGCCGCGCGACCGCCCCCGGCGCCTCGCGCTTGAGCGTGTCGCCGAAGGCGAGCAGGCCGACGAGCCGCGGCGGGGTGCCGGCCTGCGCGAGCCACGACACCGTGCGGCCCTCGGCGGCCAGCGCCGCGGCGCGCTCGCGTAGCGCCGACATGTCGACGCCGAGCTCCTCCATCAGCCGGCTGCTGCCGAGCTGCAGCTCGACGCCGCCGACGCGACCGGCGACGCCGCGCCCGGCGATCGCGCGCAGGGCCTCGGCGGCCGGCACCGCGACGCGGCGGGCATCGGCCTCGGCAAGCACCGCGCGCGCGAGCGGGTGTTCGCTGCCGGCCTGCAGCGCCGCGGCGCGCGCGAGCAGCGCCGCGTCGTCGCCGTCCGTGGCGCGCGTCTCGACCAGCGTCGGCTTGCCCTCGGTGAGCGTGCCGGTCTTGTCGAAGGCGACCACGCGCAGCCCGTGCGCCACCTCGAGCGCCTGCGCGTCCTTGATCAGCACGCCGTGGCGCGCCGCGACCCCGGTGCCGACCATGATCGCCGCCGGCGTCGCGAGCCCGAGTGCGCAGGGGCAGGCGATCACCAGCACCGACACCGCGTTGAGCAGCGCCCGCGGCCAGTCGCCCGTCGCCAGCCCCCAGCCGAGCAGCGTGAGCACCGCGATCGCCACCACCACCGGCACGAACACCGCGCTGACCCGGTCGACGACGCGCTGGATCGGCGCCTTCTGCGCCTGCGCCGACTCGACGAGCCGCACGATGCGCGCCAGCGCCGTCTCGGCGCCGACCGCGGTGGTGCGCAGCCGCACCAGGCCCTCGCCGTTGATCGCGCCGCCGATCACCGCGTCGCCCGGTGCGCGCGCCACCGGCAGGCTCTCGCCGGTCAGCAGCGACTCGTCGAAATGGCTCTCGCCCTCGGCCACGAGGCCGTCGACCGGCGCGCGCTCGCCCGGGCGCACCACGACGAGATCGCCGACGCGCACCTGCGCAAGCGGCAGCTCGCGCTCGACGCCGTCGCGCAGCACGCGCGCGCCGTCGGGCCGCAGCGCCTGCAGCGCGCGGATCGCCTCGGTGGTCTGGCGCTTGGCACGCGTCTCGAGCCACTTGCCCAGCAGCACCAGCGCGATCACGACCGCGGCCGCCTCGAAGTACAGCGGCGGCATGCCGGTCTCGTCGGTCAGCAGCAGCCACACGCTCAGGCCGTAGGCGGCGCTGGTGCCGAGCGCGACGAGCAGGTCCATGTTGCCGCTGCCGGCGCGCAGCGCGGCCCAGCCGGCGCGGTAGAAGCGCGCGCCGAGCCAGAACTGCACGGGCGTGGCCAGCAGCCACTGCAGCCAGCCCGGCAGCATCCAGTGTCGCCCGAACAGCTCGCCGGCCATCGGCACGACCAGCGGCAGCGACAGCAGCATGGCGATGACGACGGCGCGCGCCTCGCGGCTGTGGCGCGGCTCGGCCGCCGCCTGTTCCGCCGCGAGCGCGTCGCCCGGCGCAGCCAGCGGCCGCGCCTCGTAGCCGGCGCGCTCGACCGCGTCGAGCAGCGCCTGGGCCGGCACCGCGCCGCGCGGAGTGTCCACCGTGGCAGTCTCGGTGGCGAGGTTGACGGTGGCCGAGAGCACCCCGGGCACCTTCTTCAGTGCCCGCTCCACCCGGCCGACGCAGGACGCGCAGGTCATGCCCTGGATCGCGAGTTGCTGCTCCTCGTGCGCGACGTGGTAGCCCGCCTTCTCGATCGCCGCGACCACCTCCCCGGCGGCAGCGCCGGGCGGTGCCGCCGGCTCCAGCTCGACGCTGGCCGACTCGGTGGCGAGGTTGACGGTGGCCTGCTGCACGCCGGGCACTTTCCTGAGCGCGCGCTCGACGCGGCCGACGCAGGAGGCACAGGTCATGCCCTCGATCGGCAGGGTGAGGGTGGGGCTGGAGGTGGTCATGGACAGGAGGTTAATCCTTCCCATGATGTCAAGGTCAAGCGTCTTCGAAGTGCTTGACCTTGCCACGATGGCACGGTCGAGAATGAGCCCCTCGCAACCCACCGAACCTCTCGAAAGGAGTCCCGCGATGATCGAACTGACGCTGAACGACATGACCTGCGGCCACTGCGTGAAGACCGTGACGAACACGGTGCAGCAGGTGGATCCGCAAGCAAAGGTCGAGATCGACCTGCCGGCGCACAAGGTGCGCATCGAGTCGGGCCAGCCGGCCGAGAATTTCCGGCGCGCGCTCGAGGAGGAGGGCTACCCGGCGAGCTGAGCCGGCGTCGCGCCCTGTCGGCATCTGCGCACAGTGTCTAAACTGTGCGAATGTTGCAAGATGTTGTCAGACCATGAGCCGCTGCCGCCTTCCGAAGCCGGCGCTGCTCGCCGCCTCGGCAGCGGCGCTGCTGGCTGCCGCCGGCCCTGCCGCCGCGCTGGACGACGCGGCGCCGCGGCTGATCCACGGGCCGCGGCAGGCGGTGAGCTGGGACCCGGCGCTGCAGCCGTCGGCGGAGCTGCGGTTCGCGTCGCGCATCGGCCGCACGCCGCTGGCGGTGCGGATGCGGGCGGCGCAGCCGGCCGGCATCGACTACCGCCTGCGCCACGGGCGCCAGACGCTGGCGCTGCCGGTGCTGCTCGACGACTGCTCGGAGCTGTTCGGCTGCAGCGTGCAGCACGCGATCGACAGCCAGGGACTGCGCATCGAGGCGGCGAGCCACGACTTCGAGCGCGACGGCCGGCCCGAGCTCGTGTTCGCGCTCGGCCATCCCGAGCTCGGCGTGGTGGTCAACGTGCTGAAGTACGTCCCGGCGCCGCGCCGCGGACGGGGTGCGGGCCAGTGGCGGCTCGTCGGCCGCATGGAGGGGGCGGGCGGCCGCGTCGAGATCGACGGCGACTCGCTGCTGCTGCCCTACACCTCGCTCGGGCTGACCGAGCACTGGAAGCTGGCGAAGGGGCGCTTCGTGCGCCTGCCGCCCTGAGCGGGGCGCACGGGGCGCTCGCCGGGGGCCTCAGCGCGTCGCGCGTCGCCGCACGCAGTCGATGTAGGCCTGGCCGTCGGGCGGCAGGCCGCTTCGCTGCGAGGCCCAGATCATCTCGCCGAGGCATTCCATCATCTCGTGGTGCGCGTCGTGCGCCGAGCCGCGCTTGGCCGCGAGCAGCTCGAAGGCCTGCTTGATGCCGCGCGGCTGGTCGATGCTGACCTGCTCGCTGATCGACAGGTGCATCGACAGGTGCAGGAAGGGATTGGTGCGCCCCTCCTCGACGGTGTAGCTGGCGGCGACCGCCGCCTCGGCGTCGGCGAGGTCCTCGCGGTATTCGGGGTGCTGGTCGATCCACTGCGCGGCCAGCGCCTCGAGCGGCGTCAGCGGCTCGCGGGCGGAGATCTTGCGCGAGGCCTCGCAGAAGAAGCGCCTCACGTCGTGTTGGGTCGGTGCGAACATCACGGGATTCTCGCCCGTCTTCGATGACACCGTCCGCCGCATGCGCATCGCGGCGCGGCCTCCCCGGGCGAGGAGGCCCGGCGCCTCACGTCCGCCAGCCCGGCAGCTCCCACTGCAGCGCGACCGCCAGGCCGCGTGCGCCCGCCACCGCGGCCACCGTGGCGAGCAGCGCGGCCTCGCCCTGCACGCCGAGCTGCAGCAGCCCGACATGCAGCCAGCCGCCGGCGAAGGCCACCAGCGCGTAGGGCCGGTGGTCGCGGAACACGGTCGGTATCTCGTTGCAGACGATGTCGCGCAGCACGCCGCCGAACACGCCGGTGATCACGCCCATCAGCACCGCGATCAGCGGCTCGTGGCCGAGCGCGAGCGCGAGGTCCACGCCCGAGGCGGCGAACAGCCCGAGCCCGAGCGCGTCGGGCACCTGGATTGCGCGCTCGGTGAGCGCGAAGTGCTGCGCGCGCAGCACGGTCAGGGCGATGACGGTGAGCGCGAGCACGGCCCACACGTACTCGGTATGCTGGACCCAGAAGAAGGGCCGCCGGTCGAGCAGCACGTCGCGCAGCGTGCCGCCGCCGAAGGCCGTCAGGAAGGCGGCGACGCAGGCCCCCACCGGGTCGAGCCGGCGCCTTGCCGCCTCCAGCAGCCCCGACAGCGCGAACGCGAGCGTCGCCGCCACCTCGATCACCAGCCGCAAGCCGTCCAGCCGCCATCCGTCCATGCATCCATCCTCTTCTTCCCGGGCCGACGCCGGGGCCGGCATCTTAAGCGCGCCCGTTCGCGCCGGGAGGCAGCGCTGATGGGCGGCTGGACGCAGGCGCTGATCCTCGAGCCGGCCTTCTACGCCGCGGCCGTCCCCGCGGTGCTGCTGATGGGGCTGTCGAAGACCGGCTTCGGCGCGGGCTTCGGCGCGCTCGCGGTGCCGATCATGGCGCTGGCGGTGCCGGTGCCGCAGGCCGCGGCGATCATGCTGCCGCTGCTGGCGGTGATGGATGCGATGGGCATCGCCGCCTACTGGCGCCAGCGCGACCGGGCGCTGCTCGCTCTGCTGCTGCCGGCGGGGCTCGTCGGCACCGTGATCGGCACGCTGCTGTTCGGCGTGCTGCCGGGCCGCATGGTCGCGGGCGTGGTCGGCGCGCTGACGCTGGCCTTCCTCGCGCAGCGGCTGTTCTTCCCGCCGCGCGCGGACGTGCCGCGGCCCTCGCGCTGGCTGGGGCGGCTGCTCGGCGTCGCGGCGGGCTTCACGAGCTTCGTGTCGCACGCGGGCGGGCCGCCCGTGCAGGCCTACGTGCTGCCGCTGAAGCTGCCGCCGGTGCGCGCGGCGGCGACGATGGCGGTGTTCTTCGCCGTCATCAACACCTCGAAGTGGCTGCCCTACGCCGGGCTCGGCCTGATCGATGTGCGCAACATGGCGACCTCGGCGCTGCTGCTGCCGGTCGCCCCGCTCGGCGTCTGGCTCGGGCTGTGGCTGGTGCCGCGGGTGCGCGCCGAGTGGTTCTACCGGCTCGCCTACGCGGGCATGTTCCTCACCGGCGTCAAGCTGCTGTGGGACGCGCTGCACTGAGCGGGCGAGGGCTGTGCCGCGCGCGCGGCCTCGCTAACATCGGGCCGAGGCGGCGCGGGCCGCTCCCTGTTCCGGAGATGCAGCAGATGTCATTGATTGTGGTGGCCAATCCGAAGGGCGGCGTGGGCAAGTCCACGCTGTCGACCAATCTCGCCGGCTGGTTCGCGGCGCAGGGGGAGCCGGTGGTGCTCGGCGACATGGACCGCCAGCAGTCGGCGCGCACCTGGCTGCGGCTGCGGCCCGAGGCGGCCGCGACGATCGGCGCCTGGGACGTCGCCGAGGGCGAGCCGCTGAAGCTGCCGCGAGGCACGCGCGTCGCGGTGCTGGACACGCCGGCCAACCTGCACGGCCCGGGCTTCGACGAGATGATGCGTCGCGCCGACACGATGCTGGTGCCGATCACGCCGAGCCTGTTCGACATCTACGCGACGCGCGAATTCCTTACCCGCGTGCTGACGCACCGGCGCGGCTCGCGGGTGCGCGTCGGCGTGGTCGGCATGAGGGTGCGCGAGGGCACGATCGCCGCCGAGCAGCTGCACGCCTTCATCGAGGGGCTGGAGGTGCCGGTGGTCGGCGAGATCCGCGACGCGCAGGTCTACGTGCACCTCGCTGCGCACGGGTTGACGGTGTGGGACGTGGCGACGAGCCGCGTCGAGCGCGAGCTGCCGCAGTGGCAGCCGATCCTGGAGTGGGTGCAGCAGGAGACGGCCTGACGCGGCCGCGCGCCCCGGGCCATCCCGCAGGGCGGCCGCGGCGCGGGCCTCAGATTTCCAGGTTGTCGATCAGCCGCGTGCCGCCCAGGCGCGCGGCGGCCAGCGCCACCAGCGGCTCGCCGGCGTCGATCTGCGCGGGCGTCGGCGGCAGCAGGTCGGCGCGGCGGCGCGCGGTGAGGTAGTCGGGCCGCCAGCCGCGCGCGCGCAGGGATTCCATCGCGCGCGCCTCCAGCGCCGGCAGGTCGCGGGCGCCGGCGCGGATCGCGTCGGCCAGGGCGCGCAGCGCCGCCGACAGCGCCACCGATTCGGCGCGCTCGCTCTCGCTCAGGTAGCCGTTGCGCGAGGACAGCGCCAGGCCGTCGTCGGCGCGCAGCGTCTCGCCGCCGACGATCTCGATCGGCAGCGCGAACTGGCGCACCATGCCGCGGATCACCATCAGCTGCTGGTAGTCCTTCTTGCCGAACACCGCCACGGCCGGCTGCACGCACTGGAACAGCTTCATCACCACGGTGCACACGCCGGTGAAGAAGCCCGGGCGGAACTTGCCCTCGAGGATGTCGGCGAGCGCCGCGGGCGGCTGCACCCTGTAGCCCTGCGGCTCGGGGTAGAGCTCGGCCTCGTCGGGCGCGAACACGAGGTCGCAGCCGGCGCCCTCGAGCAGCTCGCAGTCGCGCGCGAGCGTGCGCGGGTAGCGGTCGAAGTCCTCGTTCGGTCCGAACTGCAGCCGGTTGACGAAGATGCTCGCGACCACCGGGCCGCCGCCGCGCTGCGCGGCGGTGCGCACCAGCGCCAGGTGGCCCTCGTGCAGGTTGCCCATCGTGGGCACGAAGGCGGTGGTGCGGGCGCCGTGGAGCGCGCCGCGCAGTTCGGCGAGGGTGTGGACGATGCGCATGGCAGGAAACGGAAGGGTCGGAAGGGGCGGGGGCGCCGCGGGCTCGTCAGTAGGCGTGCCGCGCCGGGTCGGGGAAGGCGACGGACTTCACGTCGCGCACGTAGCGGCGCACGGCGTCCTCGACGCTGCCGCCCTCGGCCATGAAGTTGCGCACGAAGCGCGGCAGCTTGCCGCGCGTGAGGTCGAGCATGTCGTGCAGCACCAGCACCTGGCCGGCGCAGGAGGGGCCGGCGCCGATGCCGATCGTCATCAGCTGCGGGTTCTCGGCGCCGACCTGCTCGGCCAGCGCCGACGGCACGAGCTCGAGCACCATCATCGCCGCGCCCGCCTCGGCGAGCTCGCGCGCGTGCCGGCGCAGCGTCGCCGCGCCCGCCTCGTCGCGGCCCTGGATGCGGTAGCCGCCGAGCGCGTGCACGCTCTGCGGCGTGAGGCCGAGGTGCGCGCACACCGGCACGCCGCGCTGGGTCAGGAAGTGCACCGTCTCGGCCGTCCAGCCGCCGCCCTCGAGCTTGACCATCTGCGCGCCGGCGGCCATCAGCCGCGCGCTCGCGCGCATCGCCTGCTCGGGCCCCTCCTGGTAGCTGCCGAAGGGCAGGTCGCCGACGACCCAGGCCGCGGGCCTGGCGCGCGCGACGCTGGCGGTGTGGTAGCACATCTCGTCGAGCGTGACCGGCACCGTGCTCGGCTGGCCCTGCAGCACCATGCCGAGCGAGTCGCCGACGAGCAGGCAGTCGACGCCGGCCTCGTCGAGCAGACGCGCGAAGGTGGCGTCGTAACAGGTCAGCATCGCGATCTTCTCGCCGGCCGCGTGCATCTCGCGCAGGCGGTGCAGCGTCACCGGCTTGCGGCGTGCGGCGGTGTCGGCTGGGCTGGCATGGCTGCTCATCTTGCGCTCCTGGGGGCGGAAAGAGCGCGCATTCTAGCCACCCGATTTCCGTGAAGCGAACGGTCGTTCGATTCTGATGGTGCGGCGCAACAACAGCCGGGGGGCGCCGCGCCTCAGGTCGGCTGGTAGGCGAGGCGCACGTAGATCGGCGCGAAGGCCTCGGCCTGCGTGATCTCGAGCAGCCGCTCGCGCGCGAGCTCGAGCATCGCGATGAAGGTGACCACCAGCACCTGCGGGCCGCGCGCGGGCTCGAACAGCTCCTCGAACACGACGAAGCGCCGTCCCTGCAGCAGGCGCAGCAGCTTGCTCATGTGCTCGCGCACCGAGAGCTGCTCGCGGCTGATCCTGTGGTGCTGCACGAGCCGGGCGCGCTTGAGGATGTCGAGCCAGGCGTCGCGCAGCTCCTCGGCCGCGACGTCGGGAAAGCGCGGCGCCGTCGACTGCTCGATGTGCACCTGCGCGCGCAGGAAGTCGCGGCCGGCGAGCGGCAGGCGGTCGAGCTTGGCGGCGGCGAGCTTGATCTGCTCGTACTCGAGCAGCCGGCGCACGAGCTCGGCGCGCGGGTCCTCCGGCTCCTCGCCCTCGGGCGAGGGCTTGGGTGGCAGCAGCAGGCGCGACTTGATCTCGATGAGCATCGCCGCCATCAGCAGGTACTCGGAGGCGAGCTCGAGGTTGCGGCTGCGGATCTGCTCGACGTAGGCGAGGTACTGGCGCGTGACGTCGGCCAGCGGGATGTCGAGGATGTTGAAGTTCTGCCGGCGGATCAGGTAGAGCAGCAGGTCCAGCGGCCCCTCGAAGGCCTCGAGGATGACCTCCAGCGCGTCGGGCGGGATGTAGAGATCCTGCGGCAGCTGGAACAGCGGCGCGCCGTACAGGCGCGCCAGGGCCACCGGGTCGGCGGCCTCGTCGTCGTTGGCAGCCTGCTGCGGCTGCGCGGGCGCGCCCGGCTCGGGCAGCGCGGTGGCGAGGATTTCCTCGTCGCTCAAGGGCAGCGGCGTGTCGGCAGGCGCGCGGCCGGCCTCACTCGCCCTTGGTCTGGTAGACGTAGGGCTGCTGCGCCACGCGCGCGGCCTTGTAGTCCTGCTGGGCGTCGCGGTCGACTTCCTTGTCCCAGAAGATCGCGCGGCCGAGGCGCTGGCCTTCCTCGATCTCGGGACGCCGGGCCTTCAGCTCGTCCAGGAACTGGGTGATTTCGGACTTGTAGGGTTTCCAGAACAGCGGCATGGTCGTCAAGCTCTCGGATAAGGACGTGCTTGCGCACGGGACAACCCGCCATTTTACCGCCCGAGGCGGGCAAGGGGGCTTTGCCGGCGGTGCGTTGCCGTGAGGTCCTGCCGCGCCTTCAGCGGCGCCCGACCAGCCGGCCGCACTGCACGAAGCGGTTGGGCTGGCCGAGCAGCAGCTTGGCCAGCTCGTCGAGCACCGCGCGGTTCAGCTCGATGGCGGGCAGCTCGAGCACCAGGCCCTCGAAACCGTCGAAGTTGTCCACCTGGATGCGCAGCGTGCCGCGCTCGTGCTGCGGCAGCAGCCGAGCGAAGGCGAGGAAGTCGAGCTTGAACTCGTAGCGCGTGTGCAGGTAGCGGCCGCTGCCCGGCTCGCGCACCGACTCGGGCGAGTGCTTGATGCCGGCAAGGCGCAGCCGCGCCTCGAGCTTCTCGATCTCGGGCGGCATGTCCTTCTTCAGCACCAGGTCGCGGCCGTCGCCGATGCGGCAGCTCAGCGTGATGTGCTCGTGCACCTCGAGCCCGCGCAGCGGCTGGCGGCGCGCGTCGACGCGGAAGTCGTGCATCGGCAGCGCGGAGAACACGTGGCGGCTGTCGAGGACATGCCGGCCGGGCGACGCGGGCGCGAGCACGTTGAGCTGCTGCGCGAGGTCGAGCCAGTACTGGAACACCGTCCTGCAGGCCGACTCGACGAGCTGCGCGTTGCGCTCGAAGGAGGCGGCGTCGTTCTGCTGGCGATTCTGCAGCGCCTCGGCCTGGCGCTTGAGGTCGTCGAGGAAGCTCACGGGGCACGACGGGTAGGGGAAGGTGCCGGCAGGATAGCGCAGACGCCCCGGCCGGCATCGCGAACAATGTCGCCCCATGCATGAATTCGAGATCAAGTTCCAGGTCCCGCGCGCGCGCCGCGCCGCGGTGGAGGCGGCGCTGCGGCGCCATCCGGCGCCGGCACGGCTGCGGCTGCAGGCGCGCTACTTCGACACAGCCGACACGCGGCTGGCGGCCGCGCGCATGGCGCTGCGCGTGCGGCGCGAGGGAGACCTGCCGGTGCAGACGCTCAAGGCCGCCGGCGCCGGCGCGCTCGGCCGCTTCGAGCACAACGTGCCGCTGGCGGAGGTCGACGGGCTGGCAGCCGACCCGCGGCGGCACGCCGGCACCTCCGGCGGCGAGCAGCTGCTCGCGCTGCTGGCAGCGTCGCCCGCGCCGCTCGCCGAGCGCTACCGCACCGACATCCGCCGCCTCGCGCGCCGTGCCTGGCACCGCGGCGCGCTGCTCGAGCTCGCCTTCGACGAGGGTGTGATCGCGGCGGGCGAGCGGCACACGGCAGTATGCGAGCTCGAGATCGAGCTGCTCGAGGGCGTGCCGGCCGACCTGCTCGACCACGCGGCGCGCTGGGTGCGGCGCCATGGACTGTGGCTCGACACGCGCTCCAAGGCCGAGCGCGGGGAGCGGCTGGCGCGGGCCGGCGCCGGGCCGGAACCCGTGGCGCCGCCACGTCCGCTGCCGCGCGCGCCGGGGAGGGGCGCCGGCGCGGCCGCGCGGCGCGACGCCGCGGTGCGCACGCTGGCGGCGGTGCTGGCCGCGCAGAGCGAGCTCGCCGCGGGCAGCGGCGGCACCGCGCACCTGGCGGCGCTGCGCGCCGGGCTGCGCCGGCTCGCGCGGCTGCTGCGCCTGATCGCGGCGCGCGACGGCCGCGCCGATGCCGCGTCCCTGGCACCACGCTGCGCGGCGCTGGGCGAAGGCCTGCCGGCGGCGGCCGGAGCGGCACTGACGGCACGGCTGCGCGGCGCGCCGGTCCAGCGACTGTGGCTCGAGCTGCTCGCGCTCGACTGAAGCGAGCGCGAGGGGCCGCCCGGGCGCCGCGGTCGCGCAAGGCGCCCTCCGTCGCGGCGCCGAACCTCACGATGCGGGTCGATCGCCGCGAGGCGCGGCCTCGTCGGGCGCCAGGGCTGCGGCCCCGGGCTTTACTTCTTCTTCCCGGAGGCGCCGCCCGCCTTCGGCGTCGTCTTGCCCGAGCCCGCCGCCTCCAGCGCCTCCTCCTTCGGGCTCATGCCGAGCTCGGCCCCGGTGGTCGGGTTGCTGCCCGGGTCGGAGCGCAGCCGCATCGCGGCCTGCTCGACGCGCTGCATCTCGTCCGGCCCGAGCCGCACCTGCGCCATGCCGTCGCCGCCGTCGGCCGGCGAGATCGCCTGCTCGCCGGTGACGAACTGGAAGTTCTCGTCGTTGTTCCACGGCCCGCGCATGTCGCCCTCGCCCTGCGACATGTTGTAGTAGGTGCTCGCGAAGCGCGGGTCCGCGGGCAGCTTGCCCGGCGGGAAGTTGGGCTCCATCGAGTACAGCGCCTTCTCGAAGGACTTCTGGTGCGAGACCTCGCGCGTCATCAGGAAGCCGAGGGCCTCCTTCACGCCGGGATCGTCGGTGCAGTTGATCAGCCGCTCGTAGACGATCTTCGCGCGCGCCTCGGCCGCGATGTTCGAGCGCAGGTCGCTGGTCGGGTCGCCGATCGTGTCGATGTAGGCGGCCGTCCATGGCACGCCCGCGGAGTTGACCAGCGGCGTGCCGCCGCCGTAGAGCACCTGCGTGACGTGCGAGTCGTTGCCGGCGCCGTTGATCGAGCGGTAGAGGTCGGCCTCGCGGTCCACGCCTTCGGCGATGCGGCCCTTGGCGCCCTTGTTGAGCATCGCCACCATCGTGCCGATCACCTCGAGGTGGCTGAGCTCCTCGGTGGCGATGTCCATCAGCATGTCCTTGCGGCCGGGGTCGTCCTCCGACAGCGCCTGCGTGAAGTAGCGCAGCGCCGCGGCGAGCTCGCCCTGCGGGCCGCCGAACTGTTCCAGCAGCAGGTTGGCGAGGCCGGGATTCGGCTCGTTGACGCGGACCGTGTATTGCAATCGCTTGTTGTGCGCGAACATCCAACTTCCTTTCAGATCGAACGCAATCTCGGGGCGGCCGACGCGGCCGCCCATGCCTCCGGGGCAAGGGTTGTTCCCAACATGCGACCGGGGAGGGTGGGAGCGCCTTTTGCCCGAAGGGGGCAGGAGGCGCTGCGCGCGGCCTCCCCACCCGATGACCTTCTGCGCCCGTCGAGGCGCGCGATCCAGGAGAAGCGATGAATTCAGCGATGCAGGAAATCAAGGCGCGGGGCCCGCACACCCGCAACAAGAAGAACAAGGGCAAGCGCCCGCAGCAGGGCGGGTCCTGATCCCCGGCGGCCGGCGCGCTCGCGCCGGCCTTCCCCTCACGCGGCCCGCGGCTCGCTGTGCATCGCCGCGAGCGCCTGCGTCAGGTCGGGCGCGAGGCCGTGCTCGCCGAGCCGGGCTGTGAAGCCCGAGCGCCGCAGCAGCCCGAGCGGCTGCGCGTTGACCTCGCACAGCACCAGCTGCACGCCGCGGCGCTCGAGCGTGCGGTACAGCTGCTCCAGCGCGTCCAGACCGGTGGTGTCCATCGAGATCAGCCGCGACATCTCCAGCACCAGCACGCGCGTGTCCGGCGCGAGCTGCTCGCCGATCGCCTCCACCTTCACGACGGCGCCGAAGAACAGCGGGCCGAACAGCCGCATCGCCTGCATGCCGGGCGGCGCCTGCGACAGCGCGAGCGCCTCGACGCGGAACAGCACGCTCATGCGGTAGATGAAGAAGCCGCAGGCCATCGCCAGCCCCACCTGCACCGCCACCGTCAGGTCGAACACCACCGTCAGCACGAAGGTGCCGAGCAGGATGGTGCGGTAGGGCAGGTTGAAGTGGCGCAGCCGCGCGAACTCGCGCCACTCGCCCATGTTCCAGGCGACGAACAGCAGGATGCCGGCCAGCGCGGCGAGCGGCACGTGGGCCGCCAGCGGCGCCGCGACCAGCACCACGAGCAGCAGTCCCAGCGCGTGCACGATGCCGGCCACCGGCGTGGCGGCGCCCGAGCGCACGTTGGTGACGGTGCGCGCGATCGTGCCGGTGGCGGGGATGCCGCCGAAGAAGGGCACCACCATGTTCGCCACCCCCTGCGCCATCAGCTCCTGGTTCGGGTCGTGGCGCGGGAATTCGGTCAGGTTGTCGGCCACGCGCGCGCACAGCAGCGACTCGATCGCGCCGAGCAGCGCGATCGTCAGCGTCGGGATGAAGAGCTGCTTGGCGCCCTCCCAGCTGAAGGCGGGCAGCGCGAACTCGGGCAGCTGCTGCGGGATGCCGCCGAAGCGCGAGCCGATCGTCTCCACCGGCAGGCCGAGGGCGACGGTGGCCAGCGTCGCGAGCGCGAGCGCGACGATCGTGCCGGGCAGCCGCGCCATCACTCGTAGCAGCCGTTCGCGCGTGCCGCTCGGCGCGGTCGGCATCGCGTAGGACTTGGGCCAGACCACCACCAGCGCGAGGCAGCCCAGGCCGATCGCGACCGCCGCGGGATTGACGGTGTGCAGCCGGCGGGCGAGCACGCCGAGCTGCGTGAAGAAGTCGGCCGGCATCTGCGCGACCTCCAGGCCGAGCAGGTCCTTGACCTGCGACAGCCCGATCAGCACAGCGATGCCGTTGGTGAAGCCGATGATGATCGACACCGGGATGTAGCGCACCAGCACCCCGAGCCGCAGCCAGCCCATCAGGAACAGCAGCACGCCGGCCAGCGCGGTGGAGATCAGCAGGTTGCCGAGCCCGTAGCGCTCGACGATGCCGTAGACGATGACGATGAAGGCGCCCGCCGGCCCGGCGATCTGCACGTTCGAGCCGCCGAGTGCGGCGACGATCAGCCCGGCGATGATCGCGGTGAAGATGCCCTGCTCGGGCTTGACGCCCGACGCGATCGCGAAGGCCATCGCCAGCGGCAGCGCGACGATGCCGACCGTGATGCCCGCGGAGAGGTCACGCGCGAAGCGCTGGCGGTCGTAGCCGCGCAGCGCGTCAACGAGGCGCGGGCGGAAGGGGTGGAGCGGAAGGGGCAGCATGCGATCTCCGGAATGAGGAACGGCGGGCTGGAACAGCCGCCGCCGGAGGACCGCAGTGATGACACCGCGCGATGAAGCGCCGGCGCCGCGAGGGCAGCCTGACGATCGAATCGCGCGGGGTGGGGTGCTTCATGGCCGTTTCACATTGTGACAGGCCTTGAAGGCCCGATCAACGCACCCGCATGCCCGGCTGGGCGCCGGGGAAGGGCTCCAGCACGTAGATGCCGGGATTCGCCTTCTCGTCCGCGTGGCTCGCAGCGAGCACCATGCCCTCGCTGATGCCGAACTTCATCTTGCGCGGCGCGAGGTTGGCGACCATCACGGTGAGTTTGCCGACGAGCTGCTCCGGGTCGTAGGCGCTCTTGATACCGGAGAAGACGTTGCGGTGGCGGCCCTCGCCGACGTCGAGCGTCAGGCGCAGGAGCTTCGCGGCGCCCTCCACGTGCTCGGCGTTGACGATGCGCGCGATGCGCAGGTCGATCTTCGTGAAGTCCTCGATGCCGATCGTCGGCGCGATCGCCTCGCCGCCGGGCGTCGGCGCGTCGGCGGCAGGTGCCGCGGCCTCCGCCGCCTCCGCCGCAGGGGCCGCAGCGGCCGCCTTCGGCGCAGGGGCCGGAGCCGCGACTGCCGCCGGCGGCTCGAACAGCGCGTCGAGCATCTTGGCGTCCACGCGCGTCATCAGGTGCTCGTAGACGCCGATCGTCTTCACGCAGGTGGCGCGCTGCTCCCAGCTCAAGGGCGCGTCGAAGCCGAGGAAGCGGAAGGCGCGTGCGGTGAGGTCCGGCAGGATCGGCGCGAGGAACAGCGTCAGGTACTTGAAGCCCTCGAGGCAGCCGGTCAGCACCTCGTGCAGCTCGCTGTTGGCGACGCGCTGCGACGGGTCCTTGGCCAGCTCCCAGGGCTTGGCCGTGTCGAAGTACTGGTTGATCTCGTCGGCCGCGGCCATGATCTCGCGAACTGCGCGGTTGTACTCGCGCTTGTCGATCGCATCCGCGATCGCCTGCTCGCGGCCCTGCACCGCGGCGACCGGGATCAGCTTGCGGAACTTGTCGGCGTCGATCGGGTTCGCAAGCGCCCCCTCGAAGTACTTGTGCACGAAGCTCGCGCAGCGGCTGGCGATGTTGACGTACTTGCCGACGAGGTCGGAGTTGACCCGGGCGACGAAGTCCTCGGGGTTGAAGTCCACGTCCTCGACGTGCGAGTTGAGCTTGGCGGCGATGTAGTAGCGCAGCCACTCGGGGTTCATGCCGAGCGAGAGGTAGCGCAGCGGGTCGATCCCGGTGCCGCGGCTCTTGCTCATCTTCTCGCCGCTGACGGTGATGAAGCCGTGCACGAACACGTTGTCCGGCACCTTGCGGCCGCTGAAGTGCAGCATCGCGGGCCAGAACAGCGTGTGGAAGTAGGTGATGTCCTTGCCGATGAAGTGGTACTGCTCCACCTCGGGCGAGGCCATGAACTCCTCGAAGCTGCGCGCCTCGCCGTACTTCTGGCGCGGCCCGCCCTTGTCGAACCAGTTCTTCAGCGAGGCGAGGTAGCCGATCGGCGCGTCCAGCCAGACGTAGAAGTACTTGCCCGGCGCGTCCGGGATCTCGATGCCGAAGTAGGGCGCGTCGCGCGAGATGTCCCAGTCGCCCAGGCCTCCCTGGCCGTCCTCGTCGGTCGCGAACCACTCGCGCACCTTGTTGGCGACCTCGGGCTGGAGGCGCCCGTCCTGCGTCCAGGACTTCAGGAACTCGACGCAGCGCGGCGAGCTGAGCTGGAAGAAGTGGTGCTCGCTCTTCTTCATCACGGGTGTGGCGCCGGTGAGCGTCGAGTACGGGTTCTTCAGCTCGGTCGGGGCGTAGACCGCGCCGCAGACCTCGCAGGAGTCGCCGTACTGGTCCTTTGCGCTGCATTTCGGGCACTCGCCCTTGATGTAGCGGTCGGGCAGGAACATGTTCTTCACCGGGTCGAAGAACTGCTCGATCTCGCGCGTGAAGATCAGGCCGTTCTTCTTCAGCGCGCGGTAGACGTCCTGCGCGAGCTGGTGGTTCTCCGGGCCGTCGGTCGAGTGCCAGTTGTCGAAGGCGACGTGGAAGCCGTCGAGGTACTGCTTGCGGCCGGCGGCGATGCGCGCGACGAACTCCTGCGGCGTCACGCCCGCCTTCTCGGCGGCGATCATGATCGGCGCGCCATGGGCGTCGTCGGCGCCGACGAAGTGCACCTGGTGGCCGTGCAGGCGCTGGTGGCGCACCCAGATGTCGGCCTGGATGTATTCCATGATGTGGCCGATGTGGAAGGCGCCGTTGGCGTAGGGCAGGGCGGTGGTGACGAAGAGCTTGCGGGTCATCGGGAGGGGCGCGTGAAAACGCGCATCAAGTCTCGGGCGAAGCTGCCGATTCTAGGGTTGGGCCTGCATGCGGCGGCCGGGCACCCGCTCCCGGGAAGGCGGGCTCCGTGGTTATCCACCCTGAGCTAGACTGCCGCACTCCCGCGACAGACCCTATTCCGATACGCGCATGGCCATCACCGAAGCAGCCCTCCTGGACGCGCTCAAGAGCGTCGTCGACCCCAACACCGGCCGCGACTTCGTCTCGACCCGCCAGCTGAAGAACCTGCGCATCGAGGACGGCGACGTGTCCTTCGACGTCGAGCTCGGCTACCCGGCGAAAAGCCAGGTCACGGCGCTGCGCAAGAGCCTGATCGCCGCCGCGCGCGGCGTCGCGGGCGTCGAGAACGTCTCCGCGAACATCACGAGCAAGGTGATCGCGCACGCGGTGCAGCGCGGCGTGCAGCTGCTGCCCAAGGTCAAGAACATCGTCGCGGTCGCCTCCGGCAAGGGCGGCGTCGGCAAGAGCACGACCACCGTCAACCTCGCGCTGGCGCTCGCCGCCGAGGGCGCGAAGGTCGGCATCCTGGACGCCGACATCTACGGCCCGAGCCAGCCGACGATGATGGGCATCGACGGCCGCCCCGAGAGCGTGGACGGGCAGACCATGGAGCCGCTCGAGAACTACGGCGTGCAGGTGATGTCGATCGGCTTCCTGATCGAGGCCGACAACCCGATGATCTGGCGCGGCCCGATGGCCACCCAGGCGCTCGACCAGCTGCTGCGCCAGACCAACTGGGGCGAGCTCGACTACCTGCTCGTCGACATGCCCCCGGGCACCGGCGACATCCAGCTCACGCTCAGCCAGAAGGTGCCGCTGACCGGCGCCGTGATCGTCACGACGCCGCAGGACATCGCGCTGCTCGACGCGCGCAAGGGCCTGAAGATGTTCGAGAAGGTCGGCGTGCCGATCATCGGCGTGGTCGAGAACATGGCGGTCTACTGCTGCCCGAACTGCGGCCACACCGAGCACATCTTCGGCTCCGAGGGCGGCAAGAAGATGGCGGTCGAGTACGGCGTCAACTACCTCGGCGCGCTGCCGCTGAACCTGTCGATCCGCGAGCAGGCCGACGCCGGCCGCCCGACGGTGGTCAGCGAGCCCGAGGGCGAGATCTCCGGGCTGTACAAGTCGGTCGCGCGCCAGGTGGCGGTGAAGATCGCCGAGAAGGCCAAGGACTACTCGTCGAAGTTCCCGACCATCTCGATCTCCAAGGGCACCTGAGGTCGCGATGCCGAGCGAGCGCCCCTGCGTCGAAGTCGCCGTCGTGCTCGAGCGCGAGGCGTCTCCCAACCGCTGGGAGGACTGGCGCTTCCGGCTCGCCGAGGTGGTGCCGCAGCAGCCGGCCTTCGGCAGCGAGCCGCGGCTGCTGCACGACGACGGCCGCATCGCGCGCTGGCTGCACCCGGGCTTCCGGGTGGAACTCTTCCGCGACGAGGGCGAGGGCTACCACCTGAACCTGACGTCGGGGCAGCCGGTGTGGTTCGTGCTGTGGCGCGTCGACGACGAGGACCCCTCGCAGGCGCGGCCGGTCACGGTGAGCCTGTCCTACAACGAGGCCGGGCGCTGGCTCGACGCGCAGGAGCGCGTCGACAACCTGCCGCTGCCGGCCGACATCGCCGCATGGCTGCAGGCCTGGACCGACGAGCACTACAGGCCCGAGCCGAAGAAGCGTGCCCGGCCGGCCTCGTTCCGGGCCCCGGGCGAGCGCGGCGGCGGCCCGCGCGGCTGAGCCGGCCGCCGGCGCATCCGGCACATCAGGGGGGCGGGCGCGAAACTCGCCCCTCCTGGAAAGACGAAGGTCGCGTGCGGCCGGGGACGTCCCGGCGCGCGGCGACGCCACCGCGCCGGGACCCCCGCCGGTCCCCGCACCCGCCGCCGCTGGCGGCACTTCGCCCGAGGTCATGATGAGCGAAGAAGGTTTCTTTTCCCGCTGGGCACGCCGCAAGAGCGAGGTGCGCGAGGGCCGCGCGCCCGAGGAGCCGCCGAAGCCCGCGCCCGCGGCGGACCGGCCGCCCGCCGCGGCCGGCAGCGTGGTCCCGCCCGCCGTCCCGTCCGCGTCGCCCGAGCCCGTGCCGCCGCCCGGCGCGCCCGCTGCCGCCGGGAACGAGCCGCTGCCGCTGCCCTCGATGGAGGATGTCGCCCGCCTCACGCGCGAGTCGGACTACTCGGCCTTCATGCGCCGCGGCGTCGACGAGGACGTCAAGCGCGCCGCGATGAAGAAGTTGTTCACCGATCCCCACTACAACGTGATGGACGGGCTCGACATCTACATCGACGACTATTCCAAGCCGGACCCGATCCCGCTGGCGATGCTGCGCAAGATGAACCAGTCGAAGATGCTCGGCCTGTTCCGCGACGAGGAGGAGGCGCAGGAAAATCGCGCTGCCGTGGCAGACGCCACATCCGGGGCCGCCCCTACGCAGGACAGCCCGCAGGAGGCTGTGTCACAGTCGCGCGCCGAGGAGGCCGACGCAGCCTCCGCGCCCGAGACCGAAACCGGGTCGGGTGCGACGGCGGCCGGGGAGCATGCCGAGATGCCGCCGGTCGACGACGACCCGGCCCCGTCGCCGGAGCCCGATGCGCCGCCGACGCGAGGCGCCTGAACGAGACAAGCCACGATGAAAACCCTGATCTGCAACTGCAACCGCACGATGCCGCTGGACGGCCCGGCCTTGAGCGACGCGCTCGAGGACCAGCTCGCCGGCGCCCGGCTGCCGGTGCACACCACCCTGTGCCGGCGCGATGCCGGCGCCTTCCAGCGCGCGGCCAGGAGCGGCGAGGATCTGCTGGTGGCCTGCACGCAGGAGCAGCGCCTGTTCCAGGAGCTCGCCGAGCAGACCGAGGGCGCCCCGAGCCTGCAGGAGCGGCCGATCCGCTTCGTCAACATCCGCGAGACCGCCGGCTGGTCGGCCGCCGCGCGCGAGAAGCCCGCGTCGGTGACGCCCAAGATCGCCGCGCTGATCGCCGCGGCCCAGCTTCCCGACCCGGAGCCGGTGGCGACCGTGAGCTACAAGTCCGCCGGCCGCGTGCTCGTGATCGGCGCGGCCGACGCCGCGCAGCAGGCCGCCGAGCTGCTGGCCGACAAGCTCGACGTGACGCTGCTGCTGCCGCGTGCTGGCGGCGCGCTGCCGCAGGCCCGCACGCTGCCGGTGCTCGCCGGCCGCGTCGAGCGCATCAGCGGCTGGCTCGGCGCCTTCGAGGTGCAGTGGACGCCCGACAACCCGATCGACCTCGACCTGTGCACGCGCTGCAATGCCTGCATCGAGGCCTGCCCCGAGGGCGCGATCGACTTCAGCTACCAGATCGACCTCGACGCGTGCAAGGGCCATCGCGCCTGCGTGCGCGCCTGCGAGGCGGTCGGCGCGATCGACTTCGAGCGCCAGGCGCAGACGCAGAGCGAGAGCTTCGACCTGATCCTCGACCTCGGCGCGCGTCCGCTCTTCACCCAGCACCAGCCGCCGCAGGGCTACTTCCACGTCGCCGACGCGAGCCAGCTCACGCCCGCCGTGCTCAAGCTGCGCGAGCTGGTCGGCGAGTTCGAGAAGCCGCGCTTCTTCCAGTACAAGGCCAAGCTCTGCGCGCACAGCCGCAACGAGCGCGAGGGCTGCACCGCCTGCATCGACGTCTGCTCGGCGCGCGCGGTCGCGAGCGAGCGCACCACCACCGGCGGCATCAAGGTCAACCCCAACCTGTGCGTCGGCTGCGGCGCCTGCACCACCGTGTGCCCGAGCGGCGCGCTGTCCTACGCCTACCCGCGCGCCGCCGACCAGGGCACGCGCCTGCGCACGCTGCTGTCCACCTACCGCGCCGCGGGCGGCCGCGACGCGGCGCTGCTGCTGCACAGCCAGGGCGCCGGCGCGCAGATGGTGGCCGACCTCGGCCGCGCCGCGCAGGCCGACCGCTCGATCCGCGGCCTGCCCGCGCGCGTGCTGCCGGTGGACCTGTGGCACACCGCGTCGGCCGGCATCGACCTGTGGCTGTCGGCCGTCGCCTACGGCGCCAGCCAGGTCTGGGTGCTGATGACCGGCGAGGAGGCGCCCGAGTACCGCGAGGCGGTCGGCGCGCAGATCGGCGTCGCGCAGGCCATCCTCAACGGCCTCGGCTACGAGGGCCGGCACCTGCGCCTGATCGAGGCGCGCGACGCGCGCGACCTCGCCGCGCTCGACGCGGCGCTGCAGGCACCGCCGGCGCAGGGCGTCGCCAAGCCCGCGAGCTACGCGATCCAGGCCGACAAGCGCAGCACGCTCGACCTCGCGCTCGACCACCTGCTCGCGCAGGCGCCGGTCAAGGCCGAGACGATCGCGCTGCCGGCGGCCTCGCCCTTCGGCAGCCTGGTGGTGGACAGCGAGCGCTGCACGCTGTGCCTGAGCTGCGTCGGCGCCTGCCCGGAAGGGGCGCTGGCCGACAACGCCGAGCGGCCGCAGCTGCGCTTCATCGAGAAGAACTGCGTGCAGTGCGGCCTGTGCGCCGGCACCTGCCCCGAGAAGGCGATCACGCTCGAGCCGCGGCTGTGGCTCGCCGACGGCGGCAAGGCGCGCAAGCAGGCGCGGGTCCTGAACGAGGCCCGACCCTTCGAATGCGTGAGCTGCGGCAAACCCTTCGGCACGCTGCGCGCGATCGAGGCGATGATGGGCAAGCTCGCCGGCCACGCGATGTTCCAGGGCCGGGCGCTCGAGCGGCTGAAGATGTGCGGCGACTGCCGCGTGATCGACATGCACACCAATCCCAACGAAGTCCGGATCACCGACCTGTGAAGCCCCAAGCCCTGACACTGAGCACTCCCGACGACCGCGAGGAACTCGCCCGCGCCGAGGCCTACGGGCTGCTCGCCGCGCTGCTGTATGCGCCGCCGTCGGCCGAGCTGCATGCGCAGCTCGCGGTGGCGCCCACCGAGGCGCCCGCGCCCGGCGCCTTCCTCGAGAACAGCTGGGGCGAGCTGGTCGGCACCGCACGGCGCCTGTCGCACGCCAAGGTGCTCGAGGAGTTCGACGCGCTCTTCGTCGCGCTCGGCAAGCCCGAGATCTTCCTGTTCGGCTCCTACTACCAGGCCGGCGCGCTCAACGAGAAGCCGCTCGTGGCGCTGCGCCACGAGCTCGCCGAGCTCGGCCTCGCGCGCGACCCGGCGATGAGCGAGACCGAGGACCACATCGCCTACCTCTGCGAGGTGATGCGCTACCTGATCGCCGGCGACGACGCCGGCGTGAGCAACCTGGCGCGCCAGCACCGCTTCTTCTCGACCCACCTGCAGGGCTGGGCCGGCGCGCTGTGGGACACGCTGGCCGCGCATCCGCGCGCCGACTTCTACCGCGCGGTCGCCGGCTTCGCGCGCGACTTCTTCGAGGTCGAGGCCCAGGGCTTCGACCTGATGGACGCGTAGGGACGGCACTTGGCCGCAGCGGCGGGACCGGACCAGCTCGACGCGCCTCAGCCGATGCGCGAGGCCGGCAGGGAGCTGCTGTCGCTCGCGCTGATCGAGGCGCGCAACCGCACGCTGGCGCTGTTCGCGGCGCTCGAGCCGCGGCTGGACGTGCCGCCGCAGGCGCAGGAGCCCGACGACCTGCTGCCGCCGCCCGCGTGGCTGCTCGGCCACGTCGGCTGGTTCCAGGAGCGCTGGATCGCGCGCAACCTGCAGCGCCTGCGCGGCGCGACGGCCGACCCCGAGGGCCCGCGGCTCGCGTCGGTCGAGTCGCAGGCCGATCGCTGGTGGGACCCCGCGTGCTGCCCGCTCGCCGAGCGCGGCCGGCTCGACCTGCCGCCGCCGGCGGCGGTGCGTGCCTACCTGGTCGACACGCTCGAGACCACGCTCGAGCTGCTCGCGCACTGCCCGGAGAGCGACGACGCGCTCTATGCCTTCCGCCTCGCGCTGTTCCACGAGGACCGCTGCGGCGAGCAGCTCGCCGAGCTGGCGCAGTGGTGGGGCGTGAAGCCGCCGCTGCCGCTCGAGCCGCAGCCCGCTCCGCCGCTGGCGCCGATCGTGCTGCCGGCGGGCCGTTGGCGGCTCGGCACGCCGGCAGGCGCCGGCTTCGTGTTCGACAACGAGCAGGGCGCGCACGAGCAGGCGCTGCCCGAGCACGAGATCGACGCCCAGCCGGTGAGCTGGGCGCAGTTCGCCGAGTTCGTCGAGGACGGCGGCTACGACGAGCCGCACTGGTGGTCGCCCTCAGGCTGGGAATGGGTCGATGCGCTCGGGCGCCGCGCGCCGCGCGCAGTCGAGCAGATGCGCAGCGGCGTGCTGCTGCGCCGCTTCGGCACGCTGCAGCAGGTGCCGGCAGCGGCGCCGGTGCTGCACGTGAGCTGGCACGAGGCGCAGGCCTGGTGCCGCTGGGCGGGACGGCGCCTGCCGACCGAGGCCGAGTGGGAGCGGGCCGCGGTGACGGCCGGCCCGCGCGGCTTCCGCTGGGGCGAGGTGTGGGAGTGGACCGCGAGCCGCCTGCGCCCCTATCCCGGCTTCTCGCGCTGCGCCGGGCAGCTCTCCGAGCAGGACTTCGGCGACGCGCTGGTGCTGCGCGGCGGCTCCTTCGCGACGCGCGCGCGGCTGCGCCACCCGCGGCTGCGCGGCTTCGCGCCGCCGGGACGCGACGCGGGCTTCTCGGGCTTCCGCAGCTGCTCGCTGTAGGCGGGCCGCTCCCGCAGCTCAGGATGTCCCGATGAAACTGCTCATGCGCGATCCCCGCCATGCCGGGCTGCCGGTGCGGCAGCCGGGCCCCGTCACCCGGCGCGGCTTCGGCAGCTGGTGCCTGGCCTTCCTCGACCGCTCGCTGCTCGGGCAGGAGATCGCCGTGCTGTGGCAGGCCGGCGCGGTCGCCGGGGAGCGGGCAGAGGCCGTGGCAGCCGGCTCGCGCGCCGCCGCCGACGCGCGGGATTCCCGCAGCCCCTGAGCGACGCAGCCGCGACGCCGCCGCGCCGGGGTTTCAGCCCGCCGAGGGAACGGCGCGCGCGCGGACGCTGCGCGCGGCCAGTCGCTCCACCGTCGACAGCACCAGTTGCGGTTCGAGCGGCTTGCCGAGGTGGGCCTGGAAGCCGGCGGCGAGCGCCTTCTGGCGGTCCTCGGCGCGCGAGAAGGCGGTGAGCGCGAGCGCGGGCAGCTCGTCGGCGCCGAGGCCGAGCCGCTCGCGCACCTCGCGGATCAGCCGGTAGCCATCCATGCCGGGCATGCCGACGTCGCTGACGAGCAGGTCGGGGTGCTCGCGCCGCAGGCTGTCGAGCGCCTCGAAGCCCGAGCCGGCCGTCAGCACGCGCGCGCCGCACTCCTTCAGCAGCCGCCGCACCGGCTCGAGCGCGTCCGGCTGGTCGTCCACCAGCAGCACCGTCAGGCCGGCGAGCGAGGCGCCGCCGCCGTCCAGGACCGGGATCGCCATCGCGTCGGCGGACGCCGGGGAGCGCGGCGCCGCGGCGGCGTCGCCCCCCTCGGCCGCGGGCAGCGTCACCGTGAAGGTCGCGCCCCGGCCCGGCCCGTCGCTCGCGGCCGCGACGCTGCCGCCGTGCAGCTCGACGAGGTGCTTGACGATGGACAGCCCCAGGCCGAGCCCGTCGTGGCTGCGCGTGGTCGACGCGTCGGCCTGGCTGAAGCGCTCGAACAGGCGCGGAAGGAAGTGCGGCTCGATGCCCTGACCGCTGTCCTCGACGACGAACTGCACGCCGCCCTCGCAGCGGCGCGTCGCCAGTGTCACGCGGCCGCCCGAAGGCGTGAACTTCACCGCGTTGCTCAGCAGGTTGACCAGCACCTGCTGCAGCCGTCCGGCGTCGCCCTGCAGCCGCGGCAGCGCCTCGCCCTGGCGCAGCTCGAGCTGCACGCCCTTGCGCTCGGCGGCCAGCCTCAGGCTGTCGGCTGCGTTCTGCGCCACCGCCTCCGGCTCCACCGGGCGGGCCTCCATCACGAGCTTGCCCGCGAGGATGCGGTTCATGTCCAGCAGGTCGTCGATCAGCTGCGTCTGCAGCCGCGCGTTGCGCCCGATCACGTCGAGCCCGTCCTGCAGCAGCTTGGACTCGGCGGCCTGCCGGCGCAGCAGGTGGGTCCAGCCGACGATTGCGTTCAGCGGCGTGCGCAGCTCGTGGCTGAGCGTCGCGAGGAACTGGTCCTTGAGCTGTGCGATGCGTTCCAGCTCGGTGCGCGCGGCGCGCTCGGCGGCAAGCAGCTCCTCGCGTTCCTGCTCCATCAGGCGGCGCTCGGTGACGTCGTGGACCACCGCCAGCACCTGTTCCACGCGGGCGCCGTCGGGCTCGGGCACGAGCCGTCCCGAGTAGTGGTGGGTGCCGTCGGGCCGCACCAGCGTGAACTCGAGCGTGCGCGCCTCGCCGCTGGCCATCACCTCGCGCAGTGCGGTCTCCCATTGGCCGCACAGCGCGGACGGCAGGCCGAGCCCGCTGAAGCTGCGCCCGAGCAGGCGCGCGGGCTTCAGGCCGATGACGTCCTCGATCGCGGCATTGGCGAACACGCAGCGCAGTGCGCGGTCGAAGCGCACGAGGATGTCGGGCGTGTTGTCCGCGAGCGTCTGCAGCTCGTGCTCGTGCCGGCGCCGCAGCGTCTCGGCCTCGACGCGCTGCGTCACGTCGGCGCACAGCCCGACGAGCCCCGCGAGCCGGCCCGCTTCGTCGAAGCTGCCGCGGGCCGCCTCCTCCAGCGTCACGATGCGGCCGTCCGGCCGCACCACGCGGTACTGCGCGACGTAGGCCGGCTGCTCCGGGCGGAGCTCCCGCAGCCGCTGCTCCAGCGCGGCGCGGTCCTCGGGATGCACGTTCGCGACATGGTGGCCCACGCTGCTCTGCGGCTGCGCCGCCGCCTCGTCGTCGGGCAGCCCGAGCAGCGCGCCGAAGCCGCAGGAGCGGATCACGCGGCCGCTGCTGCGGTCCCAGTCGAAGGCGAAGCCGCGCGCGACCTGCAGCGCGAGCTCCAGCCGGTCCTCGCTCTCCTTGAGCGCGAGCTCGCTGCGCTTCGAATCGGTGCGGTCCACGGCCGAGCCGATGACGCCGGAGAGCCGGCCGTCGAGCTCGACCATCGGCTCCACCGTGAGGTCCCACCACAGGCGCCGGCCGTCGTGCAGCAGCAGCGTCACCTCCTGCCGCACCGTGCGCCGGCTCGAGATCGCCTTGCGGGCCAGCGCCTCCAGCGCGTCGGCGTCCTCGGCGCGCATCAGCTCGTGGGGGCGGCGTCCCGCGAACGCTTCGCAGTCGAGGCCCGGCAGGGGGTTGGAGATCCAGCGGTAGCGCAGCGCCAGGTCCTGCTCGAAGACCATCACCGGCGAATGCGCCAGCGCGATGCGGAAGCGCTCCTCGCTGCGGCGCAGCGCGGCCTCGGCGGCGCGCTGGTCGGTGACGTCGGTGTGGGTGCCGCACCAGCGCAGCACCGAGCCGTCGGACGCGCGCACCGGCGTCGCGCGCGACAGGAACCAGCGGTAGCTGCCGTCGCGGCCGCGCAGCGGGAAGACGTCCTCCCAGGCCTCGCCGCTGTCCCAGCTGTGCCGGATGCCGGCCATCACGCGCTCGTGGTGCTCGGGATGGTGGAGCTGCTTCCAGCCCCAGCCCAGCGCCTGCTCCTCGGTCAAGCCGGTGTAGTCGTACCAGCGGCGGTTGAACCAGTAGACCCAGCCGTCGCCGTCGGCGGTCCAGGCGAGCTGCGAGATGTTGTCGGCCAGCTCGCGGAAGCGCTCCTCGCTGATGCGCAGCGCGAACTCCGCCTGCTTGCGGTCGTCGATGTCCTCCATCGTGCCGTACCAGTGCACGATGCGCCCCCCGGCGTCGCGGCGCGGCAGTGCGCGCGAGCGCATCCAGCGGTAGCTGCCGTCGGCGAGGCGGATGCGGTGCTCGATGTCGTAGGGCTCGCCGGTGCGCACCGAGCGCGACCAGGCGCGCACCGTCGCCGTCAGGTCGCTCGGATGCGGGAGCTGGATCCAGCCTTCGCCGAGCGCCTGCTCGCGCGTGAGGCCCACCCGCTCGAGCCAGCGCTCGCTGACGCTGGCGACGCGCCCGAGGGCGTCGGCCGACCAGGCCATCTGCGGATTGAACTCGATGCTGTGGCGCCAGTGCGCCTCGCTTTCCTGCAGCGCGCGCTCGCGCGCGACGGCCTCGCGCGCGAGCGCGTGGCGCTCGATCGCGTTGCCGACGGCAAGGCCCAGGGCGCCGGGGGGCAGCTCGCGCGGCACGATGTCCTGCACGCCCGCGCGCAGCAGGGCGCGCGTCCCGGGCGCGGCCGCCGCATCCGCCAGCACCACCACCGCGCAGGCCGGCAGGCCCTCGGTCGTGCGCGGCAGCGCCGCGAGCAGTGAACCGTCGGCCAGGGCGGCGAACTCCTGATCGACCAGCAGGCAGTCGGGTGCCTCCGGGGTGAAGCGGGCGAGCGCCTCGGGGAGGCTGTCGGCCGTTTCCAGCCGGAGCGGCTGCAGCGCCTGCGGGCACGGGCGCATTCCGGCCTGCCCCGCCCGCAGTCGGTCGCCCACGAACAACACGCGCCACGCTTTCATCCCTGAAGCTCCCTTGAAACCGCTCGTCCTATCGCCCGGGGCCGCGTCCAGCTTGTGTTTTTCCGTTGTCGAGGAACGCCGGCTGTGCCAACCAAATGTACCGGCAAGGCGTGTTGCAATGCAACAACGTTACGCGGATGTTTCTGTCATCGCAATCCCGCAACTCCCCGGAGCACGAGCATCAGGGTGTTCACCAGCTCCCCGGCGTCGACCGGCTTGACGAGGTGGCGCGAGAACCCGGCGGCAGCCGTCGCGCGCCGGTCCTCCTTGGAGCCGTGTGCGGACAGCGCGACGGCGGGAATGTGCCGGGCGGCGGGCGTCGCGCGCAGCTCGCGCGCCAAGTCCAGGCCGCTGCCGCCCCCCGGCAGGTTGAGGTCCGACAGCAGCAGGTCGAAGTCCGCGGCGCGCACCTGCGGCAGCGCCTCGTCGTAGCGGCCGCAGGTCCTCACCTCGGCGCCCGACGCCCGCAGCATGGTGCCGATGGCCGCGGCGATGTCGGCCTCGTCCTCGACGAACAGGATGCGCCGGCCCTGCAGGGGCGCGCCCTGCGTCGCGGAGGAGGGCGGCGCGGCCGGCGTGGCGGCCGCCACGACGCGCCGCACCGGCAGCTCGACCTCGAAGACCGCGCCGCGCCCGGACCCGTCGCTGCGCGCGCGGATCTCCCCGCCCAGCTGCTCGACGATGCTGCGCGTGATCGCCAGCCCCAGTCCCAGCCCGCGGTGGCCCGGCGCGCCCTGGCTGCCCTGATGGAAGGGCTCGAAGATCAGCGCCAGCTCCTGCGGCTCGATGCCGCGCCCCCGGTCGATGACGCGCAGCCGCAGCCGCTCCCCCGCCACCTCGGCCTCGACGCACACGCGCCCGCCGTCGGGGCTGGCGTGCACGGCGTTGCTGATCAGGTTCCACACCACCTGCTCGAAGCGCACCGCGTCGGTCTCCATCGTCACGCCGCCCCCGGTGTCGAGGCGCAGCTCGAGCGCGATGCCGCGCTGCGCGGCGGCCGGACGCACGATGTCGGCCGCCTTGGCGATCAGCGCCTGCGGCTCGGCCGGCGCGAGGTCCAGCCGCAGCTTGCCGCTGAGGATGCGCGAGATGTCGAGCAGGTCGTCGATCAGCCGCGCCTGCGTCCTGACGTTGTGCTCGATGCGGTCCAGCGCGAGCCGCTGCGTGGCGGCGTCGAGGCCGCCGCGGCCGAGCACCTGCACCCAGCTCTGCGTCGCCTGCAGCGGCGTGCGCAGCTCGTGCGAGACCTTGGCGAGGAACTGGTCCTTCATCCGGTTGGCGGCCTCGGCCTCGGCGCGCGCCTGCTCGGCCAGCGCGGTGGCGCGGCTGAGCTCCACGGTGCGCTCCTCGACCCGGCGCTCGAGCGCGTCGCGGGCGCGGCGCAGTTCCTCCTCGACCGCGCGGCGTGTCTGCACCTCGGCCTCCAGCGCCTCCTTCGCGGCGCGCAGCTGCGCCACCGTCGGCAGCGCCAGGGCTTTCGGGATCAGGAAGACCAGGGCCACCGCGGTCAGCACCGAGACGGCGGCGGTGAGCGCCTTCACGGTACCGGAGAACCAGTAGTCGGGGTTCCACACCGTCCAGATGCCGAGCAGGTGCGTGAAGCCGCAGCCGACGATGAACAGTGCGAAGAGCACGAACATCCAGTGGAAGGGCAGGTCCTCGCGCTTGCGCACGAAGTGCAGCAGCGTGACGGGAATGGAGACGTAGGCCAGGCCGATCAGGCCGTCGCTGAGCACGTGCAGCCACAGCAGGCCCGGGATCCAGGTGAAGCAGAAGCCGTGCGGCAGGAACTGCGCGTCGACGTTGCGCTCGGCCCAGAAGCTCGCGGCGAGCAGTCCGGCGGTGAGGGTGGCCACGGCGGTGGCGAGCTGATGGGTGCGGAGTCTGCTCATCGGGGTACTGCCTGATGCCGTCGGTGGAGGGCCTCGCGGCCGGGGACGGGGCCTGCCGCCCCGCTATTGTGGTGCCGGCGCCGCCGCGCCCGGCCTCGGGCTGCGGTAGGTCCACCACGGCAGCTCGCGCCGCAGCGACAGCACCTCGCCGCCATGGTCCGGGGCGTAGCCGGGGATGGAGGCGAGCGTGCGGGTCCATTCCGGCGAGGCCAGCACCTCGCGCAGCTGCCGCACTTCCGGATGCTCGATCGTGCCGGCCAGCCCGACGAGGAAGTAGCGCTCGCGCGCCAGCGGCACGAAGTCGAGGCCGCGACGGCGCGCGGCCGCCTCGATGCCGAAGGCCGCGTCGGCGCGGCCCGCGGCGACCGCCTCGGCCACGCCCTCGTGCGAGGGCTCGGTGTGCTGCAGCCCGCCGGGGCCCGCGGCGTCGAGGCCCTGCGCGGCGAGCAGCTCCTCGAGCACGACGCGCGTGCCGCTGCCCTGCGGCCGGGCCGCGAAGCGCAGGCCGGGCTGCAGCAGCTCGGCCAGACCCTGCAGGCGCCGCGGATTGCCGGGCGGCACGATCAGCCCCTGCGTGCGCTGCGCGAAGCCGATCAGCTTGTGGCGCCCGGGCTTGAGCAGCGGCCGGTACACGCGCGCGGTGGGCGAGCGCGCTGGCGCGTCGGTGAGGGCGTGGAAGCCGGCGAGCAGGCAGCGGCCCTGGTTGAGCGAGTGCAGCGCGTCGACGCTGCCGGTGAAGCCGATGTCGAGGTGCAGGTTCGCGGCGCGCAGCGCCAGCGCGCGCAGCTGCGGCAGCGCGTCGTCGTGGCTCGCGAGCATCGGCACGACGCCGGCGCTGTCGTCGAAGGCCACCGCGAAGGCGCGCTGCAGCTCGCTGCGCAGCGCCTCGATCTGCGGCGCGAGCCGCGCGCGCGCGCCGCGCTCGGCCCACAGCAGCTTCTCGCCGAAGGGCGACAGCAGCGCCGCCTGGCCCTTGTTCCACAGCACGAGCGGATGGCCGAGCTGTTCCTCCCAACGCCTGAGCTCGCCCCAGGCGTGGCGGTAGGACAGGCCGAGCGCGCGCGCCGCGCCCGAGATCGAGCCGTGCTCGCGCACCGCGTCGAGCAGGCGCATCAGCGGGTGGTGCAGCTCGGGCGAGGGGCCGTCGGACTCGGGGCCGAGCGAGTAGCTGAGGTGGATCCTATGCATGAGTCTTCATATCGCCGGAATGGCCCGCGCCGCCTAGCATAGCGGCCGGTTGCAGTTCCCCGTCTCCCGATGAATCCCTTCCTCGAAAGCCTGCTTGCGGCCGGCGCGCTGCTCGTGTCGCAGGACGCACGGCTCTGGCAGATCGTCGGCCTGTCGCTCGCGGTGAGCGCCACGGCCTGCGTGCTCGGCAGCGTGCTGGGCCTGCTCGCGGGAGCCTTCCTCGCGGTCGCGCGCTTTCCCGGCCGGCGCGCGGTGCTGGTGCTGCTCAACACCTGCCTCGCGCTGCCGCCGGTGGTGGTCGGCCTCGTGATCTACCTGCTGCTGTCGCGCGCCGGGCCGCTGGGCTCCTTCGGGCTGCTGTTCACGCCCGGCGCGATGGTGATCGCGCAGACGGTGCTGGTGCTGCCGATCGTCGCGGCGCTGTCGCGCCAGACGCTGGAGGACGCGCTGCGCGACCACGGCGAGCAGCTGCGCTCGCTCGGCGCGGGGCGGCTGCTGTCGGCGCTGGTGGTGGCCTGGGACGAGCGCATGGCGCTGCTGACGCTCGCGCTCGCGGCCTTCGGCCGCGCGGTGTCCGAGGTCGGCGCGGTGATGATCGTCGGCGGCAACATCGACGGCGTCACGCGCGTGATGACGACCGCGATCGCGCTGGAGACCAGCAAGGGCGACCTGCCGCTCGCGCTCGCGCTCGGCCTGGTGCTGCTCGGCGTCGTGCTGCTGCTCAACGCGGGCGTCGCGCTGCTGCGCGGCCGCGGCGAGCGCAGCGACAGGGTGATGGCATGAGCGCGTCGCCGGGCCGCCCCAGGACGCGCGAAGTCCCGCTTGGCGGGACCGCGCACAGCGCGAGGGTGCACCAATGAGCGCGCGGCCGATGCATGCGGTGGCCGCGCCCGCGGTGACTGTCGCGCCGGGCGCGCTGCCACTGCTGCGCCTCCACGGCGCTGGCGTGCGCTTCGGCGCGCGCCAGGCGCTAGAGGACGTGAGCTTCACGCTGCACGCCGGCGAGCGCGTGATGCTCGTCGGTGCCAACGGCAGCGGCAAGAGCACGCTGCTGCGCCTCGTGCACGGGCTGATCGCGCCGGGCAGCGGCCGGCGCGAGATCCTGCGCGAGGGGCTGGCGCGCCGCCAGGCGATGGTGTTCCAGCGGCCCTACATGCTGCGCCTGTCGGCACGCGCCAACATCGAGCTCGGCCTGTGGCTCGCCGGCGTGCCGCGGCGCGAGCGGCGCGGGCTCGCGCTCGCCGCGCTCGAGCGCGTGGGCCTCGTCGCGGAGGCCGAGGTGCCGGGCCGCGCGCTGTCGGGCGGGCAGCAGCAGCGCCTCGCGCTCGCGCGGGCCTGGGCGCTCAAGCCCGAGCTGCTGCTGCTCGACGAGCCGACCGCGAGTCTCGACCCGAGCGCCAAGCGCGAGGTCGAGGCGCTGATCGAGGAGTTCGCCGCCGCCGGCATGACGCTGCTGATGAGCTCGCACAACCTCGGCCAGGTCAAGCGGCTCGGCACCCGGGTGCTCTACCTCGAGCACGGCCGCGTGCTCGCCGACGCCGACACCGATCGCTTCTTTCACGGCCCGCTGCCGCGCGAGGCCGAACTGTTCCTCAAGGGAGAGCTTCCATGGCAATGACCCCGATGCCGCGCCGCCGGCTGATCGGCGCGGCCGCCCTCGCGCTGTCCGCGTTCGTCGCGGTGCCCGCCGTGCAGGCGCAGGGTCGCTTCATCACGGTGGCGTCCACCACCTCGACCGAGCAGTCCGGGCTCTTCGGCCACCTGCTGCCCGAGTTCAGGAAGGCCAGCGGCATCGAGGTGCGGGTGGTGGCGCTCGGCACAGGGCAGGCGCTGGACATGGCGCGCCGCGGCGACGCCGACGTGGTGATGGTGCACGACCCGGCGGCCGAGGAGAAGTTCGTCGCCGAGGGCTTCGGGCTGCCGCGGCGCCCGGTCATGTACAACGACTTCGTCGTCGTCGGGCCGAAGTCCGACCCGGCCGGCGCGAAGGGCACGGACGTGGCCGAGGCGCTCAGGAGGATCGCCGCCTCGCCGGCCGCGTTCGTGTCGCGCGGCGACAAGAGCGGCACGCACGCCGCCGAGCTGCGCTACTGGAAGGCCGCCGGCGTCGAGGCGCCCCCCGGCAAGGTGGGCGGCTACAAGGAGTGCGGCTGCGGCATGGGCCCGGCGCTCAACATCGCGTCCTCGGCCGATGCCTACACGCTCGCCGACCGCGGCACCTGGCTGTCGTTCAGGAACCGCGGCAAGCTCGCGGTGCTGGTCGAGGGCGACAAGAGGCTCTTCAACCCCTACGGCGTGATCGTCGTGAGCCCGGCCAGGCATCCCCACGTGAAGCGCGAGGCCGCGCAGGCCTTCGCCGACTGGCTCGTCTCCCCGGCGGGCCAGGCCGCGATCGCGAGCTACCGGATCGGCGGCGAGCAGCTGTTCTTCCCGAACGCGCAGGCCGCGAAGTAAGAAGGCGCGCGGCGCGCCACCGAGGGTTTTTCCTCCCCGCCGCGGACGCCGCACTGGCCCGCGACTTGCACCATTCGGCGCTCTTGTGCGGGAGTGGAGCATGTTGACCCTGTCTGTGCGGCCGCTGGCGAGGGCGGTCGTCATCGCCGGCTGCGGCCTGGTCCTGGCGTCGGGCGCGCGCGCGGCCGATCCCCGGGAAGCCGACCCGCTGCGCTCGCTGCAGTGGCCCGAGTTGAAGCGCGAGTTCTTCGGCGCGGCGCGCGTGGTCTTCGACGATCGCGTCGTCGTGCGTGCGCCGGCCTTCGCCGAGGACCCGATGAACGTGCCGGTGAGCGTCGACGCGGCGGGTCTCGCCGACATCGAGCGCATCGTCGTGCTGGTGGACCGCAACCCGATCCGCAAGGTGCTCGAGTTCGAGCCGCTGCAGGCGCGGCCGATGATCGCCTTCCGCTTCAAGCTCGAGCAGGCCTCGCCGGTGCGTGCCGCGGCGCGCACCCGCGACGGCGTCTGGCATGTCGGCACCGCGCAGGTCGATTCCGCCGGCGGCGGCTGCACCGTGCCGGGCGTCACGCGCAAGGACGGCAGCTGGGACCGCACGCTCGGGCAGGTCAGCGCCCGGCTGTTCGCGTCGCCGTCGTCCTCGCCCGCGTCCGCGGCGCAGCTCTCGCCGGTGGCCGCCGCGGGTGCCAACGCGGCGCTGCGCATGGAGGGCGGCGCGAGGCTGCGCGTGCGCGTGATGCACCCGATGGACACCGGCCTCGTCGGCGGCATCCCGGCCTTCTTCATCAACCGCCTGAGCCTGCGCGAGGCCTCGGGCGCCGAGCTGCTGCGCCTGGCGACCTTCGAGCCGGTCAGCGAGAACCCGGTGTTCTCGTTCGAGCTGAACCGCGCGCCGCGCGAGGCGCTGACGCTCTCGGGCAGCGACAACAACGGCAACCGCATCCGCAGCAGGATCGAACCATGAAGCGCCACCGCCCGCTCCGATCCGGCCTCGCCGCGCTGCTGCTCGGCGCCGCGCTGTGCGCTGGACTGCCGGCGGCCGAGTCCCGCGCCGCGCCCCCCGACGCCGCGACGCTCGACTACCGGCTCGCCGCGCGCGAGCTCGCGCCCGGCGTCTTCGTCGTCGAGGGCGCCAACGACGACTTCAGCCCCGCCAACGGCTGCAACATCATCAACACCGGCTTCATCGTGACGGACGCCGGCGTGCTCGTGGTCAACACCGGCCCGTCGCGCCGCTACGGCGAGCAGCTGCGCGCGCTCGTCGAGCGCACCGCGGGCAAGCCCGTCGCGCAGGTGCTGCACCTGAACCTGCACCCCGACTACTTCCTCGGCAACCAGGCCTTCGCCGACGTGCCGCGCCTGGCCACCGCCGCCACCGCCTCCGGCATGGCCGCCGAGGCCAAGGCCTACGAGGACAACCTCTACCGCATGTGCGGCGACTGGATGCGCGGCACCGAGGCGCTGCTGCCCGACCGCACCGTGCAGCCCGGGCGCCTCGTGCTCGGCGGGCGCGAGTTCGAGCTGCGCGAGTACGAGGGCCACACCGCGTCGGACCTGGTGCTCGTCGACCGCGCGAGCGGCGTCGTGTTCGCCGGCGGCCTGGTCTTCGCCGACCGCATCCCGACCACGCCGCACGCGCGCATCGAGCCCTGGCTGAAGAGCCTCGACGCGCTCGGCGCGCTGCCCTTCCGCGCGATGGTGCCGAGCCACGGCCCGGTGGTGCACGACGCGCGCGGCATCGGGCAGACGCGGGCCTACCTGCGCTGGCTCGACGAGAGCTTCCGGTCCGCCGCCGAGCAGGGCTGGGACATGGCCGAGCTGCTCGCGCAGCCGATCCCGCCGGAGTTCCGCGACTGGGCGGCGCTGCGCACCGAGTACGTCCGCAACGTCGCGCACCTCTACCCGCGCTACGAGCAGCGCGCGCTGGGCAAAGGCCGCTGAGCCGCGGCACTGTTCGAGCCTGTAGCAGTGCCGGTCCCGCGAGGCCGGGCTGCTACAGCACGCAACACCGGAACTGCTCCATCGGCGCCCCGTGCCGGTTACGGAAGATGGCATGGAGCTTGCGCCAAGGGCCCCCGTCGGGTCGCGGCCACCGTTGCGCCGGTCCGTCGTGTTCAACAAGAGGAGACATGCATGCGACTTCAACTTCTGTCCGTCCTGGTCAGCACCGCGTTCGCCACGATGGCGGCCCAGGCCGCCGGCGTCACCGACGCGATGATCAGGAATGACGCCCAGACCACCGGCGACGTGCTGAGCTGGGGCATCGGCACCCAGGGTCAGCGCTACTCGCCGCTCAAGCAGCTCAACACCTCCACCGTCAGCAAGCTCACGCCGGTATGGGCCTTCTCCTTCGGCGGCGAGAAGCAGCGCGGCCAGGAGTCGCAGCCGCTGATCCACAACGGCAAGATGTTCGTCACCGGCTCCTACTCGCGCATCTACGCGCTCGACGCCACCACCGGCAAGAAGCTGTGGAAGTACGAGCACCGCCTGCCCGAGGGCATCATGCCCTGCTGCGACGTGATCAACCGCGGCGCCGCGCTGTACGACAACCTGGTGATCTTCGGCACGCTCGACGCGCAGCTCGTCGCGCTCGACCAGAACACCGGTGACGTGGTCTGGAAGGAGAAGGTCGACGACTACGCCGCCGGCTACTCGATGAGCGCCGCGCCGCTGATCGTCGACGGCCTGCTGCTGACCGGCGTGTCCGGCGGCGAGTTCGGGGTGCTCGGCCGCGTCGAGGCACGCAACGCCAAGACCGGCGCGCTGGTCTGGTCGCGCCCGACCGTCGAGGGCCACATGGGCTACACCTACGACGCCGACGGCAACAAGAAGGAAGCCGGCATCTCCGGCACGACCAACAAGACCTGGCCGGGCGACCTGTGGAAGACCGGCGGCTCGGCCACCTGGCTCGGCGGCACCTACGATCCGAAGACGGGCCTGGCCTACTTCGGCACCGGCAACCCGGCGCCTTGGAACAGCCACCTGCGCAAGGGCGACAACCTCTACTCCAGCTCCACCGTCGCGCTCGACGTCAAGACGGGCCAGATCAAGTGGCACTACCAGAACACGCCCAACGACGGCTGGGACTATGACGGCGTCAACGAGTTCGTCACCTTCGACATGAACGGCCGCCGCGTCGGCGCCAAGGCCGACCGCAACGGCTTCTTCTACGTCAACGACGCGAAGACCGGCGAGCTGCTCAACGCCTTCCCCTTCGTCAAGAAGATCACCTGGGCCAGCGGCGTCGACCTGAAGACCGGCCGTCCGAACTTCGTGCCCGAGAACCGCCCCGGCGACCCGACCGCCGGCGCCGACGGCAAGAAGGGCAGCTCGGTGTTCGCCGCGCCCGGCTTCCTCGGCGGCAAGAACCAGCAGCCGATGGCCTACAGCCCCGACACGGGCCTGTTCTACGTGCCGGCCAACGAGTGGGGCATGGAGATCTGGAACGAGCCGGTCACCTACAAGAAGGGCGCGGCCTACCTGGGCGCCGGCTTCACGATCAAGGCGCTCAACGAGGACTACATCGGCTCGCTGCGCGCGATCGATCCGAAGACCGGCAAGATCGCCTGGGAGATCAAGAACAACGCGCCGCTGTGGGGCGGGGTGCTGACCACCGCCGGCAACCTGGTGTTCTGGGGCACGCCCGAGGGCTACCTGAAGGCCGCCGACGCCAAGACCGGCAAGGTCGTGTGGCAGTTCCAGACCGGCTCGGGCGTCGTGGCGCCCCCGGTGACCTGGGAGCAGGGCGGCGAGCAGTACGTCTCGGTGGTCTCCGGCTGGGGCGGCGCGGTGCCGCTGTGGGGCGGCGACGTGGCCAGCCGCGTGAACTACCTCGAGCAGGGCGGCATGGTCTGGGTGTTCAAGCTGCCGAAGGCCGGCAGCACCACCACCGCGACCGTCAAGCCGGCGAAGACCGCCGCGGCTCAGCCCGCGGTGAAGGTCGCAGCCAACTGATCCGAAGTTGCTGGGGAAGGCGGCCGTGCACTGGCGCGGCTGCCGGGAAATGCCGCTCCGGGGGGAGCGGCATTTTTTTTGCATTGTCGTGGCGACCCCCGAGGAAGAGGGAAACAAGGAGACAGGATGATCCGGAAGTTGCACACCCTGGCCCTGCTGACGGGCCTGTACTGCGCCGGCGCGGCGCTCGCGCCGGCCGTGGCGAGCGAGCGGCCCTTCGTGCTTGGCGGGCACGCGCTGCAGGAGGACGACGACGAGCGCGTCTGGGAGGCGTCGACGCGGCTGGAGGGCCGCGGCGGATTCAAGGCGCTCGACGTCGAGTTGGAATACGCCTTCGAGCCGAACCTGTCGGTCGAGTTCGGCTGGGCGCGCCGCCTCGGCGACGAGGCACGCGAGAGCGAGCTGGAGGTCGGCGTGCGCCGCGTCTGGCGCGACCCGGCCCGCCACGGCCTGGGCGTGGCCTTCTCGCTCGAGGTCGAGGTCGAGGCCGAGCGCGAGACCGAGCCCGGCGAGCGCGGCGGCTGGCGCTACGGCGCGACGACGCTGTCGATGCCGCTGAGCTGGCAGTGGGAGCGCGCGGGCCTGTGGACGCACCTGACGCTCGGCGCGCAGCACGAGCGCGACGAGGGCACGCGGCCGCTGGCCGTGCTCGGGCTGCAGCAGCCGATCACGCGCCAGCTCGAGGCCTTCGGCGAGTGGGGCGCGGTGCGCGAGCGCGAGGGCGTGCTGCACGCCGGCGTGCGCTGGTGGCTCAAGCGCGAGAAGCTCGCGCTCGACCTGTCGGTGCTGCGCCGCCGCGACGGCGCCGAGCGGCCCGAGTCGCTGCTGCTCGGGCTGTCGGTGTTCGACCTGTCCTTCTGAGGCGGCCGGGCGGCCTCAGCCGCCCGTGCGCGCCAGCCCCATGCGCTCGACCGCGAGCCGTTCCTGCCGGTAGGCCTCGCGCATCGCGCGCCCGTACTCCTCCGGGCCGAGGTAGGCGAGCTCCTGGTCGTACTTGCGCAGCTCGGCCAGGTGGACGGGGTCGTGCATCGCGGCCTTGAAGGCCTGGTGCAGCCGCTCGACCACCGCCGGGCTCATGCCGCGAGGCCCGCCCAGGCCGTAGGGCGACATCGCGACGATGCCGTGGCCGAGCTCCCTGAGCGTCGGCACCTCGGGCCAGCGCCGCGCGCGCTGCTCGCCGAAGGTGACGAGCAGCCGCAGCTGGCCGCTGTCCACGAAGGGCGCGAAGCCGTTGGAGTTGATGCCGACCATCAGCTGCCCCGACGCGACCGCGACCATCTGCTCGGCGGTGCCCTTGTAGGGCACGTGCACCCAGTCGAGGCCGCGGCGGCGCATCAGCTCGTCCATCACCACGTGCGGCGTGGTGCCGATGCCGTTGGTGCCGACCATCAGCTGCCCGGGATGGCGGCGTGCCCACTCGAAGAGCTCGTCGAAGTGGCGGAAGGGGCTGGCGGCGGGCACCACCACGCCGAAGGTCACGCCCGAGAGCTGCAGGATCGGCGTCACGTCGCGCACCGGGTCCCACAGCACCTTGTGCGTCCACGGCGCGCGGAACACCGGCTGCGGGATCTGCGCGATCGTGTAGCCGTCGGGCGCCGCCTGCTGCAGCACCGGCATCGCCATCGTGCCGCCGGCGCCGGCGCGGTTCTCGACGACCACGTTCTGGCCGAGCTCGCGCGATGCGGCCTGCGCGAGCAGCCGCATCGTCAGGTCGGTGGCGCCGCCGGCCGGCCAGGGCACCAGCAGCGTGATCGGCCGGTTCGGGAATCCTCCCGCCGGAGCCTGGCCCTGCGCCGGGCCGACGGTGGCGAAGGCGGTGCTGCCGATGCAGCCCACCGCGGCGGCGAGCAGCCGCCGCCGCGTCAGGCCGGGCGGGTTCGGCAGGCAGGAGGTGTCGGCGCGGGCGGGGTCGTCGCCCGGAAGGGGGGTCAGTCGTGTTGCCATGACAGCAGTTCCATCGTGAGGGTGCCTCCGCGAAGGAAGGCGGAGTTGGCGGGTTCCTCGCGCTCGAGCTTCACCAGCCCGGGGCCCGGGCAGTACCACTCGCGCGTGACGAGCGGCAGGTCGCGCCAGCCGCTCACCGGGTCGGCGTAGAGCCGCAGCTGCGCCTGGCCGCGCACGCGCAGGCAGCCCTGCCAGCGCCCGGCCGGCACTTCCACCGCCTCGTCGACGGCCTCGATCGCGTAGTGCATCGGGATCGACGGGTGGCTGTGGCGCAGCTCGGGCGGGAAGCCCTGCGTGCGGCGCAGCAGGTAGGCGGTGGTCGGCGTCTGCCACTGCGTGCCGACCGCGTAGGGGCGGCGCAGCACGGTGCGCGCCGGCGCATCCGGCTTCGGCTCGGCCTCGAGGTCGCTCTTGCTCGCGACGCGGCGGATGCCCTCGCCGTCGCTGCGCAGCCAGTAGTCCACGCCGTCGTCGCTGCGGCGGCGGAAGGCCGGCTGGCCGTCGAGCGGCTCCGCGGGCAGCGAGCGCAGCGTCAGCGTGTGGCGCTCCGCCGCGCCGTCGGCCGTCTCGGTGCGCACCGCGTAGGTCCAGACGTGGCCGGCGTCGAGCGGGAACAGCTCGCGCCCGCCGTCGCGCGTGCCGCAGCCCGCGGCGAGCACAGCGGCCAGCGCGGCGGCCGGCAGCCCCGTGGCGCGAAGCGGCGGCGCGCGGCGCATCACTTCTCCGGCAGCTGCGGCACCGGCAGGTCGCGCAGCTTGACGTTCTGCTCGTCGGCGCCCGGACGCAGCCACGACAGGCCCTTCGGGCCGGGCTTCGGCTCGGCGGTCCCCAGCTGGCTGATGCCCTGGCGCGCCTTCTTCATCGACTCGTTGAGCAGCGCGTGCAGCTCGCGCGTGTAGGGCAGCCGGTGCGCGCGCGGCTCGGCGGCGGGGCGGCCGTTCTCGATCGCGTTGACCCAGAGCGTGAGCGAGCCGGCGCCCTTGGCCGAGGGCTCCTCGACCACCAGCGCGAGCAGCACGAAGCGCTCCGGCAGCGGCGCCTGCGCGGGCCATCCGGCCACCGACGCGAGCGTGTGCTCGGCGACGAAGTAGAGCCCCGTGACCGCGAGCACCAGCGCCCCCTTGGCCCAGGCCGGCCAGCGCGAGAACGCGAGCGCGAGCCCGCACAGGAAGAAGGCCGCGACGAAGAGCCACGGCAGCCAGGAGAGCCCGCTGCCGGCGCTCATTGCATCCGCTCCACCAGCGTCTTCGGCAGCGTGTTGACGTCGGTGACGCCGCCCGCGGCATCGATGCTGAAGCGCACCAGCGTCGCCTCGTCGCCCTTGCGGGGCAGCGTCTTCGTGCCGTAGTAGACGACCTCGGCGCGCGGGTTGACCTTCACCACCGAGACGGTGGCCTCGACCGGCTGGCCGTCCCGGGTCTCGTAGTAGTGCAGGTTCACCGTGTACTCGCCGGGCGCGAAGCCGCGGATCGTCACCACCTCCTGGTTCAGCGGGTTCACCACCTGCTGCCCGTTGATGACGATCGTGTCGTTCGACAGCCCGCGGTCGTCGCGGTCGAGGTGCATCATGCCGGCCTCGCGCGAGCGGAACCACACGGTGTTGCCGGCGGGGTCCTGCACCCAGGTGTCGATGTCGTTCGGGTTCATGTCGGGCCAGCTCGCGGTGATGATGAATTCGGCCTTCGCGTCGATCACGCCGGTCTTGGCCTTCGGGTTCATCGCGACGAAGGCGATCGCGAACAGCATCACGAAGGCGAGCAGCGTGTTGAACAGCAGGTCCGAGAACGGGTCGATCTCGTCGTGGCGGCGGCGGCGCAGCAGGGCCATCGCTCAGCACTCCCGCCGGCAGTCCATCTCAGCGCTGCGCCGCAGCGGACTGCAGGATGCCGGCGACGACGCGGTCGGCCATGCGGTCGAGCAGCATCAGCTGCAGCCCGAGCCACAGGTTGGCGACCAGGCCGGCGAGCGTCGTGTAGAGCGCGATCGCCATGCCGCGCGTCATCTGCTGCAGCAGCGCCTGGATCTGCTCGATCTCGAAGCCGGGCGTGTCGGCGATCTGCATCGCCATCACGATGAAGCCGACCACGGTGCCGAGCAGCCCGAGCTTGATCGCCGCGGACGCGAACCACCATGCGGTCTCGTGGGGCCCGTGCGCGCGCTCGGACAGCAGCTCGGCGCACTGCGGCAGGCCGGCCCGGCGGTCGGCGAGGTAGGCGCAGGCCCAGGCGCCGCCGGGCAGCGACTCCTGCCACAGCCGCCACGCGCGCCGCCCGCACCACAGCGTCAGCACCGCGGCGAGCACCGCGATGCCGATGCTGATGCCGCTCGGGTCGCCCTCGACCAGGCGCCGCCACCAGCCGGCCTGCCGCATCCACCAGGCCGCGAACAGCGCGACGCCGGCGGCGAGCGCCCAGGCCCAGAACAGCGTCTCGGCCGGATCCGGGGCGCGCCGCGCCTGCGGCAGCCACGCGCGCCGCGGCAGGCTCACGAGCCGCCCCCGCCGCGCTTGGCCAGCCCGCCGAAGCCGCGCTGCGGGTCGTAGCCGGCGCAGGCGACGACGAAGAACGCGAGCGCGCAGCCGAGCACGATCCAGGGCGCCCAGCCGGGGTCCTTGCCGTACATCGCGAAGCGGATCCACTCGACCGCGTGCGTGAACGGGTTGAAGCGCGCCGCCTCGTAGACCCAGCGCGCGCCCGACTCCTCGAGCTTCCACAGCGGATAGAGCGCGGTGGACAGGAAGTACATCGGGAAGATGACGAAGTTCATCGTGCCGGCGAAGTTCTCGAGCTGCTTCACGTAGACCGACAGCAGCAGGCCGAGCGCGCCGAGCATCACCGCGGCGCAGACGGTGGCGAGCAGCGTCATCGGCAGCGTCGGCGACCAGATCGGCAGCTCGGTGCCCAGCAGCAGCGCGACGAGCACGAAGGCCGAGGCCTGCAGCAGCGACAGCACCGCGGTCGCGGCGAGCTTGGCGAACAGCAGCCAGGGGCGCGGCAGCGGCGCGGTCAGCAGCAGCCGCATCAGCCCCATCTCGCGGTCGTAGACCATCGCGAGCGAGGACTGCATGCCGTTGAACAGCAGCACCATGCCGACGAGGCCCGGCACGATGTAGACGTCGTAGGGGATGTAGGTGTCGTAGGGCTCGACGATCGAGACGCCGAAGACGTTGCGGAAACCCGCGGCGAACACCGCGAGCCACAGCACCGGCCGCACCAGCGCCGACACGAGCCGGCCGTACTGGCGCGAGAACTTCAGCAGCTCGCGCTGCACCACCGCCCACAGCGCGCGCAGCAGGTGCGCGGGGCCCAGGCCCGGCGCGGGCTCGGCGGCCGGGGCCGTCGCGGCGGGCGCGGCGGGCGCGGCAGCCACCGCTTCCGCCAGGCCGGCGCCGCTGCGCATCTCGCTCGTCTTGCTCATCTCCGCTCCTTGCCGGCGCGCGCGCTCATGCGCCCGTCCTGCACAGCTTCTCCGGCGCGTCGGCGCCGAGCGTGTCGAGCACATTGCTCGGGTGCAGCAGGCCCTCGACCGGGGCGCTGCCGACGACGCCCTGGCCGTCGCTGAGCAGCAGCGGCTGGCGCAGCTGCCGGTCCCAGGCGCGGAAGCTCAGCCGCGTGCCCTTGAAGCCGTCGAGCGTGAAGTCGGGCGCGGTCCAGCCCGCCGGTGCCCACGGGCCCGAGGGCTTGGCGACCGCCGCCTGCACCACCGCCTTGGTCGCCATCCACGCCGCCCAGTCCTCGCCGGTCATCGGCCGCTTGGCATGGCGCGCGAAGCGCCGCGCGAGCTGCGGCGCGCCGAAGCGCTCGAAGTTCGGTGCCCACGCGAGCGCGAACAGGCCCGCGTCGCCGACCACCGGGCGCGGCAGCGCGGTGCGGTAGGGCAGGCCGCGCGCGAACTCGCCGTCGGTGTCCACCACCCAGACCACGTCGTGGTCCGCGCCGCCGGTCAGCAGCAGCGGGTTGGCGAGATCGCGCTCGCGCGGGTCGGCCGACAGCTTGAAGGGCCGCCTGGCGACGGTCTTCAGCCCGTAGCGCTTGAGCGAGAGCTCGACGCTCGCGAGCCGCTGCGCGTCCGCCGGGCGCGGCCCGTGCAGCAGCAGCACGCGGCTCCACTTGCGGGCCACCAGGTGCTGGGCGAGCGCGTCGCTGCGCATGCGCTCGCTCGGCAGCGTGTGCAAGAGGTTCGGGCGGCACTGCTGCTGGCGCAGCGCGTCGGCGCTCTCGCCGAGGTTGAACACCGCGAGCTTCACCGCGCCGGCGGCGGCGAGCAGCGCGTCGGCCGGCAGCTCGGCGAGCAGCGCCGCGGCGCCGGCCTTCTCGAGCTTCTGCGCCGCGGCGCGCGCCTCGTCCGGCGTGCGCACCTCGATCACTTCGAGCTTCGGCTGCAGCTTCGCGGCCTCGAGCTCGAACTGCGCCTCGCGCAGCGCCACCTCGACCCCCTGCTGCGCCGGGCCGGTCGGGTGACCGGGATAGGCGAGCTCGGCGCGCGGGCTGGCGAGGCGCTCGTCGTCGGCGCGCACGAGCAGGCCGATCGTCAGCGGCGCGGCCTGCGCGGTGCCGCACGCAGCCAGCACGAACGCCGCCGCGCACCGCAGGGGCGTGCGGGGACTCATCGGACGTCTGGCTCGTCGAGGATCACGGTGTGCGGCACGCGACCGACCGGGATCGTCTTGAGCGCCTTCGCGTTCGCGGCGTCCACGATCGTCATGTCGTCCGACAGGCCGTTGGTGACGTACAGGCGCGAGCCGTCGCGCGAGACGGCGACGTTCCAGGCCCGCTTGCCCACCAGCACCTGCTGCGTCGGCTTCTTGCTCGCGACATCGACGAAGGCGACATGGTTGGCCCGCCCCAGGCCCACGTAGGCCGTCTTGCCGTCCGGCGACAGCGCCAGCCCCACCGGCGAGATGTCGTCGGCGCGCATGCCCTTGAGCTCGAACCTGATCGTGTGCGTGACCGCGAGATCCTTGGTCGAGATGACACTCACGCTCGACGCCAGCTCGCTCGTGACCCACAGCTCCTGCCCGTCGGGGGTGATGACGAAGCGGCGCGGGCGCTTCGGCACCGGGATGTTCTTGACGACCTGCTTCGTCGCTGCGTCCACCACGTGGACCATGTTGGCGACCTCGGAGGTGACGTAGATGCGCTTTCCGTCGGGCGAGACCTTCACGCCCTCGGGCTCCTCGCCGACCTTGACCGCGCCGATGCGCTTCTTCGTCGCGACGTCGACGATGCCGAGCTCGCCGTCCTCCTCGTTGGAGACGTAGAGCGTCTTGCCGTCCGGGGACAGGTCGAACAGCTCCGGGTCCTCGCCCAGCGGCACGCGGCCGACCGACTTGCGCGTGGCGAGGTCGATCAGGTCGGCCTGGCCGGAGTCGCTGCAGGCCACCATCAGCAGCCGCGGCGAGCCGGGCGTGAACTGCATGTGGCGCGGGCGCTTGCAGGTCGGGATGGTGCCGACCACGGCCATCGTCTTCGGGTCGACGATGGTCAGCGCATGGTCCTTCTCGCTGGACACGTAGGCGAGGCCGGTGGCGGCCTGCGCGGCGGAGGCCAGCAGCGCCAGCGCGAGGCCGGAGGCCGCCAGCAGGGCGGGGAGGGGGCGTCGGTACTTCATGTTCGTCTCCTTCGTTGCTTCTGTTGTTTCGGCAGCCGGGGCGACGCGAGGGCCGCTGCCGTACGGCGCCGCCTCGCGCGGCGCCGGTGCGCGCGCTACCCGGTCGCGCGCACGAAAGCCTCCTCGAGCGTGCCGCCGCCGAGCGCGGCGGCGACCGCCGCGGGCGCGCCGTCGGCGAGCAGCCGGCCGCGGTGCAGCACCAGCACCCGGTCGGCCTGCTCGGCCTCCTCGACCAGGTGCGTGGCCCACAGCACCGTTGCACTGCGCTCGGCGACGTCCTCGCGCAGCGCGGCGAGCAGGTCGCGGCGCGACTTCGGGTCGAGCCCGACGGTGGCCTCGTCCATCAGCAGCAGCGAGGGGCGGTGCAGCGAGGCGCGGATCAGCTCGACCTTGCGGCGGTTGCCGCCCGAGAGCTCGCGCACCGGGCGGTCGAGGTCGGCGTCGAGCCCGATGCGCTTGGCGTCCGTCGCGATGCGCTCGCGCGCGAGGCTGCCGGGCAGGCCCTGCAGCGCCGCCTGGAAGGCGAGGTTGCGGCGCACCGACAGGTCGAGGTCGAGCGACATCTGCTGGAACACCACGCCGAGCTTGGCGAGCGCCGCGCGCGGCTGGCGCCGCAGGTCGAAGCCGGCGATCGCGATGCGGCCGGCGTCCGGCGCGAACAGGCCGGTGAGCAACTGGAACAGCGTCGACTTGCCGGCGCCGTTGGGGCCGAGCAGCGCGACGAAGCGGCCCGCGGGCAGCTCGAGGTCGAGCGCCGCGAGCGCGGTGCGCTCGCCGTAGCGTTTGGTGAGTCCCTGGATGCTCAGCATGGCGGGGATTGTGGACTCGCCTCGTCGCCGTGCAGCCGAGAGTTTTCATCAGTGCGGAACACGAGTCCCGCCTGGCGCGAGGTGCGCGGCACGAAGGTCAGCGGCTGAGCCACCGGAGCGCGGCTGCGCGCCTGCGCGAGGACGCGGTCGACGAGCGCCCGGTCCGGGCTCTTCGGGCACACCGGGTCGGTTGCCGCGGCATCCCCGGTGAGCAGGAAGGCCTGGCAGCGGCAGCCGCCGAAGTCCCGTCCGCGCTCGTCGCAGGAGCGGCAGGTGGGCGACATCCAGTCGTCGCCGCGGTAGCGCCGGAAGGCCGGGCTGTCGTACCAGATGTCCCTGACCGCCATCTCCCGCACCGACGGGAACTCGAGCCCGGGCAGCATGCGCGCGCTGTGGCAGGGAAGCGCCAGCCCGTCGGGCGCGACCACCATGAACACCGAGCCCCAGCCGTTCATGCAGGCCTTGGGCTTGGCGTCGACGTAGTCGGGCGAGACCCAGAAGATGCGCATGCGGCCGGCGAGCCGTTCGCGGTGGTGGTCGACGATCGCCTCCGCGTCGGCGAGGTCCTCGGCCGTCGGCATCAGCGCGTCGCGGTTGAGCCAGCCCCAGCCGTAGTACTGCGTGTTGGCGAGCTCGAGGAACTCCGCGCCCATCGCCTCGGCCATCGCGATGATGCGGCCGACGTGCGGCAGGTTGAAGCGGTGCATCACGCAGTTGAGCACCATCGGGTAGCCGAGGTCCTTGATGATGCGCGCGACCCTGGACTTCAGCTCGAAGGTGCGGGTGGAGGACAGGAAGTCGTTGAGCTCGCGGCTCGAGTCCTGGAAGGAGAGCTGGATGTGGTCGAGCCCGGCGTCCTTCAGCGCCCTCGCGCGCGCCTCGCTCAGACCGATCCCGGAGGTGATCAGGTTGACGTAGTAGCCGAGCTTGTGCGCGTGCGCGACGATCTCCTCCAGGTCATCGCGCAGCAGCGGCTCGCCGCCCGAGAGGCCGAGCTGCACGGCGCCGGCGGCGCGGCCCTGCTCGAGCACGCGCAGCCACTCGGCGGTGGAGAGCTCCTCGCGGTGGCGCTGGTAGTCCACCGGGTTGGAGCAGAAGGCGCAGTGCAGCGGGCAGCGGTAGGTCAGCTCCGCGAGCAGCCACAGCGGCGGGCCGGGGCGCGGCGCGGCGGGCGAGGCCGGCGCCTCAGACGATCCAGCCGCGCCCATGGGCGTCACCCAGGAAGTCGCACACGTCGCCGCGCAGCTCGCTCTCGCCGAAGGCCTGCTCCAGCTCGGCCACGAGCGCGTCGATGCTGCGCGTGCCGTCGCAGCGCCGCAGGATCTCGGCGGCCGGCGCGTTCAGCCGCACCAGACCCTCGGGGTAGAGCAGCACCCAGCAGTCCTGCGCCGGCTCGAACTGCAGCCGGTACAGCGGCGCGATCCGCGGCGTCGAGGCGGCCGACAGCGGCACGGGAAGGGCACCGCTCATGGCCGCAGCTCCTCGGGGAGGTCGTCGGGGTAGGCGCGCTCGATCGCGTCGAGCATCGTCCACAGGATGTCGAGCTTGAAGCCGAGGATCTGCAGCGCGCGCTCCTGGCGCGCGCGGCTGCGGCACCAGCCGCGCGCGATCTCGAGGCCGTGCTCGACGTCGCGGCTGGCCAGCGGGATGCGGCTGCGGAAGTAGCTCAGGCCCTCGGGCTCGATCCACGGGTAGTGCGAGGGCCAGCCCTTGAGCCGGTCGGCATGGATCTTCGGCGCGAACAGCTCGGTCAGCGACGAGATCGCGCCCTCCTGCCACGGCGCCTGGCGCGCGAAGTTCACGTAGGCGTCGACCGCGAAGCGCACGCCGGGCAGTACGTGCTTCTGCGACCACAGGTCCTCCCGCGACAGGCCGCAGGCGATGCCCAGCCGCGTCCACGACTCGATGCCGCCGGCGTTCGCGCCCTGGTGGTCGCCCGTGCCGTCGTGGTCGTGGATGCGCGCGATCCAGCGCCGGCGCACCTCGCGGTCCGGGCAGTTGGCCATGATCGCGGCGTCCTTGATCGGGATGCAGCGCTGGTAGTAGAAGCGGTTGGCGACCCAGCCGCGCACCTGGAAGGGCTGCAGCTCGCCGCGGTTGAGCCGCAGGTTGAAGGGGTGGTGGATGTGGTAGCGCGCTTCCATCGCGCGCAGCCGCGCCTCGAACTCGTCCTCGCTCCAGGGCTCGAGGCGCTTGACCTCGGCGGGGATCTCGGGCCAGGTGATGCTCACAGTTCGATCTCCATGCCGTCGTAGGCGACTTCGATGCCGTGGCGCGCCAGCTCGCGCCGCTGCGCGCTGTGCTCGTCGAGGATCGGGTTGCTGTTGTTGATGTGGATGAGCACCTTGCGGCGCGCATCGGTGCGGTCGAGCGCGGCGATCATGCCCTCGTCGCCGTGGGCCGAGCCGCTCTGCGGCAGGTGCCCCATCTCGGCGGCGCGCTTGGTGCCGAGGCCCGCGGCGAGCATCTCGTCCTCGGTCCAGAAGGTGCCGTCCACCATCAGGCAGTCGGCCTCGCGCATCCACGCGAGCTCGCTGTCGCCGACCTCGCCGAGGCCGGGCGCGTAGAACAGGCGCTGGCCGGTGGCGAGGTCCTCGACGTGCAGCGCGATGTTGTCGCCCACCGTGGGGTCGTGCCGGTGCGGCGAGTAGGGCGGCGCCTTGCCGGGGATCGCCACCGCCGTGAAGCGCAGCGACGCGAAGCCCTCGACGCGGAAGCTCGCCTGGCGCTGCTGGCCGGCCACCGGCAGCAGGTGCCACTGCACGCCGCAGTAGTGCTGCAGCACCGGCAGCAGCGGCAGCCCGGTGGTCAGGTCCTCGAACACGCAGGGCGTCGCGTAGAGCTGCAGCGGCGGGCCCTCGCGCAGGCTCAAGAGGCCGGTGACGTGGTCGATCTGCGCGTCCATCAGCACGATCGCGCGGATCGGCGTGTGGCGGCGGGGGCCGTCGGGCGCGCTGCAGGCTTGCAGCGCGGGATGGCTGCGGATCTGCTGCGCGATGTCGGGCGAGGCGTTGAGCAGCACCCAGTCGCGCCCGTCGGACGAGACGGCGATCGAGCTCTGCGTGCGCGCCCGCCCGTTCACCGTGCCGCGGCGCAGCCCGCCGCACAGCGCGCAGTTGCAGTTCCATTGCGGGAAGCCGCCGCCGGCTCCCGAGCCGAGCACGAGCACCTTCATGCGCGTCCTCGGCGATGATTCTGAGATGGGGAAAGCGGCCCTGCCGCGACGGTCGCCGCGTGGCACCGGGAGATCTGGAATGTGTCGCGCATGCGTGTCCGAAGCGTCAGGGCCGACCCGGTCATCGAGGCGTCAGCGCGCGGCGATGTACATCGTGATCTCGAAGCCGAAGCGCAGGTCCTGGTACTGGGGCTTGGTCCATTTCATGTTTGTCTCCTTGGTTGAAAGAGTCCGGGCGGAAGGCTGGCTTCGTCGCTGGATCCGTCCGCTGCGAACGGGCACATTTCTGCAAGACCCATGCCGTATGTCAAAGCGTCTTCCCCGGCCCTGCCGGCATTCGGGAACACCCGCAGATCCGGGCGCCCCTTCGCATCCCGTCGCCCCGCTCTGCCTGTCAGCGCTGGAGCAGGCGGCGGCGACACCTCGTCACAGTGCTGGGGCAGGGTGTTCCAGCGCATGACAACATCGCTCAAGCCTGGCACAGGGTTTTCTCTAGGGGCGGTGCTGCGGGCCGGGCTGGCCGCGGTGCTGCTGGCCGGCGGCGGGAATGTGGCGGCGGATGTCCGGGCCACTGGGGCCACTGGGGCCCTCGGGGCGACCGGGGCGACCGGGGCGACCGGGGCGGGCGCCGCTTCCCCGTCAACGCCCGCCTGCACGGGGCCGGCGCTGCCCTGGGCGGAGCTCGCGCCCGGGGTCTGGCTGGTGCCGGGCGAGGGCGGCGAGCCGGCGCCCGGCAACGGCGGCCGGGTCGCGAACCTGGTGGTGGTGCGGCAGGGCGCGCGCGTCTGGCTGCTCGGCTCCGGCCCCACGCCGGCGGCCGGCGCGGCGCTCGCCTGCGAGGTGCGCCGCCGCCTCGGGCGGCCGGTGAGCGACGTGGTCAATCCCCGGGCGCAGCCGGAGCTGGTGCTGGGCAACGCCGCCTTTCCCGGCGCGCGGCTGTGGGCGGCCGAGCCGGTGGCGAGGGCGATGCGGCGGCACTGCCCGGCGTGCGTCGAGGCGCTGGCGCAGCGCATCGGTCCTGCCGGGGCCGCGCTCGACGAGCGCGCGGTGCGGCTGCCGCAGCGGCTGCTGCGGGGCAGCGCCGGGCGACTCGGCCCCTTCGACTGGCGGCTGCTGCCGCGCGGCGGGCGCTCGCCGACGCTCGTGCTGCGCCATCGCGCGAGCGGCCTGTGGATCGCGCACGGCCTGCTGTGGGCCGGCGCGGTGCCGGAACTGCGCGACGCCGAGCTCGCCCCGCTGCGCGAGGGCACGCGCGCGCTGCTCGCGCTCGTCGGGCCGGCCGGCGTGGTGGGGGAGCAGGGCGGGCCGGCGGGCGCCGCGGCGCTGCGCGAGCATCTCGCCTACTGGGAGGCGCTCGACGCGAAGGTGCGGGCGGCGGTCGAGCGCGGCGCGCTGGAGTCGGCGGCGTCCGACGCGCTGGCGCTGCCGGAGTTCGCGCATCTCCCGCACTACGCCGAGCGGCATCCGCTCAACGTGCAGCGCGCCTGGCGCCAAGCCGAGCAGGCCTGGCTCGACGACACGCCACGGCGCTGAGCGGCAGGGCGCAGCGCCCGGCCTGCCGGGTTCAGGCCGCCGGCGGCCGGTTCCAGCGCAGCTTGCGGTAGATCGTGTTGCGGCTGATGCCCAGGCGCTTGGAGGCCTCGGAGATGTTGCCGCCGGCGGCCTCGACCGCCTGGCGGATGGTCTCGATCTCGAGTTCCTCGAGCGTCATGCCCTCGCGCGCGGCGGCGGGTGCCGCGGCGGCGTGCGCAGGAGGGGCGACGCCGAAGGGGGAGGACGGCCCCGCGGGACCCGCGAACGCGCCCGTGAACGCGGCGCCCGGCGCCGAAGGCATCATCGCCGCCACTGCCGGCGCGGCGAGGGCGTCGAGCCGCTGCACGTCCTCCAGGAAGTCGTCCGACAGGTGCGCGCGCGTGATCAGCGGCTCGCCGCCGGCCATCACCGCCGCGGTGCGCAGCACGTTGGCGAGCTGGCGCACGTTGCCGGGCCAGGAGTAGCGCTGGAACATCTGCATCACCTCGGCGCTGACCGCGGGCGGCTGCTCCGGGCATTCGGCGCGCAGGATCTTGTGCACGATGGTCTGCAGGTCGCTGCGCTCGCGCAGCGCCGGCAGCTTCACGACCAGGCCGTTGAGCCGGTAGTAGAGGTCCTCGCGGAAGTCGTTGCTGCTGATCATCTCGCGCAGGTTGCGGTGCGTCGCGCCAACGATCGCGACGTCGACCGCGATCGACTTGCTGCTCCCGAGCGGCGTGACTTGGCGCTCCTGCAGCACGCGCAGCAGCCGCGCCTGCAGCGGCGGCGGCATGTCGCCGATCTCGTCGAGGAAGAGCGTGCCGCCGTTGGCCTGCACGATCTTGCCGACCGCGCCCTTCCTGCGCGCGCCGGTGAAGGCACCGTCCTCGTAGCCGAACAGCTCCGCCTCGATCAGCGACTCGGGGATCGACGCGCAGTTGACCGCGACGAAGGGGTGCGCGCTGCGCTGCGAGTCCTGGTGGATGGCGCGCGCGAGCAGCTCCTTGCCGGTGCCGGTCTCGCCGAGGATCAGGATCGGGATGTCGCGGTTGAGCACGCGGCCGATCTTGGCGATCACCTGCTCCATCTGCGCGTCGCCGGTCTGCAGGTAGCGCAGGCCCGAGGGCCGCTGCCGCTGCTCCGCGGGCAGCGCGGCCGCGCGGGCGACGGTGCCGGCCGGCTCGGGCGCCGGTGCGCGTGCCGCGGAGGGACTCACCGCATGCCACACCGGCCAGTTGAAGCGTGCCTGCGCGTGGAACTTGCGGCCGTTGGCGAGCGACAGCGACAGCGGCACCGACAGCGGCGTGCGGAAGTGGTCCACCAGCGCCGCCACCGAGGTGCCGAACAGCGAGGTGATGCTCTGCATGCGCAGCGCGGCGCTGCTGAGCTGCAGCTGGTCGAGCGCGCTGCGGTTGGCGCCGAGGATGCGGCCCTCGCGGTTGACCGCCAGGATGCCCTCCATCAGCGTGCCGATGAACTCGGCGCGGCTGTGGAAGTGCAGGCGCAGCTCGTTGCGGAAGTCGTCGCTGAGCCAGTGGTTCTCGATCATGCGCGCCGACATCTTCACCAGCCCCATCGTGTGCTGGTGGTAGGAGTGCCGGTCGCCGCTCACGTCCAGCACGCCGAGGATGTTGCCCCTCGGGTCGAGGATCGGCGCGGCCGAGCAGGTCAGGAAGTTGTTGGCGTGCATGAAGTGCTCGTCGGCATGCACGAGCGTGGGCGTCTCCTCGATCAGCGCGGTGCCGATCGCGTTGGTGCCCTTGGACTGCTCGGCCCAGTTGACGCCGGGCGACAGCGCGACCTTCGAGGCGCGCTCGAGGAAGTTGTCCTCGCCGATCGAGTGCAGGATGGTGCCGTTGGCGTCGGTCAGCAGCACCATGCTCTGCGTGCTGACGATCTGCTCGGCCAGCAGCTCCATCACCGGCAGCGCGTGCGTGAACAGCCGCTGGTTCGAGTCGCGCACCGTCAGCATCTCGCCGCGCAGCAGCGGCGCGTGGTCCGGGCGCTCGATGCGGCTGAGGCCGAGCGCGGCGCAGCGCTGGTGGGACTGCTCGATCAGCTGGAGATGGTCCTGCAGGCCGCGCAGCGCCTGCTCGCCGCCGGGCGGCGTTGCGGTCTCCCTGGCGGTCCAGGTGGAGCGCATCGCGGGGGTCGTCGTCGACGTGGGCATCACGTCCTCCATTCTCTGCTGTGTCGCGGGCTGCCGGAGCGGCCCACCGGGGTGCCGGACGGCGACGCAGTGCTACCGGATGGTACAGCGGCGGCCCGAACTGCTGAGGATTTGCGCAACCTGGGGCTGCGAGGCACCGCGATGATAGGAAAAACGCTGCATATGTCCATCGGTGCAGCACCTAGGAAGTGGGCCAATGTCGGTCTGGCGACACATTGGCACAGGCCTTGCGGTCTGTGGCACCACCCTGTCCGCTGAACACATGAAGGAGACAACAGCGATGAAGACCCTGGCCCGCCGCCCGATCCACGCCCTGTCCTCGACCCTGAAGCTCGCGCCGCGCGCCGCCGCGCTCGCGTTCGCGCTGGCCGCCGGTGCCGCGCTCGCCCATGGCGACGTCACGCCGCAGGCCGTGGACACGCGCGAGTTGCCGCCGCTCGGCGCGGACTGGAAGTCCGAGAACCCCTTCCGCAACAACGAGAAGGCGGTGCGCGTCGGCAACTCGGCCTACACGCAGAACTGCGCGCGCTGCCACGGCATCGACGCCGTCTCCGGCGGCATCGCCCCCGACCTGCGCAAGCTCGACAACGAGTGCGCGAGCCTGAAGGACGCGCGCAGGAAGGCCGCCTGCGTGAAGGAGGTCGACGACTTCTTCGCCAGCACCGTCCGCAAGGGCCGCACCCGCAACGGCGCGGTCTACATGCCGCCCTTCGAGGGCATGCTCAACCAGGAGGCGGTATGGGCCATCAAGTCCTACCTGGAGACGCGGCGCGAGAAGCCGCTGTGAGCCCGGCGCGGAGTCAGCCATGAGCGATCGACCGCTGAACCGCCGCCGCGTGCTGCAGGGCCTCGGTGCCCTGGCGCTCGGCGCGCTCGCCGCCCCGCATGCCGCCGCCAAAGAGCTCTCCGCGCTGGAGCGCGTGCGCCAGCGCGGCAGCCTCCTCGTCGGCGTCTACAACGACATGCCGCCCTTTCACGTCGCCGGCAAGGGCATCGACGTGGAGTTCGCCCGCGCGCTCGCCGCCTCGATCGGCGTGGGCGCCTCGCTGCTGCCCTTCAACGCCGGCGAGAACATGGACGACGACCTGCGCAACATGGTCTGGCGCGGCCACTACCTTGGCTGGGGACCCGCCGACGTGCTGCTGCACGTGCCGGTGGATCGCCCCTTGATCCAGAACAATCCGAAGGTCTCGATCTTCGCGCCGTACTACCGCGAGCGCCTGGCGATCGCGCGCGACCTGCGGCAGGTGCCGCAACTCGAGTCGATGGCCTCGCTCAAGGGGCAGAAGATCGCGGTTCCGGGCCTGTCGCTGGCCGGCTGGCTGCTGATCGGCGCCGACGGCGGCGCCTGGCGCGAGCAGCTCGTCACGCGCATGGCCGACGGCACCGAGGCGGCGCGCGCGCTGCTGCGCGGCGAGGTCGGCGCGGCCGCCGGGCTGGCGTCGGAGCTCGAGTCGCAGATCGGCCGCGACGAGCGCTACGCGATCGAGCCGTTGCCGCTGCCGCGCGCGCGCGACGGCTGGCCCGTCGGCCTGGCCGTCAAGCGCGAGGCCGACGACCTCGCCAAGGCGCTGCAGGAGGCCGTCAACGGCCTGCAGCAGTCCGGAAAACTGGGCGAGATCTTCGCCGCGGGCAACGTGAGCTGGCGGCGCCCCTGAGGCTGTGCCCCTGCTGTCCCCCGTCTGCTCCAGCCGTGCTCCAGTCTGGAGCGGTGATGGAGCAGCGGGGGGAGTTTCTTCAGGGTTTCGCCTAGGTATCGGCGGCAGGGCGCTTTTTCGAAGATATGAACGCCCCTGCATACCTCGTCGGAGTCCGCGCGCGATGGCCGTGCGACCGGTCTCCAGCCGCGTAGGCGCCGGTCCCCACCGTCCTCCCGAGACGCTGCGAGCGCAGCGCACCGCCCGATCTGATCGAGAAGGAACACAGACAAATGCAAAAGGTTCTGCACATCAACCCGGACAAGTGCACCGGCTGCCTGCAGTGCGAGATGGCCTGCAGCTACGAGAACTACGAGGTCTACGCGCCGAGCAAGTCGCGCATCAAGGTCTTCGACTTCCACCACACCGGCCGCAAGGTGCCCTACACCTGCACGCAGTGCGACGAGGCCTGGTGCCTGCACGCCTGCCCGGTCGAGGCCATCACGGTCAACGCGCTCACTGGCGCCAAGGTCGTCAACGAGACCACCTGCGTGGGCTGCAAGGTCTGCACGATCTCCTGCCCCTTCGGCACGATCAACTACGTGCAGGAGACCGGCAAGGTGCAGAAGTGCGACCTGTGCGGCGGGGATCCTGCCTGCGCCACCGCCTGCCCGACGGGTGCCATCACCTACATCGACGCCAACTGGACCGGCCTGGACCGCATGAAGCAGTGGGCCGACAAGCTGGGCAACCAGCCCGCCGCGGCCTGAAGCGCGCCGCCACCTAGACCGAATCCCTGAGGAGAAGAGCAATGTCCTGGGCTGGAAAGATCCTGCGCGTGAACCTCGCCACCGGCGAGATCAAGAACGAACCCCTCAACATGGAATGGGCGCGCGCCTACCTCGGCTCGCGCGGCCTCGCGACCAAGTACCTCACGAGCGAGATCGACCCGAAGGTCGATCCGCTGTCGCCCGACAACAAGCTGATCTGGGCCACCGGCCCGCTGACCGGCACGATGGCCTCGACCGGCGGGCGCTACACCGTCGTCACCAAGGGCCCGCTCACCGGCGCCATCGCCTGCTCCAACTCCGGCGGCTACTGGGGCTCGGAGCTGAAGTTCGCCGGCTGGGACATGGTGATCTTCGAGGGCCGCAGCGACCGCCCGGTCTACCTCTCGATCGAGGACGACAAGGTCGAGCTGCGCGACGCCTCGCACCTGTGGGGCAAGTCGGTCTGGGAAACCGAGGAAACGATCAAGAAGCAGCACCAGGACCCGCTGGTGCGCGTGTCGTGCATCGGCCTCGCGGGCGAGAACCAGGTGCTGTTCTCCGCGGTCGTCAACGACCTGCACCGTGCCGCGGGCCGCTCGGGCGTCGGTGCCGTGATGGGCAGCAAGAACCTCAAGGCGATCGCCGTGCGCGGCACCAAGGGCGTGGGCAACATCGCCAACCCCAAGGAGTTCATGCGCGTCACCTTCGAGAAGAAGAAGATCCTCGCTGACAACGCCGTCACCGGCCAGGGCCTGCCGACCTACGGCACCCAGGTGCTGATGAACGTCATCAACGAGATGGGCGCCTCGCCGACGCGCAACCACCGCGACGTGCAGTTCGAGGGCGCCAAGGACGTCTCGGCGGAAGCCATGGCCACGCCGCGCAAGAGCGACGGCAAGCCCCAGCTCGTCACCAACCAGGCCTGCTTCGGCTGCACGATCGCCTGCGGGCGCATCAGCAAGATCGACCAGACCCACTTCTCGGTCGAGAACAAGCCGAAGTACTGGGGCGCCACCGGCGGCCTCGAGTACGAGGCGGCCTGGGCGCTCGGCAACGCCAACGGCGTCAACGACCTGGAGGCGCTGCAGTACTGCAACACGCTGTGCAACGAGCAGGGGATGGACCCGATCTCCTTCGGCGCGACCATCGGCGCGGTGATGGAGCTCTACGAGATCGGCGCGCTGACCAAGGAGCAGATCGGCATCGAGGCGCCCTTCGGCTCGGCCGAGGCGCTGGTCAGGCTCACCGAGATGACGGCCGCGGGCGAGGGCTTCGGCAAGGAGATCGGCCAGGGCTCCAAGCGCCTGTGCGAGAAGTACGGCCACCCCGAGCTGTCGATGAGCGTCAAGGGCCAGGAGTTCCCGGCCTACGACAGCCGCGGCATCCAGGGCATGGGCCTGACCTACGCGACCTCCAACCGCGGCGCCTGCCACCTGCGCAGCTACACCGTGGCCTCGGAAGTGCTCGGCATCCCGGTCAAGACCGACCCGCTCACCGCCGAGGGCAAGCCGGAACTCGTGATGGCCTTCCAGGATGCGACCGCGGCCTTCGACTCCGCCGGCATCTGCATCTTCACGAGCTTCGCCTGGGGCCTGTCGGACGTGCAGCCGCAGGTCGCCGCTGCCTGCGGCGAGGAGTTCACGCTCGAGAAGCTCAACGAGATCGGCGAGCGCGTCTGGAACATGGAGCGGGACTTCAACAACCGCGCCGGCTTCACCGCCGCCGACGACACGCTGCCGCCGCGGCTGCTGACCGAGCCGGCCAAGACCGGCCCCGCCAAGGGCCTGGTCAACAAGCTGCCCGAGATGCTGCCGAAGTACTACGAGATCCGCGGCTGGGACGCCGAGGGCCGCCTCAAGCCCGAGACGCGCGAGCGCCTGGGCCTGTGAGGCCGCGGGGCCGGGACGCCGAGAGGGCCCGGCCCCTTCCTCCGATCCCCACGAAGGCGGTTCACGGACCGCCTTTTTCGTTGCAAGGAATGCGAACATGACCAGACACGTCATCCTCGGCGCCGGCCCGGCCGGCGTCATCGCGGCCGAGACCCTGCGCAAGCAGGCGCCTCACGACGAGATCATCATCATCGGCGACGAGCCCGAGCCGCCGTACTCGCGCATGGCCATCCCCTACCTGCTCATCGGCAAGGTCGGCGAGGAGGGCACCTACCTGCGCCACGACCCGCACCATTTCAACCGGCTGCGCATCGAGCTGCGCCGCCAGCGCGCGCTGAAGGTGGACGTCGCCAACCGCGAGCTGATGCTCGACGACGACACCCGGCTCGGCTTCGACACGCTGCTGATCGCCACCGGCTCCAAGCCGGCGAGCCCGCCGGTGCCCGGCATCCACCTGCCCGGCGTGCACACCTGCTGGACGCTCGACGACGCGCGCCACATCGCCCGCCTGGCGCAGCCGGGCGCGCGCGTGCTGCAGATGGGCGCCGGCTTCATCGGCTGCATCATCATGGAAGCGCTCGCGTTGCGCGGCGTGCACCTGACGGTGGTCGAGATGGGCGACCGGATGGTGCCGCGCATGATGGGGCCGACCGCCGGCGGCATGATCAAGGAATGGGTGGAGAAGAAGGGCGTGCAGGTCTACACCGGCACCCGCGTCGAGGCGATCGAGGAGGCCCCGCCGCCGCCGGCGCCGTCCGCAGGCCTCTTCGATGTGATCGCCGGCTTCTTCGGCGGCGGCGCGCCCAAGGCCGTGGCCGCAGACGCGCCTGCGGGCCCGGCGCTGCGCGTGCGCCTGTCCAACGGCGAGACGCTCGAGGCCGACCTCGTCATCAGCGCCACCGGCGTGAAGCCCAACATCGCCTTCCTCGAGGACTCCGGCATCCGCTGCCTGCAGGGCGTGCTGACCGACGAGCACATGCAGACCACGGTGCCCGGCATCTATGCCGCCGGCGACTGCGCCGAGGCCTTCGACAAGGTCAGCGGCCGCACCATCGTCAGCGCGATCCAACCCAACGCCGCCGACCAGGCCTACGTCGCCGCGATGAACATGGCCGGGCGCCGCGCCGAGCTCAAGGGCGTGACGCAGATCAACGTGCTCGACACGCTGGGCCTGATCTCGGCGAGCTTCGGCGACTGGCAGGGCGTGGACGGAGGCGAGCATGTCGAGCTGGCCGACCGCGAGGGCTTCCGGCTGCTGAGCCTGCAGTTCGACGGCGACCGGCTCGCGGGCTGCAACAGCGTCGGCTGGACCGAGCATGTCGGCGTGATGCGCGGCCTGGTCGAGGGGCGCGTGCGGCTGGGCGAATGGAAGGAGCGCCTCGCCGCGGACCCGACGCGCCTGATGGAGGCCTACCTCGCCTGCGCGCAGGCGCAGGAACGCTGGCATCCGGCACGTTGAGCGCAGCTTTGAGATGATCTCTGCATGAAGATCACGTTCAAGCTCTACGCGACGCTCACCGACTACCTGCCGCCGGAGGTGCGCAGGAGCAACCAGATGCCGCTCGAGCTGCCCGAGGGCGCGACGATCGCCGACGTCATCGCGCCCTTCAACCTGCCGATGAAGCTGGTGCACCTGGTGCTGGTCAACGGCAGCTACGTGCCCCCCGAGGAGCGCGGCTCGCGCGCGCTGCTCGACGGCGACGTGCTCGCGATCTGGCCGCCGATCGCGGGCGGCTGAGCGCCGGCCGTCGCGCCCGCCGGCTCGCCCCGTGAGCCGGCGTGCGGGGCGAAGGCCCTGCGTGATGCAGGGTCGGCGCGGGCCGGGCACGATCCGGCCCGCTCCCGTGCTTCACCGCTCCCGAGGTCCCGTCCCGATGCATGCCCTCTCCTATCCCTCCTCCTTCCAGCGCGACATGGCCTGCACCGAGGCCGAGTTCCTCGGCTGGCTGCCGGGCGCGGTGGGCACGCACGCGATGCGGCTCGACGGCGCGCAGGCCTGCGTGCGCATCGGCGGGGGCACGCTGCACCTGCGCTGGCAGGTGTCGCCGCCGCGGCGCATCGCGCTGATCACGCTGCCGCGGCTGGTGGTGGACTTCGAGTTCGACGGCGTGGACGAGCCGCAGCGCACTGCCTTCATGCGCTACTTCGACCTCTTCATGCAGCGCGGCGGCGGCTGAGCGCCTTGCTTGCGGCGCTCAGGCGTTGCTCGTCGCGCGCACCTCGGCGAGCGTCGTGACGCCCTGCAGCACCTTCTCGATGCCGTCCTGGCGCAGCGTGCGCATGCCCTCGCGCATCGCCTGCCGCAGCAGCTCCTCCGGGCGGGCGCCGGTGTGGATCAGCTGGCGCAGCTCGCGCGACACGAGCATCAGCTCGTGCAGGCCGGCGCGGCCATTGAAGCCGAGGTGCTCGCACTTCTCGCATCCCGGGCTGTGGTGGAGCTGCAGCCGGCCGTCGCGGCCGAAGCGCTCCAGCCAGGCCTGGCGCAGCGCGGCGGCGCCGGGGCGGGTCTCCTCGTCCGGCCACGCGTGCAGCCAGTCGGCCAGCAGCTCGTCGACCTCCTCGGGCGTCGCCGCCCGCGACTGGCGGCAGTGCGCGCACAGGCGCCGCACCAGGCGCTGGGCCAGGATCGCCAGCAGCGAGTCGGCGAAGTTGAACGGGTCCACCCCCATGTCGAGCAGCCGGGTGACCGTGTCGGCAGCGCTGTTGGTGTGCAGCGTCGACAGCATCAGGTGCCCGGTGAGCGCGGCCTCGACCGCGATGTGCGCGGTCTCCTCGTCGCGGATCTCGCCGACCATGATCACGTCCGGGTCGGCGCGCAGGAAGGCACGCAGCGCCTTCGCGAAGGTCCACTCGATCCTCGGGTTGATCTGCACCTGGCGCAGCCCGGGCTGCGTGATCTCGACCGGGTCCTCGGCGGTCCAGATCTTGCGCTCCGGCCGGTTCAGGTGGCCGAGCGCCGAGTGCAGCGTGGTGGTCTTGCCCGAGCCGGTCGGGCCGACGCACAGCACCATGCCGTAGGGCCGCTCGATCGCCTCGCGAAGCCGCGCGTGGTTCTCGGGGCTCAGGCCCAGCTGATCCAGCGCGACCGGCCGCGCCGAGGACAGCAGGCGCAGCACCACGTCCTCGAGCCCGCCGTGCGTCGGCACGGTGGCCACCCGCAGCTCGAGCTTGTAGCCGGGGACGAACTTGCCGAAGCTGATCTTGCCGTCCTGCGGCTTGCGGCGCTCGGAGATGTCGAGCTCGCACATGACCTTGATGCGGGCCACCAGCGCGGTGCGGTAGTTGTAGGGCAGCTCCAGGTAGGGCTGCATCACGCCGTCGCGGCGGAAGCGCACCTTGACCTTGTCCCGTCCGGGATAGCACTCGATGTGGATGTCGGAGACGCGGCGCGAGTGCGCCTCGATGATCATGTTGTTGATCAGCCGCACGAGCGAGTTGTCGCTCTGCTCGATCTGGCGGTCCTCGTCGTCGCCAGCGCCGCCTGCGCTGTCGCGCTCGAGCGTCTCGATCAGCTTGCCGGTGTCGCTGGCCTCGAACTCGGCACCGCCGACGTCGGCGCCGAGGCGCTCGAAGTGCTCGCGGATCGCGCCGGCGAGCGCGTCGGCCTGCGCGAGCACCGGGACGACCTTGGACTGGGTGACGAATTCCAGCTCCTCGATCGCGTCGCGTCGCGACGGGTCCTCGAGCGCCACCACCAGCCGCCCGTCCTCGCGCAGCAGCAGCGGCAGCGCGTTGAGCCGCGTCGCCACCGCGTAGGGCAGCAGGCGCACTGCCTCGCTGTCGGCGGGGAAGTGCTCCGCTTCCACCATCGGGTAGCCCATCTTGTGCGCGAGGGCCGCCTGCAGGTCCTGCGGGGAGACCCGTCCCTGCTGCACCAGCAGCGCGCCGAGCGGCACGTCGCGCCGGGTCTTCTGCCGCTCCAGCGCCTCGGCGAGCGCCTCGGGCTCGATCATGCCGAGGCTCAGCAGCGCCTCGCCGAGGCGCACCACCGGCATGCGCGACTGCTGCTCCAGCGCCGTGATCAGCGCCGCCGGCGTGCGGATGCGGTGCGAGACCGGCAGACCCGCGGCGGGCGCGTCCACGACGAAGCGCTCGTAGCTGCCGACGGGCACGAAGAGCCGCGTCACGGCGCCCCCCGGGCCCGCGGGCGGGAACAGGAACAGGCCCGAGGGCGTCTCGACGTGGCCGAGCGTCTGTCCCGCGAGGGCCTCGCCCGCCTTCATCGTCACTTCGTAGCGGCTGGCCGGCAGCGGCTCGGGCGGCTCGCCGCGTGCGATCAGCGGCTCGCCCAGCGCCAGGCTGCGGAACTGCGCGAAGCGGATCGTCAAGGGGATGCGCGCCGGCGGCACCTGCACGAGCACGAGCTCGTCGGCGGGTGAGAAGCGCACCAGCCGCCCCCGCATCTGCCGGCCGTTGTGGCCCGCGATCTCGCACAGGAGCGCGCGCAGGTCGTCGTCGGCGTGGGGGCCGCCGAGCGGCGGGGCCGGCCAGTGCAGCGTCGGCGCGGCGGCTTCGGCCTCCGGCAGGGGAGGGGGGAAGGTGTCGGACATGGGGCAGGGGACTTCTTCGGCCTCGCGAGTATCTGCCAGCGGCTTTCCCCCAGCCCGGCGAACAGGCGGGTCGCACCGGCACAATTCGGCGTTTGCCTCCGTCTTGCCGTTCCTCCCCGCCCATCCGGGTGCCGCCAGCCCGGGGGCGCCCGGCTTGCTGCGGGAGGAGGTGGTGGGCATACTCGGCCGATTTCTTCTTCCCCTTGGACTTCACTGCCCTCGTTCTGGCGAGTTCCGTGCTCGCGTTGCTGCTGTCGCTCGTGCTGGGGCTGACCCTGCGCTGGGTGCCCGACAGCGACGGCGCGCGCCTGTGGGCGTTGGCCTTCGCGCCGCTGGCCGCCGGCCAGGCGCTGAAGATCGTCGAGGTCGACACCACGCTGCAGCTGGTGCTGCGCGACCCGCTCATCCTCACCGGCTTCGCGCTGCTGCTCACCGGACTGCGGCAGTACCTCGCGCTGCCGCGCCTGTGGCTGCCCTCGGTCGCGATCGTGCTCGGCAGCCTGATCGCGAACGCGCTCTTCACCGCGGTCTGGCCCTTGCCCGCGGCGCGCGAGGCGGTGCGGCTGGCCGGCATGGCGGTGCTGGGCCTGGCCTGCGTCGCGGCCCTGCGCGAGTTGCGGGAGGCGGCGCTGCGGCCGGTGCGCGACTTCCTGCAGGGCGTGTTCGGACTCATCGCGCTGCTGAGCCTGCTGCGGCTCGCGCTGCTGCCGCTGGAGCCCGGGGCGCCACTGGCGATGGCGGAAGACCTCGCCCGGCTGGTCCAGGGGCTGCTGCTGCTCGCGGCCCTGCTCGGGCTGATGCTGCTGCTGACGGCCCGCATGAACCTGATGCTCGGGCGGCTGTCGATGCACGACGCGCTCACCGGCGTGCTCAACCGGCGCGGCCTCGACGAGGCAGCGCAGACCACGCTCGCGTTCGCGCGCCGCGTCGGCCGCCCGGTCGGCCTGCTGCTGTGCGACCTGGACCGCTTCAAGGCGATCAACGACACGCACGGCCATGCGCTCGGCGACGAGGCGCTCAAGGCCTTCGCCGAGTTGCTGCGCGAGCAGTTCGACGGGGCCGACCTGATCGGGCGCATCGGCGGCGAGGAGTTCGCGCTGCTGCTGCCGGGCGCCGGCCCGCGCGAGGCGATGCTGGCGGCGGAGGCGCTGCGCCAGCGCGTCGCGGCGCAGCCGCTGCTGCTGCCGGCGGCCGGCACGCCGCTGCGGTTGACGGTGAGCATCGGCGTGCTGTCGCAGCCGGCGCAGGAGGCCTCGTGGGGCGCGATGCTCGCGCAGGCGGACGCCGCGCTCTACGAGGCCAAGGCGCGCGGGCGCGACCGCTGCGTGCTGGCGGGCGAGGACACGCCGGCGGCCGCCGGCCGGCTGCCGCCGGCGCCTGCCGGGGCGGGCTCCGCATGACGGCGGTGTCCGAGCTGCACGCCCTGGCCATCGGCTTCGCGCTGCTGATGGTCCTGTCCGCCGGCCTGATGGAGGTGCTGGCGCGCACCGTTCCCGCCGCGCCGGGGCCGCGCTGGTGGTCGCGCGCCTGCCTGCTCGCGCTCGCCGGCCTGGGGATGTCCGCCGCTGCGGCGTGGCTCGAGGGCATCGAGCTGCTCGCGCCGGCGCTGTGGCTGCTCGCGCTCGGCTGCGTCGCCGAGGGCCTGCTGCGCTTCGGCGGCCGGCAGGGCGCGCTGCGCTGGGTGGCGGGCCTGGCGCTGGCCTACCTGCTCGCCGCGCTGCTGCTGCGGATGCGGGGCGAGACGGCGGGGCAGGCGCTGTTCGCGTCCGGGCTCGTCGCGCTGCTGTGGATCGTCGTCGGCCTCGCGGCGCTGCTGCGGCCGCCCAGGGGCCAGCGCGTGATCCACGCCGGCATCGCCGCCTGCGCCGCCGCGGCGGCGCTCGGCTGGGTGCTGCATGCGCTGCTGCCCGCGAGGACCGGGCCGACATGGCGCCTCTTCACGGATGGCGTCGCCGTGATGCTGTGGCTGCAGTTCGTCGCCTGCGGGCTGCTCGTGCCGCTGCTGGTGCTGGCCGAGAGCTTCCGCGTCACCGAGCGGCTGCGGCGCGAGGCGATCCACGATCCGCTCACCGGAGCGCTCAACCGCCGCGGCTTCGAGAAGCACACCGCGCGGCTGGCCGCGCTGTCGGCGCAGCTCGGCCAGTCGCTGGCGGTGCTGATGCTCGACATCGACCACTTCAAGCAGGTCAACGACCAGCACGGCCACCAGGTCGGCGACCTCGCGCTCCAGTCGCTCGCGCGCATGGTGCAGCGCGCCAAGCGCGAGAGCGACGCCTTTGCGCGGCTCGGCGGCGAGGAGTTCTGCGTCGTGCTGCCGGGCACCGACGTCCCCGGCGCGCGCGTGTTCGCCGACCGGCTGCGGCGCAGCTTCGCCGCCTTCGAGATCGACACCGGCAGCAGCTTCCTGAGCTGCACCGTCAGCGTCGGCGTCGCCTACGCATCGGCCGACACGCTGCAGGCCGGCGGCGCCGACCTGGTCGACCTGCTGCACCAGGCCGACGAGGCGCTCTACGAGGCCAAGCGCGCCGGCCGCAACCGGGTGCGCTTCTACGCCTCGGCCGAGGTGATGTCCAGCCGCCTCGACTCGCGGCTGTTCACCTCGACGATGCCCCATCCCGAACCCTGAACCCGAGGAATCACGGAGGAAGCAGGCCATGGACATGCGCTGGGAGTTCTGGATCGACCGCGGCGGCACCTTCACCGACATCGTCGGCCGCGCCCCGGACGGCACGCTGCACACGCTCAAGCTGCTGTCGGAGAACCCGGCGCTCTACCGCGACGCGGCGGTCGAGGGCATCCGCCGCCTGCTCGGGCTGCCCGCGGGCGCGCCGGTGACGCCCGGGCGCGTCGCCGCGGTGAAGATGGGCACGACGGTGGCGACCAATGCGCTGCTCGAGCGCCGCGGCGAGCGCACCGTGCTCGTCACGACGCGGGGCCTGCGCGACGCGCTGCGCATCGCCTACCAGAACCGGCCCCGCCTGTTCGACCGCCGCATCGTGCTGCCCGAGTTGCTGCACGAGCGCGTGGTCGAGGCGCGCGAGCGTGTCGCGGCGGACGGCGAGGTGCTCGAGCCGCTCGATGAGGCGGCGCTGCACGATTCCTTGCGCGACGCGCGCGACGCCGGCATCGCGGCCTGCGCGATCGTCTTCATGCACGGCTGGCGCCACACCGCGCACGAGCGGCGCGCGGCGGAGATCGCCCGCGGGCTCGGCTTCGCGCAGGTCTCGGCCTCGCACGAGACGAGCCCGCTGATGAAGCTCGTCGCGCGCGGCGACACGACGGTGGTGGACGCGTATCTCTCGCCGATCCTGCACCGCTACGTGCGCCAGGTCGCCGACGAGATGCCCGGCGTGCCGCTGCTGTTCATGCAGTCCTCGGGCGGCCTCACCGAGGCGGGCCGCTTCCAGGGCAAGGACGCGATCCTCTCGGGCCCCGCCGGCGGCATCGTCGGCATGGTGCGCACCGCGGTCGCGGCGGGCCACGAGCGGCTGATCGGCTTCGACATGGGCGGCACCTCGACCGACGTGTCGCACTTCGCCGGCGGCGCGGCGGGCGAGTTCGAGCGCGCCTTCGAGACGCAGGTGGCCGGCGTGCGGGTGCGCGCGCCGATGATGAGCATCCACACGGTGGCCGCCGGCGGCGGCTCGATCCTCGCGTTCGACGGCGCGCGGCTGCGCGTCGGGCCCGATTCGGCCGGCGCCGACCCCGGCCCCGCCGCCTACGGGCGAGGCGGGCCGCTGGCGGTGACCGACGCCAACGTGATGCTCGGGCGCGTGCAGCCGGCCTGGTTCCCGAAGGTGTTCGGTCCCCGGGGCGACGCGCCGCTCGACCGCGACGCGGTGGTGCGGCGCTTCGAGTCGCTCGCCGCCGCAATCTCCGCGGCCGGGCGGCCGATGAGCGCCGAGCAGGCCGCGGCCGGCTTCGTGAGGATCGCGGTCGCGAACATGGCCAACGCGATCAAGCGCATCTCGGTCGCGCGCGGCCACGACGTCAGCGGCTACACGCTGCAGTGCTTCGGCGGCGCCGGCGGGCAGCATGCCTGCGCGGTGGCCGACGCGCTCGGCATGAAGCGCGTCTTCATCCATCCGCTCGCCGGCGTGCTGTCGGCCTACGGCATGGGGCTGGCCGACCGCAGCGCGATGCGCGAGGCCTCGCTGGAGCGGCTGCTCGACGCCGAGGGACTGGCGGCCGCCGGCGAGCGCCTGGACGGGCTCGCCGCCGCCGCGCAGGCCGAGCTGCGCGGCCAGGGCCTGCCGGACGACCGCATCCGCGTGCAGCGCCGCGTGCACCTGCGCTACCAGGGCACCGACACCGCGCTGGTGCTGCGCGCCGGCCCGCTCGACGCGCTGCAGGCCGGCTTCGAGGCCGCCTACCGCCAGCGCTTCGCCTTCCTGATGCCGGGGCGCCCGCTCGTGATCGAGGCGGTGTCGGTCGAGGCGGTGGGCGAGGGCGAGCGCGGCGGCATCTCGCCGGCATCGGCATCCACCCCGCCCGCGCCGCACCGGCCCCAGCCGGTCGAGACCGTCCGGATGGTCTGCGAGGACGAGGCGGGGGAGGCCGGCTGGCGCGAGGCCGCGCTGTTCGTGCGCGAGCGGCTCGCCGAGGGCGCACGCATCGACGGGCCCGCGATCATCGCCGAGCGCAACGCGACCACCGTGCTCGAGCCCGGCTGGCAGGCGCAGGTGCAGGCCGGCGGCGCGCTGCTGCTCGAGCGCGTGCAGCCGCGGCGCACAGCGCACGCGGTCGGCACCGAGGTCGACCCGGTGATGCTCGAGGTGTTCAACAACCTCTTCATGAACATCGCCGAGCAGATGGGCTTGCGGCTGCAGAACACCGCGCACTCGGTCAACATCAAGGAGCGGCTCGACTTCTCGTGCGCGCTGTTCGACGCCGAGGGGCAGCTGATCGCCAACGCGCCGCACATGCCGGTGCACCTCGGCTCGATGAGCGAGTCGATCCGCACCGTGATCGAGCGCAACCGCGGCGCGATGCGCCCGGGCAACGTCTACGCCCTCAACGACCCCTACCACGGCGGCACGCACCTGCCGGACGTGACGGTCGTGACGCCGGTGTACCTCGACGAGCGCGATGCGGCGCCGGCCTTCTACGTCGCCTCGCGCGGCCACCATGCCGACATCGGCGGCGTCACGCCGGGCTCGATGCCGCCCTTCTCGGCGACGATCGACGAGGAGGGCGTGCTGCTCGACAACTTCCTGCTGGTCGAGGGCGGCCGGGAGCCGGGCGGCGCGCCGCGGCTGCGCGAGGCCGAGCTGGCGGCGCTGCTGCAGGGCGGGCCGCATCCGGCGCGCAACCCGGCGCAGAACCTGGCCGACCTGCGCGCGCAGATCGCGGCGAATGAAAAAGGCGTGCAGGAGCTGCGCGCGATGGTCGCGCAGTACGGCCGCGAGACGGTCGCCGCCTACATGGGCCACGTGCAGGACAACGCCGAGGAGTCGGTGCGGCGCGTGATCGGCGCGCTCAAGGACGGCGAGTTCGCGCTCGAGCTCGACAACGGCGCGCGCATCGCGGTCGCGATCCGCGTCGACCGCGCCGCGCGCGCCGCGACGATCGACTTCACCGGCACGAGCGCGCAGCTGCCCAGCAACTTCAACGCGCCCCGGGCGGTGACGATGGCGGCCGTGCTCTACGTCTTCCGCACGCTGGTGGACGAGGACATCCCGCTGAACGCCGGCTGCCTCAAGCCGCTCGAGGTGATCGTGCCCGAGGGCTCGATGCTCAACCCGCGCCCGCCCGCGGCGGTGGTGGCGGGCAACGTCGAGACCTCGATGTGCGTGACCAACGCGCTCTACGGCGCGCTCGGCGTGATGGCGGCGAGCGGCTGCACGATGAGCAACTTCACCTTCGGCAACGCGCGCCACCAGTACTACGAGACGATCTCGGGCGGCTCGGGCGCCGGCGTGCTGCTCGACGCCGAGGGGCGCGTGACGGGCGGCTTCGACGGCACCAGCGTCGTGCAGACGCACATGACCAACTCGCGCCTGACCGACCCGGAGGTGCTGGAGTTCCGCTTCCCGGTGCGGCTCGAGAGCTACGAGATCCGCGCCGGCTCGGGCGGAGCCGGGCGCTGGAAGGGGGGCGACGGCGGCGTGCGCCGCGTGCGTTTCCTCGAGCCGATGACCGCGGCCATCCTCTCCAACAGCCGCCGCGTGCCGCCCTTCGGGCTGGCCGGCGGCGCGCCGGGCGCGGTCGGCGTCAACCGGGTGGAGCGGGCGGACGGCACGGTCGAGCCGCTCGGCCACATCGGCTCGGTCGAGATGCGGCCGGGCGACGTGTTCGTCGTCGAGACGCCGGGCGGCGGCGGCTGGGGCGAGCCGCCTTCGGGCGAGGCGTAAGGCAAGGCGCGGCGGCTTGCTGGCCGCCGCACCGGGGACCGGTCAGAAGTCCTTGGGCCGGAACTCGAGGATCATCACCGTCGGCACGCGGCCGTCGGTGTCGCGCGGCATCGAGCCGGTCTTCTCGACCGCGCGCACCACTGCGTCGTCCCAGCCGGTGTGGCCGCTCGGCTTGATCAGGCGCACCGCGAGGATGGTGCCGTCGGGGGCCGAGCGCACCTCGACCTCCGCCTTCGGGTTGCCGCTGACGAGGTCGGTGAAGACGACGTTGGGCTTCACGCGTGCGCGGATGCGCCCGGCGTAGCCGGCCGACGGGCCGCCCTGCGGGCCGCCGGCGCCGACCTCGCGCGCCGCGCTGGTGTTCGCGCTGCCGGCGCCGGCAGCCGCCTGGCCGAGCGCGCGCTGCAGCTGCGCCTGGCGCAGCGCCTCGGCCTGCGCCTCCTGCCTGCGCTGCTCCTCGGCCTCCTGCTTCGCCTGCTGCTCCTTGCGCGCCTGCTCGCGCTTCGCGAGCTCCTGCTTTTCCTTCTGCCGGGCCAGTTCCTCCTGGCGCTGCTTCTCCTTGGCCGCGAGCGCCTTCTTCTCGGCCTCCTCGCGCTCGCGCCGCGCCAGCTCCTCCTTCTGCTTCTTCTGCTGGCGCGCCAGCTCCTCCTCGCGTTCGCGGCGGGCGAGCTCCTCCTTCTCCTTCTTCTGCTGCGCGAGCTTCCTCTGGCGCTCGGCTTCCTCTTCCTTCTTCTGCTCGGCGAGCTTGCGCTGCCGCTCGGCCTCGAGCTCCTCGCGCTTGCGGCGTTCCTGCTCGCGCTGGCGCTCGATCGCGATGTCGGCCGGGCGCTGCGGTGCCGGCTCGACCGGGCGCGCGGCAGCGGCCGGCGGCGGGGGCACCGGCTTCGGCGGGACGGGCGGCGCAGGCGGGGGCGGGGTCTCGACCCGCGGCGGGGGAGGGGGCGGCGGTGGAGGCGGGGGGGCCGAGACGCTCGGCACGCTGGCCCACAGCTCGGCCTGCACCGCGTCGGGCTCGCTCGAGCGCAGGCTCACGTTCAGCGCGAGCGCGAGCACGATCACGCCGTGCACCAGCAGCGCGAACACGAGGCCCGCGCCCCAGCGCTCGCGCACGGGCGGGCGCAGCGGCAGGGCGGGATCGGGAGTGCGGCGCTCCATGCCTGTCGCGTCCCTCAGCCCGTGCTGCGCACCGCGAGGCCGACGCGCTTGACGCCGGCGCGCTGCAGCGTGTCCATCACGCGCACCACCGCCTCGTAGCGCACCTTCTTGTCGGCGCTGATGATGACCGGCACCTCGTCGCTGCCTTCCTGCACCGCCTGCACGCGCGACGCGAGGTCCTTGAGCGTGGCGCGCTCGCCCTCGCGGCCGTCCACGCGCACGCGCAGGCTCTCGTCGGTGCCGACCAGCACCTCGACCACGCGCTCGGGCCGGTTCTGTCCCTTGCCGACGGTCGGCACGTCGATGACGCTCGGCGTGATCATCGGCGCGCTGACCATGAAGATGATCAGCAGCACCAGCATCACGTCGATGAAGGGCACCATGTTGATCTCGCTGATGCCGCGGCGGCGCGAACCCCCGCGGGGCGTCATGGACGGCATGGCAGCCTCCCCGTCAGCGCAGGCCGCCGGCCGCGGCCTGCGGGGCCGCGGGCTGCGCCGCGACGCCGGCGTTGCGTTGCAGGATGTTGGAGAACTCCTCGACGAAGCTCTCGGTCTGCATCGCGATGCGGTCGATGTCGCGCGAGAAGCGGTTGTAGGCGATCACTGCGGGGATCGCGGCGAAGAGGCCGATCGCGGTCGCGACCAGCGCCTCGGCGATGCCGGGCGCGACGGTGGCGAGCGTCACCTGCTGCACGTTCGCGAGGCCCGTGAAGGCGTGCATGATGCCCCACACGGTGCCAAACAGGCCGATGTAGGGCGAGACCGAGCCGACCGAGCCGAGGAAGGACAGGCGCGCTTCCAGCACGTCGAGCTCGCGCTGCAGGCTCGCGCGCATCGCGCGGCGCGCGCCGTCGAGCAGCGCGCCGGGGTCGGTGATGCGGCGCTCGCGCAGCTTCAGGAACTCGCGCATGCCCGCCGCGAAGATGCGCTCCATCGGGCCGCCGCGCGCGGCGTTGCCGTTGGCGTCGTTGAAGAGCTCATTGAGGTTGCGCCCGGACCAGAACTGGCGCTCGAACTGCTCGTTGAGCCGCCGCACCTCGCCCAGGGAGCGGAACTTGGTGAAGATCACGGTCCAGCTCGCGAGCGAGCCGGCCAGCAGCAGCGCCATCACGACCTGCACGACGAAGCTCGCGTGCAGCACGAGCTGGATGATCGACATGTCCTGGTTGTTCATGCAATTTCCTGGAGGATGTCGGCCGGGATGCGTCGCGGCCGGAAAGTCGTCGCGTCCACGCAGCCGATGCGGATGTCGCCCTCGGCGAGCAGCCGGCCCTCGCGCAGGCACTGCTGCGCGATCACGAGCGAGGCGCGCCCCGCCTCGCGCACCTGCACCGTCACGTCGAGCAGGTCGTCGAGCCGCGCCGGCTGCACGTAGCGTACCGCGGTGTTCGTGACGACGAACATCGCCCCGCCCTCGGTGCGCAGCCGCTCCTGCCCGAAGCCGAGCGCGCGCAGCCACTCGGTGCGCGCGCGCTCGAAGAACTTCAGGTAGTTCGCGTAGAACACCACGCCGCCGGCGTCGGTGTCCTCCCAGTACACGCGCACCCGGTGGCGGTAGGCCGGGAGGTCGGGCGGAGCGGCAGTGGAGAGGGCGGAATCGGACATCGGGCGGGCGAAAAAACAGCCGGGATTATGGCCCCGGGATCGGGCCTTGCCCGGATTGACAGTGCCGCGGCCCGCAAGCCGGCGGCCCGGGCAGGCACTCGGTCACGCTGCGGCTCGCGGCACGGCCGGCGCGCCTCACAGCGCCTGCCGCAGCCGGTGCACCGCCTCCTCGAGCAGCTCGCGCCGCGTCGCGTAGGACAGCCGGATGTAGCGCGCGGTCTGCGCCTCGCCGAAGTCGCGGCCCGGCGTCAGCGCGACATGCGCGCGGTGCATCAGCTCGAACGCGAAGTCCCAGCTGCTCGCGGCGTGCGCCGAGCAGTCGGCCCAGGCGTAGAAGGCGCCGTCGGGCTCGACCGGCACGCTCAGGCCCAGGTCGTTCAGCGCCGGCACGAGGAAGTCGCGCCGCGCGCGGAACTCGGCGCGCCGCCGCTCGTACTCGGCCAGGCTCTCCGGCTCGAAGCAGGCCAGCGCCGCGTGCTGCGCGACGGTGGACGGGCAGATGTAGAGGTTCTGCGCCAGCCGCTCGACCGCCGGCACCAGCGCCTCGGGCAGCACCAGCCAGCCGAGCCGCCAGCCGGTCATGTTGAAGTACTTCGAGAAGCTGTTGACCGTGATGACGTCGTCGCCGCAGGCCAGCGCCGAGCGGCCGAAGCGCTCGTCGAAGGACAGGCCGAGGTAGATCTCGTCGACGATCGTGAAGCCGCCGCGCGCGCGCACCGCCTCGACGATGCGGCGCATCTCGGCCGGCTCGATCGAGGTGCCGGTCGGATTCGACGGCGACGCGAGCAGCACGCCGCGCGTCTTCTCGCCCCAGGCCGCCTCGACCGCGGCGGCGCTCAATTGAAAACGCTCGGCCGGGCCGCTCTCGAGCAGCACCGCGCGGCCCTCGGCCGCCGCGACGAAGTGGCGGTTGCAGGGGTAGCTCGGGTCCGGCATCAGCACCTCGTCGCCGGCGTCCACCAGCGCGAGGCAGGCGAGCTGCAGCGCGCCCGAGGCCCCGGCGGTGACCACGATGCGCCGCGCCGGCACGTCGATGCCGAAGCGCTGGCGGTACCAGGCGCTGATGCGCTCGCGCAGGGGCTCGAGCCCGAGCGCGGGCGTGTACTGGGTCGCGCCGTCGCGGATGCAGCGCTCGGCCGCCTGCTGCACCAGCGGCGCGGCGCCGAAGTCCGGCTCGCCGATGTTCAGGTAGATCATCGGCCGCTCGCGGCACTCGGGCGACTGCGCGAGCTCGGCGGCGGCCTTGGCGCACTCCATGACGTAGAAGGGCGCGATGCGCCCGGCGCGTGCGGCGAGCTTCATGGCGGCCCCGCGGCTCAGCGACGCGCCGCGCGTGCGGCCTCGACCTCGGCGGGCCGCAGGTCGATCGCGATCTTGTCGAGCACGCCGTTGACGTACTTGTGGCCGTCGGTGCCGCCGAAGCCCTTCGCGAGCTCGACCGCCTCGTTGATCGCCACCTTGTAGGGCACGTCCATGCAGTGTTGCAGCTCGTAGCTGCCGATCATCAGCACCGCGTGCTCGACCGGCGACAGCTCGGTGGTCTTGCGGTCCACGTGGCGCGCGAGCATCGCGTCGATGCCGGCGGCCTCGCGGATGCAGCCGTGCAGCAGCGCGTCGAAGTGGGCGGTGTCGGCCTTCGCGAACTCGGGCTCCTGCTCGCGCACATGGGCCTCGATCGCGCCGCCTTCCTCGCCGGAGATCAGCCACTGGTAGAGGCCTTGCAGCGCGAGCTCGCGCGCGCGGCGGCGCGCCGACTTCTGCGGCGTGCGCCGGGCGGACTTGGCCGCCGGGGCGGGGGTGGGGTTGTGGTCTTCGCTCATCAGGACAGATCTTCCAGCAGCAGGGCCATCTCGACGGCCACGCGGGCCGCGTCGCGGCCCTTGTCTTCGGCGCGAGCCCAGGCCTGCGCCTCGTTCTCGACGGTGAGGATCGCGTTGGCGACCGGCAGCCCGTGGTCGAGCGACACGCGGGTGACGCCCGCGCCGCTCTCGTTGGCGACGAGCTCGAAGTGGTAGGTCTCGCCGCGGATGATGCAGCCGAGCGCCACGAGCGCGTCGAAGCGCTCGCTCTCGGCCATCGCCTGCAGCGCCAGCGGCACCTCGAGCGCGCCGGGCACCTGGACATGCTGGATGTGGCGCGCGGCCACGCCGAGCTCCTTCAGCTCGCTCAGGCACGAATCGCAGAGCTGGCGGGTGATCGCGTCGTTGAAGCGAGCCTGCACGATGCCGATGCGCAGCTTGCTGCCATCGAGTCTCGCGGCCTGGCCCTGGTCGGCGCCTTGCATATGGGGTGTTCCTCGGTGTTCTTCGTTCGGTTCAGAGTTCGGGCATGCAGAAGCCGGTGACTTCCAGCCCGTAGCCCGCCATGCTCGGCATGCGGCGCGGGCTGCCGAGCAGCCGCATCTGCGCGACGCCCAGCTCGCGCAGGATCTGCGCGCCGATGCCGTAGGTGCGCAGATCAATCGGGCTGCGCGCCGCCGCTGCGGCGGGTGCGCCGTCGCCCTGGAAATGCGCCAGCAGCTGTTCGGGCCGGTCGCCGCAGTTCAGCAGCACCGCGACGCCGTGCGGCGCGGCCTGCAGCCGCGCCAGCGCCGCCGGCAGCGGCCAGGAGTGGCCGCGCGCGTCGGCATCGAGCAGGTCCAGCACCGACAGCGGCTCGTGCACGCGCACCAGCACCTCGTCGCTCGGCCGCCACTCGCCCTTGACCAGCGCGAGGTGCGTGCCGCCCATGCGGTCGCGGAAGGCGATGGAGCGGAACTCGCCCTGCGCGGTGCGAAGGCGGCGCTCGCCGACGCGCTCGATCAGCGTCTCGTTGCGGCTGCGGTACTCGATCAGGTCGGCGATGGTGCCGATTTTCAGGCCGTGCTCGCGCGCGAACACCTCCAGGTCCGGCAGCCGGGCCATCGTGCCGTCGTCGTTCATGATCTCGCAGATCACCGACGCGGGCGTGAGCCCCGCCATGCGCGCGAGGTCGCAGCCGGCCTCGGTGTGGCCGGCGCGCATCAGCACGCCGCCGTCCTGCGCCTGCAGCGGGAAGATGTGGCCCGGCTGCACCAGGTCGGAGGCCTTGGCGTCGCGGGCGACCGCCGCCTGCACGGTGCGGGCGCGGTCGGCGGCGGAGATGCCGGTGGTGACGCCCTCGGCGGCCTCGATCGAGACGGTGAAGGCGGTCGAGTACTGCGTGCCGTTGCGCGCCGCCATCGGCGGCAGGCGCAGGCGCTCGCAGCGCTCGCGCGTGAGCGTGAGGCAGATCAGGCCGCGGCCGAACTTGGCCATGAAGTTGATCGCCTCGGGCGTGACATGGTCGGCGGCGAGCACGAGGTCGCCCTCGTTCTCGCGGTCTTCTTCATCGACCAGCACCACCATGCGGCCGGCGGCCAGTTCGGCAATGATCTCGGGGACGGGGGAAATCGGCATGGGGCGCGGATTGTAGGAGGCGGACGAAGGCCCGACGCGCGGGTCGGGCCGGGACTTCTTGCGGCGTTCTTCTGTTTCTCAGGCGGCGGGCGCGACGCCGGCCGTCAGCATGCGCTCGACGTAGCGCGCGATCAGGTCGATCTCGAGGTTCACGCGCGCGCCGGCCGCCAGCGTGCCGAGCGTCGTGTGCTCGAGCGTGTGCGGGATCAGGTTGATGCTGAACTCGGCGCCGTCGGCACGGTCCTCGACGCGGTTGACGGTCAGGCTCACGCCGTTGACCGTGACCGAGCCCTTGTAAGCGAGGTACTTCGCGAGCGAGCGCGGCGCGAGGATGCGCAGCTCCCACGACTCGCCGCTCGGCGCGAAATGCGTCACGACGCCGAGCCCGTCAACATGGCCCGTGACGAGGTGACCGCCGAGCCGGTCGTGCGAGCGCAGCGCCTTCTCCAGGTTCACCGGGCCCGGCGCGCCGAGGCCGGCGGTCTTGTCGAGGCTCTCGGCCGAGATGTCGATCGTGAAGCGCGACGCGGCGGCGTCGAAGCTCGTGACGGTCATGCACGCGCCGTTGAGCGCAATGCTGTCGCCGAGCTGCACGTCGTCGAGGAAGCCCGCGGGGGCCGAGACCGTCAGCCGCTTGCCGTGCGTCGCGGTGCCGCCGAGGGGGAGGGCATCGACGATCGCGCCGACGCCGGTGATGATGCCGGTAAACATCCCGCCATTGTCGCAGGCTGCGGGCCCGCTGTCGGCGGCAGGGGATGCGGCAGCGCGCAGTTTGCCCGCCCGATCCCTGCCCGCCGGGGCTGCCGCGACCAGCTCGCCCGCCGGGAAATGCAGGCCTCTCCCGGCGTCTTCCCCGGTCTGCCGGCTCAGAAGCGAGCGCGCCCCGCCACGCGCGCGAGCACGCGCAGGTCGGGGCCGACCCTGTCGATGCCGGTGAACTCGAGTTCGACCGCGTCGGCGAGCGAGCCGAGCGGCCCGAAGCGCATCATCTCGCGCCCCTGGCCGACGAGCTTCGGCGCGAGGTAGACGAGGAACTCGTCCACCAGCCCCTCGCGCACGAAGGAGCCGTTGAGCTTGTGGCCGGCCTCCACGTGCAACTCGTTGACGCCGCGCCGTCCCAGATCGCGCAGCATCGCCGCGAGGTCGACCTTGCCCCCGGGGCCCGGCAGCAGCGCGACCTCGGCGCCGGCGGCCTCGAGCGCCGCGCGCCGCGCCGCGTCGTCCTGCGCCGCATAGATCAGCACCGCGCCGGGGCCGGGGAGGATGCGTGCCTGCGGCGGCGTCTGCAGCTGCGAGTCGACGATCACGCGCAGCGGCTGGCGCGGCGTGTCGACGAGCCGCACGTCCAGGCGCGGGTCGTCCTCCAGCACGGTGCCGATGCCGGTGAGCACCGCCGACGCACGGCGGCGCCAGGCGTGGCCGTCGGCGCGCGCCCCGGGCCCGGTGATCCACTGGCTCTCGCCGCTGTCGAGCGCGGTGCGGCCGTCGAGCGAGGCGGCGATCTTCATCCGCACCCAGGGGAGGCCGCGCACCATGCGCGACAGGAAGCCGATGTTGAGCTCGCGCGCCTCGACGGCGGCGGGATGGTCGCTCGGCAGCACTTCGACCTCGATGCCGGCCGCGCGCAGCCGCTCGATCCCCTGGCCGCCCACGAGCGGGTTCGGGTCCCGCAGCGCGACGACGACCCGGCTGACGCCGGCGTGGACGAGCGCATCGCAGCAAGGCGGCGTGCGGCCGTGGTGCGCGCAGGGCTCGAGCGTGACCCAGGCGGTGGCGCCGCGTACGTCCAGGCCCGCGTCGCGCGCGGCGCGCAGCGCGACGACCTCGGCATGCGGCCCGCCCGCCTGCTGCGTGTGGCCCTGCGCGAGCAGGCGGCCGTCGGGCGTCGTGAGGACGCAGCCGACGCGGGGGTTGGGGTCGGTGAGGCCGGTGGCGAGGCGGGCCTGGGCCAGGGCCAGGCGAATGGGGTCTAGCACGGCGGTCCTCGATGGTCGCTCGACTGGAGCCTTCTTCTCATCCGCACGAGGTGACCGCCTGGGCGGGGGTCAGGTTGGTGTTGGTCGGGGCAGGCTGTTGGGAGCAGGTCCGGTAGTCCACGGAAAGACGGCTGTTGCCGATGGTGTCGGTGCCGGTTGGACAGGCTTGGTTGCCCATGACGACAAGAAAGTTCTGTCCCGTCATGCTGTACGAGACATCGGTATAACTGTAAGGATGTTCCCACTGGTCAATACGGCCATTGCTGTCGTAGTCCGCTGTGTAGCGGCAATTGCGGAAGGTGTCGCTGGTCGAACCGAATGATCTGCTGGAATTCGGGAGAGCCAGAAGCGCCCGTCCGGACCAGGACGGGTTCGGGTTGTCGGTGTTTCTGGGCGGGACATAGATGGCGCAGTAATAGCTCACGTAGCTCCTGTTCGCTTTTACTGCAGCGCTGAAATCGTCGTAGCACTCGAATTTTGGCAGAACGTTGTCAGGGCTGTAGCCCGTGTCATTCGACATGGTCACGTCCAATGCATCGATCGGGGTCGTGATGTGCGCACAGGTTCGGTTGTTTGCGCTGTCCCGAAGCGAGCTGTCAGGGTAGACCCTGTCGTAGAAGTCGCAGGCGGTGCGCCCCGGGTTCACGGACGAAGGGCTGCCGCCGGTAAGGCGAGTATCAAACCGGATGAAACCCTTGAGCAGATAGCCGCTCCTGCTGGTGCAGTAGGTGGTGTTGTCGACGTAGGCATTGTTGGCGTTGTTGTCCATCAGTGCCTGGCCGTTGGCGGAGGTGCACTTTTTGACGATGGCAGCCGAGTTCGAATCGAACACCCAGAAGAAGCTCTGGCCGGGAGGAGCATAGCCGGACTTGCCGCCTCCCAGGTTCACCGCGTCCATGGGAATGCGCACATCCCGGTTCAGAGGGCTTCTCGCGGTGGCAGCCGGCACGGTGACGGACAGGTTGCCGCTGTCGCGCGGATCCTCGCGCGCGATGATGGAGTTGAGCGCGACCTCCTGCGGATTGCCGCGGCGGTCCGTCCAGGTCACCCGCAGGGCCAGTTGTCTGTAGCTCGTGGCTCCCGACGCGTCGACCGCGTCGGTGACGGTGCGGTTGAGCTGGAAGGTGGTGTTGACGTTGTCGAGGATGAGCGACTGGGGGGAGGCGCTGGAGATGGCGGTGATGTCGCCGAAGCTTCTGAGGCCGGCGGTGACGGGCAGCACGGAGTAGGCGCGCAGCTGCTCCATGTTCTCCTGCGCGAGCTGCACGGCCTCGGCGCGCTGGCGAGACAGGTCGGCGGCGAAGCGCAACTCGCTCTGCACGCGGGCGAATGCGAGCAGTCCCATCGAGAGGATCAGGAAGGCCGCCAGCGCCTCGATGATCGAGACGCCGCGCTGGAAGCCAGGCCGACGACGTTGCATGAGAGGTCTCCGGTGGAAAAGGCGTGGCGGCATCAGTCGAGCCAGCTTCCGGGCAGCTTCCTGAACTTGCTGAACTTGGTGCCGCCGGTGAGGGCTGCAAGGATGTTTGGGTCGAAGATGACCTCGCGGGAGCCGTTGCCATCGGCGTAGTCGCCTTCGGAAATGACCGCTCCCTGGATCAGGCTGTTGCCGCCGCCGCGGTTGGTCATCGTGCCGCCAGCGACGTAGAGCACTCCATAGATGGTGGTGGCTCCGCGGATCTCGACGTCGCCGTTGAAGACGAGAATGACCGGGTCGGTCGCCGAACCGAAGGTGCCGCCGGTGATCGAGTAGGAACTGGCTGCTGCCCCGGGGGCAGGGCCGATCCAGAACGCGCGCTTGTCGGTGCCCGCGGTGGCGTTGACGGCGGTCTCCAGCCCGCTCGCGTCGGCGCGCTGCACGGCTCCGCTGTAGTAGTCGGCCTTCGAGGCGCCCATCATGCTGGTGAAGTACTGGTCGGCCGTCGTCATCGAGCGAATCGAGGGGTCGTCGGAGACCACCGACAAGGCGGTGTCGTTGCCCTGCGGCGTGCCCGGCACGCTCATCAGGTTGACGCGCGAGTTCAAGTCCACGTTGCCGCCGGCATTGATGGAGATGCCGTTCGTGTTGGGATCGCTGTTGGCCACGTAGAGCGAGGAGACGGCCCCCTGCCAGCTGACGTTGCCGCGTGCGGTGAGCGCCGCCTTCGGGGTGGGGTTGGCGGTACGCACCTCCGCCAGCACGATCGAGACGCTGGCCGCGCCGTCCAGCGACTCGTTGCTGTGCGCGGCCGAGGTGATCCGGACCATGCGGGGCCGCGCCGGGTTTGCGGCCGAGAAGGTGACCGTGAAGCGGCCGCCGGCCCCGCTCAACGTCGGAGCGCCGCTGGTCGGGCAGGAGCAGGCGAGGTCGCCGTTGGCGTTGATCACGCAACCCGGTTGGGCATCCCGCGGCGTGATCTCGCGCGTCGTCGAATCAATGTTCAGGTAGCGTTCGGCGAACTTGTTGGTCGCCCCGGTGCCGCTCGTGCAGGTGGCAGTGAGGGCCGGGGAATTGTTGAGCAGCGCCACGGCCCAGTCGATCCCGGCTTCAGCGACCGCCAGGGCCTGGGTCGAGCGCATCTGGTTGGCACCGGTGCGCTGCTCGAAGATCAAGCTGCGGTTGGCGAAGGCGAACGTGATGGACATCACGAGCACCAGCACCATCACCGTGATCAGCGCAGCCATACCGCGTTGACGCGCGGGCCGGGACAAGGGCGGTGTGAGCATGACGGCGGATCCTTAGGAGCAGGAGCCCTGGAGCGCGTCATTGCGCACGCGCACGTCGCTGCGCAGGGTACGCTGCACCGAGCTGTCGAGGCTGCGGGCGGAGAGCTGGAAGGTGAGGGTGCGGATCGCGAGCTCCGGACAGTTTTGCGAGACGGGATTGCAGGTCGTGGTGCACTTGTCGTAGAGCGGCAGCCAGGTGACGCGTGGCGTGATGCTGAAGGAGGTCACGACCATGGAGCCGGGATCGGTCACGTCCTGCCAGCCGCCGCTGCCGATCTGCATCTGGATCTTGTTGCTGTCGAGCCGGAACTGGTAAGCCTCGTTGGCATCAAGATCGCCGTTGGCGTTTCTGTCCCACCGGTAGGTGATCAAGGAAGCGGCGTTGCCCGTGGCGGAGACCGGCGTCGTGCTGTCTACGCGGTTCGGACGGTCCGGCATCGTGGAAAGATCGATCGCGATGTGAGGGTTGGCGGTGGCCGAGGAGGTGGCAGTGGGGACGCCCCGGACCGCCGAGCCCCAGTAGCCCGCGTGCCGTGTGTCGCGGGTGATCAGGTCCATTGCCGCCCGCAGGTCCTGCTGCAGGCGGGCTTCGAGCAGCAGCAGCCGGTTCTCACGCAGCGAGGTCGTGATGCCGAGGACGGCGGCTCCCATGACGAAGAGGCCGATGGTGGCGCCTACCAGCAGTTCCACCAGGGAGAGGCCGTGTTGACGGCTCCGTCGGGAAGAAGGCGGGGCGGCACGAGCAGGGGAGACACTGTTCAGCATGACGCGTTTCCGGACAGGACCTCGCACTGCACCCGCCCCAGGGGATGAAGGGTGACTTGCAGGGAGTGCGACGAGTTCGCGAGAGTCACGGCTGCGGAGGACACTGGATCGAGGATGCCGCGGCGCGTGAAAGTGACCGTGGTGCCGTTGCCGCTGCTGATCGTGGTGCCGCCAGCGAGGACGACCGATCGCAGGGTCGTGCCGCCCGAATCGAGGCTGTAACCCGTGGCGGAGAAAGTCACTGTTACTTCGGTGTTGCGGGTCACTGCTTCGCTGCGAGCATTCCGCAAGTCTGTCGTCAGCTGTGAGGCGGCACCCCTGAGCCGGCTGGCGGCAAGGAAGCTGTTGAACGCGGGGGCCGCCTGGGTGGCGAGAATGGCCATCACCGCCAAGACCACCATCGACTCGATCAGGGTCAATCCCCGTGGGGATCTCACCGGCCTTCGCATCACTGTCTCCAGCAGTTCGGTTGCGAGGGCGTCGGGGTGCCGTTGTTCACCACCACGGCCATGACGGTGCAGCCGCTGTCGGCCGCTTGAGATGTGCCGGATGCGGCCGTCGCGGTCACCGTGTAGCCAGTGCGGTTGGCGTTGCCCGTGGTGCTGGTCGTGACGGTGATCGTGTAGAGCCGGTTCGGACTGAAATAGGTGGTCGTGGTGCCGCTTGTCGTCGTCTGCAGGCCCTGCGCGTTGAGCGAGGCGAGACTGTCGGTGTAGGTCGCATTGTTGGCGCGCCACCGCTCCTGAGCTTGCTGTACGGCCGTGATGGCGGCCACCGCGTCGGCGCGCCGTGAGCTGCGTACTTGCGACATGAACGATGGATAGGCCACGGCGGCCAGGATCCCGGCGATCGCGACCACCACCATCAGCTCGATCAGCGTGAATCCTCTCTTGCTGCGCAAGGAGATGAAGCAGTCAACACACGAAGGATATGTAACAGAAGGAATCAACATGTGGCCAATTGTGTGTCTGTGCGGATCCTTTTCGGGCATCGAAGCTGGCCGGTCGTCCAGCCCTTGCGACCGCTGATCGGTCGGGGGGCGCAACGGGGGAGGTCAGGAGCTGCAGACCGGATGGCCGAGCACGCTCGTGTTCTCTGCACAGGTACGTACGCGTCCCATGATGTTGACGACATGGCGCACCGTGAGGCCGCTGGAATTGCTGACGCGGATCGTGCTGGCGGGGGTGACCGTGCCGAGCCGGGCGCTGTAGAGCATCGAGTTGCTGCTGGACTCCACGCTCACGCCGCTTCCAACGGGCCGGAACACGCCCTTGATGACCGCGGCCGGGGCGGTGCAGCTGATAGCGCCATCTCCATTGCAGCTGCAGTCGCTGGCGACGCCGCTGTGAATCAAATAGCAGCTGCCGCCCGGGGTCGGAAGGAACGTGAGCCGCAGGTTCGTGTTGCGGCTCACGGCCTCGCTGCGCACGTACTGCAAGTCGGCCAGCAACTCCGCCGAGACGCCGGCGAGCCGGTGGCGCTGGATCCAGTCACCCCAGGCCAAGGCGGCGCCGAGGCTCAGCACTGCGAGAATCGCGATCGTGATCAGGGCCTCGATCAGGCTGAGGCCTTGATGAAGGCTGTTGCTCACCATGTCCCTCTCCCCGAGTCTGCCGGGGACTATAGGACTGGCGGAACAAAAAGAAACAATAGATGAGAAGGGGCCGCGGCACGGAAGGCGGCAGGGGAGGCCGGCCTCAGATCTCCTTGATCAGCCGGCTGAATTCCTCGACGTCCTCGAAGCTGCGGTAGACGGATGCGAAGCGCACGTAGGCGACCTTGTCGAGGGCCTGCAGCTCGTGCATCACGAGCTCGCCGAGCTGCGCGGTCGTGACCTCGTTGCTGCCGAGCGCGAGCAGCTTCTCCTCGATGCGGCCGAGCGCCGCCTCGACCCGGTCGGTCGCCACCGGCCGCTTGCGCAGCGCCAGCGCCATCGACGCACGCAACTTGGCGCGGTCGAACTCGGCGCGGCTGCCGTCCTTCTTGACCACCGTCGGCATCGCGATCTCGGCGCGCTCGTAGGTGGTGAAGCGCTTGTCGCAGGCGGTGCAGCGCCGCCGCCGGCGCACCACCCCCTCGTCCGAGCCGCGCGTCTCGGTGACCTGGGTGTCGTGGTGGGCGCAGAAGGGGCAGCGCATCGGCGTTCTCGAGGCAAGGAAGGCCCGGCAAGCGCCGGGCCCGCAGGGTCAGCGGTAGACCGGGAAGCGCGCGGTCAGCTCGTTGACCTTGGCGCGCACGGCAGCGATGGTGGCTTCGTCGCGCGGATTGTCGAGCACGTCGGCGATCAGGTTGGCGGTCAGCGCCGCTTCCGCCTCCTTGAAGCCGCGCGTCGTCATCGCCGGCGAGCCGAGGCGGATGCCGCTCGTCACGAAGGGCTTCTCCGGGTCGTTCGGGATGCCGTTCTTGTTGCAGGTGATGTGCGCCTGCCCGAGGATGGCCTCGGCCTCCTTGCCGGTCAGGCCCTTCGGGCGCAGGTCGACGAGCATCACGTGGCTCTCGGTGCGGCCGCTGACGATGCGCAGGCCGCGCTGGACCAGCGTGTCGGCCAGTACTGCGGCGTTCTTCACCACCTGCTGCTGGTAGGCCTTGAACTCGGGGGACAGCGCCTCCTTGAAGGCCACTGCCTTCGCGGCGATGACGTGCATCAGCGGGCCGCCCTGGATGCCGGGGAAGATCGAGCTGTTGATCTTCTTGGCGATGGCCTCGTCCTTCATCAGGATGATGCCGCCGCGCGGGCCGCGCAGGCTCTTGTGCGTCGTGGAGGTCACCACGTCGGCGAACGGGACCGGGTTCGGGTAGACGCCGCCGGCGATCAGGCCGGCGTAGTGCGCCATGTCGACCATGAAGTAGGCGCCGATGTCCTTCGCGACCTTCGCGAAGCGCTCGAAGTCGATGCGCAGGCTGTAGGCCGAGGCGCCGGCGATGATCAGCTTGGGCTTGTGCTCGTGCGCGAGCCGCTCCATCTGCTCGTAGTCGATCTCTTCCTGGGCGTTCAGGCCGTAGCTGACCACCTTGAACCACTTGCCGCTCATGTTCAGCGGCATGCCGTGCGTGAGGTGGCCGCCCTCGGCGAGGCTCATGCCCATGATCGTGTCGCCGGGCTGCAGCAGCGCGAAGAACACGCCCTGGTTGGCCTGCGAGCCGGAGTTGGGCTGCACGTTGGCGAACTCGGCGCCGAACAGCGCCTTGAGGCGGTCGATCGCGAGCTGCTCGGCGACGTCGACGTACTCGCAGCCGCCGTAGTAGCGCTTGCCGGGATAGCCCTCGGCGTACTTGTTGGTGAGCTGCGAGCCCTGGGCGGCCATCACGGCCGGCGACGCGTAGTTCTCCGAGGCGATCAGCTCGATGTGCTCCTCCTGGCGCCGGTTCTCCTTCTGGATGACGGCCCACAGCTCGGGGTCTACGTTGGCAAGGGTGGATTCGTTGCGGTCGAACATGGCAGTCCTCTTCGTTCGGTTGGAAGTCCCCGGCGCACGGCGAAGCCAGCGGTCGCGCTCCGATGCAGGGGCTGCCCAGGCGAACGGCGGAACGGCGCCCCGGAACGACAGAAGGGGGCCGGCGGCACTTCCCGGTGGTTCACCACCTCGGGCGCGCCTGCTCAAGGCAGGGGCCCTATCGCCAGTTGTGCCGCGGCAGGAGTGTAATGGACGCCGGTGGCCGGCCCGGCCGAGGGCCCCGGCGAGGCGCCGGCACCGGCCCTCAGCGCACGACGGTGGGCTCGACCGCGGGGTCGACGGCGGCCACGGTTTCCTCGTTCGCCGGCACGCTGCGCTGCGGCGCGACGAAGCGCGGCAGCGGCGCGGTCACGGGCACGCTGCGGCCCTGGGCGACACGCTGGAGGTGCCCCTGCTCGGCCAGCACCTTGCTCGTGTAGCCGCCGTCCTGCTCGAGGTTGGCCGCGCCGACGTAGTAGCGCAGCCCGCCCTCGATGCTGCCGGCGCGCTTGATGCACTCGCGCAGCACCTGCACGCCGACGCGCAGGTTGGTCACCGGGTCGAAGGCGGCATGCGTGCCGCCGAAGGCCTCGTACTTGTCGTCGTGCACGCGCGTCATCACCTGCATCAGGCCCTGCGCGCCGACCGAGCTCTGCGCGAAGGGGTTGAAGCTCGATTCCACCGCCATGATGGCGAGGATCAGCGTCGGGTCGAGTTGCGTGCGGCTGCCGACCTCCCAGGCCTCCTTGACGAGGCGGGCGAGCGGCTCCGGCGCGACGCGGTAGCGGCGCGACAGCCACAGCGCGACGGCGGACTGCTGCTTGGACAGTTCACGCGGGTCGGCGGCCGTGGCGCGCGCGATCGCGTCCGGCTCGGCAAGCACCGGGGTCACCAGCGCCGCATCGGTGCCTTCCGCGCGCGCTTCCTGACGCGCCTGCAGCCAGCCGAGCGCCTTCGCCTCGAAGCTCTCGCGCAGGTCCGGGCGACCGGCCGCGAACAGCGTCACGGCGACCACCGCGAGGCCGAGCAGCGCGAGCGTGTTGTGGCTGATCTCCACGAGGCCCTGGACGACGTCGGTGACGAACACCTCGATGGCAGACTGGGCCGAGACGCGGGCTTCATGGGCTCCGCGTACGAGACTTCGGAACGCTGTCATGTCACTCCTTTCCCTCCCTCGAGCGTCGGCCGGCGCGCGCAAAGGCGGCGGCGGACCCGAAGGCGATAATTTGCCGGGACCCGGACCGGCCCGCGTGATCGCAGGGGTCGGGAACGGCGATTTGCATCGGCAGCGTCGCACCGGCAGCTGCGGTGCGCCATCCCTTGTAACAAGGGACGAGCGGATTCTAGGCAGCTGTCAAATAACTGGTCAAGCTGATAGATTTCGTGTTCAATTATTAAAAGTTATGAAGTACAGTGATTTGCGTGACTTCATGCACGGTCTCTCGCGTCTGGGCGAGCTGCATTCCGTGACGGCACCAGTCTCCACGCACCTGGAGATGACTGCGCTCGCGGACCGCGTGCTGCGCAGCGGCGGACCCGCGCTGCGCTTCGAGCGGCCGACGAACGGTCACAAGACTTACGACTTTCCCGTGCTGGCCAACCTGTTCGGCACCCCGCGAAGGGTGGCCCTGGGCATGGGCGCGGCGGATGTCGGCGAGTTGCGCGACATCGGCCGGGTGCTCGCGAGCCTGAAGGAGCCGGAGCCGCCGCGCGGGCTCAAGGACGCGGGCCGGCTGCTGCAGATGGCCCGGGCGCTGTGGGACATGAAGCCGGCCGAGACGCGCTCGGCGCCCTGCCAGCAGGAGGTCTGGGAGGGCAGCGAGGTGGACCTGACGCGGCTGCCGATCCAGCACTGCTGGCCCGGCGACGTCGCGCCGCTGCTGACCTGGGGGCTGGTGGTCACGCGCGGCCCGCAGCGGGTACCCAACCCGCGCCGGCGCCAGAACCTCGGCATCTACCGGCAGCAGCTGATCGGACCGCGCCAGCTGATCATGCGCTGGCTGGCGCACCGTGGCGGCGCGCTCGACTTCCGCGAGTTCGCGCTCGCCAATCCCGGCGAGCCCTTCCCGATCGCGGTGGCGCTCGGCGCCGACCCGGCCACGATCCTCGGCGCGGTGACGCCGGTGCCCGACAGCCTGAGCGAGTACCAGTTTGCCGGGCTGCTGCGCGGCAGCCGCACGCAGGTGGTCAACAGCGGCGTCGGCGAGGCCGGCCAGATGCTGCAGGTGCCGGCGAGCGCCGAGTTCGTGCTCGAGGGCCACATCCCGGTCGCGCCGGCGGGCTTCGAGGGCGTGTCCGAGCACGGCGTGCCGCTGAAGGAGCGCGGCGGCTACCTGCATGCGCTCGAGGGGCCCTTCGGCGACCACACCGGCTACTACAACGAGCAGGACTGGTTCCCGGTGTTCGAGGTGCGGCGCATCACGATGCGGCGCGACGCGATCTACCACTCCACCTACACCGGCAAGCCGCCCGACGAGCCGGCGGTGCTCGGCGTCGCGCTCAACGAGGTGTTCGTGCCGATCCTGCAGAAGCAGTTTCCCGAGATCGTCGACTTCTATCTGCCGCCGGAGGGCTGCAGCTACCGGATGGCGATCATCAGCATGAAGAAGAGCTATCCGGGCCACGCGAAGCGGCTAATGTTCGGCCTGTGGAGCTTCCTGCGCCAGTTCATGTACACGAAGTTCATCGTCGTCACCGACGACGACGTGAACATCCGGGACTGGCAGGACGTGATCTGGGCCATCACGACGCGCGTGGACCCGGGGCGCGACACGACGCTCGTCGAGAACACGCCGATCGACTACCTGGACTTCGCGTCGCCGGTGTCGGGCCTTGGCGGCAAGATGGGGCTGGACGCGACCAACAAGTGGCCGGGCGAGACCGACCGCGAGTGGGGCCGCGTCATCAGGATGGATGCTGCGGTGGAGCAGCGCGTCGAGGCGCTGTTCCGGGACGTGATGGGGCAGTCCTGAGACGGCGGGCCGTGCTGGCGCCGCCGCGGCATCGGCGCCAGCAATTGAGGCCTTTTCACCCATAGAGAAATGGGCGTTGCCAGGGCTCCTGCGAGCGCCTATCTTTGAGTCACCTGCACTCTGCAGGTTTCTCCAAGGCGCAGTCTCTGCGCGAGGGGCGGCGGACGAGACTCTCCCCCGCTCCATCGGTGGCGTCAGCCACCCACCCCCCGGCTGCAAGGGCGGGGGGTTCGCGTTTTTTCAGCGCTGCACCAGCAGGGCCAGCAGTTCGCGCAGCGCCCAGCGGTTCTGCTGCAGCCCCTCGGTGCTCGGCAGCCAGTCGAGCAGCCAGTTGTCCCGCATCACGAAGTAGCCCATCGCCGCCGGCTCGACAAGGAGCGCTCCGCCGGCCGCATCGCGGAAGGCGCGCAGCGCATGCGGCATGTGCCAGGCATGCGTGACGAGCACGATGTGCCTCACCCCGGCCTCGCGCAGCATGCGCACGCTGTTCGTGGCGTTCTCCTGCGTGTCGCGCGAATTTCCCTCCACCCAGCGCAGCGGGCGCCCGAAGTCCTGCTGTGCGACGCGCTCGGCGATGCGTGCCTCGCTCAGCCCCTCGTCGCGCTGGCCCCAGCCCACCCCGCCGCTGAAGGCGAGCGAGGCGCCGGTGCGGCGTGCGAGCCAGGCGCCGTAACGCAGGCGCTCCAGCGAGGTCGCCTGCAGGTCGGCGGTGCCGTACTCCGGCGCCAGCGGGTCGCGCCCGCCGCCGAGCACCAGGATGGCCACCGACTTGGGCTGGCGCCGCGCCTCGGCCTCCAGCCGCTGGAAGTCCGCCTGGTTCATCGGCATCGGCGGCTTGAGCATGTGGACCATCAGCGTGCGCGAGAAGCCCTGCGTGGAGAGCAGCCACAGCGCGAGGCAGGCGAGCAGCGCGAGCGCGTACCCGGCCTGCTTGTGCGACACCATGCCGCCCTTGCCGGCACCGATCGAGACCAGTCGCGTGCCCGCGAGCATCAGCAGGATCAGAGGCACGGGCGGCAACAGCAGGGCGGCGATCACCGGCTTGAGCGATGCGAGCGAATCCATGGGCGGAGAGGCGGGAAGACACGGAAAATACCGCCGTCCGATTCTGCCGCACCGTCACTCCAGAAAGACGAGATTTCGTCAAGCGGTCCGCAGAAATACCCTTCGACTGTTGCTAGTAACCAAATATTTCGGATGCGGCAAGGAAAAGGGCGAGAGAAGGCCCGGCGAGAATCCGCGCCATGAACACCCCTTTCTTCCCGTCGAGCCCCGCTTCCCGCGGAAGCCGGGACCTCGGCCGACCGCTGGCCGGCTGGCGCCTGCGGCTCTACACGATCATCTTCGAGGCCGACACGCGCGCCGGCCGCCTGTTCGACCTCGCCGTGATCGCTGCGATCCTGCTGAGCGTGGGGGTGGTGATCGCCGACAGCGTGCAGGACATCGCGGACCGCCACGGGGCCCTGCTGAAGAGGGCCGAATGGGCCTTCACGATCCTGTTCACGCTCGAGTACGTCGCGCGGCTGCTGTGCGTGCGCCGCCCGCTGCGCTACGCGTGCAGCTTCTTCGGCGTGATCGACCTGCTCGCGCTGCTGCCGACCTACCTGGCCGTGCTGGTGCCGGAGGCGCACGCGCTGATCGACGTGCGCATCCTGCGGCTGCTGCGTGTCTTCCGCATCCTGCGCCTCGCGCAATACGTCAGCGAGTACCAGGCGCTCGGCCGCGCGCTGGCGGCGAGCCGCCGCAAGATCGCGGTGTTCCTGTCCTTCGTCGTGATGGTGGTGCTAGTGATGGGCACGCTGATGTACGTGATCGAGGGGCCGGCTCACGGCTTCACCAGCATCCCGACCTCGATGTACTGGGCGATCACGACGATGACCACGGTGGGCTTCGGCGACATCACGCCGAAGACCGATCTCGGCCGCGCGATCTCCTCGATGATGATGCTGCTCGGCTGGGGCATCCTCGCGGTGCCGACCGGCATCGTGACCGCCGAGATGACGCTGCAGCACCGGGGGCTCGCCCCGACGGTGACGACACGCACCTGCCACGAGTGCCTGACCGAGGGCCATGCGCCGGAGGCGAACTACTGCCGGCAGTGCGGAGCGCCGCTGCCGACCTACCAGCGCGACACGCCCCGCGCGGAGCGGGCGGGCGAAGCGGCCGCCCAGGGGCGGCCCGGCGGCTAGAAGCTCGAGCCGGGCTGCTCCAGGAAGCGGGCCTCCTCGGCGGTGGTGGCGCGTCCCAGGATCTCGTTGCGGTGCGGGAAGCGGCCGAAGCGCTCGATCACCGCCAGGTGTCGCCGCGCGTAGTCGAGTGCCTCCTCGACGCCGTCGCCCGGCGCCTCGCGCGCCAGCGCCTCGAAGAGCGCGACAGCGCTGCGCTGCGCCTCGGGATCCTCGGCATGCTCGAAGGGCAGGTAGACGAACCAGCGCTGCACCGGCCGCAGCTGCCGGTCCCAGCCGCGCTCGACCACCGCGCGCGCGACCTCCAGTGCCTGCGCGTCGCCGGCGAAGGCGCGCGGCGTGCCGCGATGCACGTTGCGCGTGAACTGGTCGAGCAGCAGCAGCAGCGCCAGCGCCCCTTGCGGCGTGGCCGCCCACGGCCGCAGCTCCCCGGCGATCGCCGCGTCGATCAGCGGGCCGAAGCGCTCGCGCACCCGCGCGTCGAAGGCCGGGTCCTTGAGGAACCACTCTCGGCGCGGCTGGCCGAAGAGGGCGTCCTGCGGCGCGCCGAACCAGAAGTCCAGCACGGCCTGCGCGTCGGCCGGCGGCGGCGCTTCCCCCGGACACATCGTCGAGCGCCCGCCGCTCACGCGCGCAGCGCGTCGGTTTCCGGGTGGCGGCGCATGTAGGCCTGCACGTAGGCGCAGACCGGCTGCACCTTCAGGCCTTCGCGCCGGGCGTGTGCGAACGCGGTTTCGACGAGCCGGGCCGCGATGCCGCGACCCTGGAGTTCCGGCGGGACGACGGTGTGCGTCATCTGCATCACGCCGTCGCCGAGTTCGTAGGCCGCGACGCACGACAGCCCGTCCACGCTGGCGTGGAAGCGCCGCCCCGCGGCATCGTGCTCGACCTGGAGGGGGGAGGTGTTGTCCATGCGGGCCATTCTGCGTCGGGCGCGGCCGGACGAGGTCGGCCGCCCGCATGGCCCTGTCGCGACCGCGGCTTGGGAGCGGCTGCCGGAAGGGCGCTGCCCCGCCGGGAGGGGCCGCCGCCCGCGCCCTTCAGCGCGGCTCGCCGAAGTGCCGCGCCGCATGCAGGCCGAGGCCGGTCGCGACGCTCGCCAGGCGGTCGCCGCGCACCGGCCGGGCTTCCGGCAAGGCCCCGGCGAGCCGCTCGGTGAGCAGGCGCAGGCCGGTCGAGCCGCCGGTGAAGTAGAGCGCATCGACCTGCTGCGGCGCGAGGCCGGCGAGGCGCACCGTCTCCAGCGCGGCGTCGACGATGCGGCCGAGGTCGGCCTCGATCGCCTCCAGCGCCTGCGCCTCGCTCACCTCGACCTGCAGCCCGCGCTCGACGAAGGACAGCGGGGCCTCGTGGCAGCCGCCGGCGGCGACCGCGATCTTCGCCTCCTCGGCGCGCCCGAGCAGCTCGTGGCCGAGCCGCTCGGTGACGACGCGCATCAGCCGGCCGTGCAGCGCGGCGTCGGCGTAGAAGGACGCCATCGACTTCAGCTCCGCGATGCGCTGCGGCGGGTAGACGGTGTTGATCAGGTGCCAGGTCGCGAGGTCGAAGTACACCGCGCTCGGCACCTCGCGCGGCGACTGGCCGCTGCGCACCGGCCCGAGCGAGCGGTAGCCGAGCGGCGGCATCAGCCGCGCGAGCGCGACGCGGCGGTCGAAGTCGGTGCCCGCGACGTGCACGCCGTGGCTCGCGAGGATGTCCTCGCGGCGCTCGACGCGCGCGGCGCGCGCCGCGCCCACCCGCACGACCGAGAAGTCCGAGGTGCCGCCGCCGATGTCGGCCACCAGCACGCGCTGCTCGGCGATGCCCTCGGCCGCCGCCAGCCGCTCGTAGTCCAGCGCCGCGGCGATCGGCTCGTACTGGAACGCGACCTGCTCGAAGCCGACCGCGCGCGCCGCCGCCTCGAGCGCGTCCTGCGCGGCGCGGTCGCGCTGCGCGTCCTCGTCGACGAAGAACACCGGGCGGCCGAGCACCACCTGCGTCAGCGCCCGGCCGCCCGCGGCCTCGCCGCAGGCCTTCAGGTGGCGCAGGTAGCCGGTGATGACGTCGAGGTACTTCACCGCGCGGCCGCCGCCGACGTCGGTGACCTGCTCGATCAGCGAGGAGCCGAGCAGGCTCTTCATCGAGCGCATCAGCCGGCCCTCGTGGCCCTCGACGTAGGCGCGGATCGCGGCGCGGCCGAAGGCGCGCGGCGGCTCGGCGCCGGCCGGCACCGGCGTCTCCGGGTCGGCGAAGTAGAACACCGCGGTCGGCATCGTGCGGTGCTCGCCTTCGAGCGGCACCAGCGCCATGCCGGGGGCGCCGGCCGCCGCGTCGGGGATCGCGAGCGCGGAGTTGGAGGTGCCGAAGTCGATCGCGCAATAGCTCATGGGGGAGGGCGGCCCGCCCGTCGCGCGGCGCCGCAGGAAGAGGAAAAAAGGGCGCGGATTGTAGGCCTCCCGCCGCGGCCTCAGCCGTAGAAGGCCATCACCTGATGCCCCCAGGCGGCCGCCCGCCCGTCGGGCGTCCACACCGTGGTGCTCTCGTTGACGTAGCCCTGCGCCGCGGCGCGCACGTCCTTGTCGATGCGCCACCAGTCGCCGGGGTAGGCGAGCGCGTCGGGCGGCGCCAGCTCCAGCGCCCACGACACCGAGCTCACCGGCACCGGGCCGCGCAGCCGCGCCGCCGCCGGCGAGGGCGCCGCGTCGGCCATCATCACCGTCATCAGCTCGGCATCGACCGGCTCGCCCTGCAGCCGCAGGTGCGCGCGCGCCTGCCAGCCCTCGCCGCCGCTGTAGGGCAGCGGGCCCTCGGCCCAGCGCAGCGCGAAATGCGCGAAGAAGCGCGGCGCGAGCTCCGGCACGAAGGGCACCGGGCTCGACTCCTGCGGGGCGGGCGCCGCGGGCGGCTCTGCCTGCCGCAGGGGAATCGAGCTCTCGCGTGCCGCGCCGAACACGCCGACCAGCAGCATCCGCGTCTCGCCGTCCTGCATCAGGCTCGCCTGCACCTGGCAGACGTTGCGCCCTTGGCGCAGCACCCGCCCCGCGACCTCCACCTCACCCGTGCTCACCGGGGCGATGAAGTTGACCTGCAGCGCGCGCAGCGGCCAGCCCTGTGGCGCGCCGTGGCCGCTGACGTCACGCATCGCCTGCACCCCCAGCACCGTCAGCAGCCCGCCGAAGGTGGTGCGGCCCTGCAGCCAGTCGTCGGTGGTGCGAAAGCGCACCGTGTCGGCATCGCGCTCGCGGCGGGCGAGGAGTTCGGGCAGTCGGGTGAGGTTCATCGTCGGGGCGGGTCAGGGTGATCGAAGCGGTGATTATCGAACGATCGTTCTTTTTTTGCCCGCAACGCCGGCGCGGGACGCGCGCGCCGGTCGCCGGCGGGGGCTTAAGCTACGCGCCTTTCCACTGTCCGGCCCGCCACGCATGAGCACGCCCGCCACCCCCGAACTGATCAACTTCCAGGGCCGACCCGCCGTGCGGCTCGAGGCGCCCGACGGCGCGCGGGCCACCGTGCTGCTGCACGGCGGCCACGTGGTGTCGTGGCGACCGGCCGGCGGCGACGAACGGCTCTACCTGTCGCCGCGGGCGGTCCACGCGCCGGGGCAGGCGGTGCGCGGCGGCGTGCCGGTGGTCTTCCCGCAGTTCGAGCGGCGCGGGCCGCTGCCGCGCCACGGCTTCGCCCGCACGCGCGACTGGCAGCTGGTGCGCGCCGAGGTCGGCGCCGCCGATGCGATGGCGGTGCTGCGGCTCGCCGACGATGCCGAGACGCGAGCCTTCTGGCCGCATCCCTTCGCGCTGGAGCTCACCGTCAACGTCAGCGGCACGCGGCTCGACCTGGAGCTGGAGGCGGTGCACACCGGCGAGGCCGGCTCTGCGCCGTGGAGCTTCACCGCCGCGCTGCACACCTACCTGGCGCTCGACGAGGTGGAGCTCGCGCGCGTGCAGGGTTTACAGGGCCTGCGCTACATCGACAGCGCGCGCGGCGGCGAAGGGCTCGAGCGCGGCGAGGAACTGCGCTTCGACGGCGAGGTCGACCGCATCTACCTCGGCGCGCATGCGCCGCTGCTGCTGCGCGAGCCGCAGCGGGCGCTCGCCGTCGAGCAGCTGCAGTTCCCGGACACGGTGGTCTGGAATCCGGGCGCGGAGAAGGCCGCGGCGATCGCCGACCTGCCCGAGGGCGGCTTCCGGCACTTCGTTTGCCTCGAGGCGGGTGTGATCGGCGAGCCGGTCACCCTCGAACCCGGCGGCTCCTGGTGGGGCCGCCAGACGCTGCTGGCGGGCTGATCCCGTCCCGGGCGCAGCGCGCCGCGACGCGGGGGCGCGGCGCCCGGGTGCCGGGCGGGCCGCGAGCGCCGACCCAACCGGGAGCCGTCGCGATGCCTGCATTCACCCTGTCCGCGCTGATGGCGCTGCTGCTCGCCGGCCTCGCGCCGGGGGCCGGCGCCGCGACCGTCTCCGAGCCGCTGCTGCCGGTGCCGGCGCTGGGGCCCGGCGAATTGCAGGCCTGCCTGGCGCAGCGCGAGCACATCGCCCGCGCCGAGGGCGAGCTCGAGGCGCGCCAGGCGGAACTGGCGCGCGACCGCAGCGAGATCGAGCAGCTCAGCACCGCGCTCGACGAGCGGCTCGGCACGCTTGATCGCGAGGACCCGCGTGCGGTGGCCGCCTTCCACGAGGAGATGATGCAGCGCGACCGGCGCGTGCTCGCCCACGTGGACCGGCTGCCGGTGTTCCACGCGCATGTCGAGGCGGTGAAGGCCGAGGAGGCAGCGTGGACCGCGCGCTGCGCCGACCGGCCCTACGAGGCCGCCGACGAGGCACGCATCCTTCACAGACGCTGAGGATTCGGGGCGGCCGCGCGCCGCTCTCGCCGCAGGGGCTCCACTACACTGCTGCGCTGTTCTCGCAGACCGGGCCGGCGCCCCTTGCCGGACCGCTCGCTTCCCCGACCGCGCACGGCCGGTCGCCGTCCCGGGATCCTTCCGTGCTGCAGAAAAACGCCCTTGTCGCCGCGCTCTACGCGCTGGTGGGGTGGCTGGCCCTGTCGCTCGCCATCCCGCCGAGCTTCGCCTCGCCGCTTTATCCCTCGGCCGGGCTGGCGCTTGCCGCCGTGCTGAGCTGGGGCCCGCGCGTGCTGCCGGGCGTGGCGCTGGGGGCGGCCGGCGTCAACCTGCTGATCCACCTGCTCGAGAGCGGTTTCACGTCCGCGCCGGTGCTGGTCTGCGCGAGCCTCGGCATCGGCGCGGCACTGCAGGCGGGGGCCGCGGCCTGGCTGGTGCGCCGCTGCTGCCCGGGGCCGCTGCTGCTCGACGAGCCGAGGGACGTGCTGCGCTTCTTCGTCGCCGCCGGGCCGCTCGGCTGCGTCGTGAGCGCCGGCTGGGCCACGGCCACCTTCGGGCTCGGCGGCGTGGTGGCGCCGGCGCAACTCGGCAACACGCTGTGGACCTGGTGGGCCGGCGACACGCTTGGCGTGCTGATCGGCGTGCCGGTGGCGCTGTCCTTCTTCGGCCAACCCCGTGGGCACTGGCGCATGCGCCGCCTCACGGTGGCACTGCCGCTCGGCGTCGTGACGCTCGTGATCGGCGTCGCGATCGCGCTGATCGCGCGCTGGGAGGGCGACCGCGTCGAGCATGCCTTCGAGCGCGACGCCGAGCGCCTGAACGAGCAGGTCCGCGACGGCATCACGCGTCATCTCGCCGCGCTGGAGGCGCTGCACGGCCTCGCGCGCGCCTCCGACATGGAGTCCGCGCAGTCCTTCCGGCTCGCCACCGAGGGGTGGCTGGCGGGGCTGCCGAGCCTGCGGGCGATGGGCTGGTCGGCACATGTGCCGGCCGCCGGGCGCGAGGAGTTCGAGGCCCGCATGAGGCAGCAGTTGCCCGGCTACCGCATCTTCGACCGCGAGCCGGGGGCGCCCGCCGACGCGATCGCCATCACGCACATCGAGCCGCATGCCTCCAACGCGGCGGCGCTGGGCCTCAATGCCCTGTCGCTGGCCGCGACACGGGAGGCAATCGAGCGGGCGGTCCGGGAGCGCCGGCCCGCGGCGACCGAGGGCTTCGTGCTGACCCAGGACCTGCAGGCGGCCGCCTCCGCGGGCGGGCCGGCGCGCTACGGCGTGGTGGTCTACCGCGCCGTGATGGCGCCGCCCGACGCGCAGGGTCGCGAGGCGCTGCGCGGCATCGTCTTCGTCACGCTGCGCCTGCACGAGGCCTTCGACGAGCTGCTTCCCGACGCCGGCGGCCGGTTCCAGGCCTGCCTGCTGGAGGACGGCGGCGGTGCGCCGCGGCTGCTCGCCGGGCCTGCGCAGTGCGTGCTGCAGGCCGGCGTCGCGGCGCGGCTGTACGAGGAGACCGTGCGTTTCGCGGGCCGGGAATGGACGCTGCGGGTGCTCGCCTCGCCCGCCTACGTGGCCGGTCTGCGGAGCTGGGCGCTGTGGTCCTTCTCGGCGCTGGGCCTGCTCACCACCGGCCTGCTCGGCGCCTTCCTGCTGCTCTTCAGCGGCCGCGCCCGGCGCATCGAGGAGGCGGTGCTGCAGCGCACCGCCGAGCTGAACGAGGAGATGGGGCGGCGCCAGCACGCCCAGCAGGCGCTGGCCGACAGCGAGCGGCGCTTCCGCGAGATCTTCGACACCGCGCCGGTCGGCATCGCCTACATCGACCTGCACGGGCGCCTGCGCCGCGTCAACCCGCGCCTGTGCGAGATCGCCGGCCGTCCCGCGTCCGAGCTCGAGGCGCTCGGCCTGCCGGACCTGCTGCCCCCCGGGGAACGCCTCGCGCTGCAGGCGCTGCTCGCCGAGCTGCGCAGCGGCCAGGGTGCCCGGCGTCCGCACCGCATGCGCTGCTGCCGCCCCGACGGCAGCGAGCTGTGGGTGCAGTTCACCGGCTCGCAGGTGGACCGGCCCGAGGCCGGCGGCGGCGCGAGCCTCGTCGGCATCGTCGAGGACATCACCGAGCGCCTGCGGCTCGAGGACGCCGAACGCGCCCGCGAGGTGGCGGAGACCGCCAATCGCGCCAAGAGCGAGTTCCTGTCGCGCATGAGCCACGAGCTGCGCACGCCGCTCAACGCGATGCTCGGCTTCGCGCAGCTGCTGGCGAGCGACGGCAGTGAGCCGCTCACGTCCGCGCAGCGCCAGGGCGTGCGCCACATCGAGCAGGCGGGCTGGCACCTGCTGGAGCTGATCAACGAGGTGCTGGACCTGTCGAGGATCGAGAGCGGCAGCCTGCGGCTCTCCCTCGGCCCGGTCGCGCTCGCGCCGCTGCTCGACGAGACGCTCGCGCTCGTCTCGGGCCAGGCGCGGCAGCGGGGCATCGTGCTCGAGCAGCGCTTCGGGGCCGGCGCGCATGCCGTCAGCGGCGACGCCACCCGCATCAAGCAGGTTGCCACCAACCTGCTGTCCAACGCGATCAAGTACAACCGGCCGGGCGGGCGCGTGCTGCTCGAGACCCGGCTCGCGGCGGACGGCAGGCGAGTGCTGCTGCAGGTCAGCGACACCGGGCCGGGCCTGAGCGCGCAGCAGCAGGCCCGCCTCTTCCAGCCCTTCGACCGGCTGGGGCGCGAGCATTCGGGGATCGAGGGCCTGGGCATCGGGCTCGTGATCAGCCAGCGGCTGGCCCATGCAATGGGCGGCGAGCTGCGCTGCGACAGCCCGCCGGGCGAGGGCGCGACCTTCACGCTGGCGCTGCCGGTGCCCGGCGAGACCGCCGCCGCAAGGAGTCCGTCGGGCGACATGTCCGCCCCCCCGGTGCGCCGCGCCGGCGGGCGGCGGGTGCTCGCGGTCGATGGCGACGCGAGCGGGGTGCCGAGGCTGCGCGCGCTGCTGGCGCAGCAGGGCTTCGAAGGGGTGTTCGCGTGCTCGGCCGCCGAGGGGCGGGCCCTGCTGCACCGCGAGCCGCCCGAGGTGCTGCTGCTCGATCTCGACCTGCCGGAGCGGCAGGGGCTCGAACTGCTGGACGAGATCCGCCGCGACCCCCGCCTCGGCGGGCTGCGCGTGCTCGCGCTGTCGTCCGGCCTGCAGGGCGCCGCGATCGCGCAGGCACTGGCCGCGGGCGTCGAGCATTGCCTCGGCAAGCCGCTCGACACCGAGGTGCTGCGCGCGCTGCTGGAGCCGCGCATCACCGCGGACGCGGGCTGAGCGGCGACGCAGGCCGGCCGCACCCGGGACGAAAAAAAACCGCAGCCGGGAGGCTGCGGTCTTTTTCAGGCGCCGGGGCGGGCCCCGGCGGCATCGGCCCTGCGATTACAGCGGGCGGATGTTGGCGGCCTGCAGGCCCTTCTGGCCCTGCTTGACTTCGAATTCGACGCGCTGGTTTTCCTGCAGCGTCTTGAAGCCGTTGCCCTGGATGTCACGGAAGTGCGCGAACAGGTCGGCGCCGCCCGCGTCCTGGGCGATGAAGCCGTAGCCCTTGCTTTCGTTGAACCACTTGACGGTGCCGGTTTGGGTAGCCATTGAGACGTTCCTCAAAAAAAGAATGGATGGAGAAGGCGAAGCACTGCCTCGCTCGCAGAAACACGCAAGAAACGCCTGCCTGGGGGGATCAAACGGCGCCACCTTCGGGGAGAAGGCGGGCTGAAGAAAGACCTCGAAGAACCACGGTCCTGTGTATCGCTGACGGCAGCGACTGTACACCAAGAACGCGCCCAAGTCGGCGAAACGGTCATCAGGAACGGATTCCCACCTTGCGTTTCCTTGCATCTGCAGGCATGGCCGTTGCCGAGTCCCCGGCACGGGCGTCGCCGCGAGACGACGTCCACAGCAACCGTACCCGCTGTCTTGAAGCCCCCCTGCGGGACAGGCACTGGGCGGAAATCAGCCGCGTTTCTCGAGGCGGCATCCATTCCCATCAGGAGAGCAGAGATGAAAGCATTGACCGTGGCAGGAGCACTTGCCGTCGCACTCGCGCTGAGCGCCTGCGGCCGCAACGACGAGGGCGCCGGCGCCCAGGGCTCGGACGCATCGGGCACGTCGAACAGCAGCACGACCAGCCCTTCGGGCACCGCGGGCACCACCGGCGCGACCGGCAGCACGGATGCGTCCGGCACCACGGGCGCGAGCGGCAGCCTCGGCAGCCCCTCGGGAGCGACGGGCTCGGGCGGCGGCGCGGACGCCAGCGGCGGCACCGGCACCAGCGGGGGCATGGGCGCCTCGGGGCCGAGCGGCTCGGCCGGCGGCACGGGCGGCATGAGCGGCTCGGGCGCGACCGGCGGCTCGGATGCCAGCGGCAGCAGCGGCGGGATGGGCAGCAGCAGCGGCGGGATGGGCGGCAGCACCGGAACGAGCGGTTCCGGTGCAGGAACGACCGGCACTTCTGACACCAACGAAGAGCAGAACCGCAAGCGCCAGTGAGGCTGCTGCGCCCGGCCGTCGTGACGGCCGCCGGGCACATGCATTGCCGTGATCCGGGCATGGGGGCCCCTCCCGGGGCCCTCCCGGAACCGTCCCCGGTCTCGAAGCCGTCGCCACGGCGGCTGCCGGGTGAAGATCGGCCGCGCCTCGCGCTGCGGCCTCCATCCTGTGAAGGAGAACAGAAGCATGAAAGCATTGACTGTGGTGGGTACGCTCGCGGCGGCGCTGGCCTTGACGGCTTGCAGCCCCTCCAACAACGAAGGCCGGGATGCGGCAGGCACGCAAGGGAGCGAGCAGCGCGCCGGGGACAGCAGCAATGCGACGGTCGAGAGCAGCCGCGATGCGAGCGGCTCGAGCGGCTCCGACACGGCAGCCGGCACGATGGTCAACCGGCCCGCGGATGCCGCCCCGTCGGTTCCCGGCCAGCAGGACGCGGTCGTCACCGGGACGCCGCAGGCGGGCGCCGCCGCCGAGCGGGCCGGCCAGGCGACGGAGAACACCACGGAGAAGGCCGGCAACGCGATCCAGAACGCCGGCGAGCGGGCGATGGACGCCACCGCCCGCGGCGCCGATGCGGCCACCGACGCCGTCGCCGACGCGGCGATCACCGCCAGCGTGAACGCCGAGCTGGCGCGCGACGAGCAGCTCAGCGCGCTGCGCATCAACGTCGACACGGAGAACTCGCGCGTCACGCTCAGCGGCACCGCGCCCAGCCAGGAGGCCGCGCAGCGTGCGACGCAACTCGCGCAGAAGGTGCGCGGCGTCAAGGAAGTCGAGAACGAGCTGAAGGTCGAAGCGCGCTGAGGAAGGCGGGCGGAACCGCGCCGCACGCGCGGTGCGGGGTCCTTCCCGGGCGGACGGTCCGCGGCGATCCCCGCCTCCGTGCCGCCACCGGCGCGAGGCCCGGCACAATCGGGGGATCGTCGTCCTACCCTCGCGCGAAGGAGATTCCCCATGCATGTCGGCGTGCTGACCGGCGGCGGCGACTGCCCCGGCCTCAACGCGGTGATCCGCGTCGTCACGAAGGCGCTGATCAACGAGTGCGGCGCGCGCGTCACCGGCATCGAACGCGGCTTCCTCGGGCTTGTCGAGCGGCGCGTGCGCCCGCTCGACGCGCGTGCCGTCGGCGGCATCCTGGGCCAGGGCGGCACGATCCTCGGCACGCACAACCGCGCCGACCCCTTCCGCTGGTTCGGCGCGGGCGGCGCCGACGTCTCGGCGCAGGTGCTCGACTACCTGCGCGAGCTCGGGCTCGACGCGCTGGTCGCGATCGGCGGCGACGGCACGATGGCGATCGCGCACCGCTTCAGCCAGCTCGGCGTGCCGGTGGTCGGCGTGCCGAAGACGATCGACAACGACCTGATGCACAACGACCGCAGCTTCGGCTTCGACAGCGCGGTGGCGGTCGTGACGGATGCGATCGAGCGGCTCGAGACCACCGCGCGCAGCCACGGCCGCGTGATGATCGTCGAGACGATGGGCCGCTATGCCGGCTGGATCGCGCTGGAGGCCGGCATCGCCGGCGGCGCCGACGCGATCCTGATTCCCGAGATCCCCTACGAGCTCGACGCGCTGGTCGCGCTGTGCCGCGAGCGCGAGCAGGCGCAGGGCTACACCATCGTCTGCGTCGCCGAGGGCGCCAAGCCTGCCGGCGGCACGCTGACCGTGCAGGCCCGCCTCGCCGACAGCCCCGATCCGCTGCGCCTCGGCGGCGTCGGCCAGGTGCTGCGCGCGCAACTCGAGCAGCACCTCTCGAGCGAGGTGCGCGCCACGCTGCTCGGCCACGTGCAGCGCGGCGGCGCGCCGACCGCCTTCGACCGCGTGCTCGCCACCCGCTTCGGCCATGCCGCGGCGCGCCTCGTGCAGCGCGGCGAGTTCGGCCGCATGGTGACGCTGCAGGGCGCCGACTGCGTCAGCGTGCCGCTCGCGCAGGTGGCGGGCCTCAACCGCTGCGTGCCGATCGACCATCCGCTGCTCGACACCGCGCGCAGCCTCGGCGTCTCGCTCGGCGAGCGGCGCTGAGCCGGACGGAGCCTCAGTCCAGCAGCAGCCACAGCCACAGCGGCGCGGTGGCGACGAAGCCGAGCGTGCTCAGCACGATCGTCGCGGTCGCCTCGCCCTCGCGGCTGCGGTAGCGCTGCGCGAACATCAGCGCGTTCGAGCCGGTGGGCATGCCGGCGGCGAGCACCATCACCGTCAGCGGCAGCCCGTGCAGTCCCGCGACGAAGTGGCCGACCAGCGCCACCAGCAGCGGCAGCGCCAGCAGCTTGGCCGCCGCGAGCGGCAGCGCCTCGCGCAGCGAGCCGGCGAGCCCGTAGTGCGCCAGCGACATGCCGATCGCCAGCAGGCACAGCGGCACCACCGCCTGCGCGAACATCAGCAGGATCTCGTCGACCGCGCCGGGCAGCGTCGCGCCCGTGAGGTTGAAGGCGAGGCCGGCGATCACCGGCAGCACCACCGGGTGGATCACGGTGTTGCGCGCGGTGGTCCACAGCATGCGGCCGAGGTGCGGGCGCGCGCCGAGCGTGCGCGCCCGGGCGTGCGCCACGTCCATCTCGGCCAGCAGCGTCAGCAGCGTCAGCAGCGTCAGCGCGTGCACGCTCAGGATCGTCAGGTGCACCGCGAGTCCCGCCTCGCCGAAGAGGGCCGTGGCCATCGGCACGCCGAGCTGCGCCTGGTTGCCGAAGATCGCGGAGATGGTGCGCACCGCGGGCGCCGGCGCGTCGTCCTCGCGGGCGCGACGGCGCTGCAGCAGATAGAGCGCCATCGCGAAGCCCAGCACCGGCACGAAGAAGGCCGCCAGCAGCGACCAGGGCAGCGTCGTCAGGTCGATGCGCGCGGTGGTGCGGAACAGCAGCGCCGGCGTGAACACGAGGAAGGCCGCGTTCGACAGCACGCGCGCGGCATCGTCGCTGCCGAGCCAGCGCGTGCGCCCCGCCACCCAGCCCACCAGCACCACCGCGGCAATCGCCAGCAGCTTCAACAGCATCTGCATCGTCATGGGGGCGGGATTATCCAAACGGAACGCTCGCCATTGCTCCAGGGGGCCGAGAACGGCACTTGCCCTTCAGGCACCATCCCCGCAACTCAGGGCTGCGCAGCACATGCCGCAGCGGCCGATCATCTCCAGCATGCACACCCCGACGACCTCATCGATCCTGCGCTCTCCTGCGGCCCGGCGCGGCTCCGCCTGGCTGCTCGGCGCGCTGCTGGTCGGCTCCGGCGGCCCGCTGCTCGCGCAGCCGGCCTGGGCGCCGCAGGGGGGCTTCGTGCAGGCCGGAGCGGGCGAGGACGTGGGGGCGCTGACGGCGGGCCTGACCTGGCCCTGGGAGCGCCGCTGGCGCGTCGCGGGCGGCGAGCTCGGCGGCTACTGGGAGGCCTCGCTGAGCCGCTGGCGCATCGGGCACGACACCGCGCCGCGCAGCGGGCTCAACCAGTTCGCGCTGACGCCGGTGTTCCGCTGGCGGCCCGGCGGCGGCGCCTCCGACTGGTTCGCCGAGGGCGCGATCGGGCTGACCTACTCCAGCTCGCGCTACGACACCGGCGAGAAGCGCTTCTCGACGCACTTCAACTTCGGCGACCACGTCGCGCTCGGCCGCAGCTTCGGGGCGGACCGCCGGCACGAGCTGCTGCTGCGGGTGCAGCACTTCTCGAACGCCGGGGTGCGCCGGCCCAATCCGGGCGAGAACTTCGTGCAGTTGCGCTACGCGGCGCGCTTCGACTGAATCCGCGACGGCGGGCGTCGGGCTACGAGGCGACGGACCGCTCGCCTGCCGGCGCCAGGTGCTGGGCGGAAGTCACGCCCATCGACACGTAGATGCTGGTGAGCGCCTCCATGCCGACGTCGGCCGGCTTCACCCATTCCTGCGGCACATAGAGCAGCCCGCCGCCGATCGGCACTGGCGCGGTCGGCACCACCACCGCGTGGTAGAGCCGCCCGTCGATCGTCAACGGCTGCGGCGTGGACAGCAGCGCCAGCACCGCCGCGCCGCCCGGGCCGCCGAAGTGGCACCACACCGGGCTCATCGAGCGCAGTCCGTCCTTGTTCGCCGGCTCGCGCCGCGCCATCAGCTCCACCACGCGGGTGACGAGGTCGTGGATGCTGCGCACCAGCGGGATGCGCTGCAGCGCCGACGAGATCGCGCTGGACAGCCCGCGCTGCACGCCGGTCTCGACCACCACGCCGAGCCCGAACACGCCGAGCAGCACCAGGCCGATGCCGATCAGGTAGCTCAGCCACACCGAGCCGGTGACGCCGAGGCCGAGCGCGACCAGCACCGTGCCGAGCAGGCTGTTGGGCCCGAGCAGCGAGTAGACCAGGCTGCCCAGCCACAGGATGATCAGGAAGGTGGCGGCCAGCGGCAGCACGGCGAGCAGGCCGGCGAGGAAGGTGCGCAGGAGGTGTCGGAACGAGGATTTCACGGGGATCGTCAGGGGAAGGATGGGGACGTGGAGGCAGCAGTGTCCGGTGTCGGGGCGCGGCAAGGCACGGACCCTGACCCCCTTGGCGGGGGGCGGGCCGGCGGGCGCCCGGTTTGCCTGTCGACCTTCGACCATGCCTGCCGACGACACCGTTCCTGCCAGCGGCGCCGCATCGACGGCGCGCCTCTTCTACGCATTGTGGCCCGAGCCCCCGCTGAGGGAGGCACTGCTCGCGCACCAGCGCGCCTGGTCCTGGCCGCCGGGCGTGTCGCTGACCCGGCCGGAGCGCCTGCACATGACGCTGCACTTCCTCGGCGAGCTGCCGCGTGCGCTGCTGCCCGCTCTCGCCGCCGCACTGCCGCCGGCGCAGGCGCCGTTCGGGATGCTGCTGGCGCAGCCGGTGCTCTGGCGCGGCGGCCTGGCGGTGCTGCTCGCGCCCGAGGCGCCCGCCGCGCTGGTCGAGCTGCATTCCCGGCTCGCGGCGGCGCTGCATGCGCTGGGGCTGCCGACCGAGACCCGTCCCTTCGCGCCGCACGTGACGCTGGCGCGACGCGCTCACCAGGCCCGTCCGCCCTTGCAGTTCGATCCGATCCCCTGGACGGCGCGCGGCGCGGTGCTGGTCGAGTCGGTGCGTCCCCATGGCGGCTACCGGGTCCTGGCCGAGGCGCCGGGCTGATGGCGGCGAGGGGGGCGAGGGGGGCGGAGCGGGAGAGCAGTCCCTGCGCACACGGGGACGGGAGCCGGGCCGGATTGATCGCGGATTCGCCTGTCGGCTTGAAACTTTCGCCGCCACCGCCATCTAAGAATTCTTTGCAATGCCCGAAAGTCCCGTGATGAACGCCCTGGCCGACCTGCCCCGACGAATCGTCTCCGCGCTGCTGCGAGGCGTGCTGCTGCTCTGCGGGCTGGTGTTCACGCTGGCCTTGCTCGCGGCCGGCCTGGTCGCGGTGCTCGGCATGGTGCTGTGGGGCCTGCTGCGCGGGCGCGGTCCGCAGATGGGCCTGTACTGGCGCATGTTCCGCGCCGCCACCGCCCGCCGGCCTTTCACGGCCGCGGGCATGCGGCGGCCGGCGGGCGGCGCGCAAGCCTGGCGCGGCGGCGCGAGGGTCGTCGACGCCGAGGTAGTGGACGTCGAGGTGCGCGAGGTTCCCCCGGCCAGCCTGCCGTCGCGGCGCTGACGCGGGGACCGGCGCTCAGCCCTGCGCGAGCTTCTCGCGCCGCGCCAGCTCCGGGAAGAGGCGCATCCACAGCCCCGCCACCAGCAGCGTGCCGGCGCCGCCGAGCACCACCGAGCCGACCGGCCCGAGCAGCGCCGCGGTCGCGCCCGACTCGAACTCGCCGAGCTGGTTCGAGGCACCGATGAAGACCGAATTGACCGCGCTGACGCGCCCGCGCATCGCGTCCGGCGTCTCGAGCTGCACCAGCGACTGGCGGATCACGACGCTGACCATGTCGGCCGCGCCCGAGACCGCCAGCGCGGCGAGCGATAGCGCGAACACTTCCGACAGCGCGAACACCAGCGTCGCGACGCCGTAGACCGCCACCGCGGCGAACATCAGCGCGCCGGCGCGGCGCGTGATCGGCCAGCGCGTCAGCGCGATCGACATCAGCAGCGCGCCCACCGCCGGCGCGCCGCGCAGCAGGCCCAGGCCCCAGGGCCCGACATGCAGCACGTCCTTCGCGAAGATCGGCAGCAGCGCCGTGGCGCCGCCGAGCAGCACCGCGAACAGGTCGAGCGAGATCGCGCCGAGCACCACGCGGCGCTCGCGGATGTAGCGCACCCCGGCCAGCAGCGAGGCGAGCGTCACCGGCTCGCGCGGCGGCGGCTCGTGGTCGTAGCGCAGGCGCAGCAGCAGCGCGGCGGCGAGCGCGAACAGCAGCGCGCAGACCGTGTAGACCGCCGAGGCGCCCGCGACGTAGATGAAGCCGCCGATCGCCGGCCCGGCGATGATCGCCCCCTGCATGCCGGCCGAGCTGAAGGCCAACGCCCGCGGCAGCACCGCCGCCGGCACCAGCAGCGGCGCGAGCGCCTGCTGCGAGGGCATCTGGAAGGCCTTGGCGCCGCCGAGCGCGAGCGACAGGCCGAGCAGCAGGTCGCGGCTCGCCCAGCCCCCCTGCGTCGCCGCGAGCAGCACCGCGACCACCGCGAGCTGCGCCGCCATGCACAGCGCGAGCACCCGCTCGCGCCGGAAGCGGTCGGCGACATGGCCGGCCACCAGCGTCAGCGCCAGCGCCGGCAGGAACTGCAGCAGCCCGACCAGGCCCAGGTCCCAGGCGCTGCCGGTGAGGTCGTACATCTGCCAGCCGACCGCCACCATCATCATCTGGTTGGCCGAGGTGCCGGCCAGGCGCGCCCACCAGAACTGCAGGAAGGCGCGGAACGAGAGCAGGGAGTCGGGGGCCACGGTGGTCGGGGGGGCTGCCGGCAAAAGGCAGCGAGCTTAGCGCGCAAGGACACGGCGTGCCGTGCGGGCCGCAGCATGCCCGTCCCCTGACGAAGAAACGCCCCGGCGGGCGGGCCCGGCCGGGGCGTCGTTCCTTCATTGCGGGAGCGCGGCGGGCGCCGTCTCCCGACGGGGCGTCAGGCGCTCTGCTGGATGCCGGCGATCGCCCACTCGCGGCTGCCGTCGGCCGGCCGCACCAGGTGCCAGATCTCGTCGAAGGTCTGGGCGGTGCCGTTGGCCTCCTCGCGGATCAGGCCGTGGTAGCGCACGCTCACCACCTCGCGGTCGCTCTCGCGGGCGAAGTCGACCACCTCGGCGTCGAGCTGCACGACGTCGGTCTGCTGGGCGCCGCCGCGGCGGTCCTGGATGTCGAGCCGCGCCGCGGCGAACATCTCCGGCGTCGTGAAGCGGCGCAGGTCCTCGAGGTCGCCGGCATCGTTGGCAGCCTGCAGGCGGATGAAGATCAGCTTCGCGACACGCTCGAAGGCGCTGCGGTCGAAGTCGGCCGGCAGCGCGGACGGGGCGCCGGTCTGGACCAGCGGCGCGGCCGCGAGGCCGGTCGAGGCCGCCGGGCTGCCGTAGCTGCCGCCCATCGCGGTGCCGCTGCGCTGCAGTGCCGAGTCCTGGCCGGACAGCGTATTGCCCATCGGCGCGCCCGCGCCGGCGTACTGCATGCCGCGCGCACCCTGTGCCTTGTTGGCGGCGAAGCGGCGCACCAGGAAGGCGATCAGCGCGAACGCCACGATGCCGATCAGCATCAGCATCATGAAGTTGGCCAGCTCCTCGCCGAAGCCGAGGTGGCTCGCCAGCGCCGCGAGGCCGAGACCGGCGGCGAGGCCGGCGATCGGACCCATCCACGAGCGGCGCGCGCCCTGCGCGGCAGCGCCCGCGGCGGCACCCGCGACGGGCGCGGCGGCTGCCGGGCTCGCCGGGGCCTGGCCGCCCGGATTGGTCGTGTTCTGCCCGGCGGCGTTGTTCTGCGCGGGGTGCTGCTGCGGCGGAGGATTGGTGGGCGCCTGGCGTGCCGGCGTCTGCCGGCTCATGCCGGACGAGCCCCCGCCGCCGAGCCGCTTGGCCTCGACATCGATGGACGTCGCCGTCATGCCCACCGCCATCAGCGCGACCATCGCGCCGACAAACATCTTTTTCATTTGAAGGGTCTCCTCGATCGACTGCCCTGAGCCGCACCTGCGGCTCTTGACCAGGGGCTTGAAGGTATAGGACTCGCGCGGATGCCGCAGGTTCCGCAAATCGCACGCCCGGGGACGTTTTTTCCTGCCGCTGCGCGGCCGAGCGACGATGGTAACCAAGCGGGGCGGGCGGCGTGCGCCGGGGGCGCGACAATCGGCCTGTCCTCCCGACCCCTTGGCCGCATCCCGCCCTCATGAAGAAAGCTCTCGCCCTGATCCTGCTGCTGGTGGCGCTCGTGCTGATCGCGCCGGTCGTCTGGCATGCCGTGCGCGGCCCGCAGCCATCGGAGCCGATTCGCCACCTGCCGTGGCAGATCGAGCCGCTCGAGGGCGGCGCCTCGCGGGTGTTCGGGCTCGCCCTCGGCGGCGGGGCCACGCTCGGCGACGCACGCGCACTGTGGGGCCCGGAGATGCAGCTCGCGGTGGTCGCGGCACCGGGCGAGAGCGGCGCGCTCGAGGCCTATTTCGAGAACCTCACCGCCGGCGTCGTGACGGGGCGCATGGTGCTCGCCGCGGACCTGCCGGCGCGGCAGGTGCAGCGCCTGCGCGAGCGCGCGGTCAAGACGGAGTTCATGGACAGCACCACGCGCCGCTTCACGCTGCATCCCGAGGACGTGGAGGCGGCGCTGCGTGCGCCGCTGCTCGGCATCAGCTTCGTCCCGTCGGCGCAGCTCGACGAGGCGGTGGTGCTGCAGCGTTTCGGCGAGCCGGCCGAGCGCATCCGCACCTCCGAGCAGGTCGAGCACTTCCTCTACCCGGGCAAGGGGCTGGCGCTGACGCTCGACGCGAAGGGGCGCGAGGTGCTGCAGTACGTCGCGCCGGCGCGCTTCGAGCGGCTGAGCGCGCCACTGCATCGCTCCGCTGGTGACCCGGCGCCGGGAGGGGCCGCGTCCCGCTAGCGCTTCGCGTGCGCGGCCCCGTCAAGGAACCGGACCCCGCGACGGCATCGCGTTTGCCCCGGGCGGAACAGCCGTGCAGGGCGCCGTCCGGGTGTGCCTGCCGGCCTCCTTGAAAGGGGCGCGCGATGACGAGAACCGTCGAGATTGTCCTTCCGTCCAAGCACTCCGGCGCCGTCGTGGAAAGACTGCAGGCGATGAGCGGCGTGATGCAGGTGCAGCTGCAGCCGGGCGCATCGCTGACGCCGCCCGGCGACGTGATCCGCCTCACGGTGCTCGGCCGCGCGCTGCCGCAGGTGGTGGGCTGGCTCGACGAGCGTGGGCTGCTGCGCGGGGAGGGCAGTTCGGTGAGCACGCAGCGCCCGGCCAGCGTGGTGTCCTCGCCGCACCTGCGCGCGCTGGCCCACGACAGCAGCGAGGCGACCTGGGAGGAGATCGACTTCATGATCGTCGCCGAGAGCCACATGAGCGCCAACTCGCTGGTCAACATGGCCTGCAGCGGAGCGCTGGCGTCGATCGGCCTGCTGACGGACTCTCTGCACGTGGTCATCGCGGCGATGGTGGTGGCGCCGGGCTTCGAGCCGCTGTCGCGCATGGGCCTGGGGCTGGGTTGCGGGGGACACGGCCTGCGCCGCGGGCTGGCCGACGTCCTGAAGGGCTATCTCGCGCTGCTCGCGGGTGCGCTGCTGGCGCCGCTGCTGATGCTGGCGATGGACATGCTGCAGCTTCCGATGAGCGGCAGTGCCTACCTCGCGCAGGGCTCGCTGCTGTCGTACTGGGTCTCGATCTCCGCGAGTTCGATCCTCGTCTCGCTGCTCGCGGGCGTGGTCGGCGCGATCGTGCTCGCGACGCACCGCTCGGTGCTCACCGCCGGCGTGATGATCGCGCTGGCGCTGGTGCCCGCGGCGGCGATGGTCAGCCTCGGGCTGGTGCTGGGCGACCCCTACCTATCCGCCCAGGGGGCCAAGCGCTGGCTGCTCGATGCCCTGCTGGTGATCCTGACCTCGGGGCTGGTGTTCGGCTGGAAACGTTGGCGCATCCACCGCCGCGGCATCGTCGACTGAAGGACCGGCTCAGAACGGCGGCGGGCACTCGAACTCCATCGCCGCGCCGCTGGCCGGATGCTCGAGCTCGAGGCGCCAGGCGTGCAGCAGCAGCCGGGGGGCGAGCGCCTGCACGGCCGGGGAGGCGTAGAGCGCGTCGCCGAGCATCGGGTGGCCGAGCGCGCGCATGTGCACGCGCAGCTGGTGCGAGCGGCCGGTGACCGGCTCGAGCTCGACGCGGGTGGTGCCGGGCGGCAGGTCGTGCGCGAGCACGCGCCAGCGCGTCACGGCCGGCTTGCCGTGCTCGAAGCTGACGATCTGCCGCGGGCGATTCGGCCAGTCGCAGGCGAGCGGCAGCTCGAGCGTGCGCCAGCCGCCGCCCGCCAGCCCCAGCCTTCCGTCGACGAGCGCGACGTAGCGCTTGTGCACCCGCCGCGTCTCGAAGGCGCGGCCGAGCCGGCGTTGTGCCTCATCGCCGCGCGCCATCAGCATCAGGCCGGAGGTGGACATGTCGAGCCGGTGCACGACGCGGGCGTCGGGAAAGCAGGCCTGCGCGCGCGCCGCGAGGCAGTCCTGCTTGTCCTCGCCGCGGCCCGGCACCGCGAGCAGCCCGGCGGGCTTGACCAGCACGAGCAGGGCCTCGTCGGCGTGCAGCAGCTCGAGCGGCGGCTCGGTCGGGGGGGCTTGTTCCATCGGCGCGCATTGTCCATGCGCCGCCGCGGCCCGGCTCAGCCCGCCTTGCCGAACTCGCGCGCGATCAGCGCGTAGGAGTGGCGGCGCACCGCCGGGTCGTGGGCCCAGGTGTTGATCACGAGCTCGTCGAGCGCGAGCCGCCCGGCGAGCTCGCGCAGCTGCTCGGCGACCCGCTCGGCGCTGCCGACGAAGGCCTTGCTGCGCGCGATCGCCAGCGTCTCCAGCTCCGACGCCGAGAAGCCGACCGTCGCCACCGTGTCCGGGGACTGCAGCGGCCCGAACACGCCGCGCGCGCGGTCGAGCCGCCAGCGCTCGCGGCTGAGCGCGTGGTGGCGCGCCTCCTCGTCGGTGTCGGCGGCCAGCGCCCAGACGCAGATCGTCGCCTGCGGCTTCGGATGGCGCTCGCTCGGGCTGTAGAGCGAGCGGTAGAGGGCGAGCGACTCATCGACCCCGTCGCCGTCCATGAAGAAGTAGGCGAAGGCGTAGGGCAGGCCGAGCTGCGCCGCGAGCCGCGCGCCGTAGTCGGAGCTGCCGAGCATCCAGACGTCGGGGATGCGCTCGAAGGTGCGGTCGCCGATCGGGCCGGCCGGGTGCGCGCAGATGCCGCGGTGCGGCAGCCCGGTGAGCCAGGCCTGCAGGTCCTGCACCTGCTCGGGGAAGTTCTCGGCCGCCATGTAGGCGTTCGGGTTCAACGCGCGCGCGGTGCGCATGTCGCCGCCCGGCGCGCGGCCGACGCCGAGGTCGATGCGGCCCGGCGCCAGCGAGTCCAGCACGCGGAACTGCTCCGCGACCTTCAGCGCCGAGTAGTGCGGCAGCATCACGCCGGCGCTGCCGATGCGGATGCGCTGCGTGCGCATCGCGATCGCGGCCATCAGCACCTCGGGCGCGGTGCCGACGATGGTCGGCAGGCTGTGGTGCTCGCTGAGCCAGAAGCGGTCGTAGCCGAGCGCCTCGCAGTGCTCGGCAAGCGACACGGTGTCGCGGATCGCTTCGTCTTCGCCGTGGCCGCTCAGGGCGACGGACTGGTCCAGGACGGAAAGTTTCATGCGACCTCGTCAGTGCGGGAGGAAGGGATCATTGTCGGCAATCCGGGCGGACGCCGCGAGGGGCGCCGGGACCGGCGCGTCTCAGGGCGGCGGGGGGCCGAGCAGGGCGCGCAGCGCGTCCTCGTCTTGCACCGGCGCCAGGCACTGCGTGCCGCGGCAGACCCAGGCGGCCGTGTGGCCGGGCGGTGGCAGGGGGCGTGCCAGCGCGGCCGGCAGCGCCGCCTCGTGCCCCGGCAGCGCGATGACCAGCCGCCCCGGCGCGTACTGCGCGAGCAGCGCGTCGCGCCAGGCACCGGCCTGCTCGCCGCGCAGGATCACGAGCGTCGGCGGCCGCAGGTGCTCGGCCAGCGCCTCGAGCAGCCTGCCCTGGCCGCCGGGGTGCTCGGCGAGCGAGGGGGCGAAGAGCTCGAGCGTGCGCTCGGCGGCGCGCAGGTAGCGCGGCTCGCCGAGCAGGTGCCCGAGGCGCTGCAGCGCCAGCGCGGCGCTCGCGTTGCCGGCCGGCAGCGGGCTGTCGTGCACCGGCTTCGGGCGGTGGATCAGCCGCTCGTGGTCGTGCGCGGTGAAGAAGAAGCCGCCGTCGGACGGATCCTCGAAGCGCGCGAGCAGTGCCTCGGCCAGCTCGCCCGCCCACACCGGGTCCGCGGGCCGGAAGTCCGCCTGCATCAGCGCCAGCAGCGCCTCGAGCAGCCAGGCATGGTCGTCGAGGTAGGCGTCGAGATGCGCGCGCCCGTCCTTCCAGGTCGCGAGCAGCCGGCCATCGGTCCACAGCGTGCCGCGGACGAAGCCGAGCGCGCGCCGCGCCGCGGCGAGCCACTCGGGCCGGCCCCGCACCGCGCCCGCGCGCGCCAGCCCGGCGATCGCCAGCGCGTTCCAGCTCGTCAGCACCTTGTCGTCGCGGCCGGGCCGCAGGCGCGTCTCGCGCGCCGCGAGCAGCTTCCCGCGTGCCGAGGCGAGCCGGTCGGCGAGCACCGCCTCCGACGCGCCGAGACGCTGCGCAAGCTCGGGCAGCGTGCGGGCGACCCGCAGGTGCCAGAAACGGCCCTCGAAGTTCGGCGCCGCGTCGAGACCCCAGTGCGGCTCGGCGACCGCCCACTCCGGCGGCGTCAGCAGCGCGCGCACCGCCTCCGGCGTCCAGACATAGAAGCGGCCTTCCTCGCCCGCCGAGTCGGCGTCGAGCGAGGAGCAGAAGCCGCCTGCCTCGTGCTGCATCTCGCGCAGGAGCCAGCCGGCGGTGTCGTCGACGACGCGGGCAAGGCAGGCGTCGCCGCTCAGCGCAAGCGCATCGGCATAGAGCGCGAGCAAGGGCCCGTTGTCGTAGAGCATCTTCTCGAAGTGCGGGATCTCCCAGCGCGGGTCGGTGCTGTAGCGGAAGAAGCCGCCGCCGAGCTGGTCGAGCAGGCCGCCGCGCGCCATGGCGCCGAGCGTGTGCAGCGCCATGCCGCGCGCGCCCGCGTCACCCTCGTCCGCCGCGAGGCGCAGCAGCCAGGCGAGGTCGGTCGGGTGCGGGAACTTCGGCGCGCCACCGAAGCCGCCGTGCTCGGCGTCGTAGGCGCGCGCGAGCCGCTCGCGCGCACTGCGCTGCGGCCCTGCGTCGAGGACGGGCGGCGATCCGCTGGGTCTCGGCAGCGAGCGCGCATAGGTCTCGAGCACCGCCTCGTTCTGCTGCAGGATCGCTTCGCGCTGCTCCTGCCAGGCGGTGGCGACCGACTGCAGCACCTCGCGGAAGGCCGGGCGGCCGCGGCCGACGCGCGGCGGGAAGTAGGTGCCGCAGAAGAAGGGCGTGCCGTCGGGCGTCAGGAAAGCGGTGAGCGGCCAGCCGCCGGCGCGGCGTGCGAGCATCAGGTGGGCGGCCTGGTAGATCTGGTCGAGGTCGGGGCGCTCCTCCCGGTCGACCTTGATGTTGACGAACAGCTCGTTCATCAGCACGGCGGTGTCCGGGTCCTCGAAGGACTCGTGCGCCATCACGTGGCACCAGTGGCAGGCCGAGTAGCCGATCGACAGCAGGATCGGCTTGTCCTGCGCACGCGCTGCTGAGAGCGCCTCGCCGTCCCAGGGCTGCCAGTGCACCGGCTGGCCGGCATGCTGCAGCAGGTAGGGCGAGGTCTCGCCGGCGAGTCGGTTTTCCATCGACGCCTCCATGGAGGCAGAGGCGAGCAATCCGCCGGCCCGGGGGACGGTGCGGGCGAGCCGATGGGGAGGGGCGCCGCGCGCTCAAACAGCGTGCGACGAGGGCGCGGGCATCGACGAGTCCGGTCCCGGCGCTCGCCGTCCTCGTGTCGGGGGCAGGTGGCGTCTCTCGGGCACCCCGGCGCGGCGGCCTCCTGCGATGCCCGGGTTCAGGCGTCGACCTTGAGCGTGAAATTCCTGCAGATGTCGCGGCGATGCACGACGAGTTGATGGGCTTGGCAGCGTTTGAACGGCAGGGGGCCGGGCTGCAGGCAGCGAAGGCAGTTGCCGCAGTTCCTTGCCGAGGCACCCGAGGCCCGATGGATGCCCCGGTCCATGCGGCGTGCAGCTTGGTGGCGGTAGACCGCGCCGAGCCAGTAGTTCCCCAGTCTTCTCAGCAAACGCATCATCTTCCAACAGTGCGCGGCATGCCGTGCCGCCGGCTCACGTTCCCGCTTCTCTTCGAAATCGCGACAACTCGTTTCCCGGACGTCCCGCTCCGGGAGCACCAGCATTGCATATTCTTGACATATTTTGTTACTAATTCATTGCCGTTCAGGGGGGGGATCGGCGGGTCATCCTCTCGCTTGTTCCGGGACCGGACGGAAAACACGCTTCTTCCTGCTGCATGCGGCGGTGCAGCATCCGGCGGCACAATGGAGGTCGCCGGTGACCGTGGGGCCGCAACGTCAGCCGCCTTGCACCGGTCGATGCCCGCTCTCGTTCAGGAAAGGTCCCGGTCCATGCGCCACGTCGTGTTCAACCAGAAGGGGGGGGTGGGCAAGTCCACCATTGCCTGCAACCTCGCCGCGATCAGCGCCCAGAAGGGGCTGCGGACCCTGGTGGTGGACCTCGACCCCCAGGGCAACTCGACGCACTACCTGCTCGGGGCGGCGGTCGACTCTGCCGGGGCGACACTGGCCGGCTTCTTCGATCAGATGCTGAAGTTCAGCGTGCGGCCCAGGAGCGTGATCGAGTTCGTGCATGCTTCGCCCTTCGAGCGACTGCATGTGCTGCCCTCCCATCCGGAGCTCGAGGAGATGCAGGGCAAGCTGGAGTCGCGCTACAAGATCTACAAGCTGCGCGAGGCGCTGGAAGAGATTGCCTCCGAGTACGACCGGGTCTACATCGACACGCCGCCCGCGCTGAATTTCTATACCCGCTCGGCGCTGATTGCCGGGGAGGGGTGCTTGATTCCGTTCGACTGCGACGATTTCTCGCGTCGCGCGCTCTACTCGCTGCTCGAGAACGTGCAGGAGATCCGGGCCGACCACAATGCGGGGCTGCGCGTGGAGGGCATCGTCGTGAACCAGTTCCAGCCCCGCGCCAACCTGCCGCAGAAGCTGGTGCAGGAACTGATCGACGAGGGGCTGCCGGTGCTGCAGCCCTACCTGAGCGCTTCCGTGAAGATCCGCGAATCGCACCAGCAGGCGCTGCCGATGATCCACCTCGACGCGCGGCACAAGCTCACCCAGGAATTCCTCGCGCTGCACGAGACGCTGGGCAAGCAAGGATGAAGAACGAGGAGCAGGCTCCCTGCTGCACAGAGGCGTTCCTCACCCCTCCGAGCGGGACTGCTCCAGCCCGGTCTTCAGCAACCCGGCCACCAGTTCGTTGAGGGGAAGCCCGCGCGCTTCGGCCTGCGCATGGAGTTCCTTCACGAGGTCGCCGTGCAGCTTCACAGCGAAGGGCACGAGCCCCTGGGCCTGCTCGATGCGGCGGCGCTCGCGCCGGTCGGGGACCGACCCCGCTTTGGCGCCAAAGCGGCCGGGCGCTCCCGCCTGCTTCATCTGGCCGGCAATCTTCAACCCCTTGTTCTTTTCCAGATCGGTTCTCTTCATCGACATGTTGGCTTGCCTCTCGGAGCGCTGCTCCTGTCAGTGGAAGGGCGCCATCATCGCGCATGTGCTCGTCGCGCAGGGGCGACACCCTGACGGCGTGCGAGGCGGGGGCGGTGCCGGGAGGATCCCGCCTTGCGCAAGTTCGGGCGCGGGGCACCTTTCCAAGAGTGGCCTGCGAGACCGAAAACGGTCAGCAAAAAAGTGCTTGCGCGGTGCCTTGCCTACTGCTAAAGTCTCACCTCTTCGCTGCCTGGCAGCGGAATCCGGGAAGGCGCTACGGTGTCGAGGACGGATTCCGGGGTTGGGTGGTCGAGGGCTTCGAGGTCGGCGGATGTCGACCGCGAAGCGGCCGAAAAGACCGAGCGCTTGACAAGGAATTGAAAAGCGAGCGAGAATAGCGGTCTTCGCTGCTGATGAGCGGCGGTTGTGAGCG
>NZ_QXMG01000004.1 GCF_003569765.1 Caldimonas tepidiphila | reverse complement strand
GCCGGCGTTGTTCTTCGGTGCTGCTCGCAGCAGCGGGGGGCAGGGGTGCGTTCATGGGGGGCAGAGGAAGATGGGAGCCGGGAGCGGCGGCAGGATGCGGGACGGATCGCAGCCGCCCGCAGGGCATGCGGCTGCGGGCAGGGAACGTGGACGTCCGCGTCCCCCTCGGGCGCTCATCGCGCGGCTTGCCGGCTCAGCCCCGCCGGCGGGGACCCGGCGCCGGGCGATCCGGGCGTCGGTCTTCTCCGCCGGCTGCGCGTCCTCGGACAGAGGTGTTTGCATGGGCCTGTCTCGCTCGGTAGGGGGCAAGTCGCGCAGGCTATTCATCCGCCCCCCGCGCGTCGAGCGAGATAGATTCATCGCGCCCATGACGCTGGGGAATGTCCTTGCGCGACGCGGACTTGCGTCACTGCAAGGAAACCGATCCAGGGGTAAACCCCAGGGGGGTGCCGGGGGCGCGAGGGCCGGCGGGGAGCGGTCCCGCGCCGGCGGCGGCCTGTCTCTGCGCACCCCTGCGGCGCAGGGGTGCCGCAGCGGCGCGGCCTGATGGCATTAGAGTCCTGCCTGCGCTGCAGCGCCCTCTCCCGGGGCGGGCGCTCGCTCGTCATGAAGTCAGGTCGGAGGCAGGCGTGGAAATCTATCAGTTGAAGGCCTTCATCGCGGTGGCTCGCACCGGACAGATGACGCGCGCGGCCGAGCAGTTGCACATCACGCAGTCGGCGGTCTCCAAGCAGCTCAAGGCCCTCGAGGAGGAGTTGGGCGCACCGCTGTTCGAGCGTTCGAATCTCGGCATGACCTTGAGCGCCTTCGGCCGGCGCCTGATGCCCCTGGCCAAGCGCACGCTGGACGCGGCGGCGGAGCTGAGCTCGGCCGCGAAGGAGATGCAGGGCCGGGTTTCCGGCACGCTCCGGCTGGGCACCATCATCGACCCGAAATCCATTCGGCTGGGCGAGCTGCTGCTCGAGATCCAGCGCTGTCATCCCGAGATCGACGTCAAGCTCGAGCACGGCATCTCCGGCTCGGTGCTGGAGCGCCTGCGGGACGAGGCGCTCGATGCCTGCTTCTTCCTCGGCAGCATCGACGATCCGGCGCTGAAGGTCGTGCAGCTGTGTCTCGAGACCTATGTCGTCGCGGCGCCCTCCGCCTGGAAGGATCGCGTGATGGGCGGGTCCTGGGTGGATCTCGCCGCCCTGCCGTGGATCGGCACCCCGAAGGCGGGCTCCCAGACGGCCCTCGTGGACCGGGTGATGCAGGAGCAGGGCCTCGTTCGCCGCACCGTGGGCGAGGCCGACCAGGAGTCCTCGATGATCGCCCTCGTGCGCTCCGGCGTCGGGCTGTGCCTGATCCGGGAGCGGCTGGCGCAGGACATGGCGGCCGAGAGGGACTTCGTGCTGTGGGACGGCGAGCGGATTCCCTGCCCGCTGTCGCTGATCCTGCGGGCCGAGGATGCCGCACGGCCGCTGCCGGCGGCGCTGGTGGAGACGGTCTTCCGGGTGTGGCCGTCGGCCGTGTACCAGTAGGGCGGTTCGGGGCGCATTTTCCGGCCGGCCTTGTCCTTGCCCGGAGGGGGACGGGCTCCGCCATGCACAATCCCGCCTTCGCGCACGAGCCGCGGCGGCCGCCTGCCCAGGGGAGACCGGGCCTGCGGGTCCGTCCCGCCGCGCTCCCGATCCCGGGCCGCCCCGGAACGCCCCCCAACGCACCGAAGAGTCCTCTTTCCCCGCAGAGGCAATCGAAACAGAGATGCACGATCAACAAGCTGGCACGGTCTTGAGCCCCTGGCGGCTGTCCGTCGCCCCGATGCTCGACTGGACCGACGCCCACTGCCGCTACTTCCACCGGCTGCTGAGCCGCCGGGCGCGGCTCTACACCGAGATGGTGACGACCGGCGCGCTGCTGCACGGCGACGTCGCGCGCCACCTCGACTTCAACGCCGAGGAGCACCCGCTCGCGCTGCAGCTCGGCGGCAGCGAGCCGGCCGAGCTCGCAGCCTGCGCGAAGCTCGCCGAGCGCTGGTGCTACGACGAGGTGAACCTCAACTGCGGCTGCCCGAGCGAGCGCGTGCAGCGCGGCGCCTTCGGCGCCTGCCTGATGGCCGAACCGCAGCTGGTGGCCGACGGCGTCAAGGCGATGCGCGACGCGGTGTCGATTCCCGTCACCGTGAAGCACCGCATCGGCATCGACCGCATCGAGAGCTACGACTTCGTGCGCGACTTCGTCGGCACCGTCGCCGAGGCCGGCTGCGAGGTCTTCATCGTGCACGCGCGCAACGCCTGGCTGCAGGGCCTGTCGCCCAAGGAGAACCGCGAGATCCCGCCGCTGCGCTACGAGCTGGTGCACCGTCTCAAGCGCGAGTTCCCGCAGCTCGTGATCTGCGTCAACGGCGGCATCGCCACACCCGAGCAGATCGGGGCGCAGCTCGAACACGTGGACGGCGTGATGGTCGGGCGCGAGGCCTACCACAACCCCTGGTCGCTCGCGGAGTGGGACGCGCGCTTCTTCGGCGAGGCGCCGGCCGCGCTCTCGCGCGAGGCGGTCGAGGCGGCGATGGTCGAGTACTGCGAGCGCCAGGCCGCGCTCGGCGTGCCCTGGGCGCGCGTGATGCGCCATGCGCTCGGCCTCTATAACGGCCTGCCCGGCGCGCGCCGCTGGCGCCAGGTCTGGTCCGACCACCGCCTCAAGGGCCTGCCGCCGCGCGAGGTGCACGCGATCGCGCACCGCCGGCCCGAGGCCGTCACGGCCTGAGTTTCAAGGGCCGCGGCCGTCCGCCACGCGAACGCGCTGCGGCCAGGTGGCCAGCACCAGCCCGAGCAGCGCGAGCGCGAGCGCGCCGAGGTGGGCCGGTCCGACGCGCTCGCCGAGGAAGATCACGCCGACCGCCGCCGCGCTCAGCGGCAGCATCACCGTGAAGACGCCGGCGGAGGAGGCCGGCACCTCGCGCAGCCCCTTCATCCACAGCCAGACCGACACCATGCTGGCGGCGAGCGCATAGAACAGCAGCAGCGCCCATTGCGCGGCGCCCACCGCGGCGAAGTCGAAGCGCCAGGCGAGGTAGAGGCCGAAGGGCGTCACGAGCGCCCAGCCCCACAGGTTCACGAGCGCGCTGATGCGCCGCGGCGATACGCTGCCGGTGAGCCGCTTGCCGATCACGACGTAGCTCGCCTCGCAGAACACCGCGGCGAGCAGCAGCGCGTGGCCGAGCAGCGTGCCCGGGCCGCCCGCGGTCGCCGCGGCGTCGCCGGCCTTCGCGAAGGACAGCAGCGCGATGCCGCCGACCGCGCAGGCGATGCCCAGCCGCACGCGCGGCGCGATGCGCTCCTTCAGCAGCCAGCGCGACAGCAGCGCCACCGCGGCCGGGATCGCGGCCATGATCACGCCGGCCGCGAGCGCCGAGGTCAGCGCGACGCCGTAGAGCATGCACACCGAGAACAGGAAGTTGCCGAAGAAGGACTCGAGGAACAGCAGCCGGCGGTCGTGCCGGCTCAGCGGCGGCTCGCCCGGCGCCCGGCGCACCCAGCCGGCCATCGCCACCGCCGCGATGCCGAAGCGCAGCCACGCCAGCAGCAGCACCGGGAACACGCCGACGAGCAGCTTCGACAGCGCGACGTAGCTGCCGACCAGCGCCATGCTCGACGCGAGGCAGCCGTAGGCGAGCAGCGGCAGCGCCGCCGCGGCACGGGCGGGCAGGGCGGTCGGGGAGCGGTCCGGCATGGGGCGCGATCTTAACGGCGCCCCGGCGCCCCGGCCGGGTGCGCTTCCCCGCCACGCCGGCCGGGACCGGCGGCGGGTCCCGGCGCGGCAGCGAGGTCAGGGCGCGAAGGAGAAGGGCGCGGCAGTGACGTTCCCGGACCTGAGGTCGACCGGCTGCGACTGCGTGTCCTTGCCCGGCACCGAGGCCTCGAGCGTGTACCGGCCCGCGGCGGCGGCGTCCGGCGCGAACGTGAAGCCGCTCGCCGTGGCGCTGTAGGCCGCCCTGACCGGCGCCTCGGCGGGAAGCGTCAGGCCGTAGGCGCCGGTGTCGCCGTCGACTGTGCGGGCCTGCACCTCGACGCGCGTGCTGCCGAGCGACTGCAGCGCGCTGACGGTGGCCAGCGGGATCGCCGTCGTGCCGCTGGTGCGCACGGTGCCGGAGACGGTACGCATCGTCGCGGCAGGCAGATCGATCGCGAAGCCGCCCGGGCTCACGCTCGTCACCGCGCCCTCGCTGACCGGCACGCCGGTGAGCACCGCGGTGACGCGGCCCTCGGCGCCGACCACGAGCTCGTAGCTGCCCGCAGGCACCGGCGACAGCAGGAAGCGGCCGGCCTCGTTCTCCGGCGTGGCCGGGTTGTCAGCCATCGCGACGGTGGAACGCACCACGACGCCGTTGCGCTGCAGCGAGACCGTTGCGGTCCCGCCGAGCGGCGCGGCCACGCGGCCCTGCACTGCCAGCCCGGGGCTCGTCACGCGGGGCAGGATCGAGACGACCGGCTTGAGGTTGTAGCGGCCGGAGTTGCCGCGGCTCACGACCGACTTGCAGGCGTCGAAGTCGAGCACGAAGTCGGCGACCTGGTTGGGCGCCACCTCGATGTCGGCGTTCATCTTCAGCCCGCTCTGCAGCGCGCTCGGCGTCTCGAGCACCATCTCGGTGCCGTTGACGGGCTTCACTGAATGGGCCGGTCGGCCGTTCACCGCCGCGCCGTCCGCGGCGAGCACGAGGCGCAGCTGCGTGTAGCGGCCTGCGGGCAGCCGGGTGCTGCCGAGCTCCTCCAGCACGCCGTTCTGCAGCTCGAGCAGGTTGACGCGCTTGGGCGTGGACAGCACGATCTCCTGCCAGCCCGCGGCGCCTTCGTTCGCGCTGCCGCTCTGGTGGACGCGCACGCGCTCGACCGTCACGTTCACCTCCTCGAAGCCGCAGGCGGGCGCGTCGGTGAGCGCCATGCGCAGCGTCCCTTCGCCGCCGCCCGAGCCGCCGCCACCACCGCAAGCGCTCAGCACCGCCGTGGTCGCGGCCAGAGTGGTGCCCGCGAGGGCGAGTCGTGAAATCTTCGTCATCTACTGCTCCGTTCCCGATGAGGCGCGCAGCTTGACGGAAGGTGGGAAGACATTCCGTTTCCCATGGTTTCCGAAGATGTCTGCCGGTCGCAAGCAGTAACGGGAGCGCCGCAGCCGCCGGCTTCCGCAAGCGAGGCCGGTCGCCGCAGCCCCGGCGAGCGCCCGCCGTCCTCACGCGCCGTCGACGCGCACCCAGGTGGTCTTCAGCTCGGTGTACTTGTCGAAGGCGTGCAGCGACTTGTCGCGACCGTTGCCCGACTGCTTGTAGCCGCCGAAGGGCACGGTGATGTCGTCCTCGTCGTACTGGTTGACATGCACGGTGCCGGCCTTCAGCGCGCGCGCGACGCGGTGGGCGCGGTTGATGTTGCTGCTCCAGACGCTCGCCTGCAGACCGTAGCTCGTGCCGTTGGCCAGGCTCAGCGCCTCGGCCTCGTCCCGGAAGCGGATCACCGACAGCACCGGTCCGAAGATCTCCTCCTGCGCGATGCGCATTTCGTGGCGCACGCCGTCGAACAGCGTTGGTTCAACATACAACCCGCCTGTCTCGGCCCGCACACGCTGCCCGCCGGCAAGGCACGCCGCGCCCTCGGCACGGCCGGCCTCGATGTAGCCGAGCACGGTGCTCATCTGCGCCTCGTCGACGAGCGCGCCCATCACCGTGGCCGCGTCGAGCGGGTTGCCGGGCGCGTAGCGGGGCAGTTGCGCGACCACCGCCTGCACGAACTCGTCGGCGATGTCCTCGTGCACCAGCAGCCGCGACGGCGCGTTGCATGACTCGCCCTGGTTGAAGTACATCGCGCCTGCGGCGGTCTTCGCGGCGCGGCCGAGGTCGTCGAAGTCGGGAAACACGATGAAGGCCGACTTGCCGCCGAGCTCGTTGTAGACGCGCTTGAGGTTCGAGCGGCCGGCGTACTCGAGCATGCGCCGCCCGGTGCGGGTCGAGCCTGTGAAGCCGATCGCGTCCACGTCCGCGTGCAGCGCGAGCGCCTCGCCGGCCTCGGGGCCGTGGCCCGGGACGACATTGAGGACGCCCGGTGGCAGCCCGGCGTCGAGCGCGAGTTCCGCGAGGCGCAGCGCCGTCAGCGGCGACTTCTCGCTCGGCTTGAGCACCACCGAGTTGCCGGCGGCGAGCGCCGGCCCGAGCTTCCACGCCGCCATGATCATCGGGTAGTTCCAAGGCACGATCGCGCCGATCACGCCCATCGGCTCGCGCGTCACGAGCGCGAGCGCCTGCGGGCCGGTCGGCGCCACCTCGTCGTAGAGCTTGTCCACCGCCTCGGCATACCAGGCGATGCAGCGCGCCGCAGCCGGCACGTCCACCGACAGGCTGTACTGGATCGGCTTGCCCATGTCGAGGGTCTCGAGCAGCGCGAGCTCCTCGCGCGCGGCGAGGATGTTCTCGGCGAAGCGCAGCAGCACCTTCTTGCGTACCGCGGGCGCACGCGCCGCCCAGCGGCCGTCGTCGAAGGCGCGGCGCGCGCTGGCCACCGCGGCGTCGATGTCGGCCTGGCGGCCGCGCGCCACCTCGCACAGCGAGCGGCCGTCGATCGGCGAGCGGCAGGCGAAGGTCTCGCCGTCGGCGGCCGCGACGCGCGCGCCGTCGATGAAGGCGCGGCCGTCGAAGGCGAGCGCGGCGGCACGGGCGTGCCAGTCGATGCGGGCGGTGTCCATCGGGGAGGTCTCCTGTGCGGGGGCGGGCGCGCGCCGGGCCGGTTCAGAACCAGCCGCGCTCGCGCAGCTCGGCCAGGGTCAGGTCGAGGCAGCGGCGGATCAGCGCCCCCATCTCGTCGATCTGCGCGCGCGTCATCACCAGCGGCGGCGCGATGATCATGCGGTCGCCGACCGCGCGCATGATCAGCCCGTTGCCGAAGCAGTGCGCGCGGCAGACCATGCCGACCTCGAGCGCCGGGTCGAAGGGCGTGCCGGCCGCCTTGTCGCGCAGCAGGTGCAGCGCGCCCATCAGGCCGCAGGTCTCGGCGTCGCCGACCAGCGGGTGGTCCTCGAGCGCCTCGAACTGCCGCGCGAGGTAGGGGCCGGTGTCCTCGCGCACGCGCTCGACCAGCCCCTCGCGCTGCATCAGCCGGATGTTGGCCAGCGCCACCGCGCAGGCCACCGGGTGGCCGGAATAGGTGTAGCCGTGCGCGAACTCGCCGCCCTGCTCGATCAGCACGCGCGCGACGCGCTCGCCGACCATCACGCCGCCCAGCGGCACGTAGCCCGAGGTGACGCCCTTGGCGAAGGTCATCAGGTCGGGCCGGGTTCGGAAGCGCTCGCAGCCGAACCAGTGGCCGGTGCGGCCGAAGCCGCAGATCACCTCGTCGGAGACGAGCAGGATGCCGTACTGGTCGCAGATGCGCTGGATCTCGGGCCAGTAGGTCTCGGGCGGCACGATCACGCCGCCCGCGCCCTGCACCGGCTCGCCGATGAAGGCGGCGACCTTGTCCGGGCCGATCGCGAGGATCTTCTGCTCCAGCCAGCCCGCGGCGACGCGCCCGAACTCGGCGCGGTCCATGCCGCGGCCGTGCTCGAATTGATAAGGCTGGCCGATGTGCTCGATGCCGGGGATCGGCAGGCCGCCCTGTGCGTGCATGCCCTTCATGCCGCCGAGCGAGGCGCCGGCCATCGTCGAGCCGTGGTAGCCGTTCTCGCGGCCGATGATGACCTGGCGCTGCGGCTGGCCGAGCAGGTCCCAGTAGCGGCGCACCATGCGCACGATCGTGTCGTTGCTCTCGGAGCCGGAGCTGGAGAAGAAGACATGCTCGAACTGCGGCGGCGTCACCTCGGCCAGCAGCTCGGCGAGCTCGATCGCCGGCGGGGTGGTGGTCTGGAAGAAGCTGTTGTAGAAGGGCAGCCGCTCGAGCTGGCGCGTGGCGGCGTCGATCAGCTCGCGCCGGCCGTAGCCGACGTTGACGCACCACAGGCCCGACATCGCGTCGAGGATCTTCTTCCCCTCGGTGTCCCAGAGGTGGATGCCCTCGCCGCGCTCGATCACGCGCGTGCCGCGCCCGGCGAGCGCGCGGTGGTCGGTGAAGGGATGCAGGAAGTGCGCGGCGTCGGCGGCCTGCCACTCGGCGGTGGTCCGTCCGGGGGACTCGAGCGGGTGATTGCGGGCGTTCATGACGGTCTCCTCGGGTTCGTTCCGGCTCGGCTCAGACATGCAGCAGCAGGTGCTCGCGCTCCCACGGCGAGATGACCTTCATGAACTCGGCGTACTCGACTTCCTTGATCTCGGTGTAGACGGTGATGAAGGGCTCGCCCAGCACCTCGTGCAGGTCCTTCTCGGCACGCAGCAGCGAGAGCGCCTCGCCGAGGCTGCGCGGCAGCGTGTAGTCGCCCAGGTACGCGTCGCCGCGGCACTCGGGCGTCGGCTCGATGCGCTTCTTGATGCCGAGCCAGCCGCAGGCGAGCGTCGCGGCCAGCGCCACGTAGGGGTTGGCGTCCGCCCCGATGACGCGGTTCTCGACGCGCCGCGCCGCGGGCGTGGCCACCGGCGAGCGGATGCCGACGGTGCGGTTGTCGAAGGCCCACTGGATGTTGATCGGCGCGGCGGTGGCGCGCACGAGGCGGCGGTAGGAGTTGACGTAGGGGGCGAACAGCGCCATCGCCGCCGGGATGTAGCGCTGCAGCCCGCCGATGTACCAGTAGAACTCGCGGCTCGGCGTGCCGTCCTCGTTGCTGAAGATGTTGCGCCTGGTGCGCCGGTCCACCACGCTCTGGTGCACGTGCATCGCGCTGCCCGGCTCGTGCGCCATGGGCTTGGCCATGAAGGTGGCGTACATCTCGTGGCGCAGCGCGGTCTCGCGGATCGTGCGCTTGAAGAAGAACACCTCGTCGGCGAGCTGCAGCGGCTCGTCGTGGAAGAAGTTGATCTCCATCTGCCCGGCGCCCACCTCGTGGATCAGCGTGTCGACGTTGAGCTCCATCTTCTCGCAGTAGTCGTAGATGTCCTCGAACAGCGGGTCGAACTCGTTGACCGCGTCGATCGAGTAGGCCTGGCGCGAGGTCTCGGCGCGGCCGCTGCGTCCCTTGGGCGGGCGCAGCGGCATGTTGGGGTCGGTGGCGCGCTCGACGAGGTAGAACTCGAGCTCGGGCGCGACCACCGCCTGCCAGCCCTCGGCCTCGTAGAGCTCGCACACGCGCCGCAGCACGGTGCGCGGGGCGTAGGGGATGAGCCGGCCGTCGCGGTCGAAGCAGTCGTGGATCACCTGCGCGGTCGGGTCGCTCGCCCAGGGCACCAGGCGCACCGTCGAGGGGTCCGGGCGCAGGTGCATGTCGCGGTCGGTCGGCGTGATCACGTCGTAGTAGGGCCCCTCCTGGGGGAACTCGCCGGTGACGCCGATCGCGACGATCGCCTCCGGCAGCCGCATGCCGCGGTCCTCGGTGAACTTCTCGCGCGGCAGGATCTTGCCGCGCGCCACACCCGTCAGGTCGGGCACCAGGCACTCGATCTCGGTGACGCGGCGCTCGTTGAGCCACTGTTCGAGTTCGCTGAAGTTCAGGTTCTTACGCTGCTGCACCATGGAAACACCTCGTTCTTGGGACGGTCGGGCGACCGGCACGGCCGGCCGCGACGCTGCGTAGGCGCTCGCTCCTCCTCCGGGCGGCGCAAGCCGGCCGCAGCTAGGTGTTGCGGTCGCGGTAGGCCTGGCAGGCCGCGCCGAAGGCCTTGAACAGCTTGACGGACACTGGGTTCTCGCTCGCCTGCCACTCCGGATGCCACTGCACGCACAGGTTGAAGGCCGGCGCCGACGGCCGCGAGAAGGCCTCGATCAGCCCGTCGGGCGCGACCGCCTCGACGCGCAGGCCTTCGGCGAGCCGGTTCACGCCCTGGCCGTGCAGCGAGTTCACGAGGAAGCGCGAGTCGCCGAGGATGGTCTCGAGCAGGCCGCCGGGCACGATGCTGACCTCGTGCGCGGGGCCGTACTGCTCCTCGAGCGGCCCGTCCGGGGCCTCGCGGTGGTCCAGGTGGCCGGGCCGGTCGTGCACCGCCTGGTGCAGCGAGCCGCCGAAGGCCACGTTCATCTCCTGGAAGCCGCGGCAGATCGCGAACAGCGGCACGCCGCGCGCGAGCGCCTTGCGGATCAGCGGCAGCGTCAGGCTGTCGCGGTCGGGGTCGAGCGGCAGGTTCTCGTCGAGCACCGACTCGCCGAAGTGGTCGGGGTGCACGTTGGAGGGCGAGCCGGTCAGCAGCACGCCGTGCGCGGTCTCGAGCAGCTCGTCGACGTCCTGGGCGGCGGCGCTCGGCACCACCAGCGGCAGGCAGCCGGCGAGCCGGACCGCGTCGACGTACTTGCGGCCGATCACGTGGTAGGGATGCGCGCCGAGCGTGCGGTTGCAGGCGGGAAGCAGGACGACCGGTCGGCGGGCCGGCGCGGGGAAGGTCAGGGTGCTCATCGGGCTTGCTGCGGCCCGGTTATTGACCGGTCCGCACTGGGCTTGGGAGGCGGAGACTTCGGGTTTCGCGGCTTGTCGCAGGCTTTGCTCCGAGTGTGCCAGACACGCGCGGGGCAGGGTGTTGGGGCCCGACCCACGGGGGTCGGGGGGGAGAAGGAGGGCAGGCGGCGCCGTGCGGACCGCCGCCTGCCGCGGCCGGGAACCGCTCAGGCGCCCTGCTTCAGCACCTCGGCGAGCGTGCCGACGAGCTGGTCGATGTGCGCGCGCTCGATGATCAGCGGCGGCGACAGCGCGATCGTGTCGCCGGTGGTGCGGATCAGGATGCCGGCCTCCCAGCACTTCAGGAACACGTCGAAGGCGCGCTTGCCCGGCGAGCCCGCGAGCGGGGCCAGCTCGATCGCGCCGACGAGGCCGATGTTGCGCGTGTCGATCACGTGCGGCAGGCCCTGCAGCGAATGCACCGCGTCCTCGAAGTACTTCGCGAGCTCGCCGCTGCCGCGCGTGAGGAGCCCCTCCTCGGCGTAGGTGTCGAGCGTCGCGAGCGCGGCGGCGCAGGCGAGCGGGTGCGCCGAGTAGGTGTAGCCGTGGAAGAGCTCGATCGCGTTCTCGGGGCCGCTCATGAAGGCGTCGTGGATCTGCTGCTTCGCGAACACCGCGCCCATCGGCACGCAGCCGTTGGTGATGCCCTTGGCCACCGTCATCAGGTCGGGCGTGACGCCGAAGGTCTCCGCGCCGAAGGGCGTGCCGGTGCGACCGAAGCCGGTGATGACCTCGTCGAAGATCAGCAGGATGCCGTGGCGGTCGCAGATCTCGCGCAGGCGCTGCAGGTAGCCCTGCGGCGGGATCAGCACGCCGGTGGAGCCCGCCACGGGCTCGACGATCACCGCGGCGATGGTGGACGCGTCGTGCAGCGCGACGAGGCGTTCCAGGTCGTCGGCGAGCTCGGCGCCGTGGGCCGGCTGGCCGCGGCTGAAGGCATTGCGCGACAGGTCGTGCGTGTGGCGGACGTGGTCCACGCCCGCGAGCAACGAGCCGAACATCTTGCGGTTGGCGACCATGCCGCCGACCGACAGGCCGCCGAAGTTGACGCCATGGTAGCCGCGCTCGCGGCCTATCAGCCGGGTGCGCTGGCCCTCGCCGCGCACCCGGTGGTAGGCGAGCGCGATCTTCAGCGCGGTCTCGACCGCCTCGGAGCCGGAGTTGGCATAGAAGACCTTGTTCAGGCCGGCCGGGGTGAGCTGCACCAGGCGCTCGGCGAGCTCGAAGGCCTTCGGGTGGCCCATCTGGAAGGGCGGCGCGTAGTCCATCTCGCTCGCCTGCTCCGCGATCGCCTGCACGATCCTCGGCCGCGCGTGGCCGGCGTTGACGCACCAGAGACCGGCGACGCCGTCGAGCACCTTGCGGCCCTCCGGCGTCCAGTAGTGCATGCCGGCGGCCTTGGCCAGCATGCGGGGAGAAGACTTGAACTGGCGGTTCGCGGTGAACGGCATCCAGTAGGCGTCGAGCTTCTGATCCATCGTGTGAAACTCCCTCGGGCGGCACCCGCTGCAGGGGGCCGGGGCTGACGTGAAACGGACAGCCCAGTTTAGGTGCACACCCGCGCAATGGGGAGGCGCAATCGAGGGGGGTGAGGGCTGGGCTTTCGCATAACATGCGAAGAAACTTCTCCTCCGCGGCAGAAAATGCGAACCGCCCCCGCCACCCTGCAACTCGACGCGACCGATTGCGCGATCCTGCGCGTGCTGCAGCACGACGCGCGGGTGTCGAACGTCGAGCTCGCGCAGGCGGTGCACCTGTCGCCGTCGGCCTGCCTGCGCCGCGTGCGGCTGCTCGAGGAGGCGGGCGTGATCGCGCAGTACGTGGCGCTGCTGAACCCGAAGGCGGTCGGCCAGCCCGGCACCTCGTTCACGATCGTCAACGTCGAGCGCACCACGCCCGACATGCTCGCGCGCTTCGAGCAGGCGGTGCGCGACGAGCCGCAGATCCTCGACTGCTTCTACGTCGCCGGCAGCAACGACTACCTGTTGCGCTTCACCTACCGCGACGCCGAGGATCTGGAGCGCTTCCACACCGGGGTGCTGCCGCACCTGCCGGGCGTGGTGCGCTCGAACTCGATGCTGGTGCTGCGCACCGTCAAGAAGACCACCGCGCTGGAGCTCTGAAGGCAGCCCTGCGGTGCGAGCGGAGGACCTCCCGATGCAGACTCCCGGTGCCGATCCGTTTTCCCGCGAGCGCCTCGCGGCGCTGCAGCGCGACGAGGCGGCGCGCTTCTGCAGGCTGCACCCGCGCTCGCTGCAGCTCGCGCTCGAGAGCGCGCCGCACTACCTCTTCGGCTTGCCGATGCACTGGATGCGCGACTGGCCGACGCCGAGCCCGCTCTACGTGCAGCGCGCGCAAGGGGCGCGGCTCGAGTGCGTCGACGGCCTCGCCTATGCCGACTTCTGCCTCGGCGACACCGGCGCGATGTTCGGCCACAGCCCGCCTGCGGTGGCGCGCGCGCTCGCCGCGCAGGCGCAGCAGGGGCTGACGGCGATGCTGCCCTCGGCGCTCGTGCCGGAGCTCGGCCGGCTGCTCGCCGCGCGCTTCGGGCTGCCGCGCTGGCAGCTGGCGCTGAGCGCGAGCGACGCGAACCGCTTCGTGCTGCGCTGGGCGCGCGCGATCACCGGCCGCCGCCGCGTGCTGGTGTTCGACGGCTGCTACCACGGCACCGTCGACGACACGCTGGCAGACCGTGCCGAGGACGGCCGCACGCTGACGCGCGCCAGCCTGCTCGGGCAGGTGCACGACCTCGCCGAGACGACGCTCGTCGTGCCCTTCAACGATCCCGACGCGGTGCGCCGTGCGCTCGCCGCCGGCGACGTCGCCTGCGTGCTGACCGAGCCGGCGCTCACCAACTGCGGGCTGGTTCCGCCGCAGCCCGGCTTCCTCGAGGCCTTGCGGCAGGCCTGCGACGCGCACGGCACACTGCTGGTGATGGACGAGACGCACACGCTCAGCACCGGGCCGGGCGGCTACTGCCGGGTGCACGGCCTCGACGCGGACTTCCTCGTCGTCGGCAAGGCGGTGGCGGGCGGCCTGCCCTGCGCCGTCTACGGCTTCACCGACGCGGTGGCGGCGCGCATGGAGGCGGCCCGGCGCGCCGCGCCCGAGGGCCACTCCGGCATCGGCACGACGCTGTCGGCGCCGCTGCTCGGCGTCGCCGCGCTGCACGCGACGCTCGCCGAGCTGATGACGCCCGAAACCCACGCGGCGATGGAGCGCGGGGCCCGGGCGCTGGAGGCCGGCCTGCAGGGGCTGATCGCCGGGTTCGCGCTGCCGTGGAGCGTGGCGCGGCTCGGCGCGCGGATGGAGTTGCAGTTCTGCGATCGGCCCCCGGCCGACGCCGCGCAGGCGCGCGCCGCGATGGACGCCGGGCTGGAGCGGGCGCTGCACCTGTGGCTGCTCAACCGCGGCGTGCTGCTGACGCCCTTCCACAACATGATGCTGGTCTCGCCGCTGACCGGCGACGAGGAGATCGGGCGGCTGCTGCAGGGGCTGCGCGACTTCCTCGGGGAGTTGCTCGCATGACGGAAGGCCCGGGCGAGGGCGTGTCCCTGCCGCGAATGCCGGTCGCGGGCAGGCTCGATAATCGCGCCCCATGACAGCAAACAACGAATGGCTGACGGTCGAGTCGCTCGACCTGGAGGCCCAGGGCGTTGCCCACAACGCCGAAGGCAAGGTGGTGTTCATCGAAGGCGCGCTGCCCGGCGAGCAGGTGCAGGTGCAGACCACCCGCCGCAAGAACAACTGGGAGCAGGCCCAGGTCACCGCGATCCGCAAGGAGAGCAGCCAGCGGGTCGCGCCGCGCTGCGCCTTCTTCGGCACCTGCGGCGGCTGCAAGATGCAGCACTTCCACGTGCAGGCGCAGGTCGCGGTCAAGCAGCGCGTGCTCGAGGACAACCTCTGGCACCTCGGCAAGGTCCGGCCCGAGCGCATGCTGCGCCCGATCGAGGGCCCGACCTGGGGCTACCGCTACCGCGCGCGCCTGTCGGTGCGGCACGTGCCGAAGAAGGGCGGGGTGCTGGTGGGCTTCCACGAGCGCAAGTCGAGCTACGTCGCCGACATGACGAGCTGCGAGGTGCTGCCGCCCGAGGTCAGCGCGCTGCTGGTGCCGCTGCGCGCGCTGGTCGCGTCGATGGACGCGCGCGACCGGCTGCCGCAGATCGAGGTGGCGGTGGGCGAGGGGCCGGACGGCCTCGTGATCGCGCTGGTGCTGCGGCATCTCGAGCCGCTGAGCGAGGCCGATGCGGGCCGGCTGCGCGCCTTCGCCGCCGAGCGCGGGGTGCAGTGGTGGCTGCAGCCCAAGGGGCCGGACACGGTGCACCTGCTCGACGAGGGCGGGCCGCTGCTGGCCTACCGGCTCCCCGAGTTCGGCGTGACGATGCCCTTCAAGCCGACCGACTTCACGCAGGTCAACCACCACATCAACAGCGTGCTGGTGGGCCGCGCGCTGCGGCTGCTGGACGTGCAGCCGGGCGAGCGCGTGATCGACTGGTTCTGCGGCCTGGGCAACTTCACGCTGCCGCTGGCGACGCAGGCGCGCGAGGTGCTGGGCATCGAGGGCAGCGAGGCGCTGGTGCAGCGCTCGCGCGAGAACGCCGCGTTCAACGAGCTCGGCCACAAGGTGCGCTTCGAGGCGCGCAACCTGTTCGAGATGGGGCCGGACGAGCTGCGCGTCTACGGCGCGGCCGAGAAGTGGCTGGTCGATCCGCCGCGCGAGGGCGCCTTCGCGCTCGTCAAGGCGCTGGCCGACCTGCACCAGTCCGAGGCGGGGGCCGGCGACGTCGCGCCGCGCCGCATCGTCTACGTCAGCTGCAACCCGGCGACGCTCGCGCGCGACGCCGGGCTGCTGGTGCACCAGGCCGGCTATCGCTGCACCGCGGCGGGCGCGGTCAACATGTTCCCGCACACCGCGCACGTCGAGTCGATCGCGGTCTTCGAGCGCGGCTGAGCGGACTTCCCGGTGCCTGCAGGCGCCGCGGGCGAAAAAAAACGGGGCTCCGCGGAGCCCCGTTCCAATTCCAGCCCTCTGCGGGCGCGCGCAGCGCTTACTCGCGCTCGCCGCCGAAGATGCCCAGCAGGCTCAGCAGCGACTGGAAGATGTTGTAGATGCTCAGGTACAGGCCGAGCGTCGCGGTGACGTAGTTGGTCTCGCCGCCGTCGACGATGCGCTTGAGGTCGTACAGCAGGAAGGCCGAGAACAGCACGATCGCGAGTGCCGAGATGGTGGCCATCAGCGCCGGGATCTGCAGGAAGATGTTGGCCACGACCGCCACCAGCAGCACCACCATGCCGACCATCAGCCACTTGCCCATGCCGGACAGGTCGCGCTTGATCGTCGTCGCGAGCGTCGCCATGCCGAGGAACACCGCGCCGGTGCCGCCGAAGGCCAGCATGATCAGCGAGGCGCCGTTCGAGAAGCCCAGCACCGCGCCGATCAGTCGCGACAGCATCAGGCCCATGAAGAAGGTGAAGGCCAGCAGCAGCGCGACGCCGATGCCGGAATTCTTGAACTTCTCGATCGCGAAGAAGAAGCCGAACGCGATCGCCATGAAGGCGATGAAGCCGATGAAGGGACTGCCGGCCATGAACGTGAAGCCGGTGCTCACCCCCACCCAGGCCCCCAGCACCGTCGGCACCATCGACAGTGCCAGCAGCCAATAGGTGTTGCGCAGCACCCGGTTGCGCTGCTCGGCGCCGACGGCATAGCCGTAGACCGACTGCAAGTTTTCGTTCATTGCTCACCTCCAGAAAAGTTGTGCAGGATCAGACCCGCGCAGCGGATTCTAGTTCCCGCATTCGGCAACAGACACCGACATCGCGATGAATCGGCAAGCGGCGTGCCGAGCGGGCGCCGCGACGCGGCGCGGCAGGGGGCGCCGGCGTGCACCGTGGAGGGAAAAACGCTACGCTCGCGCCCCTTCCCTCCATTTCTGTTTTTTCTGACGAGGAGTTCGACCGAGATGAAAACCAAGCCTTGCCTGACGCTCGAGGACGTGCGCAAGATCGCCCAGGCCGCCGAGGCCGAGGCGCTGGCCCACCATTGGGCGGTGACGATCGCCATCGTCGACGACGGCGGCCACCTGCTGTGGCTGCAGCGCCTCGACGGCGCCGCGCCGGTGTCCGCGCAGATCGCGCCGGCCAAGGCGCGCACCGCGGCGCTCGGCCGCCGCGAGAGCAAGGTCTACGAGGACATGATCAACCAGGGCCGCGTGTCCTTCCTGAGCGCGCCGGGCGTCGAGGGCCTGCTCGAGGGCGGCGTGCCGATCCTGGTGAACGGGGAGTGCGTCGGTGCGGTGGGCGTCAGCGGCGTGAAGTCGTCCGAGGACGCGCAGATCGGCCGCGCCGGCATCGCGGCGCTGGGCGCCTGAGTCCGACGGGAAAAAACGTGTGGCTTGGCCCCGGGGGCCTGGCTGCACGAAAAGCGACCGCTGCGGTCGCCCCACGATGACAGGAATGCCTACTTGGTGAGGATCAGCTTGCCGAGCTTGGTGGTGCGCAGCATGTAGACGGCACCGTTGTGCTCGATCTGCACGAGCTTGCGCCCCCGCAGCAGCTGCGCGCTGGAGAGGATCGCGTCGCCGGCCGGCGCAGGCGTCGTGTACCCGGCGCCGCAGGCCTCCCCCTCGTCCGGCGGCAGGGACGTGCCGTGCAGCGGCGCCGGGGGCAGGGAATCGAGGGGCGTCGTCGGCGTCATGGGGTTCACGTGAGCGCCATTTCCTTGCCTTCGACGTGCAGATGGCACATCACCGTGCGCTGGCTGCGGGCGAGCACTTCGGTCGCGCAGTCGGTGCAGCGGCCGCAGCAGGTGCCCAGGCCCGTCTCCATCTGGAGCTCGTCGAGGCTGGTGCAGCCCTGGCGGGCGTGATGTTCGATGTCGCGGTCGCTCACGCGTCGGCAAACGCAGATGATCATGGCAGGTCCCTCATCAAGGAAACGCCAGTATAAATAAGAATGATTCGCAATCCATCGCGTTAACCCGCATCGCGCAGGGGTCTGTGGCGATGTCGGGCGGCACCCGAGGGGGGCGGCGCTCGTTGCGTGCCCGGTCGCTGCTCGAGCGCGATCCGGCGGGGAGGCGGGCAAAAAAAGAGGCCGCTGTCGCGGCCTCCGGGAGGGACTGGAAGGCGGGCTTCAGGACGCGTCGCCCATCTGCGACTGCAGGTAGTTCTGCAGGCCCACCTTGTCGATCAGGTCGAGCTGGGTCTCGAGGAAGTCGATGTGCTCCTCGGTGTCCTCGAGGATGTCCTCCAGCAGGTCGCGCGAGACGTAGTCGCGCACCGACTCGCAGTAGGCGATGCCGTCCTTGATCGTGCCCTGCGCGGCGGACTCGAGCTGCAGGTCGGCCCGCAGGATCTCGGGCACGTCCTCGCCGATCAGCAGCTTGCCGAGGTCCTGCAGGTTGGGCAGGCCGTCGAGCGTGAAGATGCGCTCCATCAGCTTGTCGGCGTGCTTCATCTCGCCGATCGATTCCTCGTATTCCTTCTTGGCCAGCTTGTCCAGGCCCCAGTGCTTGAGCATCCGGTAGTGCAGGAAGTACTGGTTGGTGGCGGTCAGTTCGTTCTTCAGCTGTGCGTTCAGGTGCGCAATGACCTGGGGGTCGCCTTTCATCGCCTGGTTCCTTTCGATAGGGAGGAGTTCGCATTCTGAGGGGCCTCGGGCGGCTTCTCAATCGCCGCCTCTATCGCTGAGGTACCGAAGGCCCGCACCACTCAAGGGCATTGGGCAGGCTATAATCGACGGGTTTACCCGCAATCATCCCGCCTAGCGAAACTCCCCCCGTTTCCTCCGGACTCGGCTCGTCGAGCAGAGCTGGGCGCGCACCTACCCGGAGATCCCCCGTGCTGCCGCAACTGCCTCAAGCTCTTCTTGCACTCGCAGACGGCACGGTCTTTCTCGGCACCTCGATCGGCGCAGCCGGTCACACGGTGGGTGAGGTGGTGTTCAACACCGCCCTCACCGGCTACCAGGAAATCCTCACCGACCCCAGCTACTGCCGGCAGATCGTCACGCTGACGTATCCGCACATCGGCAACTACGGTGTCAACGAAGAGGACGTGGAAGCCACGAAAGTCCATGCCGCCGGCCTGATCATCAAGGACCTGCCGGTCCTCGAGTCGAACTTCCGCATGACCCGCACGTTGCCGCAGTACCTGCGCGACGAGGGCACCGTGGCGATCGCCGACATCGACACCCGCAAGCTCACGCGCATCCTGCGCGACCGCGGCGCGCAGAACGGCTGCATCGTCGCGCTGCCCGCCGGCGAGTCCGTCACGCAGCAGATCGTCGAGGAAGCCGTCGCCCAGGCCAAGGGCGCGCCGAGCATGGCGGGGCTGGACCTCGCCAAGGTCGTGAGCGTGCGCGAGCCCTACGAGTGGACCGAGACCGAGTGGAAGCTCGCCGGCGCCGAGGGCCGCACCGGCTACGGTCGCCTGGACCAGCCGCGCTTCCACGTCGTCGCCTACGACTACGGCGTGAAGTTCAACATCCTGCGCATGCTGGCCGAGCGCGGCTGCCGCATCACCGTGGTGCCGGCGCAGACGCCCGCCGCGGAAGTGCTGAAGTACAAGCCCGACGGCATCTTCCTGTCCAACGGCCCCGGCGACCCGGAGCCCTGCGACTACGCCATCGCCGCCTCGCGCGAGCTGATCGAGACTGGCATCCCGACCTTCGGCATCTGCCTGGGGCACCAGCTGATGGCGCTCGCCTCGGGTGCCAAGACCTTCAAGATGAAGTTCGGCCACCACGGCGCGAACCATCCGGTCAAGGACCTCGACAACGGCCGCGTCAGCATCACCAGCCAGAACCACGGCTTCGCCGTGGACGAGAAGAGCCTGCCGGCCAACCTGCGTCCGACCCATGTCAGCCTGTTCGACGGCACGCTGCAGGGCCTGGCCCGCACTGACAAGCCCGCGTTCTGCTTCCAGGGCCACCCGGAAGCCTCGCCCGGACCCCATGACATCGCCTATTTGTTCGACCGTTTCGTCGCGCTGATGGAGACCCGCAATGCCTAAGCGCACCGACCTGAAATCCATTCTCATCATCGGCGCCGGCCCGATCATCATCGGTCAGGCCTGCGAGTTCGACTACTCCGGCGTGCAGGCCTGCAAGGCGCTGCGCGAGGAGGGCTATCGCGTCATCCTGGTCAACAGCAACCCTGCGACCATCATGACCGACCCGAACATGGCGGACGCGACCTACATCGAGCCGATCACCTGGCAGGTGGTGGAGCGCATCATCGCCAAGGAGCGCCCGGACGCGATCCTGCCGACGATGGGCGGCCAGACCGCGCTCAACTGCGCGCTCGACCTGCACCGCAACGGCGTGCTCGAGAAGTACGGCGTCGAGATGATCGGCGCCAACGAGCACGCGATCGAGAAGGCCGAGGACCGCCTGAAGTTCAAGGACGCGATGACCAAGATCGGCCTGGATTCGGCCAAGTCGGGCATCGCGCACTCGATGGAGGATGCCTGGGCCGTGCAGAAGCGCATCCAGGCCGAGATCGGCGGCTCGGGCTTCCCGATGGTGATCCGCCCGAGCTTCACGCTCGGCGGCACCGGCGGCGGCATCGCCTACAACCCCGAGGAGTTCGAGGAGATCTGCAAGCGCGGGCTCGACCTGTCCCCGACCAAGGAGCTCCTGATCGAGGAGTCGCTGATCGGCTGGAAGGAGTACGAGATGGAGGTCGTCCGCGACAAGGCGGACAACTGCATCATCGTCTGCTCGATCGAGAACCTCGACCCGATGGGCATCCACACCGGCGACTCGATCACCGTGGCGCCCGCGCAGACGCTCACCGACAAGGAATACCAGCTGCTGCGCAACGCCTCGATCGCGATCCTGCGCGAGATCGGCGTGGACACCGGCGGCTCGAACGTGCAGTTCTCGATCAACCCGGACAACGGCCGCATGATCGTGATCGAGATGAACCCGCGCGTGAGCCGTTCTTCCGCCCTGGCGTCGAAGGCCACCGGCTTCCCGATCGCCAAGGTCGCCGCGAAGCTGTCGGTCGGCTACACGCTCGACGAGCTGCGCAACGACATCACCGGCGGCGCGACGCCCGCGAGCTTCGAGCCCTCGATCGACTACGTCGTCACCAAGATCCCGCGCTTCGCCTTCGAGAAGTTCCCGGCCGCGGACTCGCACCTGACGACGCAGATGAAGTCGGTCGGCGAGGTGATGGCGATGGGCCGCACCTTCCAGGAAAGCTTCCAGAAGGCGCTGCGCGGCCTCGAGACCGGCATCGACGGCCTGTCCGAGCGCTCCACCGACCGCGACGAGATCATCGAGGAGATCGGCGAGCCCGGCCCCGAGCGCATCCTCTACGTCGGCGACGCCTTCCGCATCGGCATGACGCTGCGCGAGGTGTTCGAGGAGACCCGCATCGACCCGTGGTTCCTGGCGCAGATCGAGCAGATCGTGCAGACCGAACAGCTGCTGGCGGGCCGCTCGCTCGAGAGCCTGTCGAAGGACGAGCTGCGCTTCCTCAAGCGCAAGGGCTTCTCCGACCGGCGCCTGGCCAAGCTGCTCGGCACCAACCAGCACGAGGTGCGCCGCGCACGCCACGCCCAGGGCGTGCGCCCGGTCTACAAGCGCGTCGACACCTGCGCGGCCGAGTTCGCGACGCAGACCGCCTACATGTACTCGAGCTACGACGACGAGTGCGAGGCGGCGCCGACGGACAAGAAGAAGATCATGGTGCTCGGTGGCGGCCCGAACCGCATCGGCCAGGGCATCGAGTTCGACTACTGCTGCGTCCACGCGGCCCTCGCGATGCGCGAGGACGGCTACGAGACCATCATGGTCAACTGCAACCCCGAGACCGTGTCGACCGACTACGACACCTCGGACCGCCTGTACTTCGAGCCGGTGACGCTCGAGGACGTGCTGGAGATCGTCGCGGTCGAGAAGCCGATCGGCGTGATCGTGCAGTACGGCGGCCAGACGCCGCTGAAGCTCGCGCTGGACCTGGAAGCCAACGGCGTGCCGATCATCGGCACCACGCCCGACAGCATCGACATCGCCGAGGACCGCGAGCGCTTCCAGCAGCTGCTGCACACGCTCGGCCTCAAGCAGCCGCCCAACCGCACCGCCCGCACCGAGGAGCAGGCGATCACGCTCGCCCGCGAGATCGGCTATCCGCTCGTGGTGCGTCCCAGCTACGTGCTCGGCGGCCGCGCGATGGAGATCGTGCACGGCAACAAGGACCTCGAGCGCTACATGCGCGAGGCGGTCAAGGTCTCCGAGAAGTCGCCGGTGCTGCTCGACCGCTTCCTCGACGACGCGATCGAGGTGGACGTCGACTGCCTGTGCGACGGCGAGGAGGTGATGATCGGCGGCATCATGGAGCACATCGAGCAGGCGGGCGTGCACTCCGGCGACTCGGCATGCTCGCTGCCGCCCTACTCGCTGCCGGCCGCGCTGCAGGACGAGCTGCGCCGCCAGACCGCGCTGATGGCCAAGGCGCTGAAGGTCGTGGGCCTGATGAACGTGCAGTTCGCGATCCAGGGCGAGGGCGACAAGGCCGTCGTCTACGTGCTGGAAGTGAACCCGCGCGCCTCGCGCACCGTGCCCTTCGTGTCCAAGGCCACCGGCCAGCCGCTGGCGAAGATCGCCGCGCGCTGCATGGCGGGCCAGAAGCTCAGGGACCAGAAGAGCCCCAACGGCCGTGCGCCGGCCGAGGTCGTGCCGCCGTACTTCAGCGTCAAGGAGGCGGTGTTCCCGTTCAACAAGTTCCCGGGCGTCGATCCGATCCTCGGCCCCGAGATGCGCTCCACCGGCGAGGTGATGGGCGTGGGCCGCAGCTTCGGCGAGGCGATGATCAAGAGCCAGCTCGGTGCGGGCTCGCGCCTGCCGGCCAAGGGCACGGTCTGCATCACGGTGAAGAACGCCGACAAGGAGCGCGCGGCGGCGGTCGCACGCGACCTGCACGAGCTGGGCTTCCAGGTCGTCGCGACCAAGGGCACGGCAGCGTCGATCGCGGCGGCCGGCGTGCCGGTGCGCGTGGTCAACAAGGTCAAGGATGGCCGTCCGCACATCGTCGACATGATCAAGGGCGGCGAGATCCAGCTCGTGTTCACGACGGTGGACGAGACGCGCACGGCGATCGCCGATTCGCGCCACATCCGCCAGGCGGCGCTCGCCAACCGCATCACCTACTACACGACGATGGCGGGCTGCGAGGCGGCGACCGAGGGCCTGAAGCACCAGGACGACCTGGAGGTCTACTCGGTGCAGGAACTGCACAAAGAGCTGAGCTAAACTAAGTCACCTAGAGTGACATCGATCGGCCGCCGCCGGCCCTCCTGAGAAGGAGAGTGGCGGCGGCTGATTTTTTGCTGTCGGAGAAAAAACACATGGCCACCATTCCCCTGACCAAGCGCGGCGCCGAGAAGCTGCGCGCGGAGCTGCACCGCCTGAAGACGGTCGAGCGTCCGGCCGTGATCAACGCGATCGCCGAGGCGCGCGCTCAGGGCGACCTGTCGGAGAACGCCGAGTACGACGCGGCCAAGGACAAGCAGGGCTTCATCGAGGGCCGCATCCTCGAGGTCGAGGGCAAGCTCGCCGCCGCGCAGATCATCGACCCGTCCGCGCTCGACGCGGGCGGCCGCGTGGTGTTCGGCGCCACCGTCGACCTGGAGGAGGAGGACAGCGGCGAGCAGGTCACCTACCAGATCGTCGGCGACGACGAGGCCGACCTGAAGCAGGGCCTGATCTCGGTGAGCTCGCCGATCGCGCGCGCGCTGATCGGCAAGGAGGCTGGCGACGTGGCCGAGGTGCGCGCACCGGGCGGCGTCAAGCACTACGAGATCGTCGAGGTCCGCTACATCTGAAGCCGGGGGCGCCGATGCTGCTGCGACTGCGCTGCCTGCTCGCCGGCCTGTGGGCCGGGCTGATCCTCACGCTCGGCGCGGTCGCCGCGCCAGCGCTGTTCGCGCTGCTCGAGCGCTCCGATGCCGGCCGCGTCGCGGGCCGCTACTTCATGATCGAGGCCTACGCGGGGCTCGCCGCGGGTGTGCTGCTGCTGCTGATCGAGCGGCAGTTGGCGGGCCGGGCGGCGGAGGCGGGAGCGGCGGGCTCGCGCTTCAGCCGCGAGATGCTGCTGGTGCTCGGCGCGCTGTTCTGCACCGTAGCCGGCTACTTCGCGCTGCAGCCGATGATGGAGCAGGCGCGGCAAGGGCAGGGCGCCTTGTCCTTCGGGCAACTGCACGGCATCTCGAGTGCGCTCTTCGTGCTGAAGGGGGCGCTGGTGCTGGCGCTGGCCTGGCGGGCAGCGCCGTCGGGGGCACGCTGAGACAGGGCGGCTCGCGTAGGCAGGAAACGAACCGGCCCGCGCATCGCGGGCCGGAGAACGAGGAGGGCGGAGGGCGCCTCTTCAGCTCAGCTCGCGTCGCCCTGCTTCTTCTTCACGCTGGACTGGTGGGTGCGGGCGCGCTTGATCTGGCCGCCCGGCGTGACGCGCTGGTTGCCCAGCACGGTGACCTTGCGAATCTCGGGGCGCTGGCCGCCGCGCTTCGAGTGCTTCACGATCTTCACGATCTTCGGGCCGGGCTTGCGGTCGTCGCGCTCGGACTTCTCCTTCTCGGGCTGGGGGCGCCACAGCACCAGCAGCTTGCCGATGTGCTGGATCGGGGCCGCATCGAGCTGGTCGCTGAGCTGCGCGAGCAGTTCCTCGCGCGCGGCGCGGTCGTCGGAGAAGACGCGGACCTTGATCAGGCCGTGGGCGTTCAGTGCGGTGTCGATCTCCTTGAGGACGGCGGGGGTCAGGCCCTCGCCGCCGATCAGGACGACCGGATCGAGATGGTGCGCGTCGGCACGCTTCTCCTTGCGCTGGGCAGGAGTCAATTGGATGGCTGGCATCCGCTTATTATCGTTGCTTCATGAAAATCAAGACCAAGAGCAAGAAGGTCAACAAGGCTTGGCTCAATGACCACCTCACCGATCCCTACGTCAAGCTGGCGCAGAAGGAGGGCTACCGGGCCCGTGCCGCGTACAAGCTCAAGGAGATCGACGAGGAGCTCAAGCTGATCAGGCCGGGGCAGGTCGTGGTGGACCTCGGCGCCGCCCCAGGCGCGTGGAGCCAGTACCTGCGGCGCAAGTTCGCGCCCAAGGAGGCCGGCAGCGGCGGCGCGGCGGTCGGCGAGCTCAACGGCACGATCATCGCGCTCGACCTGCTGGACTTCGAGCCGATCGAGGGCGTCACCTTCCTCCAGGGGGACTTCCGCGAGGAGGCGGTGCTGCGCGAGCTCGAGGCGGCGCTGGCGGGACGCCCTGTCGACGTGGTGGTGTCCGACATGGCGCCCAACCTGTCGGGCATCGAGAGCTCCGACGCGGCGCGCATCACGCACCTGGTCGAGCTGGCCGTCGAGTTCTCTCAGGCGCACCTGAAACCCCAGGGCGCGCTGGTCTGCAAGGTCTTCCACGGCAGCGGCTACAGCCAACTCGTTAAGCTGTTCAAGGACCACTTCCGTGTCGTCAAGCCGCTCAAGCCGAAGGCCTCGCGCGACAAATCCGCTGAAACCTTCCTGATCGGCATGGGTCTCAAGACCCAGGCACGAGAAGTGCCAGCAAGCACGAAAGGTACTGCTTGAAAAGAGTCTTGACAACTATCAATTCCATTGATTCAAGCGTGGGGAAGGCCGTCGGCTCCCTGCTCTTGACTGAACTAAAATTGCCCCCATCTGCCGGTCATTCAGGCAATACTTTTTCTAGGACTCAAAAGGAGCCGAGGTGAACAATCAGTGGTTCTCCAAAGTGGCTGTGTGGTTGGTGATAGCCCTCGTGCTCTTCACCGTCTTCAAGCAGTTCGACCGCAGCGCCACGGCGGCCGGCCAGATCGGCTATTCCGACTTCCTGGAGGAAGTTCGCAACAACCGCATCAAGAACGTCACGCTGCAGGAAGGCAACGGCGGCACCGACATCATTGCCATCACGCAGGACGACCGCCGCATCCGCACCACCGCGACCTATCTCGATCGCGGCTTGGTGGGCGACCTGATCAACAACGGCGTCAAGTTCGACGTCAAGCCGCGCGAGGAGCCCTCGCTGCTGATGAGCATCCTGATCTCCTGGGGTCCGATGCTGCTGCTGATCGGCGTCTGGATCTACTTCATGCGACAGATGCAGGGCGGCGGCAAGGGCGGCGCGTTCAGCTTCGGCAAGTCGAAGGCTCGCATGCTCGACGAGGCCAACAACAGCACCACGTTCTCGGACGTCGCCGGCTGCGACGAGGCCAAGGAGGAGGTGAAGGAGCTGGTCGACTTCCTGAAGGACCCGCAGAAGTTCCAGAAGCTCGGCGGCCGCATCCCGCGTGGCGTGCTGCTGGTCGGCCCTCCGGGCACCGGCAAGACGCTGCTCGCGAAGGCGATCGCCGGTGAGGCCAAGGTGCCGTTCTTCAGCATCTCCGGTTCCGACTTTGTCGAGATGTTCGTCGGCGTCGGCGCGGCGCGGGTGCGCGACATGTTCGAGCAGGCCAAGAAGAGCGCGCCCTGCATCATCTTCATCGACGAGATCGACGCGGTCGGTCGTCACCGCGGCGCGGGCCTCGGCGGCGGCAACGACGAGCGCGAGCAGACCCTCAACCAGATGCTGGTCGAGATGGACGGCTTCGAGACCAACCTCGGCGTGATCGTGATGGCGGCGACCAACCGGCCCGATATCCTCGACCCGGCGCTGCTGCGCCCGGGCCGTTTCGACCGCCAGGTCTACGTGACGCTGCCCGACGTGCGCGGCCGCGAGCAGATCCTCAACGTGCACATGCGCAAGGTGCCGATCGGCCAGGACATCCGCGCCGACATCCTCGCGCGCGGCACGCCGGGCTTCTCGGGCGCCGATCTCGCCAACCTGGTCAACGAGGCTGCGCTGTTCGCCGCACGCCGCAACGGCCGCGTGGTGGAGATGGTCGACTTCGAGCGCGCCAAGGACAAGATCATGATGGGCCCCGAGCGCAAGTCCATGGTCATGCCGGAGGAGGAGCGCCGCAACACCGCCTACCACGAGGCAGGCCATGCGCTGGTCGCGCGCCTGATGCCCAAGACCGACCCGGTCCACAAGGTGACGGTGATCCCGCGCGGCCGTGCGCTCGGCGTGACGATGCAGCTGCCCGAGAACGACCGCTACAGCATGGACAAGGAGCGCATGCTGTCGACGATCTCGGTGCTGTTCGGCGGGCGCATCGCGGAAGAGGTGTTCATGAACCAGATGACCACCGGCGCGAGCAACGACTTCGAGCGCGCGACCCAGATCGCCCGCGACATGGTCACGCGCTACGGCATGACGGACGAGCTCGGCCCGATGGTCTACGCCGAGAACGAGGGCGAGGTCTTCCTCGGCCGCACGGTCACGAAGCAGGTCAACGTGTCCGAGCAGACGATGCAGAAGGTCGACGCCCAGATCCGCAAGATCATCGACGAGCAGTACGCGATCGCCCGCCGGCACATCGAGGAGAACAAGGACAAGATGCACGCGATGGCCAAGGCGCTGATGGAGTGGGAAACTATCGACGCCGAGCAGATCGACGACATCATGTCCGGCCGCCCGCCGCGCCCGCCCAAGGACTGGACGCCCGGCAACACCAAGGGCGGCAGCGGCAACCCGCCGCCGGTCAACACCGACGGTGCGCCCGCGGCCGCCTGATCCGGCGCGCGTCAAGCACGGCAGCAAACGGGGCTTCGGCCCCGTTTCTTTTGGGCCCTCGCAGTGACGGCCCCCACTCGACTCCTGAAGGCCTCACGCCGCATGCACTGGACCACCACCCGCTTCGAGATCGACCTGAGCCAGCCGAAGGTGATGGGCATCGTCAACGTCACCCCCGACTCCTTCTCCGACGGCGGCACGCACGCCGATGCGCGCGGCGCGCTCGCGCACTGCGAGCAACTGCTGCGCGAGGGCGCCGACATCCTGGACATCGGCGGCGAATCGAGCCGGCCCGGCGCGCCGCCGCTGCCGCTGGATGACGAACTCGCGCGCGTGCTGCCGGTGCTGCGCGAGGCGGTGCGGCTCGGCGTGCCGGTCTCGGTCGATACCTACAAGCCGGAGGTGATGCGCGCGGCGCTCGAGCTCGGCGCGGACATCGTCAACGACATCTTCGCGCTGCGGGCGCCGGGTGCCGTGGACGCGGTGGCGGCCCATCCGCGCTGCGGCGTCTGCCTCATGCACATGCAGGGCGAGCCGCGCTCGATGCAGGCGTCTCCGGCCTACGGGGACGTCGTCGCAGAGGTCGGGGCCTTCCTTTCGGAGCATGCCCGGGCCCTGCAGGCGCGGGGCGTCACGGCGAGCCGCATCGTGCTGGACCCGGGCATCGGCTTCGGCAAGACGGTGGCCCACAACTACGAGCTGCTGGCCCGGCAGCGCGAGCTGCTCGGGCTGGGATATCCGCTGCTCGCCGGCTGGTCGCGCAAGTCCTCGCTGGGAGCGGTCACCGGGCGGCCGGTGGACGAGCGGCAGACGGCCAGCGTCGCGGCGGCACTGGCCGCGGTGCTGCACGGCGCGCGCGTCGTGCGCGTGCACGATGTCGCGATGACCGTCGACGCCCTGCGAGTGTGGGGGGCGGCAGGCCTGCCGGGGCTGAGACAATCCCCGGCAACCCCAGGACATTGAGGAGTAGTTGATGGGCAGGCAGTATTTCGGCACGGACGGCATTCGCGGCACGGTCGGCCAGGCGCCGATCACCCCGGACTTCATGCTGCGCCTCGGCCACGCGGTGGGCCGGGTGCTCAAGCGCAGCGAGGCGAGGCCGACGGTACTGATCGGCAAGGACACGCGCATCTCGGGCTACATGCTCGAATCGGCGCTGGAGGCGGGCTTCGCCTCGGCGGGCGTCGACGTGCTGCTGTGCGGTCCGCTGCCGACGCCGGGCGTCGCCTACCTGACGCGCGCGCTGCGGCGCGACCTCGGCGTGGTGATCAGCGCCTCGCACAACCCCTTCGGCGACAACGGCATCAAGTTCTTCTCGGCCCGCGGCGAGAAGCTCCCCGACGAGTGGGAGGAGGCGGTCGAGGCCGCGCTCGAGCAGCCGCCGCAGTGGGCGGACTCCGCGACGCTGGGCAAGGCGCGCCGGCTCGAGGACGCGCAGGGCCGCTACATCGAGTTCTGCAAGAGCACCGTCGGCGGCGAGCTGTCGCTGAAGGGCCTGAAGGTGGTCATCGATGCCGCCCACGGTGCGGCCTACCAGGTCGCGCCCAACGTCTTCCACGAGCTCGGCGCCGAGGTGCACGCGATCGGCTGCGCGCCTGACGGCGTGAACATCAACGAGGATTGCGGCGCCACGCACCCGCAGGCGCTGGTCGACGCGGTGCGGGCGCAGGGGGCGGACTACGGCATCGCGCTCGACGGCGACGCCGACCGGCTGCAGCTGGTGGACCGCGACGGCCGGCTCTACAACGGCGACGAGCTGCTCTACGTGCTGGCGGTGGACCGCCTCGCGCAGGGCGAGCGGGTGCCCGGGGCAGTCGGCACGCTGATGACGAACATGGCGGTGGAGCTCGCGCTCAAGGCGCGGGACGTCGAGCTGGTGCGCGCGAAGGTGGGCGACCGCTACGTGCTGGAGGAGCTGGTCGCGCGCGGCTGGCAGCTCGGCGGCGAGGGCTCGGGCCACCTGCTGGTGCTCGACCGCCACACCACCGGCGACGGCATCGTCAGCGCGCTGCAGGCGCTGCAGGCGGTGATCCGCTCGGGCCGCACGCTGGCCGAGCTGCTCGAGGACGTGACGCTGTTCCCGCAGGTGCTGGTCAACGTGCGCCTGCAGCCGGGCCAGAACTGGCGCGACAACCCGCGCCTGGCAGCCGAGCAGGAGGCCGTGGTCGCCGAACTCGGCAACCAGGGCCGCGTGCTGATCCGGCCCTCCGGCACCGAGCCGCTGGTGCGCGTGATGGTCGAGGCGCGCGACGCCGGGCAGGCGCGCCGCTGCGCAGAGCGGCTCGCCGCGACGCTGCGCGACTGAGCCTGCCGGGGAGCGCCGGCGGCAGGAGCCGCCTGCCGGGCTGCCCGGCAGGGCCGTCGGCTCGTTCAGGCCCCGTGTCCAGGCCGCCCCGCGCGCGAGCAGGGGGCGCATGCGCCCCGTGTCCCGTCCCGGCGCCTGCTGCCCGTTTTCCCCCGGCTGAAGACCGGGAATCGAAAAAACGGGCCGAGTGCCGGCCGGCCGGCACCCCGCAGCCGTGCGCGCCGCAAGGAGCGCACGCGCTTCACTTCTTCTTCGGCGGCATCAGCACGCGGTCGATCACGTGCACCACGCCGTTGGCGGCGGCCACGTCCGCTTGCGTCACCATCGCATCCTCGACGGTCACGAAGCTGCCGGCGCGCGACAGCGCGACCTCGCCACCCTGCACCGTCTTGGCGCTGCCGACACCCACCTCGCTCGATGCGGTGCGGGTCGGGAGCACGTGATAGCTCAGCAGTTCCTTGAGACGCTCGCGATCGCCGGCCAGCGCCTGCAGCTCGGCTGCGGGCAGCGCGCGGAAGGCCTCGTCGCTCGGCGCGAACACCGTGTAGGGGCCCGACCCGCGCAGCGTCGGCGCCAGCCCGGCCTGGTCGAGCAGGCGCGACAGCGTCGCGAGTTGCGGGTGGGCCGCGGCGGTGTCGGCCACCGTCTTCGGCTGGGACTGAGGGGTCGCGCAGCCGGCCAGGGCGGCCAGCAGCAGCGTGGCGGCGAGCATCGGGAACTGTTTCTTCATGGAGGCTCCGTGAGAGGGTTTCGCCGCGCTCGGCGCGAGTCCGCGGCACCCCGGCAGCCTAGGAACCGGATGTGACGAATCGGTGAAGCATTCGTGACAGCGCCGTCATCTCGCTTCTCCGCCGGCAAGGCCTGTCATTTGCTGTCACATACGCGTCACAAAGCATGCCTACAGTGCGACGCCGTTGCATATCCGTTTTCCTGATGAAAGGTGCCAACATGAAATCGTTCTCGATGCGTTCCGGTCTCGCCGTCCTGGCTTTCGCGGGGCTGGCCTCCGCGGCGGGCGCTCAGGATGTGACGGGTGCCGGCGCGACCTTCCCGGCGCCGGTGTATGCCAAGTGGGCCGACGCCTACAACAAGGCCACGGGCGTGCGCATCAATTACCAGTCGGTCGGCTCGGGCGCAGGCCTGAAGCAGATCCGCTCGAAGACGGTGGACTTCGGCGCGTCCGACATGCCGCTGAAGGACGAGGAGCTGGCGCAGGACGGCCTGATCCAGTTCCCGACCGTGATCGGCGGCGTCGTGCCGGTGGTCAACATCAAGGGCATCGCCCCGGGTCAGGTCCGCATGAACGGCCAGGTGCTGGGCGACATCTACCTGGGCAAGATCACCAAGTGGAACGACCCGGCGCTGACCGCGCTGAACCCGGGCGTGCCGCTGCCGGACGCGCAGATCGCCGTGGTGCGCCGCGCCGACGGCTCGGGCACCAGCTTCATCTTCACGAACTACCTCTCGAAGGTGAACGCCGAGTGGAAGTCGAAGGTGGGCGAGGGCACCGCCGTCAAGTGGCCGACCGGCGCCGGCGGCAAGGGCAACGAGGGCGTGTCGGCCTTCGTGATGCGCCTGCCGAACTCGATCGGTTACGTCGAGTACGCCTACGCCAAGCAGAACAAGATGTCGCACGTGCTGCTGCGCAACCGCGACGGCAACTTCGTGGCCCCCGAGGACACGAACTTCAAGGCGGCGGCGGCAGGCGCCGACTGGAGCAAGAGCTTCTACCAGATCCTGACCGAGCAGCCGGGCAAGGACGCGTGGCCGATCACCGGCGCGACCTTCATCATGATGCACAAGGCGCAGGACAAGCCGGCGCAGGCGACGGCCGCGCTGAAGTTCTTCGACTGGGCCTATGCCAACGGCGACAAGACCGCGGCCGAGCTCGAGTACGTGCCGCTGCCCGACGCCGTGAAGGGCCTGGTGCGCAAGCAGTGGGGCGAGATCAAGGATGCGAGCGGCAAGGCCGTAGCGCTCAAGTGATCGTCACCTGAGATCCAGCCGGCCGGGGGCGTTTCATACGCCCCCGTTTCTTTGAGCATCGGAGAGAAATCGCGTGGCCGCTACACTTCCTGCCTCCCAATACAAGACCTCCAAGGAAATGGAACGTTCCGAACCGCGCGGCGAGCCGCCTGTGGCGCGCCGTGCTTCGCCCTGGGCGGACACGCTGTTCTCCGTGCTCGCCCATGGCGCAGCGCTGCTGACGCTGCTGCTGCTCGTCGCCATCATCGGCTCGCTGGTCCATGGCGCGATGCCGGCCATCCGCGAGTACGGCCTCAGCTTCCTGTGGCGCAGCGAGTGGGACCCTGTGCAGGACAGCTACGGCGGCCTGGTGATGATCTACGGCACGCTGGCGACCTCGATCATCGCGCTGATCATCGCCGTGCCGGTGAGCTTCGGCATCGCGCTGTTCCTGACGGAGCTGTCGCCCAACTGGCTGCGCCGCCCGCTCGGCATCGCGGTCGAATTGCTCGCCGCGGTGCCCTCGATCGTCTACGGCATGTGGGGCCTGCTCGTGTTCGGCCCCCTGCTCGCGACCTACGTGCAGCAGCCGCTGCAGTCGCTGCTCGGCGGCGTGCCCTACCTCGGCGCACTGGTGCAGGGCCCGCCGGTGGGCATCGGCATCCTGTCGGCCGGCATCATCCTCGCGATCATGGTCATCCCCTTCATCTCGTCGGTGATGCGCGACGTGTTCGAGGTGACGCCGCCGATGCTCAAGGAGTCGGCCTACGGCCTGGGCTCGACCACCTGGGAGGTGGTCTACCGCGTCGTGCTGCCCTACACCAAGACAGGTGTCGTCGGCGGCATCATGCTCGGCCTCGGCCGCGCGCTCGGCGAGACGATGGCGGTCACCTTCGTGATCGGCAACATGAACCAGCTCGACTCGCTGTCGCTGTTCGAGCCGGCCAACAGCATCACGTCGGCGCTGGCCAACGAGTTCGCCGAGGCCGGCGAGGGCCTGCACCAGGCATCGCTGATCTACCTCGGCCTGGTGCTGTTCTTCATCACCTTCTGCGTGCTGGCGGCCTCCAAGGTGCTGCTGGCGCGCCTCAAGAAAGGCGAGGGCGCGCGCTCATGAGTCTCCTCTCCGCAAACCATGACGGCCGCATGGCCAAGCACCGCCGCCGCAAGAGCGTCAACGCGGTCGCGCTGACGCTGTCCCTCGCGGCGATGGCCTTCGGCGTGTTCTGGCTGCTGTGGATCCTGTTCGAGACGGTGCGCCTCGGCATCGGGGGCATCACGCTGCATCTCTTCACCGAGATGACGCCGCCGCCCCAGGAGGACATCGGAGGCCTGGCCAACGCGATCTTCGGCTCGCTGCTGATGGTGACGCTCGCGACGCTGATCGGCACGCCGATCGGCATCCTCGCCGGCATCTACCTCTCCGAGTACGGCCAGCGCAGCTGGCTCGGCAGCGCCACGCGCTTCATCAACGACATCCTGCTGTCGGCGCCGTCGATCGTGATCGGCCTGTTCATCTACGCGGTCGTCGTCGCGCAGGTGAAGTCCTTCTCGGGCTGGGCCGGCGTGCTGGCGCTGGCGCTGATCGTCATCCCGGTCGTGATCCGCACCACCGAGAACATGCTGAGCCTGGTGCCCAACGCGCTGCGCGAGGCCGCCTACGCGCTCGGCACGCCGAAGTGGAAGGTGATCTCGACGATCACGCTCAAGGCCGCGCGTGCCGGCGTCGTGACCGGCGTGCTGCTCGCGATCGCGCGCATCTCGGGCGAGACCGCGCCGCTGCTGTTCACGGCGCTGTCCAATCAGTTCTGGACCACGAGCCTTTCCGAGCCGATGGCGAGCCTGCCGGTGACGATCTTCAAGTTCGCGATGAGCCCCTACGAGAACTGGCAGAAGCTGGCCTGGGCGGGCGTGTTCCTGATCACGCTGGGCGTGCTCGCGCTCAACATCCTGGCGCGCGTGCTGTTCCGCAAGAAACATTGAGATCGAGAAAAGGTCTGACAGAGATGGACACGAAAGTCGAATCGAGCCCCGTGGTAAAGCAGAAGCTGTCGGTGCGTGACCTCAACTTCTACTACGGCAGCTTCCACGCGCTCAAGCACATCAGCCTCGACATCCCGGAGAAGAAGGTCACCGCCTTCATCGGCCCTTCGGGCTGCGGCAAGTCGACGCTGCTGCGCACCTTCAACCGCATGTTCGAGCTCTACCCGGAGCAGCGCGCCGAGGGGCAGATCCTGCTCGACGGCGAGGACATCCTCAAGAGCAAGCTCGACGTGTCGCTGATCCGCGCCAAGGTCGGCATGGTCTTCCAGAAGCCCACGCCCTTCCCGATGTCGATCTACGACAACATCGCCTTCGGCGTGCGGCTGTTCGAGACGCTGCCGCGCGTCGAGATGGACGAGCGGGTGGAGTGGGCGCTGAGGAAGGCCGCGCTGTGGAACGAGGTCAAGGACAAGCTCAACCAGAGCGGCTCGGGCCTGTCCGGCGGCCAGCAGCAGCGCCTGTGCATCGCGCGCGGCATCGCGATCAAGCCCGAGGTGCTGCTGCTCGACGAGCCCTGCTCGGCGCTCGACCCGATCTCCACCGGCAAGATCGAGGAGCTGATCGGCGAGCTCAAGCAGGACTACACGGTGGTGATCGTCACGCACAACATGCAGCAGGCCGCGCGCTGCTCGGACTACACCGCCTACATGTACCTGGGCGACCTGATCGAGTTCGGGCCGACCTCCGACCTGTTCATGAAGCCGAAGAAGAAGGACACCGAGGACTACATCACCGGCCGTTTCGGCTGATGATGCGGTTGTCAGCCCTTCGTCCCCACCTTCCCATCGGAGCCCCCCATGAGCGACAAGCACCTTTCCACCCAGTTTGACGCCGAACTCAGCGGCATCTCCACCCGCGTGCTCGAGATGGGCGGGCTGGTCGAGTCCCAGGTGGCGCAGGCGCTGTACGCGCTGACGCAGTTCAGCGGCGAGGCCGCCAACCAAGTGATCGCGGAGGAGGAGCGGGTCAACGCGATGGAGATCGACATCGATCGCGCGCTCTCGACGATCATCGCCCGCCGCCAGCCCACCGCGCGCGACCTGCGGCTGCTGATCGCGATCTCCAAGACGATCAACAACCTCGAGCGCGTCGGCGACGAGGCCGCGCGCATCGCGCGCACCGTGTTGCGCCTGATCAGCACCGGCGTGTCCACCCGGCTGCCGGTGTCGGACGTGTCCTTCGAGGGCAACCTCGCGATCGAGCAGTTGCGCAAGGCGCTCGACGCCTTCGCGCGGCTCGACGTGAACAAGGCGCTCGAGGTGATGAAGCAGGACGACCAGATCGACCAGGAGTTCGACGGCCTGATGCGCATGCTCATCACCTACATGATGGAGGACCCGCGCACCATCTCCGCGTCGATCGACCTGGTGTTCGTCGCGAAGGCGATCGAGCGCGTCGGCGACCACGCGAAGAACCTCGCCGAGCAGATCATCTACATCGTCAAGGGCGCCGACGTGCGCCACCTGCCGATGGCCAACGTCGAGTCCTACATCAAGTGAACGCCCGGGCAGGAGCTGCACGATGAGCCGAGTGCTGGTGGTCGAGGACGAGAGCGCGATCGCGGAGCTGGTCGCGCTGAACCTGCGCCATGCGGGATACGAGGTCACGGTGGCGCCGGACGCGGCCCGCGCGATCGCCGAGGTCGACCGGGTGCTGCCCGACCTGGTGCTGCTGGACTGGATGCTGCCGGGCTCGAGCGGCCTCGCGCTCGCCAAGCGCTGGCGCACCGAGACCCGCACGCGCGAGCTGCCGATCATCATGCTGACCGCGCGCGGCGACGAGCCCGACAAGGTGGCCGGGCTCGATGCCGGGGCCGACGACTACCTGACCAAGCCCTTCTCGCCGAACGAGCTGATGGCGCGCATCCGCGCCGTGCTGCGCCGCAAGGCACCCGAGGCGCTCGACTCGGCGGTGCAGGTCGGGCCGCTGCGGCTCGACCCGGCCACGCGGCGCGTCTCGCGCGGCGACATCGAGGTCAAGGTCGGCCCGACCGAGTTCCGGCTGCTGCACTTCTTCATGACGCACCCGGAGCGCGTGCACAGCCGCGCGCAGCTGCTCGACCGCGTCTGGGGAGACCACGTCTTCATCGAGGAGCGCACGGTGGACGTGCACGTCAAGCGCTTGCGCGAGGCGCTGGCGCCGGCCCAGTGCTCGCAGATGATCGAGACGGTGCGAGGTGCCGGCTACCGCCTGAGCGCGCAGCAGCAGCCCGCGGCGGCGGCCTGAGCGCGGCGACGGCATGAGCTGGCTGCTGCCCCGCATCCTCGCGGCGTTGTTGTGCGGGCTGCTCGGCGCAAGCCTCGGCGCCTGGCTGGGTCAGCTGCTCGATGCCCCGCTGCTCGGCGCCATCGTCGGCGCGGGCGGGCTCGGCGCGCTGCTGGGCTTCTTCGACACGCTGCGCGCCTACCGGCTGGTGGCCTGGCTGCGCGGCTCCCAGCGCCAGGCCGCGCCCCGCACCACCGGCATGTGGGGCGAGCTCGGCTACCGCATCGAGCGCGCGCTGCGCCAGCGCGAGCTGGGGGCGCAGCAGGAGCGCGACCGCCTGTCGCAGTTCCTGTCGGCCGTCGAGGCCTCGCCCAACGGCGTGCTGCTGCTCGACGCCAGCGACCAGATCGAATGGGCCAACCGCACCGCGGCCGAGCACTTCGGGCTCGACCCGGTGAGGGACCGCCAGCAGCGGGTGACGAACCTGGTGCGCGCGCCGGCCTTCGTGGCCTACCTGCAGGGCGGCCACTTCGACGAGCCGGTGGTGTTCCCGCGGCCGCAGGGCCGCGGCACGCTGTCGGTGCTGGCCCAGCGCTACGGCGAGGGCATGACGCTCGTGCTGTCGCAGGACATCACCGAGCGCGAGCGCGCCGACACGATGCGCCGCGACTTCGTCGCCAACGTCTCGCACGAGATCCGCACGCCGCTGACGGTGCTGGCCGGCTTCATCGAGACGATGAGCTCGCTGCCGCTCACCGAGGTCGAGCGCAAGCGCGTGCTCGACCTGATGGGCCAGCAGGCGCGGCGCATGCAGACGCTGGTGGCCGACCTGCTGACGCTGGCGCAACTCGAGGGCAGCCCCCGGCCGCCCTCGGATCGCTGGGTGCCGGTGGCGCGGCTGCTGGCACAGGTCGAGGGCGACGCGCGCGGCCTGTCGCAGGAGCGCCACCGCATCGAGACGCAGTGCGACGGCGGCACGATGCTGGTCGCGGGAGCCGAGGGCGAGCTGCTCAGCGCCTGGTCCAACCTCGTCAGCAACGCGATCCGCTACACCCCGCCGGGCGGCACGATCCGCATCGGCTGGCGGCTGCTGCCCGACGGCAGCGGCGAGTTCTCCGTGCGCGACACCGGCATCGGCATCGCGCGTGAGCACCTGCCGCGCCTGACCGAGCGCTTCTACCGCGTCGACGGCAGCCGCTCGCGCGAGACCGGCGGCACCGGGCTCGGCCTGTCGATCGTCAAGCACGTGGTGCAGCGCCACGGCGGCGAGCTGCATGCCGACAGCGAGCCGGGCAAGGGCTCGCTGTTCCGCCTCGTCTTCCCGGCGATGCGGGTGCGCACGCCCGAGGCCGTGGCGGGCGAGCTTCAGTCGGCGGCGCGCGCCGCCAGCGACGCGGCCGAGACGCGCTGATACAGCGCAACCAGCAGCGCCGCCACCAGCCCGAGCGCGAGCGCATTCATCAGCCAGAAGCCGGGCGCGCCGTGCAGCGCCGCCGGCACGGCGCCGGGCAGGTCGAAGGCGAGCAGGTAGCCTCCGCCGAGGCCCAGTCCCCACAGCGACAGCGCGTAGGCCAGCGCCGGCAGCAGCGCGACGCGGAACGAGCGCAGCGCGAAGGCGGCCGTGACCTGCATCGCGTCGAAGAGCTGGTAGGCGGCGATGAAGACGAAGAGCTGCAGTGCCGCCTGCTGCACCGCCGGGTCCGGCGTGTAGATCCTCACCAGCGGCTGCCTGAGCGCATACAGCAGCAGCCCGAGCGTCACCGACAGCGCGAGCGAGAGCCCGATCCCCTGCCACCCGGCGTTGCGCGCCTGCTCCGCCTGCCCGGCGCCGCGCAGCTGGGCCACCGTGGCCGAGGTCGCGACGGCGATCGACAGCGGCAGCATGTAGGCGACGCTCGCGACGTTGGCGACGATCTGGTGGCCGGCCAGCGCCCCGGTGCCGAAATGCGAGATGAACAGCGCCATCATCGTGAAGGCGGTGACCTCGATGAAGTAGCTGGCGCCGGTGGGCAGCCCCAGGCGCAGCAGCTCGCGCTGCTCGTGCCAGCGCGGCCCGCGCCAGCCGCTCCACAGCCGGAAGGGCCGGTAGATCGGGTGGCGCCGCAGCATCGCGAGCCCGAACAGCAGCAGCAGCGCGTTGATCGCCACGGTCGCCATCGCGCAACCGACCGCGCCGAAGGCCGGCAGGCCCCAGCCGCCGAAGATCAGCCAGGCGTTGAGCGGCACCTTCAGCGCCAGCGCGCCGAGCTGCAGCGAGGCCACCAGCAGCGGCCGCGAGATGCCCTGGTTGAGCCCGCTGTAGCAGCGGAACAGCAGCGCCAGCGGCAGGCCCCAGGCGAGCCAGCCGAGATAGTCGCCGGCGCGCTGCGCCACCTCGGGCGTGGCGCGGGCCAGCGACAGCAGCGGCCCGGACCACAGCATCGCCGCCATGCCGGGCAGCGCGACGAGCAGCGCGAGGTACACCGCCTGCCGGAAGGTCTCCCCGACCTGCTCGGGCTCGTCGGCGCCGTGGTGGTGGCCGACGATCGGGATCAGTGCCTGCACGACGCCGGTGAGCCCGACGTATAGGCTGATGTAGAGCGCCGCGCCGATCGACAGCGCGGCGAGGTCCTCGGAGGCGAAGCGCCCGGTCATCACCGTGTCCGCGACGCCGAAGCCGATGGTGGCAAGCTGTCCGATCAGGATCGAGCCCGCGTGGCGGGCAATGCGGCGAAGGTGCTGCATCAGCGCGGCGCCGCCTCCCCGGCGCGGCGGAAGACATAGGTGAACTCGTTGCGTTCGGCCGGCCGGCGTTCGCGGCCGACCAGCGTCCAGCGTTCTCCCGGCTGCGGCACGCGGCCGGCCCGGCCGAGCACCATCAGGTAGGGGCAGTGCTCCGGCACCGCGCTCGAGCCGGCGTGGACCTGCCAGCCGCCGTGGTACTCGAGCGCCGCGATCTGTCCGAGCGACAGGCCACGGGTCTGCACGCAGGCGCCGGACGGCACGTGGGCGGCAAGCCGCTCGACCAGTGCCCGGTAGCTGCGCGCATAGTCCAGCGCCGGCAACCATAGCGTCATCAGCAGCAGCCAGCACAGCGCCACGCCGCCGGCGGGCAGCACCAGGCTGCGCCACAGGGCCTCGCGATGGCGGCCTGCGCGCCAGCCCACCAGCGCCAGCCAGGCGAGCGTGCCGAGGGCCGCGAGCAGCAGCGCGAGCACCGAGAACGAGGGCTCGAAGCCGGGCAGCAGCCGCGCCACGTTGGCCGCAGGCTTGGCTGGCACGCCGGTCTGCATCGCCAGGTAGATCACCCAGATCGCGAGCGCGCAGACGCTGAAGAAGAATACCGAGAACCAGTCGACGGCCGATGCGACGCTGCGCCGCAGCGTCGGCAGCGCGAAGGCGGCGAGCACCGCGAGCGGCGGCAGCGCGAGCAGCAGCGCCCGGTCCGAGCCGCCCGACAGCGCCGACGAGACGATCGCCACGGCCGCGAGCGTCCATGGCACCGCAATATGGCGCTGCAGCAGGTGGTGGCGCCAGCGCCACAGCGTCCAGACGGCCAGCACCCATGCCGGCCAGATGAACCACAGCAGCAGGCGGACGAACCGCCTCGCCTCGGGCGCGGCGAGCTGCCAGCGCCACAGGTCGACGACAGTGGCGAGCAGGGCCGCGAGCACCATGGCCGCGAGCACCCAGGGCACGAAGCGCTGCGCCGGCGTGTAGCTGGAGCGCAGGCACACGATCAGGCCGACCGCGCCGAGCGCCTGCGCGATGGCGGGCGCCCCGCTGCCGGCCAGCAGCGGCAGCGCCAGCAGCACCGCGACCCGCGATTTCCCGCCGCGGAAGGGGCTCGCCGCCAGCGCGTAGAGGAACATCGCGGTGCCGAAGAGTTGCAGCAGCTCCGGCGTCGTCTCGTGGCCGAGTTGCAGCAGGCCGAGCGTCGCGATCAGCGCGAGCACCGAGCCGTCGGCGACGGCGCGCGCGTAGTCCGCGGGCGCGGGCTCGCCGCCGAAGGCGAAGGCCACCGGCTGCGCGGCGTCGGTGCGCGCGAGGTGATAGCACGCGTACCACGTCAGCATCAGCACGCCCGCGAGCAGCAGCGCGAACGGCAGCCGTGCCGCGAGCGCCGGATCGAGCAGGCCGCCGAGCAGCCGGATGAACAGCGCGCCGAGCCAGTAGGGAAACAGCCCGTCCTCCGCGCCCAGGCCGCCCATCGCGGGACTGAGCAGCCCGGTGGCGCCCGTCGCGATGCGTTGCATGAAGCCGAAGGCGGCGATGTCGGCGTTGCGCCAGGGATCGCGGCCGAACAGGCCGGGAAGCACGTAGGCGGCGCAGAACAGCAGCAGCGCGAGGCGCGGCAGGCGCTGTGCGGCGCGTTCGGTGACGAGGGCGGGCGAGGGGCGGTTCAAGTGGGGCGGAGGGGGCAGGGCAGGGACGGAGGGCGGTGCGGCGACGCCGATCATGCAGCAATTCGGCGTCTTGCACAGCCGGGCGCCGCAGGAGTGCGCAGGCAAAAAAAAAGCAGCTGGCTCGGGCCAGGCTGCCTTTTCGACGGGGCGCTCGGGGCGCCGTCCGGACCGCGGGTTACTTCTTGAGGCCGACGCGGGCGAACTTGTTGCGGAACTTCTCGACGCGGCCACCCAGGGAGTCCACGCTCTTCTGCGTGCCGGTGTAGAAGGGGTGCGACTCGCTGGAGGTCTCCAGCTTGAAGAGCGGCAGCTCGCGGCCGTCTTCCATCTTGATCATCTCGCGCGCCGGCGCGCACGAGCGCGTCACGAACTTGAAGCCGTTGGACTGGTCCAGGAAGCAGACGTCGCGGTAGTTGGGGTGGATGCCTTGTTTCATGAGAGCGCTTTTCTCGATGCGCCGGGAGCCACTGCGCCCTATGCGCAGCACTTTCCGGTAAGCGTAAAAACCCGGGATTATAGACGGACCGCGGCTCAGCCGCCGCGGCGCATCATGTCGAAGAAGTCGTGGTTGGTCTTGGTGGACTTCATCTTGTCGAGGATGAACTCCATCGCCGCGATCTCGTCCATCGGGTAGAGCAGCTTGCGCAGGATCCAGGTCTTCTGCAGGATCTCCGGGCGCAGCAGCAACTCCTCGCGGCGCGTGCCAGACTTGTTCAGCATGATCGACGGGTAGACGCGCTTCTCGGCCATGCGGCGGTCCAGGTGGATCTCGCAGTTGCCGGTGCCCTTGAACTCCTCGTAGATCACCTCGTCCATGCGGCTGCCGGTGTCGATCAGCGCGGTGCCGATGATGGTCAGCGAGCCACCTTCCTCGATGTTGCGCGCCGCGCCGAAGAAGCGCTTGGGGCGCTGCAGCGCGTTGGCGTCCACGCCGCCGGTGAGCACCTTGCCGGAGGACGGCAGCACGTTGTTGTAGGCGCGCGCGAGGCGCGTGATCGAGTCGAGCAGGATCACGACGTCCTTCCTGAGCTCCACCAGGCGCTTGGCGCGCTCGATCACCATCTCGGCGACCTGCACGTGGCGCTGCGCCGGCTCGTCGAAGGTCGAGCTGATGACCTCGCCGCGCACCGTGCGCTGCATCTCGGTCACTTCCTCGGGGCGCTCGTCCACGAGCAGCACGATCAGGTAGACGTCCGGATGGTTCGCGGTGATCGCGTGCGCGAGGTGCTGCATCATCACCGTCTTGCCCGACTTGGGCGGCGCCACCAGCAGCGCGCGCTGGCCTTTGCCGATCGGCGCGATCAGGTCGATGATGCGACTGGTGATGTTCTCGTCGCCCTTGATGTCGCGTTCGAGCCTGAACTGTTCCTTCGGGAACAGCGGGGTCAGGTTCTCGAACATGATCTTGTGCTTGCTCTCCTCGGGCGTGAGGCCGTTGACGCGGTCGACCTTCACGAGCGCGAAGTAGCGCTCGCCGTCCTTCGGGACCCGCACCTCGCCCTCGATCGCGTCGCCGGTGTGCAGGTTGAAGCGGCGGATCTGGCTCGGCGACAGGTAGATGTCGTCGGTGCTCGCGAGGTAGCTGGTCTCGGGCGAGCGCAGGAAGCCGAAGCCGTCGGGCAGCACTTCGAGCACGCCGTCGCCGAAGATCTGCTCGCCCTGCTTGGCGCGCTTCTTCATGATCGCGAACATCAGCTCCTGCTTGCGCAGGCGGCCGGTGTTCTCGATCTCCAGCGACTCGGCCATCTTGATGAGTTCCGAGACGTGCAGGAGCTTGAGTTCTGAGAGTTGCATGGGTGAGCACCCTGGGTCGGTGGCCGTCGCTGTGCCAAGGACGAAAGCCAGTATCGGATGGTCGTGGACCGCACAGTGAGGCAGGAGGCCTGCCGCTGAGCGGAAACCCGCGTCAATCGCGTCGCAAACGAATCGAAAAGCGCAGGAGTTTGGTGCCGACCCTGCGCGCCGGGCATCGGGCGCAGTGGCGAATCTCGCAGCGCCGGACCCGCTGCTTGGGGAAACCGGATCCGGCGCTCTGGGTGCTGATTATAGGTGACTGTCGAGGAAGGCGGTCAACTGGGCCTTCGACAGCGCCCCCACCTTGGTGGCGGCGAGCTGGCCGCCCTTGAAGAGCATCAGCGTCGGGATGCCGCGGATGCCGAACTTGGCAGGGACCTCGCGGTTCTCGTCGACGTTCATCTTCGCGATCCGCACGCGCCCGTCGTAGTCCTTGGCGACCTCGTCGAGGATCGGCGCGATCATCTTGCAGGGACCGCACCACTCGGCCCAGTAGTCCACCAGCACAGGCCGGTCGGCCTGCAGCACGTCGGCGTCGAAGGACGCGTCCGAGATGTGTTTGATCAGATCGCTGCTCATTGAAATATCCTCAGGGAAGCGCGCGGGGCGGAACCCGCGACAAATGTCGTGTCGATTCTGACACAAGAGCCCCTCTCGCTCGATCGCGGCGGCACAGGGCGTTTCGATGAAAGGGATAGTGCGGAGCACGGCGGCGAATCGCGTTTTTGAGCCCGTTTTGTCCCGCTGATCGACGCATCGGCCCATGATGGCGCGTGCTGGAATGCGTCGGCACCCTCCTGGGGATGTCCGATCTTCCCTGCCTTGCCGAGAAAACGCCGTGTCCGCTCCGCCCGAAACTCCGACACCTGCTGCCGTCGCGGGCCGTTTCCAGTTGCGCCGTCGTCTCGGCCAGAGCGCCGGGGGCGGGGGATGGTGGCTCGCATTCGATGCCAGCAGCGCACGCGAAGTGGCGCTGTGCCAGCAGGCCCGGCGAGCCTGGCCGGACGCGACGCCCGCCGCCTGGGCGGCGGCGGCAGCACCCGTGCTCGCGCTGCGCCATCCGAACATCGTCCCGCTGCTGGAGATCGACACTGCCCCGGGGCAATGGCTTCGGATCGCCGAGTTCGTCCCCGGCGTCCCGCTGGACAGCTGGGTGGCCGAGCATGGGGCGATGCCGGCGCGGCAGGCGGTTCAGACCGCCCTCGGCGTGCTGGACGCGCTCGCGCACTCGCACGAGGCCGGCGTGGTGCACGGGCGGCTGCGTCCCTCGAGGCTGCTGCTCGACGCGGCGGCGCGGCCGCTGCTGTGCGACTACACGCTCGGGCCGATCGCCGGCGTGGCGGACGCGAGGAGCCGCTCGGGGGCGCTCTACCTCGCGCCGGAGCAGGCGCGGGGCCTCGAGTGCGGCCCTCCCGCCGACCTGTTCTGCCTCGCGCTGGTGCTGGGGGAGTTGCTCACCGGGCGCCCCGTGCTGCACGAGTCGGTTCCGGGGCAGGCACTGGCGCGATTGACATCCGGGCCGCTGGAATGGCCGGAGGCCGAGGATTCGGAGGCGGTCGACGCAGCCTTGCTGCAGATCGTGCGGCGTGCCCTGGCGCCGGACCCCGCCGCCCGTCCCGACGCGGCCACCCTGCGGGCGGATCTGCTGGACTGGCTCACGCCGGCGCTGCTCGACGGGGCCCTCGACGACCGCGCCGGCGGAACCCTGCGGGCGCTGATGCAGCGCCTCCAGTTCCAGCCGGACCTGCCTGCCCAGCGCGAGGCCTTGCGCCGCGTGCGCCAGCTGTGCTCCGTCGAGCGGGTCAACCTCGACGAGCTGACGCAGGCCGTGCTCGAGGACATGGCGCTGACGCTCAAGCTGCTGAAGATGGGCAATGCCGCGAGCTTCCGCTCGGTCGGGGGCTCCGTCACGCAGGTCTCGCGCGCGTCGGCATTGCTGGGGGTCGTCGCGGTGCGCAACCTTGCGGGCTCGCTCGCCACTCTCGAGGACTTGCCCGATCCGGCCCATGCCGCCGCGCTTCGGGAGGAGTATGGCCGCGCCCGCATGGGCGCGCGCATCGCCGCGCAGCTCAGTCCCACGCGCGGCGAGGAGGAGGAGGCCGCCATCACCGCGCTGCTCCAGCAGCTCGGGCGCATCCTGGTGCACCATTTCCTGCCCGAGGCCGCGGCACAGGTGCGCGAGCTGCTGCGCGAGCGCCGCATCACCGAGCCCGAGGCCACGCTGCGGGTGCTCGGCCTGTCGTTCGAGGACATCACGGTCAGCGTGGCGCGCAGCTGGGGCATGCCGGACGCGTTCCTGCACGGCTTGCGGCGGCCCGTCTTCGGGGCTGCGCTGCGGGCGCCCGAGCGGCGCGGCGACTGGCTGCGCCTGCTCGCCTCCTTCGGCAACGAACTGAGCGAGACGCATCGAGGCGCGGAGCCGCACGAGCGCCAGCTGCTGCTGCGCAGCAGCATCGAACGCTACAGCGCCGCACTGCGGGTGAGCAGCGCCCAAGCATGGTCGGCGCTGCAGGCGCACGGCAGCGTCGCCGAAGTGTCCGACGTCCCCGCACCGCTCCCCAGTGCGGAGGCGGCCCCTGCTCCCGCCCCGGTGCACCCGCTCTCGCGTGCGCTGATCGAGCTGCAGGCGATGCGCAAACGACAGCACACCGGCGACGAGGCGATGAAACTCGCGGGCGAAGCCGTCGTGCGATCGATCGGCTGCCGGCACGTCGTGATCGCGATGCGCGAGGCCGGCGGCAAGCGGCTCCTGGCCCGCTTCAGTTTCGGCGCGGACGCGGCGTCGATCCATTCCCACTTCCAGATCGCGCTGGACGGCAATGACGTGTTCGCGACCCTCTGTGCCCGCGGCGCCGACACGCTGATCGCGGACGCAGGCGTGACTTCGATCGCCTCGCGCCTGCCGGACTGGCATCGCCGGCATTTCGCCTGCCCGGCCTTCCTGCTGCTGCCCCTGATGCGGCCGGGCGAGATGCCGCCGCATCCGATCGGGCTGCTCTATGTCGATGCGGCGGAGCCGGGCGGCCTGCGCTTCTCGGATCGCGAACTGTCCCTGCTGCGCAGCCTGCGGGACGAACTACTGCGCAGCGTGCTCGATGCAACGGATGCCGCGGGCACTTGATTCCCACGGCGGGGTCGGCGGGGCGACAATTCGATACAAACTGACTCCGGAATCCCGCCATGGAGAATGCTGATCGCGCCGTCCTGCGCAACAAGTTGATCGCCGCCCGGCAGGCGCTTTCCGACCGGCTCGAGCGGGCGGTCGAGCTGCAGAGCGTGCTGCGGGCGTGGCTGGTGTCGCGTCCCGAGACGGCGATCGGTGCCTACTGGCCGATCAAGGGCGAGTTCGATCCGCTGCCGGCGCTCTATCGCTGGAGCGAAGGCGCGGTCGACCGCCTGGAGCGGCGCATCGGCCTGCCGGTGGCCGATCGCGAGCAGGGTTCGCTGCGCTTCCATGTCTGGTACCCCGGCTGCCCGATGGCGCTGGACGCCTACGACATCCCGAAGCCCAGGGACACCGAGGCGTTCGAGCCCGCGCTGCTGCTCGTGCCGACCCTCGGCTACGGTCCCGGCGGCGTGAGGCTCGGTTACGGCGGCGGCTTCTACGAGCGCTCGCTCGCCACGCTGCGGCTCCGGCCCTACACGGTGGGGCTTTGCTATTCGCACGGTTTCCTGCCGATGCTGCGGGCTCGGCCCTCGGACGTGGTGCTCGATGCGGTGCTGACCGAGGACGGCGTGATGTGGGAGCGCCGGGACTGAGTGTGGCGCACCCGGCGGGACCGTCACGAACATCGTGCCGGCAACTCGTCCTCGGCGTGGGCTTGGACGGCCTGCAGGTGCTGCCGCTCGATGAAGATCGGCGTCGGCGCACCCTGCCTCGCAAGACTTGCCGCCGCGGCGTGCACCGCTTCCTCGACCCGGTGGAAGGCCGCCCGCATCAGCGTGGCGTCCGTGCCTTCGTCCACGCCCAGGCAGTCGCGCGTGACGACCGCCACGGACTTCCGCCGGCCCGGCACGGACACGCAGAAGGCCATGCCCTCCGCCACCGGCACCGGCCCGGAAAACTCGACGGCGCCGTCCATGATTTCCCTGATTCTTTGAATTGTGGGAATGTAGTAGCAGCTTTTGCCTGGAGGTAGAGGTTGGTATCGACTCCGGGTCAGCGTGCTGCAAGGATGCGCGTGATCGCAGGCGCTGCGCCAGCGCACGGAAAAGGCGTGTGCAGGCTCGCTGCGCAGCGGGCGCGGAGGAGGGCGGGTGGGGTGCGGAGGACTTGCCGCAACGGCTGATGCGTCACGAGCGGAGGTTGACGAGCCTTAACCCCGGCACTGGTCACAACGGTTGGGGCTGCTTCGTTCCCGACCTGACCCGGTTGGCCGCGCTTCCATGCGGGGAGGCCCGTCAACGCCCATTGTAGGCGAGGTTTGGGACTCCGGGCTGCGGATGTCGCGGGAATCTGCGTCCGAAGTGGTCCGTGCAGTGCTGGCGTGGATCTTGCGTCGAATGGTATGCAAGGGGCGCGGGACGGCCCTGCCAACACGGAGTCTCGATGCAGCAGCTTTATGCGGATATCACGATTCACCTGATAAGCGCCGCGCTGGCCGGCGCCTTGATCGGCATGGAACGCAGCTTCCATGGCCGCCCGGCCGGATTCCGCACGCACACGCTCGTCTGCATGGCCTCCTCGCTGCTGATGCTGATCACGCTCTACCAGGCCCGCTGGTTCGCGCCCACCACCTCCGAGAGCCTCAGCATCGACCCGACCCGCATGGCGCAGGGCATCATGACCGGCATCGGCTTTCTCGGCGCGGGCGTGATCTTCCGCGAGGGCCTGTCGGTGCGCGGACTCACCACCGCGGCGTCGATCTGGATCACCTCGGCGATCGGCGTGCTGTTCGGCGTGGGCTTCTTCTTTGCCGCAAGCCTTGCCACGGTGCTGACGCTGGGCGTGTTGAGCCTGTTCCGCATCATCGAGAACCGCATCCCCGCCTACCTGTTCGCGCACCACCAGGTGCGTTTCGCGCGCGACGCGGTGATGCCCGAGGAGGAGTTGCGCGCGCTGCTCGAGCGCCACGGCTTCACCGTGGCGCAGCTGAGCTACCGGCTTGACAGCGAGGGCACGGTGTTCGAGTACCGCATGATGATCCGCACGCGCGACGGGCAGAACGTGCGCCGTCTCGCGAACACGCTCACCGCCACCCGCGAGGTGCTCGCCTTCCGCATCACGCCCGCCAGCGACTGACGCCGCGGGGCGCGGGAGGGTGCTTCGGGCAGGAAACCCCCCGGCCCGTAGAATCAGGCCCATGAGTTACCTCGTTCTGGCGCGCAAGTACCGCCCCCGCAGCTTCGAGCAGATGGTGGGGCAGGAGCATGTGGTGCAGGCGCTGTCGAACGCGCTGACCGCGCAGCGGCTGCACCACGCCTACCTGTTCACCGGCACGCGCGGCGTCGGCAAGACCACGGTGTCGCGCATCCTTGCGAAATCGCTGAACTGCCAGGGCCCCGACGGCCAAGGCGGCATCACCGCGCATCCCTGCGGCGTCTGCCAGCCCTGCTGCGACATCGACAGCGGGCGCTTTCCCGACTACGTCGAGCTCGACGCGGCGTCAAACCGCGGCGTCGAGGAGATCTCGCAGCTGCTCGACCAGGCCGTCTACAAGCCGGTGGTCGGGCGCTTCAAGGTCTACATGATCGACGAGGTCCACATGCTGTCGAACACCGCGTTCAACGCGATGCTCAAGACGCTGGAGGAGCCGCCCGAGTACCTGAAGTTCGTGCTCGCTACCACCGACCCGCAGAAGGTGCCGGTCACCGTGCTGTCGCGCTGCCTGCAGTTCAACCTGCGGCCGATGGCGCCCGAGACGGTGCTCGAGCACCTGCGCGAGGTGCTGGCCGCCGAGGACGTCGAGGCCGAGCCGGGGGCGCTGCGGCTGCTGTCGCGCGCCGCGCGCGGCTCGATGCGCGACGCGCTGTCGCTGACCGACCAGGCGATCGCCTTCGGCAGCGGCCGCCTCGGCGAGGCCGGGGTGCGCCAGATGCTCGGCGCGGTCGACCGCAGCCATGTGTTCCGGCTGATCGGCTCGCTCGCCGAAGGCGACGGCGCGGCGGTGGTCGCCACCGTCGAGGAGCTGCGCGCGCAGGGCCTGTCGGCCCACGGCGCGCTCGAGGAGATGGCGGGCACCCTGCAGCAGATGGCGGTGCTGCAGGCGGTGCCGCAGGCCGCCGACGCGGCGGACCCCGATGCGGAGACGGTGGCGCGGCTCGCCGCGGCGCTGGCCCCGGACGAGACGCAACTGCTCTACAGCATCGCGCTGCACGGTCGCCAGGAGCTCGGCCTGGCGCCGGACGAGTACGGTGGCATGGTGATGGTGCTGCTGCGCATGCTCGCGTTCCGGCCTCCAGGCGGGCGCGTCATGCAGCCGGCCGCCGTGCCGCCGGCACGGACCGGCGATACCCGGGCGAGCGCGCCGGCCGCGGCGCCGGCGACGGCCACGGCGCCGCCGTCCGGCCCTCGGCCCGCGATGGCGGAGCGGGTCGCTCCGCCCGCCGCAGCGGTCCCGACCCCTGCGGCGAGATCTCCCGCCGCGATGCCTTCGCCCGGCGCGCCGGTCCCGCCCCGTGCTGCGCCGGCCGGCCGCAGCGTGGAGGCGCCGGCCCGCAGCGCTGCGCCGGCCGGCGGCGAGCCGCCGCCCTGGGAGGACGTGCCGATCGACGAGTCCGAGCTGGCGCAGTTCGAGGCGCCCAGGCGCACGGCGCCTGCGCCCGCCGGGGCCGCACGCCCCGCACGCCCGGCCGCAGCCGAACCCCGTGCCGCGCCCGAGCCCACGCGTCCGGCCGTAGCGGTGCCCCCGCCTCCGGCTGCGCCCGCTTCCGCCCCTGCGCCGAGTCCGGTGACTGCTCCGGCGGGCGGCGCCGCTGCGCCCGATGCGGGTGCAGGCGCGCTGGGCGACCGCTGGCATGCGCTGGTGCAGCAGATGATCGAGCGCGAGCGCATCGTCGCGCTGGTGCGCGAGCTGGCGATGCAGTCGCAGTGCGTTGGGCTCGACGAGGGCTCGGACGGCTGGCTGTGCCGGCTGCAGGTCGAGCGCGAGACGCTGGCCGGCGACGCCAACCGCAACAAGTTGCAGGCGGCGCTCGCCGAGGTGCTGGAGCGCCCCGGGCAGCTCCAGATCGCGATCGCGTCCGTCGCCGATTCGCCCGCGCGCCGCGAGGCCGCCGCGCGCGCCGAGCGCCAGCGCGAGGCCGAGGAGATCATCCGCAACGACCCGCTGGTGGTCGAGCTGATGCAGCAGTTCCGCACGGCGCGCATCGTGCCTGGCTCGATCCGCCCGCTGTGACCGTCCACCGATCCGACCTGCATCGCAGGCAACCCGATTTCTGACCTGAAAGGAAACGACATGCTCAAGGGACAACTGGCCGGCCTGATGAAACAGGCCCAGGCGATGCAGGAAAACCTCAAGCGCGCGCAGGACGAGCTCGCGCAGATGGAGGTCGAGGGCCAGTCCGGCGCTGGCCTCGTGAAGGTGGTGATGACCTGCAAGCACGACGTTAAGCGCATCACGATCGACCCGAGCCTGCTCGCCGACGACAAGGACATGCTCGAGGACCTGGTGGCCGCGGCCTTCAACGACGGCGTGCGGCGGGCCGAGGAGGTGAGCCAGGAGAAGATGGGCAAGCTGACCGCCGGCATGCCGATGCCCCCGGGCATGAAGTTCCCGTTCTGAGCGCGACGCGCCCGCTCCGCCGATGACGCAGAACACGGCGCTCGACGCCCTGGTCGAGGCCCTGAGGCGCCTGCCCGGCGTCGGCCCGAAGTCGGCCTCGCGCATGGCCTTCCACCTGCTGCAGCACGACCGTGCCGGCGCCGAGCGGATCGCGCAGGCGCTGCAGGCGGCGATGCAGCAGGTGCGCCACTGCGCGCAGTGCAACACCTTCACCGAGTCCGAGGTGTGCCCGACCTGCCTCGACCCGGAGCGCGACCGCGCCCAGCTGTGCGTGGTCGAGACGCCGGCCGACCAGGGTGCGGTGGAGCGCACCGGCAGCTACCGCGGCCTCTACTTCGTGCTGATGGGGCGGCTGAGCCCGCTCGACGGGGTCGGGCCGCGCGAGATCGGGCTCGACCGCCTGCTCGACCGGGCCGCCGACGAGAACCTGCGCGAGGTCATCGTCGCCACCAACTTCACCGCCGAGGGCGAGGCCACCGCTCACTACCTGGGCGAGGCGCTGAAGGCGCGCGGCCTGAAGGTCACGCGGCTCGCGCGCGGCGTGCCGGTGGGCAGCGAGCTGGAGTACGTGGACCTCGGCACGATCGCGCACGCGCTGGTCGACCGGCGCTGAGGCCGCGGCGCATCGAACCCCGGCCATGAAAAAGGCCGCCCGGAGGGCGGCCTGCCCGGAATGCCCGGCGCCGTTGCGCCGCCGGGCGCCGTCAGTTCTTCGCCACCTGCACCTTGCCCTGCGGGCGGCCGGGGGCCTGCCTGGCCTTGGCGGTGCGCGCCGCCGGCGCGGCCTTGCGCGCCTTGGCCACCGCCGTGGTCGCGGCCGGCTTCGAGCGGGCCTGCTGCCGCGCCGAGGACTTCGGCGCTGCCGCGGCGACCCGGTTCGGCAGGTAGACCACCACCTGCTGGCCCGGCTTGAAGCGGGCGGCGGCACCGAGCCGGTTCCACTCCGCGACGTCGTCCGCGGGCAGCTTGTAGCGCCGCGCGAGCGTCGCCACCGTCTCGCCCTTGCCGGCGCGCAGCACGACGCGGCGCTTCTCCGGCACGTCCGGGGCGAACTGCATCATCGCGTTCTGGGCGATGTGCTCATCCACGTCGTCGGCGCGCTGCTGCGTGCGCGGCACGAGCAGCGTCGAGCCGGCCTTGACCAGCATGCGCGGCGGGATCTTGTTGACCTCGCGCAGCGTGGCGAGCTCGGTGCCGAGCTGCCTGGCGGCGTCCTCCGGGCGCATCGTCTTCGGCACCACCCACGCGGTCCAGCTCGCGGTGGGGCCGGTGTGGCGCGCGAGGCCCGTGATGAAGCGGTTGGCGTTCTGGTAGGGCAGCAGCACCTGCGGCGTGCCGGCGGCGAGGATCACCGGCTTGTTCAGCGAGGGGTTGAGCGCCTTGAACTCGTCGAGCGTCAGGCCGGCGAGCTTCGCGGCCAGCGCCACGTCGAGGTCGCGCTCGATCGGCACGCTCAGGAAGTAGGGATGGTTCTCGACCGTCGGCAGCGAGAGCCCGAACTTCTGCGGGTCGGCCAGCAGGTTCTTGATCGCCTGCAGCTTGGGCACGTAATGGCGCGTCTCCGCCGGCATGCGCAGGCTCTCGTAGTCGGTCGGCAGCCCGGCCTTGCGGTTGCGCTCGATGGCGCGCTGCACGCTGCCCTCGCCCCAGTTGTAGGCGGCCAGCGCGAGATGCCAGTCGCCGAACATGCCGTAGAGCTTGCTGAGGTAGTCGAGCGCCGCGCGGGTCGAGGCGAGCACATCGCGCCGGTCGTCGCGGAACAGGTTCTGCTTCAGGTCGAAGTACTTGCCGGTCGAGGGGATGAACTGCCACATCCCGGAGGCCTGTGCCACCGACAGCGCCTGCGGGTTGAAGGCGCTCTCGACGAAGGGCAGCAGCGCCAGCTCGGTCGGCATGCCGCGCCACTCGATCTCCTCGACGATGTGGAAGAGGTAGCGCGACGAGCGCTCGGTCATGCGCTTCATCGCGTCCGGGCGGTTCGAATACCACTGCTCGCGGTCGCGCACCAGGTCGTTCTCGAGGTTGGGCATCGCGAAGCCGTTGCGGATGCGGGTCCACAGGTCGCGCGACTTCAGCAGCTCCTCCGGCGCCACGGCCGCCTCCGCGGCATCGCCCGACGCCGTCGACGCGGCCGAGGGCAGGGCGGGCGCGCCCTCGAGCGCCTTCAGCGCAGCCTCTCCGGGACGCAGGGGGCGCGGCGCGGCCGGGGCCTGGGCCTGGTCGGACGTCGGGACGCCCGCCAGGGCACCGTCGCCCGGCGCCGGGGAGGGCACGGAGGCGCAGCCGGCGAACAGGAGGCTGCCCCCGAGGCCCAGGGCGAGTCCCGCCCGGTGAAGTCGATCAATCATCGGTAGTTGTTCTTCCATTCGCGCAGCGCGGCAAACACCGCGACCGGATCCGCGGCGGTGGCGCCGCGGGCCATCGCGCTGGCCCGCACCTCGGGCTGCTCGCAGCGCATGAAGGGGTTGGTTCTCAATTCCTGATCCATGGAACTCGGCAGCGTCGGCAGGCCTTCGCCACGCCGACGCTCGCAATGCTCGCGCCATGCCCGCAGCGCCTCGTTGCCCGGCTCCACCTCGCTGGCGAAGCGCAGGTTGGACAGCGTGTACTCGTGCGCGCAGCACACCCGGGTCGAGCCCGGCAGCGCGGCCAGGCGCTGCAGCGAATGCCACATCTGTGCCGGCGTGCCCTCGAACAGGCGGCCGCAGCCGCCCGCGAAGAGCGTGTCGCCGCAGAACAGCAGCGGCGCCTCGCCCGCGGGCTCGGTCCAGTAGGCGATGTGCCCGGCGGTATGGCCGGGCACGTCGAGGACCTGGAAGCGCAGGCCGTTCCACGTCGCCGTGTCGCCGTCGCGCAGCGGCCGGGTGCGGTGCGGGATCGTTTCTCCGGCCGGGCCGAAGATCTCGCCCTGCAGGCGCGGTGCCAGCACCCCGAGGCCGCCGACATGATCGCCATGGTGGTGGGTCACTAGAATGCCCGTCAGCGTCAGGCCGCGAGCATCGAGTGCCTCGAGCACCGGCGCGGCGTCCCCGGGATCCACCACAAGCGCCTGCCGGCCATCGTGCAGCATCCAGATGTAGTTGTCGGCGAAGGCGGGTAGAGCAACCAGTTCCATGACGCAAAAACCCTGGATTATAGGTTTGGACCCCTGGCTCCAGACCCCGCCCGGCCGCTACCTGCTCGAATGGGAGCGGCAGCAGTTCGACCGCGCGGTGAGCGACCTGTTCGGCTTCCATGCCGTGCAGCTCGGGCTGCCGCAGCTCGATACGCTGGCCTGCAACCGCATGCCGCACCGCTGGGTGGCGCTGAGCGAGGCGTCCCAGCTTGACACGGTGCCGGAGCCGGTGGCCGGCTGCCTGCCCGTGCCTCGCGCACTGGTGAGTGATTTTGAGGCGCTGCCCTTCGACACGGGAAGCCTCGATCTGGTGGTGCTGCCGCACACGCTCGAGCTCGCGCAGGACCCGCACCAGACGCTGCGCGAGGTCGACCGCGTGCTGGTGCCGGGCGGGCGCGTCGTCATCGCCGGCTTCAATCCCACCAGCCTGTGGGGGCTGCGCCAGCGCTATGGCCGCATCGCGCTGCGGCTCGGCTTCGGCAGCCTGTTCCTGCCCTCGGGCGGCGACTTCATCGGCTACCGCCGCCTGCGCGACTGGCTGCAGCTGCTGAGCCTGGACATCGAGGCGGGGCGTTTCGGCTGCTACCGCCCGGCGCTGCGCACGGAGCACTGGCTGGAGCGCTACGCGTGGATGGAGTCGGCGGGCGATCGCTGGTGGCCGGTGTTCGGCGCGGTGTACTTCCTGGTCGCCGTCAAGCGCGTGCGCGGCATGCGGCTGGTCGGCCCGGCGTGGAAGACGAGACAGAAACCGGGTGCGGCGCCCGCGGTGGTCGCCCATCCCAACAAAGAAGGTTTATGACGGCAACGATTTCCCGGCCCCGCGTGGTGGTCTACACCGATGGCGCCTGCAAGGGCAATCCCGGCCCGGGCGGCTGGGGCGCCTGGCTGCGCTCCGGCGAGCACGAGAAGGAGCTCTTCGGGGGCGAGGCCTCGACGACCAACAACCGCATGGAGCTGACCGCGGTGATCGAGGCGCTCGCCTCGCTCAAGCGCAGCTGCGACGTCGCGATCTACACCGACAGCGAATACGTGCGCAAGGGCATCACCGAGTGGATCCACGGCTGGAAGAAGCGCGGCTGGACCACTGCGGACCGCAAGCCGGTGAAGAATGCCGAGCTGTGGCAGCGGCTGGAGGCGCTCGCGGCGCTGCACCACGTCGACTGGCACTGGGTCAAGGGCCACGCCGGCGACCCGGGCAACGAGCGCGCCGACGCGCTGGCCAACCGCGGCGTGTCGGCGGCGGCGCGGCGCTGACGCGGGCCGGGAGGCTTCGCCCCTTCCTCTCCCCCGCAGTCCCTTCCCGCGCGCCGGGCATCGGCGCCGCCGCAGCGGCCGGCGATGCCCCCCGTTACAGTCCCGTCCGGGAGATTCCTTCATGGCGATAAAGAAACTGCATGCCACGGTGGCCGTGGTCGGAATTGCCGTCCTCAGCGGGGCGGCCTGGTGGTGGCAGCATCGCGCGCCCGCCCCGGCCGCCGATGCACCTACCGTGGCGGCAGCTCCGGGGCCGACGCGGCCCGGCGCCGGGGGCGGCGCGGGCGCACCCGGGCGGGGCGGTCCGGTGGCGGTCGAGGTGGCGCAGGTGCGCACGCAGCGCATGAGCGACGAGGCGCAGGCGGTGGGCACGCTGCGGTCGCGCCAGTCGGTGGTGGTGCGGCCGGAAGTGGCCGGGCGCATCGTGGCGATCGGCTTCCGCGACGGCCAGCCGGTGCGGCGCGGCCAGATGCTGTTCCAGCTCGACGACACCCTGCCCGCGGCCGAGCTGAAGCAGGCCGAGGCGCAGGCCAGCATCGCGCGCGCCAACCACCGCCGCAACGAGGAGCTGGTGGCGCAGAACTTCGTCAGCCGCAGCGCGCTGGAGCAGACCGCGGCCAACCTCGCGGTGGCCGAGGCGCAGGTCGCGCTCGCGAAGGCCCGCGTCGCGCGGCTGCGCATCGTCGCGCCCTTCGACGCCTCCGCCGGCATCCGGCTCGTCAACGTCGGCGACTACGTGAAGGACGGCGCCGACCTCGTGAACCTCGAGGACACGCGCGGGCTGCTGGTGGATTTCCGGCTGCCCGAACGCTACCTGCCGCAGCTGCGGCCGGGCCAGGCGGTGCAGGTCGCCCCCGACGCGCTGCCGGGGCTGCGGCTGCCAGCGCGCATCGAGGCGCTCGAGCCACTGGTGGACGCCAACGGCCGCTCGGTGCTGGTGCGCGCTGCGCTGGAGAACAGCGGCGGCAACTTGCGCCCGGGCATGTTCGCTCGCGTCGAGGCGGTGCTCGCCACCCGCGAGGACGCGCTGGTGGTGCCCGAGGAGGCGATCGTGCCGCAGGCGGGCCGCCAGTTCGTGATCCGCGTGGTCGAGGGCAAGGCGCCGGACGGCCGCCCGGCCCGGGTCGGCCAGCGCACCGAGGTCAGGCTCGGCCTGCGCCGCGACGGGCGCGTCGAGGTGCTCGAGGGCGTGAGCGCCGGCGACACCGTCGTGACGGCGGGGCACCAGCGCCTGCAGCGCGACGGCATGGCGCTGCGCATCGTCGAGCTCGGCGCGGCACGCGAGGGCGGGCAACAGGGCGGGCAACAGGGCGGCAGGCCGGGCGGCGCGGCGGCCCCCGCGGTCCCGGCCTCGGCGCCCGCGGCGGGCAGCGGCGGCGGACCCGGCAGCAGCGCCGGCGCCGCGGCGGCGACGCCGACCGCGCTCGCGGCCCATCAACGCGGCGACGCGGTGCGCTGAGGCGCCGCCTGCCGAGGAGCACGACCATGCAGTTGCCCGAAATCTCGATCCGGCGCCCGGTGTTCGCCACCGTGCTGTCGCTGCTGCTGCTGCTCGTCGGCCTGGTGGCCTTCCAGCGCCTCCAGGTGCGCGAGTACCCGCGCATCGACGAGCCGGCGGTGACGGTGACGACGCGCCTGACCGGCGCCTCGTCCGAGGTGATCGAATCGACGGTCACGAAGCCGCTGGAGGACTCCATCGCCGGCATCGACGGCGTGGACATCCTGACCTCGATCTCGCGCGCCGAGCAGAGCCAGATCACGGTGCGCTTCAAGCTCGAGAAGAACCCCGACGATGCCGCCGCCGACGTGCGCGACCGCGTCTCGCGCGTGCGCGGACGGCTCCCCGCCGCGGCGGACGAGCCGGTGATCTCGAAGGTCGAGGCGGACGCGACGCCGACCGTGTGGCTCGCGTTCACGAGCGACACGCTCTCGGCGCTGGAGCTGACCGACCTCGCCAACCGGCTCGTCAAGCCGCGCGTGCAGACCGTGCCGGGCGTGGCCGACGTGCAGATCAACGGCGAGCGCAAGTTCGCGATGCGCGTCTGGCTCGACCCGGACCGGCTCGCCGCGCACGGGCTCACCGTGCAGGACGTCGAGGACGCGCTGCGGCGCCAGAACCTCGAGGTGCCGGCCGGGCGCATCGAGGGGCGGCAGCGCGAGTTCAGCGTCACCGCGCAGACCGACCTCGCCACGCCGGCGCAGTTCGGCGAGGTGGCGCTGCGCCAGTCCAAGGGCTACACGGTGCGGCTGCGCGACGTCGCGCGCATCGAGCAGGCGCCGGCGAGCGAGCGCTCGATCGTGCGGCTCAACGGCGTGCCCTCGGTCTCGCTCGGCGTGATCCGCCAGGCCACCGCGAACCCGCTGGACATGGCCGAGGGCGTGCGCGCGATGCTGCCGCGCCTGCAGCAGGAGCTGCCCGAGAGCGTGCGCGTGCAGGTCGCCAACGACAACTCGGTCTTCATCGACCGCTCGGTGAAGGCGGTCTACAGCACGATCGCGGAGGCGGTGGTGCTGGTCGCGCTGGTCGTGTTCGTCTTCCTGCGCACGCTGCGCGCGTCGATCATCCCGCTGGTGACGATTCCCGTGAGCCTGATCGGCGCCTTCGCGCTGATGGCGCTCGCGGGCTTCACGATCAACACGCTGACGCTGCTGGCGCTGGTGCTCGCGATCGGCCTGGTGGTGGACGACGCGATCGTCGTGCTCGAGAACATCTACCGCCACATCGAGGAGGGGATGGAACCCTTCGCCGCGGCGATCAAGGGCGCGCGCGAGATCGGCTTCGCGGTGGTGGCGATGACGCTGACGCTCGCGGCGGTCTACGCGCCGCTCGCCTTCGCGCCGGGCCGCACCGGGCGGCTGTTCACCGAGTTCGCGCTGACGCTCGCCGGCGCGGTGCTGGTGTCGGGCTTCGTCGCGCTCACCCTCTCGCCGATGATGTGCTCGAAGCTGCTGCGCCACAACCCGGCGCCCGGCCGCTTCGACCGCGGCATGGAGCGCGCGCTCGGGGCGCTGGAGGCCGGCTACGGCCGGGTGCTGCGCTGGACGCTGGGGCGGCGCTGGCTGGTGGTGGCGCTGATGGTGGCGAGCGGCGCCTTGAGCTGGTGGCTCTTCACGCAGATGAAGAGCGAGCTCGCGCCGATCGAGGACCGCGGCGTGATCCTTGCGACCGTCAACGCGCCCGACGGCTCGACCCTCGCCTACACCGAGCGCTACATGCGCGAGATCGAGGCGCTGGGGCAGAAGCACCCGGAGTTCGACCGCATCTTCGTCGTCGCCGGCAACCCGACCGTCTCGCAGGGCATCTCCTTCCTGCGCACGCGCGACTGGAGCGAGCGCGAGCGCAGCACGAGCGAGCTCGCGCAGGCGCTGCAGCCCGGCTTCATGAACCTGCCGGGGGTGAACGCCTTCCCGGTCACGCCGCCCTCGCTGGGGCAGGGCTTCCGCGAGCGGCCGGTGAACTTCGTCATCGTCAGCTCCGACAGCTACCAGAACCTGTCGCGGGTGGCGCAGCAGTTCGTCGCCGAGATGGGGCGCAACCCCGGCTTCGTGCAGCCCGACGTGGACCTGCGGCTCAACAAGCCCGAGATCTACATCGAGGTCGACCGCGAGCGCGCAGCCGACGCGGGGGTCGCGGTCGACCAGGTCGCGCGCACGATCGAGACGATGCTCGGCGGGCGCAACGTCACGCGCTACAAGCGCGAGGCCGAGCAGTACGACGTGATCGTGCAGACCGAGGCGAGGGGCCGCGCGACGCCGGACGACATCGAGCGGCTGTTCGTGCGCGGTCGCAACGACGCGATGATCCCGCTCGCCTCGCTCGTGAAGGTGCGCGAGTCGGTGGCGCCGCGCGAGCTCAACCACTTCAACCAGCGCCGCTCGGTGTCGATCACCGCCAACCTCGCGCCCGGCTACTCGCTCGGCGAGGCGCTGCAGTTCATGGACGCGACCGCCGAAAAGCTGCTGCCCGCGGGCTACGCGACCGAGCTCAACGGCGTGTCGCGCGAGTTCCGGGCCTCGTCGGGCGCGCTCGGCATCGTCTTCGTGCTCGCGCTGCTGTTCATCTTCCTGGTGCTCGCGGCGCAGTTCGAGAGCTTCGTCGATCCCTTCGTGATCCTGCTGTCGGTGCCGCTGTCGATGGTCGGGGCGCTGGCCGCGCTGCAGCTTGCCGGCGGCACGCTCAACGTCTATTCGCAGATCGGGCTGATCACGCTCGTCGGCCTGATCACCAAGCACGGCATCCTGATCGTCGAGTTCGCGAACCAGCAGCGCCAGCAGGGCCAGGCGACGCTCGAGGCGGTGACGCGCGCGGCGGTGCTGCGGCTGCGGCCGATCCTGATGACGACCGGCGCGATGGTGCTCGGCGCGGTGCCGCTGGCGCTGGCCGAAGGGGCGGGCGCCGAGAGCCGGCGCCAGATCGGCTGGGTGATCGTCGGCGGCATGACGCTCGGCACGCTGCTGACGGTGTTCGTGGTGCCGACGATGTACACGCTGCTGGCGCGCCGCAGCACGCCGGGGCCGATCACGCGGCCCGCGGACGAGGCGCCGCACGCGGCCTGAAAAAGAATAGAGGGGCCGCGGCCCCTCTGCTTCATGTCACGTGACGGGCGCAGCGCGGCGCGGCCTTCAGATCAGTCCCTCGAAGGGCAGCACGTCGACCAGCTCGCCCGCCGCGACGTTGCCCTGGTCGTGGTGCAGCACGACGAGGCCGTTGGCCTCCGACATGCTTTTCAGCACGCCCGAGCCCTGCTGGCCGGTCAGTCGCACCTGCCAGCCGCCGTTTTCGGTGGGCGTGACGATGCCGCGCTGGAACTCGGTGCGGCCGGGCTTCTTGCGCAGCGGCGCGACGCTCGCGGCGCGCAGCAGCGGCAGCGGCGCCGGCGTGGCGCCGCCCATCGCGAGCAGCGCGTCGCGCACGAAGGCGTAGAAGGTCACCATCACCGCCACCGGGTTGCCCGGCAGCCCGAACAGCACCGCGCTGCGCCCCTGGCTCTCGATGCGCCCGAACGCCATCGGGCGGCCCGGGCGCATCGCGATCTTCCAGAACGCGACCTCGCCGAGCTGCGCCATGATCTTCTTCGTGTAGTCGGCCTCGCCGACGCTCACGCCGCCGCTCGTGATCACCGCGTCGGCGTTTTCACAAGCACTGCGGAAGGCGGCCTCGAGCGCCGCCGGGTCGTCGCGCACCACGCCCATGTCGATCAGCTCGACGCCGAGCCGCGCGAGCATGCCCCAGAGCGTGTAGCGGTTGCTGTCGTAGACGCAGCCCGGCTCGAGCGGCTCGCCGATCGAGCGCAGCTCGTCGCCGGTGGAGAAGAAGGCGACGCGCAGGCGCCGGAACACCGCCACCTCGGCCTGGCCGAGCGAGGCGAGCAGCCCGAGGTCGGCCGGGCGCAGCACGCGGCCGGCGGCGAGCGCCGGCTGGCCCGCGGCGAGGTCCTCGCCGCGCAGGCGGCGGTTGTCGCCGGGCTTGACCGCGCCGGCAGGCAGCGTGACGCGCTCGCCCTCGACCCGCACGAACTCCTGCGGCACCACCGTGTCGAGCCCCTCGGGCATCACCGCGCCGGTCATGATGCGCACGCATTCGCCCGCCTGCGCGACGCCCTCGAACTGCTGGCCGGCGAGGCCGGTGCCGGCGATGCGCAGCACCGTCGGGCCGTCAGTGGCGAGGTCGGCGCCGCGAAATGCGAAACCGTCCATCGCCGAGTTGTCGTGCGAGGGCACGTCGATCGGCGAGATCACGTCGGCGGCGAGCACGCGGCCGAGCGCGGCGCGCAGCGCGAGCTTCTCGACCGCGGCGACGCGCGGCACGAAGCGCGCGATGAACTCGCGCGCCTGCGGCACCGGCAGCGCATCGGGGTCGTAGCCGTTCACGCAGGAGGCGATCTGTTCGAGGCGGGGCGGGGTCGTCATGGCGGTGGGGCGTGCGGAGAGTCTCAGTCGGCCTGGCGTTCGAGCGCCTGCAGCTCGGCCAGCGTGTTGGCGTTGGAGAAGGCGCGCTCGTCGTCGAAGGGCACGACGACGCAGCGGTGCTGCGCGGTCCAGAGGTCGATCTTGCGGCCGCCCTCCTGCGTGAACTGCATCAGGCTCTCCATCAGCGCGGTCTTCATCATGCAGAACACCGGCTGCACCTGCGGCTCGCCGCCGTCGGCGCCGCGCGTCGCGGCCATCGCGATCTCCGCGTCCTGCGCCTCGAGCGCCTGCGCCATGCGGGGCACGAGGTCGGCCGGGAACAGCGGCGTGTCGCAGGGCACCGTGACGAGCCAGGGCGTCTGGCACTGCTCGAGCCCGGTCAGGAAGCCGGCGAGCGGCCCGGCGAAGTCGGGCAGCGCGTCGGGCCACACCGGCACGCCGAGCGACTCGTAGGCGCCGAGGTTGCGGTTCGCGTTCACCAGCAGCTCGCCGACCTGGGGCCCGAGGCGCAGCACCGCGTGCATCACGAGCGGCATGCCGCGGAAGTTCTGCAGGCCCTTGTCGATGCCGCCCATGCGGCTGCCGCGCCCGCCGGCGAGGATCAGGCCCGTGATGTCCTTCGGTTCGATCATGTCGTGTTTCTTCTGGGAAAGGCGGGGGCCGGCGGCGCGCGGCGCGAGCCGGGATCAGCCCCCGATGTAGTGCATCTCGACGCGGCGCTGGCCGCTGCCGGTGTCGGCCTGCATCGCGCTGCGCAGCTCGGAGTAGCGCTCGTCGCGGTTCTGCCAGATCAGGCCGATCGCCGCGGCGATCTGCTCGTCGCTGTAGTTGCCGCGCAGCAGCGCCCGCAGGTCGTGGCCCTCGTTGGCGAACAGGCACAGGAAGAGCTTGCCCTCGGTGGACAGCCGCGCGCGGTTGCAGTCGCGGCAGAAGGCCTGCGTGACGCTCGAGATCACGCCGATCTCGCCGCCGCCGTCGAGGTAGCGCCAGCGTTCGGCGGTCTCGCCGGTGGCGTTGGGCTCGATGGCCTCGAGCGGGTGCACCGCGTGGATGCGCTCGACCACCTGGGCCGAGGGCAGCACCTCGTCCATGCGCCAGCCGTTGGTCGCGCCCACGTCCATGAACTCGATGAAGCGCAGGATCACCGGCGTGTGGCGGAAGCGCTCGGCCATCGCGAGGATCTCGTGGTCGTTGGTGCCGCGCTTGACCACCATGTTGACCTTGATCGGGCCGAGGCCGACGCGCTCGGCCGCCTCGATGCCGCGCAGCACGTCGGCCACGGGGAAGTCGACGTCGTTCATGCCGCGGAAGATCGCGTCGTCGAGCGCGTCGAGGCTGACGGTGATGCGCTGCAGCCCGGCATCCTTCAGCGCCTGCGCCTTGCGCTCGAGCAGCGAGCCGTTGGTGGTGAGCGTGAGGTCGAGCGGGCGGCCTTCCGGCGTGCGCAACTCCGACAGCATCCCGATCAGCTTCTCGAGGTGCTTGCGCAGCAGCGGCTCGCCGCCGGTGAGGCGGATCTTCTGCACGCCGTGCGCGACGAACAGGCGCGCGGTGCGCAGCAGCTCCTCGAAGCTCAGCAGCGAGCTCTGCGGCAGGAAGTTGTAGTGCTTGTCGAACACCTCCTTCGGCATGCAGTAGCTGCAACGGAAGTTGCAGCGGTCCGTGACCGAGATGCGCAGGTCGCGCAGCGGGCGACCGAGCCGGTCGGCGAGCAGGCCGTCGGGGGCGGTGAGGTGGGCCGGGATCACCGGCACGCGCGCGGCGTAGCGGTGGTCGGCGAGCGGGATGACTTTTTCCGTCATGTCGCGATTGTGCCCGGGTGGGGACGGGGTGAAGGCACGGGAGGCTTCTCGCCGCAGGGGAATCGCGCCCCGGCGGCGCGAGCCTTCGGGGTCAGCGCGCCTTCAGCCCGGACGACTGCCCGGCGATCTGGCCGCCTGCACGCGACTCGCCCTGCTGCGCCGCGTCGCCGGCCGCGCCGACGCGGCGCGCGCCGGTGTAGCGCTTGGTCCAGTAGGCCGCGCGCATGTCCTCGACGCGCACCTTGGCGCCGGTGCGCGGCGAGTGGATGAACTTGCCCTCGCCGACGTAGATGCCGACGTGCGAGAAGGTGCGCCGCAGCGTGTTGAAGAACACCAGGTCGCCCGGCTTGAGCTCGTCGCGCTGCACCGCCACGAGGCCGGCGGCGCTCGCCTGGTCGTCGGCGCGCCGGGGCAGCACGAGCCCGATGCTCCTCTCGAAGATGAAGCGCGTGAAGCCGCTGCAGTCGAAACCCTCCTCGGCGGAGTCGCCGCCGCGGCGGTAGGGCACGCCGAGGAAGCCCATCGCCGTCATCACCATGTCCGACGCGGTCTCCCGCATCTGCTGCATCAGCCCCCGCTCGCCGGCGGGCGCCTCGCTCTCCAGCGGCGCTTCGGCAGCGAGACCGCGCTCGGCGAGGAAGCGCTTGATCGCCTCCTCGTTGACGGTGGGCGCCGACCAGGCGGACGAGGGGGAGCCGCCGAGGGCGGCCACGCACAGCGCGACGGACAGCAGGGCGGAGAAACGGGAGGGACGGCGCGCGTGCGACATGGGGCGGGATTACACCACGGGAAAAAATGCCGTCAATCAGAAAAAGCTTTGCTTACAAGGGCTTGGAAAGGATTTCGGTGAAAGTTTCGAGGTTTTCCACGGCATCTTTCGGGGCAAGGTGCCGCGTCTCGGCACGCTTGCGAAGGCAGCGGCGCATCGCGAGGCACGGCTTGCCGGGCCCTGGCGGCCGCGAATAACCCTCCTGATCGGACGTCAGTCCTTGGTAAGCACGCCTGAATTCAATCCTATGCTCCAGAGGCAAGAACAGGCCATTGCAGCGGTGCCGGAGCGAGCCGGCAGCGGTGCGACAGGTCCCATCCCAACGACCGCCGTCCTCGGCGGCACCCCCAAGGAGACCCCCCATGCGCTACAACGAGTTCTATCGTCGCTCGATCGACGACCGCGACGGCTTCTGGGCCGAGCAGGCGCAGCTCGTGGACTGGCAACAGCCCTTCACGCAGGTGTGCGACTTCGGCAACCCGCCCTTCGCGAAGTGGTTCGTCGGGGGGCTGACCAACCTGTGCCACAACGCGGTGGACCGCCACCTGCTGGAGAGGGCCGAGCAGAACGCGCTGGTCTTCGTCTCCACCGAAACCGGTACCGAGCGCACCTACAGCTTCCGCGAGCTGCACGCCGAGGTGCAGCGCATGGCCGCGATCCTGAAGTCGCAGGGCGTCTCCAAGGGCGACCGCGTGCTGATCTACATGCCGATGATCCCCGAGGCGGCCTTCGCGATGCTCGCCTGCGTGCGCATCGGCGCGATCCACTCGGTGGTGTTCGGCGGCTTCGCCAGCCACTCGCTGGCCAGCCGCATCGACGACGCCGAGCCCAGGCTCATCGTCAGCGCCGACGCCGGCAGCCGCGGCGGCAAGGTCGTGCCCTACAAGCACCTGCTCGACGAGGCGATCAATCTGGCGAAAGCCAAGCCCGAGAAGGTGCTGCTGGTCGACCGCGGCCTCGCGCCGATGGAAACCGTGCCGGGGCGCGACCTCGACTACAACGCGCTGCGCGAGCAGAACATGGACGCGCAGGTGCCCTGCGAGTGGGTCGAGTCCGAGCACCCGAGCTACACGCTCTACACCAGCGGCACCACCGGCAAGCCGAAGGGCGTGCAGCGCGACACCGGCGGCTACGCAGTGGCGCTGGCCGCGAGCATGAAGCACATCTACTGCGGCAACCCGGGCGAGACCTACTTCTCCACCAGCGACATCGGCTGGGTGGTGGGCCACAGCTACATCATCTACGGGCCCCTGATCGCCGGCATGGCGACCATCATGTACGAGGGCCTGCCGATCCGCCCCGATGCCGGCATCTGGTGGAGCCTGGTCGAGAAGTACAAGGTCACGGTGATGTTCTCGGCGCCCACCGCGGTGCGAGTGCTGAAGAAGCAGGACCCGGCCTTCCTGACGAAGTACGACCTGTCCTCGCTGCACGCGCTGTTCCTCGCCGGCGAGCCGCTCGACGAGCCGACCGCGAAGTGGATCGCCGAGGCGCTCGGCAAGCCGATCATCGACAACTACTGGCAGACCGAGACCGGCTGGCCGATCCTGTCGATCTGCAACGGCGTCGAGCCGGCGCCGAGCAAGTTCGGCTCGCCGGGCCGGGCCGTCTACGGCTACAACGTCAAGCTGCTGCACGAGGCCACCGGCGAGGAGCTCACCGAGCCGAACCAGAAGGGCGTGGTCGCGATCGAGGGCCCGCTGCCCCCGGGCTGCCTGCAGACCGTGTGGCGCGACGACAAGCGCTTCGTCAACACCTACTGGAGCAGCTTCCCGAACCGCTACGTCTACAGCACCTTCGACTGGGGCGTGAAGGACGAGGACGGCTACTTCTTCATTCTCGGCCGCACCGACGACGTGATCAACGTCGCCGGCCACCGCCTCGGCACGCGCGAGATCGAGGAGAGCATCTCCAGCCACCCCAACGTCGCGGAGGTGGCGGTGGTGGGCGTCGCCGACCAGCTCAAGGGCCAGGTCGCGATGGCCTTCGCGGTGCTGAAGGATCCGTCGAAGGCGGCGAGCGACCAGGACGCGCTGAAGCTCGAGGGCGAGATCATGAAGGTCGTCGACGAGCAACTCGGCGCGGTCGCCCGTCCGGCGCGCGTGCGCTTCGTCAACGTACTGCCCAAGACCCGCTCGGGCAAGCTGCTGCGCCGCGCGATCCAGGCCGTCTGCGAAGGGCGCGATCCGGGCGACCTGACGACCATGGAGGACCCGGCCGCGCTGGAGCTGATCCGCTCGCTGGTCGTTGCGCGCTGAGCCGCCGGGCCGGGGAAGGAGGGCCGGCCCCCGCGGGCCGGCGCCTTTCGTGCCGCCGGCGCGTTGCAGCGCGCGGTCGCCTGACCGGCCCGCGGGGCCGCTTTCCGGTGCGGAACTCGCGGACATTGCGCCGGGCGGCAGGTGGCGGACGGGATTCCGGCTATCTTTGCGCTCCTTTTCCCGTGCCCCGCCGCCGTTTCCGATGAACCCCCGCTTCCCCGCTTCTCCTTTGCCCGCCCCCGAAGACACGATGCCGGGCGGCCTGGCGCGCCGGCGCCTGCTGGCCGCGCTGCTGGCCGGCACCGCCGGCTCGCTGCTCGGCGCCTGGGCGCCGCCGGCGCGGGCGGCGTGGAACGCCTCGCTGTTCGATGCGCGCACGCCCCAGGAGCTGGCCCGCCTGCTCGGCGGCGGCGCGCCGCAGGACTCGGGCGAGCTGCAGCTGCTGGCCGACGACCTGGTGGACAACGGCGCCGCGGTGCGCGTGACCGCGGGCAGCTCGCTGCCCGGCACGCAGCAGATCGCGCTGCTGGTCGAGCGCAATCCCAGCCTGCTGGCCGCGCTGTTCGAGTTCCCGGCCGGCACGCTGCCGCAGGTGACGACGCAGCTCAAGGTGGCCGAATCGTCGCCGCTGATCCTGCTGGCGCGCACCCCGCAGCAGACGGCCCGCGCCTCGCGCCTCGTGCGCGTCACGATCGGCGGCTGCGGCAATGACGGCGCCCCCGAGGAGCCGGCGGCCCGTGCTCCGCAGCCGACGCGCATCCGTGCGCAGGTGCAGGGCGACCGCACGCAGGTGCGGCTGCTGATGAGCCACGAGATGGAGAGCGGCCAGCGCAGGAACGCCGCCGGCAAGCTGGTGCCGGCCCGCCACATCCGCGAAGTGGAGATCCAGCACAACGGCCGCACCGTGCTGGCGGCGCAATGGGGCACCGCCGTTTCGCGCAATCCCTATCTGCAGTTCACCTTCCTCGGCGGCAAGCCGGGTGACCGACTGCGCGCAAGCTGGATCGACAGCCACGGCGCGACGCGCAGCGACGAGGCGGCACTCGCTTGATTCGTGTCGGTTTTCACGATCCGGGAAGACAGCTCGCATCCCGGCAAGAACTCGTGTTCGCCGCATTGGCGGGGCCCTGCAATAGTGCTAGAGTCAAAGTCTTGACTCCTTAGGTCCTTCCCGTCCCCTTTGCTGGTTTCACCAGAATCCTAGTGAAGGCGGGTCGCAATCCGCCAACCGGTCAAGCCGTGTCGCGGAAGGTTTATCAACCCATCGATTAAGTCCTGCAGACCGGGACGAAAGGTGAGCGAGAAATGATGCAGCAGTACAGGTTGAACTCCTACCTGTTCGGGGGCAATGCGCCCTACGTCGAGGAACTCTACGAGGCCTACCTCGACAACCCGGGCTCGGTGCCCGACAACTGGCGCGAATATTTCGACGCGCTGCAGAACGTTCCGGCGGTCGACGGCAGCGAGGCACGCGACGTGCCGCACGCGCCCGTGATCGAATCCTTCGCGCAGCGCGCCAAGGCCAACGCCCTCAACACCCGCACTTCCGCCGCTGACCTCGCCGTCGCGCGCAAGCAGGTGCACGTCCAGTCGCTGATCGCCGCCTACCGCTTCCTCGGTTCGCGCTGGGCCGACCTCGATCCGCTCAAGCGCCAGGAGCGCCCGCGCATCCCCGAACTCGAGCCGGCGTTCTACGACCTGACCGAGTCCGACATGGACATCACGTTCAGCGCGACGAACACCTATTTCACCAAGGCCGACCAGATGACCCTGCGCGAGATCGTGCAGGCCCTGCGTGAGACCTACTGCGGCTCGATCGGCGCCGAATTCATGCATATCACCGATCCCGGTGAGAAGCGCTGGTGGCAGCAGCGGCTCGAGAGCATCCGCTCCAAGCCCAGTTTCAGCCCCGAGAAGAAGAAGTCCATCCTCGAGCGCCTGACGGCGGCCGAAGGCCTCGAGCGCTACCTGCACACCAAGTACGTCGGCCAGAAGCGCTTCTCGCTCGAGGGCGGCGAGAGCTTCATCGCGTCGATGGACGAGCTGATCAAGCGCGGCGGCGAGAAGGGCGTGCAGGAGATCGTCATCGGCATGGCCCACCGCGGCCGCCTCAACGTGCTGGTCAACACCCTCGGCAAGGCGCCGAAGGACTTGTTCGCCGAGTTCGAGCACACCGCGCCGGAAGACTTGCCCTCGGGCGACGTGAAGTACCACCAGGGCTTCTCGAGCGACGTGTCCACCCCGGGCGGCCCGGTCCACCTGAGCCTCGCCTTCAACCCCTCGCACCTCGAGATCGTCAACCCGGTGGTCGAGGGCTCGGTCAAGGCGCGGATGGACCGCCGCGGCGACAAGGAAGGCAACCAGGTGCTGCCGGTGCTGGTGCACGGCGACGCGGCCTTCGCCGGCCAGGGCGTGGTGATGGAGACGCTGGCGCTGGCGCAGACCCGCGGCTACTACACCGGCGGCACGGTGCACCTGGTCATCAACAACCAGATCGGCTTCACCACCTCCGACCCGCGCGACACCCGCTCGACGCTGTACTGCACCGACGTCGTCAAGATGATCGAGGCGCCGGTGCTGCACGTCAACGGCGACGATCCGGAAGCGGTCGTGCTCGCCACGCAGCTCGCGATGGACTACCGCCAGGAGTTCAACAAGGACGTGGTGCTCGACATCGTGTGCTTCCGCAAGCTCGGCCACAACGAGCAGGACACGCCGTCGCTGACCCAGCCGCTGATGTACAAGAAGATCGGCGCGCACCCCGGCACCCGCAAGCTCTACGGCGACAAGCTCGTCGCGCAGGGCGCGATCGGCGCCGACGTGCCGGACCAGCTGGTCAAGGACTACCGTGCCGCGATGGACGCCGGCAAGCACACGGTCGACCCGGTGCTGACCAACTACAAGAGCAAGTACGCGGTCGACTGGACGCCGTACCTCGGCAAGAAGTGGACGGATGCGGCCGACACCGCGCTGCCGCTGGCCGAGATCCAGCGCCTGGCCGAGCGCATCACGACGCTGCCGGAGAACTTCAAGCCGCACGCGCTGGTGCAAAAGGTCATCGCCGACCGCGCCGCGATGGGCCGTGGCGAGATCAACGTCGACTGGGGCATGGGCGAGCACCTCGCGTTCGCGTCGCTGGTCGCCAGCGGCTACCCGGTGCGCCTGTCGGGCGAGGACGTCGGGCGGGGGACCTTCGTGCACCGCCACGCCGTGCTGCACGACCAGAACCGCGAGAAGTGGGACACCGGAACCTACATCCCGCTGCAGCATGTCGCCGAGAACCAGGCGCCGTTCACCTGCATCGACTCGATCCTGTCGGAAGAGGCGGTGCTCGGCTTCGAGTACGGCTACGCGTCCGCCGACCCGACCACGCTGACGATCTGGGAAGCGCAGTTCGGCGACTTCGCCAACGGCGCGCAGGTCGTGATCGACCAGTTCATCGCCTCCGGCGAGGTGAAGTGGGGCCGCATCAACGGCCTGACGCTGATGCTGCCGCACGGCTACGAGGGCCAGGGCCCCGAGCACTCGTCGGCGCGCCTCGAGCGCTTCATGCAGCTCGCCGCGGACAACAACATGCTGGTCTGCCAGCCGACCTCGGCCAGCCAGATCTTCCACCTGCTGCGCCGCCAGCAGGTCAGCATGTTCCGCAAGCCGCTGGTCATCATGACGCCGAAGTCGCTGCTGCGTAACAAGGACGCGACCTCGCCGCTGTCCGAGTTCACGGGCGGCGAGTTCCGCACCGTGATCGGCGAGACCGATGCCGAGATCAACGCCGCCAAGGTCAAGCGCGTGGTCATCTGCTCCGGCAAGGTCTACTACGACCTGGTCAAGGCCCGCGCCGAGAAGAAGGCCGCCGACGTCGCGATCATCCGCGTCGAGCAGCTCTATCCCTTCCCGCACAAGGCCTTCGCCGCCGAGCTGAAGAAGTACCCGAACGCGACCGACCTCGTGTGGTGCCAGGACGAGCCGCAGAACCAGGGCGCCTGGTTCTTCGTGCAGCACTACATCCACGAGAACATGCTCGACGGCCAGAAGCTCGGCTACGCCGGCCGCCCGGCCTCGGCGTCGCCCGCCGTGGGCTACTCGCACCTGCACCAGGAGCAGCAGAAGGCGCTGCTGGACCAGGCCTTCGCCAAGCTCAAGGGCTTCGTGCTGACCAAGTAAGCGCCTCGGGCGTCGCGCCCCGCGAGGCCCCGCCGCAGAGGCGGGGTCCCGGGACCGCGGCGCCACCGGGGCCTGCGCGCATCGCGTCCGCTCCGGTTCACACCCAGAACGAACGAATCCGGAAAGAATTCAAATGGCAATCGTAGAAGTCAAGGTTCCGCAGCTGTCCGAGTCCGTGGCCGAGGCCACGCTGCTGCAGTGGAAGAAGAAGCCCGGCGAGGCCGTGGCCATCGACGAGATCCTGATCGAGGTCGAGACCGACAAGGTCGTGCTGGAAGTCCCGGCGCCGGCCGCCGGCGTGCTCGGCGAGATCGTCGAGGCCGACGGCGCCACCGTGGTGTCCGACCAGGTGATCGCGCGCATCGACACGGAAGCGAAGGCCGGCGCAGCCGCCCCCGCGGCTGCCGCAGCGCCCGCCGCCGCGGCTGCCGCGCCGGCTCCCGCCGCAGCCGCTGCCGCCACCGGTGGCAGCAAGTCCGACGTCGCGATGCCCGCCGCCGCGAAGCTGATGGCCGACAACAACCTGGCCTCGGGCTCGGTGTCCGGCACCGGCCGCGACGGCCGCGTCACCAAGGGCGACGTGCTCGGCGCGATCGCCGCCGGCGTCAAGCCCGCCCCGGCCCCGGCGCCCGCTGCCGCGCCGAAGGCGCCGCTCGCGCAGGTCGCCGCCCCCACCGTGCAGAACCTGGGCGACCGCCCCGAGCAGCGCGTGCCGATGAGCCGCCTGCGCGCCCGCGTCGCCGAGCGCCTGCTGCAGTCCCAGGCCACCAACGCCATCCTGACCACCTTCAACGAGGTCAACATGGCGCCGGTGATGGAGATGCGCAAGAAGTTCCAGGACAAGTTCGAGAAGGAGCACGGCGTCAAGCTCGGCTTCATGAGCTTCTTCGTGAAGGCCGCGGTCGCCGCCCTCAAGAAGTACCCGGTCCTGAACGCCTCGGTCGACGGCAACGACATCGTCTACCACGGCTACTTCGACATCGGCATCGCGGTGGGCTCGCCGCGCGGCCTGGTAGTGCCGATCCTGCGCGACGTCGACCAGATGAGCTTCGCCGACATCGAGAAGAAGATCGCCGAGTTCGGCCAGAAGGCGCGCGACGGCAAGCTGTCCCTGGACGATCTGTCCGGCGGCACCTTCTCGATCTCCAACGGCGGCGTGTTCGGCTCGATGCTGTCGACCCCGATCATCAACCCGCCCCAGTCGGCCATCCTCGGCGTGCACGCCACGAAGGACCGCGCCGTGGTCGAGAACGGCCAGGTCGTGGTGCGCCCGATCAACTACCTCGCAATGTCCTACGACCACCGCATCATCGACGGCCGCGAGGCCGTGCTGGGCCTGGTGACGATGAAGGAAGCGCTGGAAGATCCGGCCCGCCTGCTGTTCGACATCTGAAGCGCCTGACATCCGCGCCGCCTTTCCGCGGCGCGGAGGGCCGAGCCCTCAGGGCGTTCGAAGGGGGCTCGTCCCCCTTCATGCCATTCAAGCGCGGCGCCGCTGCTGCCCGCCCGGGCCCCTGATCGCCCGCATCGGCCGCAGCCGTCCTGCCCGCGACGCTTCAGCAAGCGTCCGAGACCACAAGAGAGAAGAACCATGTCCTCCAAGCAATTCGACGTCATCGTCATCGGTGGCGGCCCCGGCGGCTACATCGCCGCGATCCGTGCCGCGCAGCTCGGCTTCAACACCGCCTGCATCGACGAGTGGAAGAACGACAAGGGCGGCCCCGCCCCCGGCGGCACCTGCACCAACGTCGGCTGCATCCCGTCCAAGGCGCTGCTGCAGTCCTCCGAGCACTTCGAGCAGGCCGCGCACCACTTCGGCGACCACGGCATCAGCCTGTCCAACCTGTCGATGGACGTGCCGAAGATGATCGGCCGCAAGAACACCGTCGTGAAGCAGAACAACGACGGCATCCTGTATCTCTTCAAGAAGAACAAGGTCAGCTTCTTCCACGGCCGCGGCTCCTTCGTGGCGGCCGAGGGCGGCGTCTACGGCATCAAGGTCGCCGGCGCCAACGAGGAAGTCATCACCGGCAAGCACGTCATCCTCGCCACCGGCTCCAACCCGCGCACGCTGCCGCAGGCCGCCTTCGACGAGAAGCTGATCCTCTCGAACACCGGCGCGCTCGACGTCAACGAGGTGCCGAAGAAGCTCGGCGTGATCGGCGCAGGCGTCATCGGCCTGGAGATGGGCTCGGTGTGGCGCCGCCTGGGCGCGGACGTGACGGTGCTGGAAGGCCTGCCGACCTTCCTCGGCGCGGTCGACGAGCAGATCGCCAAGGAAGCCCACAAGGTCTTCACCAAGCAGGGCCTGAAGATCAACCTCGGCGTGAAGATCGGCGACGTGACGACGTCGGACGCCGGCGTCAAGGTGGCCTACACCGACGCCAAGGGCGCCGAGCAGGTGCTCGAGTGCGACAAGCTGATCGTCTCGATCGGCCGCGTGCCCAACACCATCGGTCTGAACCCGGAAGCCGTGGGCCTGAAGCTCGACGAGCGCGGCGCGATCGTCGTGGACGGCGAGTGCAAGACCAACCTGCCCAACGTCTGGGCGGTGGGCGACGTGGTGCGCGGTCCGATGCTCGCGCACAAGGCCGAGGAAGAGGGCGTGGCGGTCGCCGAGCGCATCGCCGGCCAGCACGGCCACGTCAACTTCGACACCATCCCCTGGGTCATCTACACCAGCCCCGAGATCGCCTGGGTCGGCAAGACCGAGCAGCAGCTCAAGGCCGAGGGCCGCGCCTACAAGGCCGGCACCTTCCCGTTCCTCGCCAATGGCCGCGCCCGCGCGCTCGGCGACACGACCGGCATGGTGAAGTTCCTCGCCGACGCGAAGACCGACGAGATCCTGGGCGTGCACATCGTGGGCCCGATGGCCTCCGAGCTGATCGCGGAAGCCGTCGTCGCGATGGAGTTCAAGGCCAGCGCCGAGGACATCGCGCGCATCTGCCACGCGCATCCCTCGCTGTCCGAGGCGACCAAGGAAGCGGCGCTCGCGGTGGACAAGCGCACGCTGAACTTCTGATCGTCGGCGACGATCGGCACACGAAGGGGCGGCGCAGGTCGCCCCTTTTTCCATTGGAATCCAAAGCACCATGACCACCGTCACCGAGCTGTACCACCGCACGCTCGCCGAGCGCGGCTACCAGAGCGACCCGGCCCAGCTGCGCGCCGTCGCCGCGCTGCAGCGCTGCCAGGACGAATGGACCGACTACAAGGCCCGCCGCTCCAACGCGATCACCAAGCTGCTGCGCCGCCCGCCGCTGCCGCGCGGCGTCTACATGTACGGCGGGGTGGGGCGCGGCAAGAGCTTCCTGATGGACAGCTTCTTCCAGGCCGTGCCGCTCAAGCGCAAGACGCGGCTGCACTTCCACGAGTTCATGCGCGAGGTGCACCGCGAGCTGCAGGAGCTCAAAGGCACGGTGAATCCGCTCGACGAGCTCGGCCGGCGCATCTCGCGGCGCTTCCGGCTCATCTGCTTCGACGAGTTCCACGTCGCCGACGTCACCGACGCGATGATCCTGCACCGGCTGCTCGAGTCGCTGTTCGAGCACCGCGTCAGCATCGTCACCACCTCCAACTTCCATCCCGACGGGCTGTATCCGAACGGGCTGCACCGCGACCGGATCCTGCCGGCGATCGAGCTGCTGAAGGCGCAGATGGAGGTGGTCAACGTCGACAACGGCACCGACTACCGCCAGCGCACGCTCGAGCACGTCAAGCTCTACCACTGCCCGCTCGGGCCCGAGGCCGACGCCGAGATGAAGCAGGCCTTCGAGGAGCTCGCCGAGGTGCAGGACGAGGACCCGCTGCTGCACATCGAGCGGCGCGAGATCCGCTCGCGGCGCCGTGCCGGCGGCGTGGTGTGGTTCGACTTCAAGCAGCTGTGCGGCGGGCCGCGCTCGCACAACGACTACCTGGAGCTCGCGACCCAGTTCCACACGCTGCTGCTGTCGGACGTGCCGCAGATGTCGCCGCGGCTGGCGTCGGAGGCGCGGCGCTTCACCTGGCTCGTCGACGTGCTCTACGACCGCCGCGTGAAGCTCATCATGTCGGCCGAGGTGCCGCCCGAGCAGCTCTACACCGAGGGCCCGCTCGCGCACGAGTTCCCGCGCACGGTCTCGCGCCTCAACGAGATGCAGTCGAAGGAGTTCCTGTCGCTCGAGCGCCGCGAGGTCGACACCTCGCTGACCTGAGCGGGAGCGCGTCGGCGGGGCGCGTCAGCCCAGCGGCTCGAGCCGCACCAGCGCCAGCGACAGGTTGTCGCCGCCTCCGCCGGCGCGCTGCCGGGCCTTGCTCACCAGCAGCTCGGTCGCCTCGCGTGGCGGCCGGGCGTGCACCACCGCGCCGAGCTCCTGCGGGGTGAAGTAGTGCCACAGCCCGTCGCTGCAGGCGAGCATGCTGTCGCCGACCTCGAGCTGCGAGATGTGGTGCAGCGTCGTCGGCGGCTCCTGCGCGCCGCCGAGGCAGCCCGTCAGCAGGTTGGACTGCGGGTGCGTGTTGGCCTCGTCCTCGCTGATCTGGCCCTCGTCGACCAGCCGCTGCACGTAGGAGTGGTCGCGCGTGCGGCTCACCATGCGTGCGCCGCGGAAGTGGTAGACGCGCGAGTCGCCGGCATGCACCACGGTGCACTCGCGGTTCGGGCTGAGGAGGAAGGCGGCGAGCGTGCTGTGCGGCTCCTCCTCGGAGGTGATCGCGGTCAGCTTGATCATCAGGTGCGCCTCCTCGACCAGCTGCCTCAGCACCTGGCCCGCGTCGTCGCGGCTCGGCGAGAAGCGGTCGAAGATCTGGCGCGCGGTGAGGATCACCTGGTCGGAGGCCTTGCGGCCGCCGCTGCGCCCGCCCATGCCGTCGGCGACCACCGCGAGCACGCAGCCCGGTACCTGGCCGTGGGCGAGGATCGCGACCTGGTCCTGCTGGTAGTGGCGGTCGCCCCGGTGGATGCCGGTGGAGGCCGTGAGTCGGTAGCCTTTGCTGGGGGTGCTCATCGAATGCCCGGAAGTCGGCCAAAACTATAATCCATGCCCTGCACGCGCATTCCCGCGCGGGATCAACCGGTGACCGCCCATGGACGAAAACCTGCACTCGCCGCAGCGTCACCTGATCGAGCTGCGCATCGAGCACGCCGATCTCGACGGCATGATCGACCGGCTCGCACACGAGCCGGTGCTCGACGAACTGGGCCTGCGGCGACTGAAGAAGCGGCGCCTGCTGCTGCGCGACCGCATCGCCCGCCTCGAGTCCGAACTCCAGCCCAAAGAGCCCGCATGAGGGCGCCGTCTTGACCGAAGCCGCATCGGGCCTCCCGCCGCACGCCCCGACCGACGAGGCGGGCGACGGCGAGTTGCTCGCGCTCGTCGAGGCGAGCTTCGCCGACCAGGGGCCGCTGGCGCGCTCCGATCCCCGCTATCGCGAGCGGCCGGCCCAGACCACGCTCGCCTGCGCGATCGCCCGCGCGATCGAGGAGCGGCGGCCGGTCGTCGCCGAGGCCGGCACCGGCGTCGGCAAGACCTTCGCGTACCTGGTGCCCGCGCTGCTGTCGGGCCAGCGCGTGCTGGTGAGCACCGCGACCAAGAGCCTGCAGGACCAGCTCTTCCTGCGCGACCTGCCGCACGTGCGCGACGCGCTGCAGCTGCCGGTGCAGCTCGCGCTGCTCAAGGGCCGCGCCAGCTACCTCTGCCTGCATCGGCTCGAGCAGGCGCGCCAGGCGATGCCGCAGGCCGACCGCTGGGCACTGCGCACGCTCGCGCGCATCGAGCAGTGGGCGCAGGCGACCGACTCGGGCGACCTCGCCGAGCTCGACGGCCTCGACGAGCGCTCGCCGGTGATCCCGATCGTCACCTCGACGCGCGAGAACTGCCTCGGCGGCGACTGCCCGAGCTTCCGCCAGTGCCATGTGCACAAGGCGCGCCGCGAGGCGCTGGCGGCCGACGTGGTGGTGGTCAACCACCACCTGTTCTTCGCCGACGTGGCGCTGCGCGAGACCGGCATGGCCGAGCTGCTGCCGAGCGTCGAGGTGCTGATCTTCGACGAGGCGCACCAGCTCGTCGAGGCGGGCGTGCAGTTCCTCGGCGCGGCGCTCGGCAGCAGCCAGGTGCTCGACTTCGCGCGCGACATGCTCGCCGCCGGGCTGCAGCAGGCCCGCGGCCTGGTGCCCTGGGACGAGCTCGCCGCGGGCTGCGAGCGCGCGGCGCGCGAGCTGCGGCTGGCCTGTGCCGGACCGTTGCGCGAGCCGCGCGGCGTGATCAAGCTGCGCTGGCAGGAGCGCGCCGACGTGCCCGGCTTCGGCGAGGCGCTCCAGGCACTCGAGGCGGCGTGCACCGCGGCGGCGCAGGGGCTGGACACGGTCGGCGGGCTGTCGCCCGATTTCCAGCGTCTGCAGGCGCGCGCGCAGGCCTTGGCACAGCGCGCGCAGCGCTTCGCCGAGCCGGAGCCGGTGGGGCAGGTGCGCTGGATCGACGTCGGGCCGCAGCAGGCGCGGCTGGTGGAGTCGCCGCTCGACATCCGCGATTCGATGCGCGAGCAGCTCGACGCGGTGCCGCGCGCCTGGGTGTTCACGTCGGCGACGCTCGGCGACGACGAGCGCCTGCGCTGGTTCACCGAGCCGGCCGGGCTCGACGAGGCGCGCACGGTGCGCGTCGGCAGTCCCTTCGACTACGCACGCAATGCGCGCGTGTACGTGCCGCGCGCCTTTCCGAAGCCGAGCGAGGCCGGGCATGCGGCGGCGGTCGCGGCGCTGGTGGCGAGGTTCGCGGCCGTGCTTGGCGGACGCTGCTTCGTGCTGACGACGACGCTGCGCGCGCTGCAGCAGATCGGCCCGGCGCTGCGCGAGCACCTGGACGCGGAGGGCGCGGCGGTCGACGTGCTGGTGCAGGGCAGCGCGCCCAAGCGCAAGCTGCTCGAGCAGTTCGTCGAGCGGCCGCGCGCGGTGCTGGTCGGCTCGCAGAGCTTCTGGGAGGGCATCGACGTCCCCGGAGACGCGCTGCAGTGCGTCGTGATCGACAAGCTGCCGTTTCCGCCGCCGAACGACCCGCTGGTCGAGGCGCGCATCCGGCGGCTGGAGAGCGAGGGGCGCAACGCCTTCAACGAGTACTTCGTCGCCGAGGCGGCGGTGGCGCTCAAGCAGGGGGCGGGGCGGTTGATCCGCAGCGAGACCGACCGGGGGCTGCTCGTGGTGTGCGACCCGCGCATGGCGACGATGGGCTACGGCCGTCGGCTGATGGCGGCGCTGCCGCCAATGACGCGGCTCGCGCAGGAGCGCGAGGCGCTGGAGTGGCTGGAAGCGCTGGCGCAGCCGCCGGAGGCGGACGCCGGCTGAAGGCGCGGTAGGCGGCGCCTCAGTGCGGCCCGGCGATCCGCGCCCGGGGGATCACCAGAGCTGCCACCACGGCGCATCGGGGCGCCGCAGTCCCTCGCGCAGGAAGCGGCTGTCGGGAAAGTTCGTCTTCAGCACGCGCTGCGCGTCGTCGCGCAGCTGCGGCATGCCGAGCCGCTCGTAGCCCTGCACCATCAGGTACAGCGCCTCCTCGGTGGCCGGCGAGCGCTGGTACTCCTGCACCGCCTGCTGCGCGCGGTTCACCGAGGCCAGGTAGGCGCCGCGGCTGAAGTAGTAGCGCGCCACGTGCACCTCGTACTCGGCCAGCGCGTTGACGATGTAGCTCATGCGCAGCCGCGCGTCCTCGGCATAGCGCGAGTTCGGGTACTGCTCGACGAGCTGGCGGAAGGACTGGTAGGCGTCCTTCGAGGCCTGCTGGTCGCGCTCCGAGAGGTTCTGGCGCGAGACCTTGCCGAAGAGGCCGAGGTTGTCGTTGAAGTTGACGACGCCGCGCAGGTAGAGCGCGTAGTCGATCGCGGGGCTGGCGGGATGCAGCCGGATGAAGCGGTCGAGCGTGGCCAGCGCCTGCGCGCGCTCGCCGCTGCGGTGGTAGGCATAGGCGAGATCGAGCTGCGCCTGCTGCGCCAGCATCGTGCCGGCCGCGCGGCCTTCGAGGCGCTCGAGGAAGCGGATCGCGCGCTCGTGGTTGCCCGCCGCCGCCTCCTGGCGCGCCTCTGCATACAATTTCTCGGCCGACATGCCGGCCGTCTCGTCCTTCGGGGTCGACGAACACCCTGCCGCCAGCGCCAAGGTCAGCGCGGCGACACAAGCTGCCAGGGGCTTTGCCCGCACAGGCTTCACAGCAGTCATACCAGCATCACCGGCGGTCGCCCCGCCGCTCAGAAGAGGACCCAGGATTATATGGCCCGCCCCCCGCGCGAAGCGCTCGACGCCCCCCCGGCCCCGGCCACCCCCGACATCGAGGACGAGGCCGTCGAAGGCGGCACCGAGCCGGAGGTGCGCACCGCCGTGGTCGACGAAGGCACGCACGGCCAGCGGCTCGACAAGCTGCTCGTCGGCCTCGCGGGCGAGTTCTCGCGCAGCCACCTCCAGACCCTGATCGAGGACGGTTGCGTGCAGGTCGACGGGCGGCTGGTGACGACGGCGAGCCGCAAGGTCGCCTTCGGGCAGCGGGTGACGGTGGAGCTGCGGCCGACGCCCGAGAGCCAGGCCTTCCGGCCCGAGCCGGTGCCGCTCGCCATCGTGTACGAGGACGAGCACCTGATGGTGCTGCACAAGCCGGCCGGGCGGGTGGTGCACCCGGCGGCCGGCAACTGGTCCGGCACGCTGCTCAACGGCCTGCTCGCGCACCATCGCGGCGCGGCGCAGCTGCCGCGTGCCGGCATCGTGCACCGCCTCGACAAGGACACCAGCGGCCTGATGGTGGTCGGCAAGACGCTGCCGGCGGTCACGCAGCTCGTGCGCCTGATCGCGGCGCGCGAGGTGCGCCGCGAGTACCTCGCGATCACGCACGGCGAGATCCGCGAGCCGCAGCGCCTGGCGAGCATCGAGGCGCCGATCGGCCGCGACCCGCAGTCGCGCGTGCGCATGGCGGTGGTGGCCGGCGGCAAGCCGGCACGCACCGACGTGACGCTGGTGGCGGCGCGGGACGACTTCAGCGCGGTGCGCTGCAAGCTGCACACCGGACGCACGCACCAGATCCGCGTGCACCTTGCGTCGCGGGGCTTCCCGCTGGTGGCGGACGCCGTCTACGGCGGCAGGCCGGCGCTCGGCATGGAGCGGCAGGCGCTGCACGCGACGCGCCTGGGCTTCGAGCATCCCTGCACCGGCGAGCCGCTCGTCTTCGAGGCGCCGGCGCCCGCGGATTTCGCGCAGGCCTGGCTGCAGCTTGCCGGCGACGCGGTGTAACCGTAGGGGCTCCTCGCGAGAGAGGGCTACAATGTCTGCACAGATTCCAATTCGCCGCAGCCTCCGGCCCCGGGTCACCACGCCCGGCAGCGCCGAAAAGGCCGGACGCGACGCCCGCGAAGGCGATCGCGACATCCGCGGCTGACACAGACGACGATCCGCTTTCCCGGCCGGCGCATTGCGCGGGCCCCGCCCGGCGCCGCTGCGCGTGCCGGGCCGAAGTGACGCCTGTTGAAGACGAAGACCAGGGACCGATGAACGTACAGGATGCGAAGCGCGTCCTCGAGACCGCGCTGATCTGCGCGCAGCAGCCGCTGACGCTGCGCGATCTGCGCACGCTGTTCGACGACGAGCTCGGCGCGGACGTGCTGCGCGCGCTGCTCGCCGAGCTGTCGCGGGACTGGGAGGGGCGCGGCGTCGAGCTCGTCTCGCTCGCCAGCGGCTGGCGCTTTCAGAGCCGCCCGGAGATGCGCGAGTTTCTCGAGCGGCTCAATCCGGAGAAGCCGCCGCGCTATTCCCGCGCGACGATGGAGACGCTGGCCATCATCGCCTACCGCCAGCCCGTCACGCGCGGCGACATCGAGGAGATCCGGGGCGTGACGGTGAGCAGCCAGATCGTCAAGCAGCTCGAGGACCGCGGCTGGATCGAGGTGATCGGTCACCGCGATGCGCCGGGCCGTCCGGGCCTGTACGCGACGACGCGCCAGTTCCTCGACGACCTGGGGCTCGCGTCGCTGGAGCAGCTGCCCGCGCTCGAGAGGGCGCCGGTGAGCGCCGAGCTGCTCGCCAGCCTCGCGGACGGCGCCGCGCCGCCTGCGCAAGCGGCAGGCGACGCCGCCGATGCGCAGTTGTCGCTCCCGCTGCCTGCCGGCGGCACCCCGTCTGCTGCAGGCCCGCGGGAGGCGGCTTCCTCCCTCCACGAATCCCGGCCGGCCGAGACGCCGACGGACTCCCCCATCACTGCCGACACCCAAGCCGATACCCCTACGCCATGAGCAACGATCCCATCGAGACGCCCGCCGCGTCCCCGACCGACGCGCCCGCGATCGGCGCAGAGACCTCCGTGCCGGCCGTGGCGGAGACGAGCGAGGCGCCGAAGCCCAAGCGCCGCGCGCCGCGCAAGACCAAGGCTGCCGCCGAGGCGCCGGCCGAGGCTGCCGTCGGGGAGGCCGTCGCGCCTGCCGAGGCGGCACCCGCGGCGGAGGCGGAGGCGCCGGCTGCCGCGCCGGCCCGCAAGACGCCGCGCCGGCGCAAGGCCGCCGCCACGGCGGACGCTGCGGCGGCCGGGTCCGAGGCGGTGACGACGCCCGACTCGCCCGTGCCGGCAGCGGAAGCGCCCGCGGTCATGGTGGCGTCGGACGCGCAGGTCGCGGCACCGGTCGCGGCCGACGCTGCTTTCGCGGCGGCGCCCGCCGAGGCCGGGCTGCCCGTGACGACGCCGGCCGAGGCGCAAGCCGCTGCGCCGGCGGACGCGGGCCCGGGCGAGGGCCCTGCCGGGGAGGCTTCCGGTCGCCGCCGTCGCGACCGACGCGAGCGCCGTTCCGGCGGCGCCAAGGGTGCGGAGCGTGCCGAGCAGGGCGCCGCAGAGGCGACTGCGGCGGCCCCCGCCGTGGCGGACGGGGCGGGCGAGGAGGGTGAGAGAGCTGCCGGCCGGCAACCCGAGCGGGCGGCCCCGGCCGGCGTCCAGGGCGGCACGCGCAAGCGCAAGGACGCTGCCGGCGGCCGGGGCGCGGGCGCGCCGCAGCCGGTGCGGGCCGCGGTCGAGCGCTTCGCCGAGGTGCTGTCGGGCCAGTTCGACGACGAGCTGGGCGACGAGGCCGACGCCGAGGCGCCGGGCAAGCGCGTGCTCGCGCCCGAGCCCGAGGCGCCCAAGCTGCACAAGGTGCTGGCGCAGGCCGGCATCGGCTCGCGCCGCGACATGGAGCAGATGATCCTGGAGGGCCGCATCTCGGTGAACGGCGAGCCGGCCCACATCGGCCAGCGCATCTCCTACGGCGACCAGGTGAAGGTCAACGGCAAGCCGATCCGCTTCCGCATCGCGCCGCCGGCGCCGCGGCTGCTCGCCTACCACAAGCCGGTCGGCGAGGTGGTCACGCTCAGCGACCCCGAGGGCCGCCCGACCGTGTTCCGCCGCCTGCCCAAGCTGCCCAACGGCAAGTGGCAGTCGGTGGGGCGCCTGGACCTCAACACCGAGGGCCTGCTGCTGTTCACGAATTCGGGCGAGCTCGCGAACCAGCTGATGCACCCGCGCTTCGGCGTCGAGCGCGAGTACGCGGTGCGCGTGCTCGGCTCGCTCAACGAGGAGGCGAAAGGCAAGCTGCTCGAGGGCGTGAAGATCGACGGCCAGCCGGCGAGCTTCAAGTCGATCGAGGACGGCGGCGGCGAAGGCGTCAACCGCTGGTACCGCGTCGTCATCACCGAGGGCCGCAACCGCGAGGTGCGCAAGCTGTTCGAGGCGGTGGGGCTGGCGGTGAGCCGCCTGATCCGCATCCGCTACGGCACCGTGGTGCTGCCGCGCGGCTTGAAGCGCGGCGTCTGGGTCGAGCTCGACGAGAACGACGTGCGCACGATCCGCCATCTGGCCGGCGGCGACAAGGCGCGTCCGGCCGTTGCAGACGAGGCGGGCGGCAAGCAGGGCGCATCCCGCGGCGGCAAGCGCGCCGGCGGCGGCAAGCCGCCGCAAGGACGTGGCGCGCAGGGCGGACCACGCCCGAACGGCGGACCGGCCGTGCCGGCCCGCCGCGCCAAGGAGGGCAAGCCGGTGCCGAAGAACATCGGCCCGGATCCGCTGGAGCAGACCTACGACAAGCGCTTCGCGCAGTCGACGCTGGCGCGCCAGAGCAATCCGAACCGCCAGCCCGATCCGCTGCAGACCAGCGTCGGCTACATCGGCGGCGACGCGTTCTACCGCAAGGGCCAGGGCGGCCGCGGCGGGCGTGGCGGCGGCGGTGGGGGGGGTGGTTTCGGCGGCGGCGGCGGCGGTGGTAACCGCGGCGGCCGGGGCGGTGGCCGCGGGCGCTGAGCGCCTTCGCCGCCCGCGTTCTGTCGGCCTGCCGGGCCGGGTGGCATTGCCCCCGGCCTTCACGGCGGGGACGCGGGTAAGCGGTACAATTTCAGGTTTTGCCAAGTCATTGAATTCAGGAGAAAAACATGGCGATTGAACGCACGCTCTCGATCATCAAGCCCGACGCCGTCGCGAAGAACGTGATCGGCCAGATCTACGCCCGCTTCGAAGGCGCCGGTCTCAAGATCATCGCGGCCAAGATGGCCCACCTGTCGCGCAACGAAGCCGAGCAGTTCTATGCCGTGCACAAGGCGCGTCCCTTCTTCAAGGATCTGGTGGACTTCATGGTCTCCGGCCCGGTGATGATCCAGGTGCTCGAGGGCGAGAACGCGATCGCCAAGAACCGCGAGCTGATGGGCGCCACCGACCCGAAGAAGGCCGACAAGGGCACCATCCGCGCCGATTTCGCGGACAGCATCGACGCCAACGCGGTGCACGGCTCGGACGCGCCGGAAACCGCTGCCGTGGAAGTGGCTTTCTTCTTCCCCGGCATGAACGTCTACAGCCGCTGATCCGCGGCCGTAGTACCCAGTAGTTGAATCGCGTCCTCAACCAGAGGAGTGCACATGGCGGCCAATCTGCTTGATTTCGATCTCGACGGCTTGGCCGCTTTCTGCGAGCAGCTCGGCGAGAAGCGCTTCCGCGCCACCCAGCTGTTCCGCTGGATCCACCAGAAGGGCGCGTCCGACTTCGACCAGATGTCGGACCTCGCCAAGTCGCTGCGCGGCAAGCTCGCCGGCAGCGCCGAGATCTGCGGCCTGCCCATCCTCAGCGAGCAGGCCTCCACCGACGGCACCATCAAGTGGCTGTTCGACGTCGGCAACGGCGACGCGGTCGAGGCGGTGTTCATCCCCGAGGAAGACCGCGGCACGCTGTGCGTGTCCTCGCAGGCCGGCTGCGCGGTCGGCTGCCGCTTCTGCTCCACCGGCCACCAGGGCTTCAGCCGCAACCTCGCCACCGGCGAGATCCTGGCGCAGCTGTGGCATGCCGAGCACCACCTGCGCGGGCGCCTGAACCTCGCGCCGGGCGAGCGCGCGATCACGAACGTCGTGATGATGGGCATGGGCGAGCCGCTGCAGAACTACGACCGGCTCGTGCCCGCGCTGCGCGTGATGCTCGACGACCACGGCTACGGCCTGTCGCGGCGGCGCGTGACCGTCTCCACCTCCGGGGTCGTCCCGATGATGGACCGGCTGCGCGACGACTGCCCGGTGGCGCTCGCGGTGTCGCTGCATGCGCCCAACGACGCACTGCGCGACCCGCTCGTGCCGCTGAACCGCAAGTACCCGCTCGCCGAGCTGATGGACGCGTGCAACCGCTACCTGGACAAGGCACCGCGGGACTTCGTGACCTTCGAGTACTGCATGCTCGACGGGGTCAACGACAGCGAGGAGCATGCGCGCGAGCTCGTCGCGCTGGTGCGCGGCAAGGTCTCGTGCAAGCTCAACCTGATCCCGTTCAATCCCTTCCCGGCCTCGGGCCTGAAGCGCTCGCCGCGCGAGCGCGTGCAGGCCTTCGCGAAGGTGCTGATCGACGCCGGCATCGTCACCACCGTGCGCAAGACGCGCGGCGACGACATCGACGCGGCCTGCGGCCAGCTCGCCGGCGAGGTGCGCGACCGCACGCGGGTCGAGCAGCGCATGACGCGCGCACCGATCGCGATCGTGCCGCGGCCCGCTTCCGGCCCGGCGCGTTCGCAGGGATCACGATGACCGGCTCACGCCGCCTCGCCCCGCCACGGCGGCTGCTCGCCGCCTGCTGCCTCGGCCTGGCCGTCCTGCTCGGCGGCTGCGCCGGGACGGCGGGCCGGGACATCGTCACCGCGTCGGACGAGACCGACGCGCAGAAGCGGGCGCGCATCCGGCTGGAGCTGGCGTCGGGCTACTTCGCGCGCGGCCAGCTCGAGACCGCGCTCGACGAGGTCAAGCAGGCGATCCAGGCGGACCCGAACCGCGCCGAGGCCTACAGCCTGCGCGGGCTGATCTACGCCGCGCTGGGCGACGAGCGCTTCGCCGACGAGAGCTTCCGCCGCGCGCTCCAGCTCAACCCGCGCGACGGCAACGCCGCGCACAACCACGCATGGTTCCTGTGCCAGCGGGGACGATTCGCCGAAGCGATGACGCAGTTCGACGCGGCCCTGGCCGCGCCGCTGTACCGGGACGCTTCCAAGACACTGCTGGCCAAGGGCGTCTGCCAGGCGCGCGCCGGAGAGCTGGCCGAGGCCGAGAAGACGCTCGTCCGCGGCTACGAGCTCGATCCGGGCAACCCGGCCACCGGGGTCAACCTCGCGCTGGTGCTGCTGCGGCGCGGCGAGGCCGAGCGCGCGCGCTTCTACGTGCGCCGGGTCAACTCGGTGCCCGAGTACGTGACGGCCGAGACGCTGTGGCTCGCCGCGCGCATCGAGCACCGCCTCGGCAACCGGGTGGGGGCCGAGGAGTTCGGCAGCCAGCTGCGCCGGCGCTTTCCGCAGTCGGCGCAGGCCGCGGCCTACGACAAGGGATTGTTTGAATGATTGAGAACGAGCGCACCTTGCCTGCGCATGACGGCGCCGGGGCGGCGACCTCGATGACGGCCGGCCAGATGCTGCGCGCCGCGCGCGAGCAGAACGGCATGCCGCTGTCGGCACTCGCCTCCGCGATCAAGGTCACGCCGCAGAAGCTGGAGGCGCTGGAGGCCGACCGGCTCGACGCGCTGCCGGACGCGACCTTCGCGCGTGCGCTGGCCAAGACCGTGTGCCGCTTCCTGAAGGTGGACCCCGCGCCGGTGCTCGCGCAGCTGCCCGACGTGCGGATGTCCGAGCTCGAGCATGTGGCGCAGGGCCTGAACCAGCCCTTCCGCGACGGCACCCGCCGCCAGGAGCTGCTGAAGGCCGACACGCTGCGCCGCCCGGTGGTGGTGGTCTCGGCGCTGCTGGTGGTCGCGGCGCTGATCCTGTGGGCCCTGCCGGCCGGCATGCTGCCGTCGATGGACGACGGCGAGGCGGCGCAGGACCCGGTCGTCGAGACGCCGCTGCCCGGCACCGGAGCCGTTCCCTCGGAGCCGGTGCCCCTCGATCCGGCCGCCTCCGGCGTGGCGCCGGCAGCAACGCCGCCGCTCGCGGTGCCGCCTCCCGCGGCGCTGCCCGCCGTGCCGCCCCCCGCCGCGGTGCCGCCGGCGCCCGCTCCTGCGGCACCGTCGCCGGCCTCGGTGCCCGCGGCGGCCGTGGTGCCCGCCGCCGGACAGGCTGCGGACGCGGTGGTGGTGCGCGCGAGCGCGCCAAGCTGGGTCGAGCTGCGCGACGCGGACGGCAGGACGCTGCTGTCGCGTCAGCTCGCCGGCGGCGAAGCGGTGACGCTCGCGGGCCGTTTCCCGATGCAGCTGAAGGTCGGCAACGTCGGCGGCACCGAGCTGACCGTGCGGGGCAAGCCCTTCGACCTGCGCGCGCAATCCCGCAACAACGTCGCCCGCCTCGAGCTCCAGTGAGCTCTTCGCCGGACGTTCCACGTCGACCCGATCCCGCCGCCATGCAAGATTCCCAGAACCGCGATTTCTTCACCGTGGCCGCCCGCCCGGCGCCGCGCCGCTCGCGCCAGGCGCGCGTCGTCTGGGGCGACCGCGTCGTCACGATCGGCGGCGACGCGCCGGTGCGCGTGCAGTCGATGACCAACACCGACACGGTCGACGTGATCGGCACCGCGATTCAGGTCAAGGAGCTCGCGCTCGCGGGCTCCGAGATGGTGCGCATCACCGTCAACACGCTCGAGGCCGCGCAGGCCGTGCCGCACATCCGCGAGCAGCTCGACCGCATGGGCATCGACACGCCGCTGGTGGGCGACTTCCACTACAACGGCCACAAGCTGCTGACCGAGGTGCCGGCCTGCGCCGAGGCGCTGTCCAAGTACCGCATCAACCCGGGCAACGTCGGCAAGGGTGCCAAGGGCGACCGGCAGTTCGCGCAGATGATCGAGGTCGCGATCCGCCACGCCAAGCCGGTGCGCATCGGCGTCAACTGGGGCAGCCTCGACCAGGAGCTGCTCGCCTCCCTCATGGACGAGAACGCTTCGCGTGCGAAGCCGTGGGACGCGCAGCAGGTGATGTACCAGGCGCTGGTGACCTCGGCGATCGAGTCCGCGAAACGCGCCGAGGCGATCGGCATGGACGCGAACCAGATCATCCTGTCGTGCAAGGTCAGCGGCGTGCAGGACCTGATCACGGTCTACCGGGCGCTGGCCGAGCGCTGCGACTACGCGCTGCACCTGGGTCTGACCGAGGCCGGCATGGGCACCAAGGGAACGGTCGCCTCAGCGGCCGCGCTGTCGGTGCTGCTGCAGGAGGGCATCGGCGACACGATCCGCGTCTCGCTCACGCCCCAGCCGGGCGAGAGCCGCACGCAGGAGGTGGTCGTCTCGCTCGAGATCCTGCAGGCGCTGGGCCTGCGGGCCTTCGTGCCGAGCGTGACCGCCTGCCCGGGCTGCGGGCGCACCACGAGCACGGTGTTCCAGGAGCTCGCCAAGCAGATCGACGACCACCTGCGCGCGCAGATGCCGCTGTGGCGCACGCAGTATCCCGGCGTGGAGAACCTGCGCGTGGCGGTGATGGGCTGCATCGTCAACGGCCCGGGCGAGAGCAAGCACGCCGACATCGGCATCAGCCTGCCCGGCACCGGCGAGGCCCCGGCCGCACCCGTCTACATCGACGGCGAGAAGGCGGTGACGCTGCGCGGCGAGCGCATCGCCGAGGAATTCCACGCGCTGGTCGCGGACTACATCGAGCGGCGCTTCGGCACGGCCGCGAAGGCGCCGGGCACCGCGGCCTGAGCCTCGCACGCGCCGGCGCGCCGGCATTTCAGTACAGTCACGCAGCGTCGCGCCGGGCCGGTCCCGGCGCGCGCGCTTTTCCGGACGACACGCAGACACGACAAATGGCAGAACAACTCAAGGCAGTGAAGGGCATGAACGACATCCTGCCGCCCGATTCGGCGCGGTGGGAATGGCTCGAGGAGAAGGTGCGCGCGCTAATGCAGCGCTACGGCTACCAGAACCTGCGCACGCCGATCGTCGAGCCCACGCCGCTGTTCGTGCGCGGCCTCGGCGAGGTCACCGACATCGTCGAGAAGGAGATGTACTCCTTCGAGGACAGCATGAACGGCGACCGCCTGACGCTGCGGCCCGAGAACACCGCCGGCGTCGTGCGCGCGGTGGTCGAGCACTCGCTGCTCTACGACGGCGGCAAGCGCATCTACTACATGGGCCCGATGTTCCGCCACGAGCGCCCGCAGCGCGGCCGCTACCGCCAGTTCCACCAGATCGGCGCCGAGGCGCTGGGCTTCGCGGGACCGGACGTGGACGCCGAGCTGATCCTGATGTGCCGCGCGCTGTGGCAGGACCTGGGCCTCGCGGACGTGCGCCTCGAGCTCAACAGCTTGGGGCAGCCCGACGAGCGCCGCGCGCACCGCGAGGCGCTCATCAATTACTTCGAGCAGCATCGCGACCAGCTCGACGCCGAGGCGCAGCGCCGGCTGCACAGCAACCCGCTGCGGATTCTGGATACCAAGAACCCGGCGATGCAGGCGCTGGTGGAAGCGGCTCCGAAGCTGATGGACTACCTGGGCGAGGCCTCGCTCGCGCACCTCGACGCGGTGCGCGCGGTGCTCGACGCCAACGGCGTGCCCTACCGCATCAACCCGCGCCTGGTGCGCGGCATGGACTACTACAACCTCACCGTCTTCGAGTGGGTCACGGACCGCCTCGGCTCGCAGGGCACGGTCTGCGGCGGCGGGCGCTACGACTACCTGATCGAGCAGATCGGCGGCAAGCCCGCGCCCGCGGTCGGCTGGGCGCTCGGCATGGAGCGGGTGCTCGAGCTGCTCAAGGAGCTCGGCACCGCTCGGGCGCCGAAGGCGCCCGACGTCTACGCGGTGGTGCCGGGGCCGCAGGCGCTGGCCGCGGCGATGAAGACCGTCGAGGCGCTGCGCGAGCAGGGCGTGGCGGTGCTGATGCATGCCGCCGGCAAGGACGGCTGGGGCAGCATGAAGTCGCAGTTCAAGAAGGCCGACGCGAGCGGCGCGCGCGTCGCGCTGGTGTTTGGCGACGACGAGCTCGCGCGCGGCGAGGTGGCGGTGAAGCCGCTGCGCGACGCGGGCGCGGCGCAGAGCACCCGCACGCTCGCCGATGTCGCCGCCTGGGCCGCCGAGTTGCGCGCCGCATAATCCGCCTTTATTTCAGACAACAAGACCGAACGGGCCGAGGCATGGCAACTCATCTCGACGAACAAGAGCAGCTTGAGGACATCAAGCATTTCTGGAAGCGCTGGGGCACCCTGATCACCGGCGTGATCACCGTCGTGCTGCTGGCGTTCGCGGCCTGGAACGGCTGGAGCTGGTGGCAGCGCGACCAGGCCGCCAAGGCCGGGGTGCTGTACGACGAGGTCGAGCGCGCCGCGCAGGCCGGCGATGCGCAGAAGGCCGAGCGCGCCTTCAGCGACATGCGCGAGCGCTACGGTCGCACCGCCTACGCCGAGCAGGCCGGCCTGCTGGCCGCGCGCGTGCTGCACGACAAGGGCGAGAACGAGAAGGCCGAGGCTGCGCTCGCCTGGGTCGGCGACAACGCGCGCGAGGCCGAATACCGTGCGATCGCGCGCCTGCGCCGCGCCGCGCTGCTGCTCGAGCGCAAGGCCTACGACGAGGCGCTCAAGCTCACCGAGGGCGTGCCGGCGCAGTTCGAGGCGCTCGCCGCCGACCGCCGCGGCGACATCCTGCGCGCGCAGGGCCAGCTCGACCAGGCCCGCGCCGCCTACCAGAAGGCCTGGGCCGCCATGCCGGCGACGCAGGACTACCGGCAGCTCGTCGAGGCCAAGCTGACCGCGCTCGGCGCCGCGCCTGCCGCCGCCGACGCCGCCTCGGGGGCGGCGCGATGAGCGGCGCCGCCCGCCTGTTCGCACGCCTGGCCCGGCCGCTGCCGGTCCTCGCGCTCGCCGCGCTGCTCGGCGCCTGCTCGAGCACGCCCGAGAAGCCCAAGCCCACGCCGCTCGAGCCCCTGGCCCCCGCGCTGACGGTGCGTCCGGTCTGGAACCAGCGCATCGGCACCGCGGCGCTGCCGCTGAGGATCGCAACGCAGGGCAATGCGATCGTCGTCGCGTCGAGCAACGGCACGGTCGCCGCCTTCGCCGCCGACAGCGGGCAGCCGCTGTGGCGGGGCGCCGCGGGTGCCGAGATCGGGGCCGGCGTCGGCAGCGACGCACGCCGCGTCGCGGTGGTGACGCGCGGCGGCGACCTGGTCGTGATGGAGTCCGGCACGGTGCGCTGGAAGCAGCCGCTCGGCGCGCGTTCGCTGACCGCACCGCTGCTGGCGGGCGAGCGCGTGTTCGTCTACGGCACCGACCGCTCGGTGCAGGCCTTCGACGCGGACAGCGGCACGCGGCTGTGGCGCCTGCAGCGCCCGGGCGACCCGCTGACGCTCGCACAGCCCGGCGTGCTGCTGCCGGTGCGCGACACGCTGCTGGTGGGGCAGGGCACGCGCCTGGCCGGGCTCGATCCGCTGCACGGCACGATGCGCTGGGACGTGCTGCTCGCGTCGCCGCGTGGCACCAACGAGGTCGAGCGCCTCGCCGATCTCGTCGGGCCCGCGGCGCGGGTCGGCGACATGGTCTGCGCACGTGCCTACCAGGCCGCCGTGGCTTGCGTCAACGCCGACAGCGCGACGCTCGCCTGGAGCCGCAACACCAGCGGTGCGCAGGGCCTGCAGGCCGACGAGCGGCATGTCTACGGCGCCGACAGCACCGACCGCATCACCGCGTGGCGCCGCGCCAACGGCGAGGTCGCGTGGCAGAGCGAGCGCTTCCGCTTCCGTGGCCTGGGCAGTCCCGCCCTCGCGCCGTCGGCCGTCGTGTTCGGCGACGGCGAGGGCTGGGTGCACCTGCTGTCGCGCGACGACGGCCGCCCGCTCGCGCGCGTCTCCACCGACGGCTCGCCGGTGGTGGGCGCACCGGTGCTCGCCGCCGGCAATCTTGTGGTGGTCACCCGCTCCGGCGGCGTGTTCGCCTTCCGCATCGAATGAGGCATCCTTCCTGATGAAACCCGTCATCGCGCTGGTCGGCCGACCCAACGTCGGCAAGTCCACGCTGTTCAACCGCATGACCCGCTCGCGCGACGCGATCGTGGCCGACTTCGCGGGCCTCACGCGCGACCGCCACTACGGCGACGGCCGCATCGGCGACCGCGAGTACATCGTCATCGACACCGGCGGTTTCGAGCCCGACTCCTCCGAAGGCATCTTCAAGGAGATGGCCAAGCAGACGCGCCAGGCGGTCGCCGAGGCCGACGTGGTGGTCTTCGTCGTCGACGTGCGCGGCGGTCTCTCCGCGCAGGACCACGACATCGCGCGCTACCTGCGCACCTGCGGCAAGAAGGTGCTGCTGGCGGCCAACAAGGCCGAGGGCATGCAGGACTCGCCCGCGGTGGCCGAGTTCCACGAGCTCGGCATGGGCGAGCCGCTGCCGGTGTCGGCCTCTCATGGCCAGGGCGTGCGCAGCCTGCTCGACGCGGCGCTCGAGGACTTCGTGTTCGACGAGGACGACGCGGAAGCCGCGCCCGCCGAGGGGCACGGCCCGATCAAGCTCGCGGTCGCCGGACGGCCGAACGTGGGCAAGTCCACGCTGATCAACGCCTGGCTGGGCGAGGAGCGGCTGGTGGCCTTCGACATGCCGGGCACCACGCGCGACGCGATCCGCGTGCCCTTCGAGAGAGGCGGGCAGAAGTTCGAGCTGATCGACACCGCGGGCCTGCGCCGCAAGGGCAAGGTGTTCGAGGCGATCGAGAAGTTCTCGGTGGTCAAGACGCTGCAGGCGATCGCCGAGGCCAACGTCGTGCTGCTGCTGCTCGACGCGACGCAGGGCGTGTCGGACCAGGACGCGCACATCGCCGGCTACATCCTCGACAGCGGCCGCGCGGTCGTCATCGCGATCAACAAGTGGGACGCGGTCGACGCCTACCAGCGCGAGATGCTGCAGCGCTCGATCGAGCAGCGGCTCGCCTTCCTGAAGTTCGCGCCGATCCTGCACATCTCGGCGCTCAAGCGGCAGGGCCTGGGCCCGGTGTGGAAGGCGGTGGCTGACGCGCACGCCTCGGCCTTCAAGAAGATGTCCACGCCCGTGCTCACGCGTCTCGTGCACGAGGCGGTCGAGCACCAGGCGCCCAAGCGTGCCGGCATGTTCCGGCCCAAGCTGCGCTACGCGCACCAGGGCGGCATGAACCCGCCGCTGATCGTGATCCACGGCAACTCGCTGGAGCACGTCACCGACGCCTACAAGCGTTTCCTGGAGGGGCGCTTCCGCGAGCACTTCAAGCTCGTCGGCACGCCCTTGCGCATCGAGATGCGCTCGTCCCGCAACCCCTTCACGGACAAGGAATCCTGACTGGGGGGAGGGGTACTGCAAACCCTGTGTTAACGTCGGAAGTCCAAAAACTCAACACGGAGAATATCGTGAGCAACAAAGGGCAACTCCTACAAGACCCCTTTTTGAACCTGCTGCGCAAGGAGCATGTGCCGGTGTCGATCTATCTCGTCAACGGCATCAAGCTGCAGGGCCACATTGAGTCTTTTGATCAATACGTGGTGCTCTTGCGCAATACCGTCACCCAGATGGTCTACAAGCACGCGATCTCCACGGTCGTTCCCGGTCGCGCGGTGAATTTCCACGCGGGCGAACCCAACGACGCCAGCTGATGCTGCCCGGGCCCGCGAAAGCGGGCCCGATTACACCGACACACCCCCACCCGACATCCACATTGAGCGCCACCGTCTCGACGACGCCCCATCCGACCGTGCTCGTGGGCGTGGACTTCGGTCCCGGCTCGTCCTTCGACCCCACTCTCGATGAACTGGCGCTGCTGGCCGAATCGGCCGGCGACCAGCCCGTGGCTCGGCTGACCGCCAAGCGCCGCGCGCCTGACGCCGCGCTGTTCGTCGGCGAAGGCAAGGCCGACGAAATCAAGGCCCTGGTCGAGCAGCACCAGGCGCATTCCGTCCTGTTCGACCAGGCACTGACCCCGGTGCAGCAGCGCAACCTCGAGCGCCATTTCGGCGTCTCGGTGGCCGACCGCACCGCGCTGATCCTCGAGATCTTCGCGCAGCGCGCGCAGAGCCACGAGGGCAAGCTGCAGGTCGAGCTCGCGCGGCTGCAGTACCTGTCCACGCGCCTGGTGCGGCGCTGGAGCCACCTGGAACGCCAGCGCGGCGGTGTCGGCCACCGGGGCGGTCCGGGCGAGACCCAGATCGAGCTCGACCGGCGCATGATCCGCGAGCGCATCAAGGCGCTCAAGACGCAACTGGTCAAGGTCAAGCGCCAGCGCCAGACGCAGCGCCGCTCGCGCGAGCGCAGCAACACCTTCCGCGTCTCGCTGGTCGGCTACACCAACGCCGGCAAGTCCACGCTCTTCAACGCGCTGGTCAAGGCGCGCAGCTACGCGGCCAACCAGCTGTTCGCGACGCTCGACACCACCACGCGCCAGCTCTACCTGGCCGAGGCCGAGCGCGCCGTGTCGCTGTCCGACACCGTCGGCTTCATCCGCGACCTGCCGCACGGCCTGGTCGAGGCCTTCCAGGCCACGCTGCAGGAGGCCGCCGACGCCGACCTGCTGCTGCACGTGGTCGACGGCGCGAGCCCGGTGTGGCAGGACCAGATCGTCGAGGTGCAGCGCGTGCTGCACGAGATCGGCGCCAGCGACATCCCGCAGCTGCTGGTGTTCAACAAGGCCGACCTGCTGGACGCCAGCCAGCGCCCGCGCTCGGCGCACGACCGCTTCGAGCTCGAGCCCAACCGCAGCGTCGAGCGCGTGTTCGTCAGCGCGGCGAGCGGAGAGGGGCTGGACCTGTTGCGCGGCGCGATCGCGCACGCGGCGGTGCACGGGATGCCGGGCTGGGACGAGGGGTCGGCGATTCCGGGAACCAACGTTTCGGGTGAAGACACCAATGTGCCCGACCGTAACGATGGCAAAGACGACCGTGATCCCGATATTCCGGTTCTGATTGCATGAGCATGACAAACAACACGAATCACAATGTCCGGCGTCCGGCCGTCGCTTCCTTTCCCGGCCGTCTGGCCGAGTTGACGATCGCGCTGGCGCGCGCTTTTTCCGCCAGCGTGGCAGCGCGTCTGCCGGCCGTTTCCAGGCCGGAGCCGCTGCGCAATCAGGGCGGTGGCGGCCGCAACGACGGCCCGCCCGACCTCGACGAACTGTGGCGCGACTTCAACCGCAAGCTCAGCGGCCTGTTCGGCGGCAAGCCGGGCGGCCCCGGCCGCCAGGGGGGCGGGGATGGGGACGGCAGCGGTGGCGGCTTCCCGCCGGACTTCAGGAACGCCCGCATCGGCATCGGCCTGATCGCCGGCGTCGTCGCGCTGATCTGGCTGGGCAGCGGCTTCTTCATCGTGCAGGAAGGGCAGCAGGGCGTGGTGATGTCCTTCGGCCGCTACAGCCACACGGTGGACGCCGGCTTCAAGTGGCGCATGCCCTATCCCTTTCAGTCGCACGAGGTCGTCAACGTCACGCAGCTGCGCTCGGTGGAGGTCGGTGCGGCCGCGGTCGCGCCGGCCACCGGCCTGCGCGACTCGTCGATGCTGACGCAGGACGAGAACATCGTCGACATCCGCTTCACCGTGCAGTACCGGCTCAAGGACGTGCGCGAGTACCTGTTCGAGAACTACCGGCCCGACGAGGCGGTCACGCAGGCGGCCGCTTCGGCCGTGCGCGAGATCGTCGGTCGCAGCCTGATGGACTCGGTGCTCTACGAGCAGCGCGATGCGCTCGCGGTCGAACTGGTGAAGTCGATCCAGAACCAGCTCGACCGGTTGAAGGCCGGCATCATCGTCGCGAACGTCAACGTGCAGAGCGTGCAGGCGCCCGAGCAGGTGCAGGCGGCCTTCGACGACGCGGTGCGCGCCGGCGCCGACCGCGAGCGGCTCAAGAACGAGGGTCAGGCCTATGCCAACGAGGTGATCCCGCGCGCACAGGGCACGGCAGCGCGTCTGCGCGAGGAGGCCGCGGCCTACCGCGCCCGCGTGGTCGCGCAGGCCGACGGCGATGCGGACCGCTTCCGCTCCGTGCAGGCCGAGTACGAGAAGGCGCCGGGCGTGACGCGCGACCGCCTCTACCTCGATGCGATGCAGCAGGTGTTCTCGAACGTCAGCAAGGTGATGGTCGACACGCGCAGCAACTCCAACCTGCTCTACCTGCCGCTGGACAAGCTGATGCAGCAGGCGGGCTCGCCGGGCGTGGCCGGAGGCGCGGCGAGCGCTCCGGCCGCGGCGGAGGGCGGCGGCACCACGAGCAGCGCACCGGCAGCGGTCGAGAACAGCCGCACCCGGGACGCGCAGCGCAGCCGTGAGCGGGAAACCCGCTGACGGCCAGGACAAGAAGAACAGAGGCTTCCTGATGAAGAACCGTATCGGATTGATTGCTTCGAGCATCCTGCTGCTGCTGGTGATCGCAAGCTCCATGCTCTACGTCGTCGACCAGCGCAAGTTCGCGGTGGTCTACGCGCTCGGCGAGATCAAGGAGGTCGTCGCCGAGCCCGGCCTGAAGTTCAAACTGCCGCCGCCGTTCCAGAACGTCGTGTTCCTGGACCGGCGCATCCTGACGCTCGACAGCCCCGAAACCCGCCCGATCTTCACTGCCGAGAAGAAGACGCTGGTGATCGACTGGCTGGTCAAGTGGCGCATCACCGACCCGCGCCAGTTCATCCGCAACAACGGCGTCGACGTGCGCAACGCGGAGAACCGGTTGACCCCGATCGTGCAGGCGGCCTTCAACGAGGAGGTGACGCGCCGCACCGTGCGCGGGGTGCTCTCCACCGAGCGCGACAAGGTGATGGAGGGCGTGCGCGCGCGCCTTGCCGACGACGCCAAGAACTTCGGCATCGAGGTGGTGGACGTGCGCGTCAAGCGCGTCGACTTCTCCGCCAACATCACCGATTCGGTCTACCGCCGCATGGAGTCCGAGCGCAAGCGCGTGGCCAACGAGTTGCGCTCGACCGGTGCCGCCGAAGGCGAGACGATCCGCGCCGATGCCGACCGCCAGCGCGACGTGATCATCGCCGAGGCCTACCGCGAGGCGCAGAAGGTCAAGGGCGAGGGCGACGCCAAGGCCGCCGCGCTGTACGCCGCCGCGTTCGGCCGCGACCCGCAGTTCGCGCACTTCTACCGCAGCCTCGAGGCCTATCGCCAGTCCTTCCGCAACAAGTCGGACGTGATGGTGGTGGACCCGAACTCGGAGTTCTTCCGCGCGATGCGCGGGCTGGGCGCACCCGCCGCCGCACCCCGCTGAGCACCGCGCTCGCGAAGTAGCTTCGGCGCGGGACTCCTGTCCCGCGCCGCCTCCCGGAGTGCCTGTGCCGCGTCGTTGCCGGCGGTTGCGCAACGGCAACTCCGCCGCGGACAGGGCAGCGGCGGCCGGCAGCCAGTGGCGCTCCCGCCGCGTGCTTTCTGGCCGTGGTACCGGGGCACCGGTACAATTGCCTTTTTAACCCCCCGGTATTTCCTATGTCGTCTGCTTGGCTGTTGCCCGAGCACATTGCCGACGTCCTGCCCAGCGAGGCGCGACGCATCGAGGAACTGCGGCGCGCGATGCTCGACATGGCGCGCGGCTACGGCTACGAACTCGTGATGCCGCCGCTGCTCGAGTACCTCGAGTCGCTGCTGTCCGGGACCGGGCGAGAGCTGGACCTGCGCACCTTCAAGCTGGTCGACCAGCTCAGCGGCCGCACGATGGGCGTGCGCGCCGACGCGACGCCGCAGGTCGCGCGCATCGACGCGCACCTGCTCAACCGCCAGGGCGTCACCCGCCTGTGCTACTGCGGCCCCGTGCTGCACACCCGTCCCGCGAGCCTGCACTCGACGCGCGAGCCGCTGCAGTTCGGCGCCGAGATCTACGGCCACGGCGGCCTGGAGGCCGATCTCGAGGCGCAGGAGCTCGCGCTCGACTGCCTGCAGCGCGCCGGCATGCAGGAGCTGATCATCGACCTGGCCGATGCCCGCATCGTGCGCGCGCTGCTCGACGGCGTGCGGCTCGGGCAGGGCGTGCGCGACGAGGTCTATGCCGCGCTGGCGGCCAAGGACACGCCGACGCTGCGCGCGCTCAGCGCCGATTTCCCGGCCGCGTCGCGCGAAGGGCTGCTGGCCCTCACGTCGCTCTACGGCGGCGCCGAGGTGCTCGACGAGGCCGAGCGCGTGCTGCCGCGCCACGAGGGGATCGCCGCCGCGCTGCGCGACCTGCGCTGGCTGAGCGAGCATGTGCGGCGCGCCTACCCGGCGGTCACGGTCGGCTTCGACCTCGCCGACCTCAGCGGCTACGCCTACTACAGCGGCACCCGCTTCGCGATCTACGCCGCCGGCTGCAGCGACACGCTGGTGCGCGGCGGGCGCTACGACGAGGTGGGCGCGGTGTTCGGCCGCAACCGACCGGCGGCCGGCTTCAGCGCCGATCTCAAGGCGCTCGTGCGCATGGCACAGGTGGACGGCGTCCGTGCCGCGATCCGCGCGCCCTGGGGCGAGGATGCCGGGCTGCGTGCCGCGGTGCGCCGGCTGCGCGAGCAGGGCGAGACCGTCGTCTGCGTGCTGCCCGGGCACGAACACGAAGTGCAGGAGTTCGACTGCGACCGCGCACTGGTGCAGTCCGGCGGCGACTGGGCCGTCGTCCCGCTGTGAGCGCAACGGACTGCGCTTTTCCCTTTTTGATCGATTTCAGGAACTGATTCCATGACGCAGCAAATCCGTGGGCGCAACGTCGTCGTCGTCGGCACGCAATGGGGCGACGAAGGCAAGGGCAAGGTGGTGGACTGGCTGACCGACCATGCCCAGGGCGTGGCCCGCTTCCAGGGTGGCCACAACGCCGGCCACACCCTGGTGATCAAGGGCAAGAAGACCGCGCTGCAGCTGATCCCCTCGGGCATCATGCGCGACGGCGTGCCCTGCTACATCGGCAACGGCGTGGTGGTCGACCCGACGCACCTGCTGTCCGAGATCGAGCGGCTCGAGGCCGCCGGGCTCGAGGTGCGCTCGCGCCTGTTCATCAGCGAGTCCTGCCCGCTGATCCTGCCCTTCCACGTCGAGGTCGACAAGGCGCGCGAGGCGCTGCGCGAGACCAGCGGCGCCGGCAAGATCGGCACCACCGGCAAGGGGATCGGCCCGGCCTACGAGGACAAGGTCGCGCGCCGCGCGCTGCGCGTGCAGGACCTGAAGCACCCCGAGCGCTTCGAGAAGAAGCTGCGCGAGCTGCTCGAGCTGCACAACTTCGCGCTCGCCGGCTACCTGAAGTCGCAGCCGCTCGAGTTCCAGCCGATCTTCGATCACGCGATGAAGGTCGCCGAGCAGCTCAAGCCGATGATGGCCGACGTGGGCTACATGATCCACAAGGCCGGCCGCGAAGGCGCCAACATCCTGTTCGAGGGCGCGCAGGGCACGCTGCTCGACATCGACCACGGCACCTATCCTTATGTCACGTCTAGCAACTGCGTCGCCGGCAACGCCGCGGCCGGCTCCGGCGTCGGTCCCGACCAGCTGCACTACATCCTCGGCATCACGAAGGCCTACACGACGCGCGTCGGCAGCGGCCCCTTCCCGACCGAGCTGCCCATCGACGAGCCGGGCACCATCGGCCACCACCTGTCCACCGTCGGCCAGGAGCGCGGCACCGTCACCGGCCGCGCGCGCCGCTGCGGCTGGCTCGACGCCGCCGCGCTCAAGCGCTCGATCATCATCAACGGCATCACGGGCCTGTGCATCACCAAGCTCGACGTGCTCGACGGGCTCGAGGAGATCAAGGTCTGCGTCGGCTACGAGCTGAACGGGCAGCGCATCGACATCCTGCCGCTCGACGCCGACGACATCGTCGCGTGCCAGCCGGTCTACGAGACCTTCCCTGGCTGGAAGGAGACCACCTTCGGCGTGACCAGCTGGGACGCGCTGCCGGCGAACGCGCGCAGCTACCTGGAGTGCGTGCAGCGCTTCATCGGCACCCCGATCGCGATGGTCTCGACCGGCCCGGATCGCGACCACACCATCCTGCTGCGCCACCCCTACCAGGCGTGACGCGGCACTCACGGCAACCGAGCGGAACTTCGCAGTACGAGGAACTTCCATGCTGACCGACGACGGCAAACATCTGTACGTCTCCTGGGACGAATACCACATGCTGACCGAGCGCCTTGCGCTCAAGGTGCACAACTCCGGCTGGCAGTTCGACCAGATCCTGTGCCTGGCGCGCGGCGGCATGCGCCCCGGCGACGTGCTGTCGCGCGTGTTCGACAAGCCGCTGGCGATCATGTCGACGAGCTCCTATCGCGCCGAGGCCGGCACGATCCAGGGTCGTCTGGACATGGCCAAGTACATCACGATGCCCAAGGGCGAGCTCGCCGGGCGGGTGCTGCTGGTCGACGACCTGTCGGACTCGGGCGTGACGCTCAAGGCCGTGGTCGAGCGCCTGCGCGGCATGCCGCAGATCAGCGAGCTGCGCTCGGCGGTGATCTGGGTCAAGGGCGTGTCGACCTACATCCCCGACTACTACGTCGAGATGCTGCCGACCAGCCCCTGGATCCACCAGCCCTTCGAGGAGTACGACGGTCTGCGGCCCGAAGGGCTGGCGCGCAAGTACGAGGTCTGAGCGGAGGCGGCCGGCGCATGATCGAAACCTGCGACCGGCCGATTTTCCGGGTGTCCGCCGACCCGGGCGCGGGAGCGTCGTTTGCACGGGCGCAAGGCCGGTGCATCCGATGAGCGGATTCCGCCAATGCGCGGCACCGGCACGGGCCCAGGGGCGCGTGCCGCACAATCGGGATCGAGGCAACAAAAAAGCCCCGCATCTTGCGATGCGAGGCTTCAATGTTTGGTGCCCAGGAGAGGACTCGAACCTCCACGGAGTTACCCGCTAGTACCTGAAACTAGTGCGTCTACCAATTCCGCCACCTGGGCTGCGGTGTTCAGGACAGAAGGAGATTCTATCATCAAAAATTCAAACAATGCAAGTGCTCCTGGCATGGCGGCGACGCTGATGAGCGAGGTCGAGGGCCGCGTGCAGGGCCACCGCGACGGCCACGGCTTCCTGATCCGCGACGACGGCGACGCCGACATCTACCTGTCGCAGCAGGAGATGCGCGCGGTGCTGCATGGCGACCGCGTGCGCGTGCGCGTGATCCGCTACGACCGCCGCGGCCGCCCCGAGGGGCGCATCCTCGACATCCTCGAGCGCAAGAAGACGCCGATCATCGGCCGGCTGCTGCACGAGAGCGGTGTCTGGCTCGTCGCCCCCGAGGACAAGCGCTTCGGCCAGGACATCCTGATCCCGAAGAACGCGACCGCGAAGGCGCAGTCCGGGCAGGTGGTCGCGGTGGAACTCACCGAGCCGCCGTCGCTGTACTCGCAGCCGGTGGGCCGCGTCACCGAGGTGCTCGGCGAGATCGACGACCCCGGCATGGAGATCGAGATCGCGGTGCGCAAGTACGAGGTGCCGCACCAGTTCTCGCCCGAGACCGCGGCTCAGGCCGCGAGCCTGCCGGACAAGATCCGCCCGGTCGACCGGCGCCACCGCATCGACATCAGCGACGTGCCGCTCGTGACCATCGACGGCGAGGACGCGCGCGACTTCGACGACGCGGTCTACTGCGAGCCGGCCAAGGTCGGGCGCAGCAAGGGCTGGCGCCTGGTGGTGGCGATCGCCGACGTGAGCCACTACGTGAAGCCCGGCGAGCCGCTCGACCAGGACGCCTACCTGCGCGCGACCTCGGTCTACTTCCCGCGCCGCGTGATCCCGATGCTGCCCGAGAAGCTGTCCAACGGGCTGTGCTCGCTCAAGCCCGACGAGGACCGGCTCGCGATGGTGTGCGACATGCTCATCAACGCCAAGGGCGAGATCCACTCCTACCAGTTCTTCCCGTCGGTGATCTGCTCGCACGCACGGCTGACCTACACCGAGGTCGCCGCGATCCTCGGCAATACGCGCGGGCCCGAGGCGGTCAAGCGCTCGGAACTGGTGCCGCACCTGCTGAACCTGCACGAGGTCTACCGCGTGCTGCTGAAGTCACGCGCGGAGCGCGGCGCGGTCGACTTCGAGACCACCGAGACGCAGATCGTCTGCGACGAGAACGGCCGCATCGAGAAGATCGTGCCGCGCGTGCGCACCGAGGCGCACCGGCTGATCGAGGAGGCCATGCTCGCTGCCAACGTCTGCTCCGCCGACTTCATCGCGCGCGCCAAGCATCCGGCGCTGTTCCGCGTGCACGAGGGCCCGACGCCCGAGAAGCGCACCATCCTGCAGAACTACCTGCGCACGATGGGCGTGCCGATGGGGCTGAGCGACGATCCGAAGCCGGCCGAGTTCCAGGCCATCGCGCAGGCGACCAAGGAACGGCCCGACGCGACGCAGATTCACACGATGCTGCTGCGCTCGATGCAGCAGGCGGTCTACACGCCCGCCAACAACGGCCACTTCGGCCTCGCCTACGAGGCTTACACGCACTTCACGAGCCCGATCCGGCGCTATCCGGACCTGCTGGTGCACCGTGTCATCAAGGCGCTGCTCGCCGGCAAGCGCTACCACCTCAGCGGCGTCGCCGACGAGGACGAGGCGCCCCGGCCCAAGCGCGGCGCGCGCAAGCTGCCGGCGTCCGAGACCTCGCAGTGGGAAGCGGCGGGCCTGCATTGCAGCATGTGCGAGCGCCGTGCCGACGAGGCCTCGCGCGACGTCGAGGCCTGGCTGAAGTGCCGCTACATGCGCGAGCACCTCGGCGAGGAGTACGGCGGCACGATCAGCGCGGTCACGAGCTTCGGGCTGTTCGTGCAGCTCGACAGCCTCTATGTCGAGGGCCTGGTGCACATCACCGAGCTCGGCGGCGAGTACTTCCGCTTCGACGAGGCGCGCCAGGAACTGCGCGGCGAGCGCACCGGCGTGCGCTACGTGGTCGGCGGCCGGGTGCGGGTGCAGGTCAGCCGCGTCGACCTCGACGGGCGCAAGATCGACTTCCGCATGGTGCGCGAGGAGGGCGCGGAGCGGGGGGCATCGCGCGGATCGCGCGGCGGCCGCGCCGGCAGCAGCACCGCCGAGCTCGAGGCGGTCAAGGACGAGGACCGCGCCGTGAAGGGGCGCGGCAAGGCCTCGTCGGCGCGCGGCACCGGGGCGAAGACGGCCGCCAAGGCAAGCCGCAAGACCCGCGCGGCACGCTGAAGGGGAGGGCGGGCCGGGCTGCCTTGCCGCGGTCCGCCCGCGGGATGCCTGTGCGCCCGCCGCCGCGTTCAGCGCTGCAGGGCCTCGTGCAGTGTCTCGATCAGGCGCGACGCGGTCAGCGGAGCATGCGGGGGGCGTCCCCCGGCGAGCCAGCTGTCGGCCGCCGCCCCGTGCGCATGCACGGCGGCCAGGGCCGCGTCGCGCGCCTCCAGCCCCTGCGCCCACAGCCCGCCGAGCCAGCCCGCCAGCACGTCGCCGGTGCCGGCGCTCGCCAGCGCGGCGTTGCCGCTCGGGTTGATCGCGGGCGTCGCGCCTGCGGCCGCAATCACGCTGCCCGAGCCTTTCAGCACGACCACCGCGCCGAGTTCGGCAGCGAGCCGCGTCGCGGCGGCGATGCGGTCGTGCTGCACCGCCGCGGTCGAGCTGCCCAGCAGCCGTGCCGCCTCGAGCGGATGCGGCGTCAGCACCGTCGCCTGGCCGCGCCCGCTGCGCCCGGCAAGCAGGCCGCGCAGCGCCGCATCGGCCGCGACCGCGTTCAGCCCGTCGGCGTCGAGCACCAGCCGTGGCGCGGCCGACAGCAGCCCGGGCAGCACCTCGCGCACCGCGTCGCCGCCACCGCAGCCGCACACCACCGTCGGGTCGCCGCCGAGCTGCCGGGGCGCGCGCGCGAGCTCGGGCCGCAGCATCAGTTCAGGGGCGCTGCCGCCGAGGCCCGGCGCATCTCCGAGCGGCGCGAGGTAGACGCGGCCCGCCCCGGCAAGCAGCGCCGCGCGCGCCGCGAGCAGCGCCGCGCCGCTCATGCCGGGCGCGCCGCCCACCACCAGCACGTCGCCGCGGCTGCCCTTGTGGCTCGCATGCCCTGGCCGCGGCAGCAGCGCGTCGACGGCAGCGCGCGACGGCAGCAGCGCATCGGCCGCCGGCGGGAGGGCGACGCCGAGCGGGTCGAACCAGATCCGGCCGGACTGCTCGCGGCCCCGGCCGGTGAACAGGCCCGGCTTGAGCGTCAGCAGCGCGAGCGTGTGGTGGGCGCGCACGCAGCCGCTCGCGCCCTCGGCGCAGCGGCCGGTGTCGGCGTCCAGCCCGGAGGGCAGGTCCGCCGCGAGCACCGGCCCCCCGCCGGCATTCATCCAGGCGATGGCCTCGGCGATGCAGCCCTCGGGCGGGCGCGAGCTGCCGAGCCCAAGCAGCGCATCGATCACCAGCATGCCTGCGTTCGCAGGCAGCGCCGGAAGCTCCCCGGTGATCGGCACGCCCGCCTGCAGCGCGCGCTGCAGCGAGGCGGCGGCGTCCGCGGGCAGCCGTGCCGCGTCGCCGAGCAGCGCGACGCGCGCGTCGCGCCCGGCGCGCTTGAGCAGCATCGCCGCCTCGAGGCCGTCGCCGCCGTTGTTCCCGGGGCCGGCCAGCACCTGCACGACCGCGGCATGCGGCGCGATCGCCTGTGCCAGCCGCGCGAGCGCCAGCCCGGCGCGCTGCATCAGCGTGTGCGGCGGCAGCGCCGCCTGCGCGGCGGCCTCGATCGCGCGGCTTGCGGCGACGCCGTGCAGCGGCCAGCAGCCCGCGTGCTGCCCGGAGTCGGGCAGCACCGGCAGCGGCGACGGATGGGTGGCGGGGAGGGCGGCTTCGACAGGCATGGCGCAACGATAGCGCCCGCGCGCGCCGCTGCCCAGCAGCGCGGCCGCGTCAGCGCCGCGCGAAGCGCGCGGCCAAGAACGCGCCGGCGTCGATCGCCGGCGAGCGGCGGTTGAGCTGGTCGGCGAGCAGCCGCGCGCTGCCGCAAGCCAGGGCCCAGCCGCTCGCGCCGTGGCCGAGGTTGAGCCAGACGCCGGGTGCGCCGCTCGCGCCGATCACCGGCGGGCCGTCCGGCAGCATCGGCCGCGCGCCCTTCCAGACCTGCACCTGCTGCAGCTGGGCCGCGCCCGGGAACCAGTCGTGCAGCACCTTGTAGAGCGTGGCGAGCACCGCCTGCGAATGACGCTCCGGCGCGCCGCCGAGCTCGGCGCCGCCCGCCACCCGCACGCGCGAGCCCTGGCGCGAGATCACGACCTTGTAGCGCTCGTCCATCACCGCCGACAGCGGTCCGCGCTCGTGGTTGCGCAGCGCGGCCGACAGCGAGTAGCCGTGCACCGGCATCAGCGGCAGCCCCATCCCGAGCGGCTCGAGCAGCTTCAGCGAGGGCACCGCAGCGCAGACCACCACCGCGTCGAACTGCTCGCGGCGCCGCTTCGGCGCGACCGCCTCGGCCGGCCCGCCGAGGCCCGGCCCGCCGCTGCCCGCGCCGCGGGCCTCGAGCAGCAGGATCGGGCGCGTGTCCGGGTCGATCGCCAGCGCCTCGGTGCCGAACTCGAAGCGCGCGCCGAGCCGCTGCGCCTCCTCGCGCAGCAGGTGCGCGAACTGGCGGCAGTTGCCCACCTCGTCGCCCGGCACCGCGATGCCGGCGGAGAGCGGGGTGTCCGGGTGGAGGTGAGGCTCGCGCTCGCGGCAGTGCTGCGGATCGAGCAGCTGCGCGGGCACCTCCATCTGCCTGAGCAACTCCAGCCCCGGCATCGCCAGCGCCACGTCGCGCTCGCCGCGCAGCAGCACCAGGTAGCCTTCGCTGCGCTCGTAGTCGAGCCGGTGCAGGCGCCGGATCTCGTGCAGGCGCTGCTGGCTGTAGGCGGCGAGGCGGTGCATCGCGCTGCGCTGTTCCTGATAGCGGGCCGGCTGGCAGGCGCGCCACCAGCGCCACAGCCAGCGCCAGGCGCCGGGGTCCGCGCCCGGCCGCAGGCGCCAGGCGGCGTGCCGCGCCAGCATCTGCGCGAGCAGGCGCCGCGGCATGCCGGGCGCGGCCCAGGGCGCGACGTAGCCCGGCGCGACGATGCCGGCGTTGGCGAAGCTGTTTTCCGCGGCGACGCTGTTGCGCCGCTCGAACACGACCGGCTGGTGGCCGTCCGCCGCGAGCTCATAGGCAGTGGTGACGCCGACGATGCCGGCGCCGATGACGGCAATGCGCATGGCGCCTCAGTCCTCCCGGGCGGCGAGCGCCGCCTCGATCGCCAGCCCGATGTCGAGCACGCGCTCGTCCTGCAGGGCGCCGGCCCAGACCATCAGGCCCACCGGCAGCTCGTCGGCGCGGTGGCAGGGCAGCGACAGCGCGCAGCCGTCGAGCAGGTTGACCAGCGCCGGGTTGCGCAGCAGCAGCGCGTTGACGCGGAAGAACTCCTCGTCGCTCGCCATCCCGGCCAGCGGCGGCGCGACGATCGGCACCGTCGGCGACAGCACCGCGTCGAAGGGGCGCAGGGCCTGCGTCACGCGTCCGATCGCCTGTGCGCGGCCCTGCAGCAGCCCGATGTAGTCGGCCGCGCTCATCGTCGCGCCACGCTCGATGCGCAGCGCCACGCGGGGGTCGTAGTCGGCGCGCCGCGCCGCGAGCAGCGGCTGGTGCCAGGCCCAGCTCTCCGCCGCCGCGAAGCTGCCGCGCGCCTGCACATCGGCGAGCCCGGCGAGCTCCGGCAGCTCGATCTCGGTGATGCGCGCCCCGCGGCGGGCGAGCGTCTGCAGCGTGCGCTCGAAGGCGCGGGCAACGGTCGCGTCGAGCGCCTCGAGCACCACGCTGCGCGCCACCGCGAGGTTCCAGCCGCTCAGCGGCCGGCCGCCGGGCGCGACGCGCTGCTGCGAGAGCACCTCGTGCAGCAGCGCCGCATCGCGCACCGAGCGCGTGATCGCGCAGGCGGTGTCGAGCGTCGGCGACAGCGGGATCGTGCCGTCGAGCGGCGTCAGCCGCGCGGTGCTCTTGAAGCCGACGAGTCCCTGCAGCGCCGCCGGGATGCGGATCGAGCCGCCGGTGTCGGAGCCGAGCGCTGCCCAGGCCGCGCCGGCGGCAACGCTGACCGCGCCGCCCGAACTCGAGCCGCCCGGGATGCGCGGCGTGTGCGGATCCGCGAGCCGGGTGCCGGGATTGGCTGGCGTGGCATGGTGCGGATTGGTGCCCACGCCCGAGAACGCGAACTCGCTCATGTGGGTGTGGCCGACGAGCGCGGCGCCGGCCCGGCGCAGGCGCTGCACCGCGCCGGCATCGCGCGCTGCGGGCGGGCTGTGCTCGAGCACGCGCGAGCCGGCCGTGGTCGGCATGCCCTCGACGTCGAACAGGTCCTTCACGCTGACGGCGAGGCCGGCGAGCGGCGGCGGCGCGATGCCGGCGTCGAGCGCCGCGTCGGCGGCAAGCGCCGCGGCGCGTGCCTGCACGGGAAAGCGCCGCAGGAAGGCCGGGCGGACGGCCTCGGTGTCGGCCTGCGCCTCGGACTGCGCGAGCAGCTCGACGGCGCGGGTGCGGCCCGCGCGCAGCTCGTCGCGGGCGGCCAGGAGGTCGGGGAGCATGGGCGTGCTATACTCTTTGGGTTTACCCGGCGGCTGTGCCGCCGTTTTTGATGGTCGACTCGCAATCGCTTCGAGTCGGGTGTCTCGATCCTGCGGCATTCGCGGGTCGGGCGCCTCGCGAGGAGCGTGGAGGGCGGCGGTCGGAGGCGGCGACGCGGTTTTCAGGAGAAGGCGTCAGTCGGCGTCGCCGGTGGAACAAATCGCGAATCCCGGCAGTTTAAAGGTGTTGCAGCAAATGCTTCGCGTTGCAATTCGCGCCGGATTCTAGACCCAACCTTTGGAGTACTCCATGCCCGTCACGATGCGTGAAATGCTGGAAGCCGGTGTCCACTTCGGACACCAGACCCGCTTCTGGAACCCCAAGATGGCCCCCTACATCTACGGCCATCGCAACAAGATCCACATCATCAACCTCGAGAAGACGCTGCCGCTCTTCGAGGAGGCGATGAAGTTCGTGCGCCAGCTGTCGGCCCGCCGCGGCACGATCCTGATGATCGGCACCAAGCGCCAGGCCCGCGAGTTCGTGTCGCAGGAAGCCCAGCGCGCCGGCATGCCCTTCGTCGACCAGCGCTGGCTCGGCGGCATGCTGACCAACTTCAAGACGGTCAAGACCTCGCTGAAGAAGCTCAAGGACATGAAGGCCCAGGCCGAGGGCGGCCTCGAGCAGCTGAACAAGAAGGAAGCCCTGCTGTTCCAGCGCGAGATCACCAAGCTCGAGAAGGACATCGGCGGCATCCAGGACATGAACGCGCTGCCCGATGCGATGTTCGTGATCGACGTCGGCTATCACAAGATCGCCGTCGCGGAAGCCAAGAAGCTCGGCATCCCGGTCATCGCGGTGGTCGACTCCAACCACTCGCCCGAGGGCATCGACTACGTCATCCCCGGCAACGACGACTCGGCCAAGGCCGTCGCGCTGTACGCCCGTGCCGTGGCTGACGCCGTGCTGGAAGGCAAGGCCAACGCGGTCAACGAGGTGGTGCAGCAGGCCGCCGGCGCCGAAGGCGACGAATTCGTGGAAGTCAACGAAGCCGCCTGAATCCGGCCCGACGACGCGAAGAGGGGCTGATTCAGCCCCTTTTTCACGACCCGAACCCGCATTTTGTTCGCCCGGCAGGCGGTTTGCCCCGGGCCCGACCCTGAACTGGAGAGAAACATGGCTGCAATCACCGCAAGCATGGTCGCCGAGCTGCGCGCGAAGACCGACGCGCCGATGATGGAGTGCAAGAAGGCCCTGACGGAGGCCGACGGCGACATGGCCAAGGCGGAGGAGATCCTGCGCGTCAAGCTCGGCAACAAGGCCGGCAAGGCGGCCGCGCGCATCACCGCCGAAGGCGTGGTGGCCTCGTTCATCGAGGGCAACACCGGCGCGCTGCTGGAAGTGAACTGCGAGACCGACTTCGTCACGAAGAACGACAGCTTCCTGGCCCTGGCGCGTGCCGCGGCCGAGCTGATCGCGAAGAACGACCCGGCCGACGTCGCGGCACTGGGCGCGCTGCCCTACGAGCAGGACGGCTTCGGCCCGACGCTCGAGGACGTGCGCAAGGGCCTGATCGGCAAGATCGGCGAGAACATGAGCTTCCGCCGCTTCAAGCGCTTCTCGGGCGAGAGCCAGCTGGCCTCCTACCTGCACGGCACCCGCATCGGCGTGGTGGTCGAGTACACCGGCGACGAGGTCGCGGCCAAGGACGTGGCGATGCACATCGCGGCGATGAAGCCGGTGGCGCTGTCCGCCGCCGACGTGCCCGCCGAGCTGATCGAGAAGGAGCGCTCGGTCGCGAACGCGAAGGCTGCCGAGTCCGGCAAGCCGGCCGAGATCGCCGCCAAGATGGTCGAGGGCTCGGTGCAGAAGTACCTGAAGGAAGTGTCCCTGTTCAACCAGGCCTTCGTGAAGAACGACAAGCAGACCGTCGAGCAGATGCTCAAGGCCGCCAACACCACCGTCAAGGGCTTCACCCTCTACGTGGTCGGCGAGGGCATCGAGAAGAAGCAGGACGACTTCGCCGCCGAGGTGGCCGCGCAGGTCGCCGCCGCCAAGGGCCAGTAAGCCCGGGCCGCCGACTCTTCACCTAAACTTCGCAACGCACTTCCAAGAGGATTCCCGCATGCCGGCCTACAAGCGCATCCTGCTCAAGCTTTCCGGTGAGGCCCTGATGGGCGACGATGCCTACGGCATCAACCGTGCCACGATCGTGCGCATGGTGCGGGAGATCCAGGACGTGACGGCCCTCGGCTGCGAGGTGGCGGTGGTGATCGGCGGCGGCAACATCTTCCGCGGCGTCGCGGGCGGCTCGGTCGGCATGGACCGGGCCACCGCCGACTACATGGGCATGCTCGCCACGGTGATGAACTCGCTGGCGCTCGCCGACACGATGCGCCAGGAGGGCATGACCGCGCGCGTGATGTCGGCCATCAACATCGAGCAGGTGGTCGAGCCCTACGTGCGCCCGAAGGCGCTGCAGTACCTGGAAGAGGGCAAGGTGGTGGTCTTCGCCGCCGGCACCGGCAACCCCTTCTTCACCACCGACACCGCCGCCGCGCTGCGCGGCGCGGAGATCGGCGCCGAGATCATGCTCAAGGCGACCAAGGTCGACGGCGTCTACACCGCCGACCCGAAGAAGGACCCGGGCGCGACGCGTTTCGCGCGCATCAGCTTCGACGAGGCGATCTCGCGCAACCTGCAGGTGCTCGACGCGACCGCCTTCGCGCTGTGCCGCGACCAGAAGCTGCCGATCAAGGTGTTCAGCATCTTCAAGGAAGGTGCGCTCAAGCGGGTGGTGCTCGGCGAAGACGAAGGCACCCTCGTGCACGTTTGAGGATCAGAAAATGAGCATTGCAGACATTCGCAAGACCGCCGAGCAGAAGATGCAGAAGTCGGTCGAGGCCTTCAAGCACGAACTGACCAAGATCCGCACCGGCCGCGCGCATCCCGGCATCCTGGATCAGGTCCATGTCGATTACTACGGCTCGCCGGTGCCGATCAGCCAGGTCGCCAACGTGACGCTGATCGACGCGCGCACCATCAGCGTGCAGCCCTGGGAGAAGGGCATGGGCGCCAAGATCGAGAAGGCGATCCGCGAGTCCGACCTGGGCCTGAACCCCTCGTCGCAGGGCGACCTGATCCGCGTGCCGATGCCCCCGCTGACCGAGGAGCGCCGCAAGGAGCTGACCAAGGTGGTCCGGGGCGCGGGCGAGGACGCCAAGGTCGCGGTGCGCAACCTGCGCCGCGATGCCAACGAGCAGGCCAAGAAGGCGCTCAAGGACAAGACGATCACCGAGGACGAGGAGCGCCGCTCGCTCGACGAGGTGCAGAAGCTCACCGACAAGACGATCGCCGAGATCGACAAGCTGATCTCCGGCAAGGAAGCCGAGATCATGGCGGTCTGACGGCACGCACCCGGTCTTGACGAACTCTTCCTCCTCCTCCGTGGTGCCGCGCCACGTCGCCATCGTGATGGACGGCAACGGGCGCTGGGCCAGCAAGCGCTTCATGCCGCGCGTGGTGGGTCACAAGCACGGCGTCGACGCGCTGGTGCGCACGGTGCGCGCCTGCGCCGACCGCGGCATCGAGTACCTGACGGTGTTCGCCTTCTCGTCGGAGAACTGGAAGCGCCCGAACGACGAGGTCTCCGGCCTGATGAGCCTGGTGCTCGACACCGTCGCGAAGCACCTCGCCGGGCTTGCCGAGGAGGGCGTGCGCATCCTCATCGTCGGTGATCGCAGCGCGGTCTCCGACAAGGTGCGTTCGGCCTGGGAGCGGGCCGAGCAGGCCACCCGCCACAACGCCCGCATCACGCTGTCGGTGGCCTTCAACTACGGCGGCCGCTGGGACGTGATGCAGGCCTGCCGGCAGGCGCTCGCCGCCGGCCTCGCGCCCGAGCAGCTGACCGAGGAGCAGCTCGGCCGCTACATGGCGCTCAGCCATGCGCCCGATCCCGACCTGTTCATCCGCACCGGCGGCGAGGTGCGCATCAGCAACTTCCTGCTGTGGCAGGTGGCGTACTCCGAACTCTTCTTCACCGAGTGCCTCTGGCCCGATTTCGGCGAGGCCGAGCTGGATGCGGCGCTCGACGACTTCCGGCGGCGCGACCGCCGCTTCGGCGGCGTGCAGGCGCTCCAGGCGCAGCCTGCGCCGCTGACCGCGGCCTGACGCTTCCCCTCCGATGCTCAAGCAACGCGTGATCACCGCGGTGGTGCTGCTGGTCGTGCTGCTGGCGGCGCTGTTCGCGCCCGCCGTCTGGCCCTTCGCCACGCTGTCGCTGCTGCTGGTGGTCACGGCCGGCTGGGAATGGGGCCGCCTCAACGGTCTCGGCACCGGGCCGGCCGCGGCGCTCGGCGGCGCGGTCGCGCTCGCCTGCGGGCTGAGCTGGATTGCCGGGGCTGCCGCGCAATCGCTGCCCGCGCTCTGGTGGGCCGCCGCGCTGCTGTGGGTGCTGGGCGGCGCCGCGGTGCTGCGGCTCGGTCCGGCAGGCTGGCCGCGGCTCGCGCCGGCCGTCCGCCTGGCCATCGGCACCGTCGTGCTGTGGCTGACCTGGCTCGCTCTCACGCAGGCGCGCGGCATCGGGCTCAACTTCCTGCTGTCGGTGTTCGCGCTCGTGTGGGCGGCGGACATCGCGGCCTACTTCGGCGGCCGGGCCTTCGGGCGACGCAAGCTCGCGCCGTCGATCAGCCCCGGCAAGAGCTGGGCCGGCGTCTACAGCGGCATGGCGGGCGTGCTGGTGCTGGCGCTGCTGTGGCTGCAGTTCGACGCGCGCGCCAGCGTCGACGCCCCCAGCCTCTACGGCATGCTGAACGCGCAGGCGGGCTGGCCCGGCCTGGTCGTCGGCTGCCTGTTCCTGGGGGGGATGAGCGTGGTCGGCGACCTGTTCGAGTCGCTCGTCAAGCGCGCCGTCGGCGCCAAGGACAGCAGCGCCCTGCTGCCCGGACACGGTGGCGTGCTCGACCGCATCGACGCGCTGCTGCCCGTCTTCCCGCTCGCGCTCGCACTGAGTCTGATCCAATGACCTCACCCTCTTCCGTGCGGCCCCAGCGCATCTGCGTCCTCGGCTCGACCGGCTCGATCGGCACCAGCACGCTCGACGTGATCGGCCGCCATCCGCAGCGCTTCGAGGTGTTCGCGCTGACCGCGCACGCGCGCGTCGACGCGCTGCTCGCGCAGTGCCTCGCGTGGCAGCCGCGCTTCGCGGTGATGCCCGGCGAGCAGGCCGCAGCCGAGCTGCGCCAGCGCCTGCGCGAGGCCGGCTCGTGCACCGAGGTGCTGTGCGGCGAGCGCGCGCTCGTCGAGGTGGCCTCGCATCCAGACGTCGATGCGGTGATGGCCGCGATCGTCGGTGCCGCGGGGCTCGCGCCCTGCGTGGCGGCGGCCCGCGCGGGCAAGCGGCTGCTGCTGGCGAACAAGGAGGCGATCGTGCTCGGCGGCGGCCTGTTCATGCAGGCGGTGGCGCAGGGCGGGGCGGAGCTGCTGCCGATCGACAGCGAGCATTCGGCGATCTTCCAGTGCCTGCCGGAGGACCGCGCGAGCTGGCCGCAGCGCATCGAGCGCATCGTGCTCACCGCCTCGGGCGGGCCGTTCCGCTCGCGCGCGCCCGAGACGCTCGCCGAGGTCACCCCCGAGCAGGCTTGCGCGCACCCGAACTGGGTCATGGGCCGCAAGATCTCGGTCGACTCGGCAACGATGATGAACAAGGCGCTCGAGGTGATCGAGGCGCGCTGGCTGTTCGGGCTCGCGCCCGAGCAGATCGAGGTCGTGATCCACCCGCAGAGCATCATCCACTCGATGGTGGTCTGCCGCGACGCGTCGGTGCTGGCGCAGCTCGGCACGCCCGACATGCGGGTGCCGATCGCCTACGGCCTGTCCTGGCCCGAGCGCATCGAGTCCGGCGCGCAGCGGCTCGACCTGCTCAAGCTCTCGGCGCTGACCTTCGAGCCGCCGGAGCCGCGCCGCTTCCCCGGCCTGCAGCTCGCCTGGGAGACGCTGCGGGGCCCGGCCGGCAGCACCGCGGTGCTCAACGCCGCGAACGAGGTGGCGGTCGCGGCCTTCCTCGCCGGAACCATCCGCTTCGACCAGATTCACAGCGTCAACGCCGCGACGCTCGAAGGCCTGGTGCCTCAACCGGAGCGCGCGGCGTCGATCGACGCGCTGCTCGACCTTGACGCCGAGTCGCGCCGGGTGGCGAACGAGGTCGTCAAGGGGCTACGCACATGCTGACCACTGTCCTGTCCTTCCTGCTGACGATCGGCATCCTGATCGTCGTCCACGAGTGGGGCCACTACCGCGTCGCGCGCGCCTGCGGCGTGAAGGTGCTGCGCTTCTCGGTGGGCTTCGGCAAGGTGCTGTGGCGGCGCCAGCGCTCGCCCGACTCGACCGAGTTCGTGCTGTGCGCGCTGCCCTTCGGCGGCTACGTGAGGATGCTCGACGGGCGCGAGGGCGCGGTGCCGCCGCACCAGGCGCACATGGCCTTCAACAACCAGCCGCTGCGCGCGCGCGCGGCGATCGTCGCGGCAGGGCCGGCGGCCAACATCGTGCTCGCGGTGCTGCTGTACGCCGCCGCGAACTGGATCGGCGTCGAGGAGCCGCGAGCGCTGCTCGGCGCACCGACTGCCGGCAGCGCGGTCGAGCGCGCCGGCCTGCGCTCCGGCGACCTGGTGCGCGCGCTCGTCGCCGAGGACGGCGACGAGATCGCGATCCATTCCTTCAACGACCTGCGCTGGCATCTGACCGACGCGGCGGTGCAGGGCCGCGACCTCGTGCTTCTGGTCAGCGACGCGCAGGGCCGCGGCGAGCGCCGCGTGCAGCTGCGCCTCGACGGCATCGATTCGCGCGACGTCGACGCGCAACTGATGCAGCGCCTCGGCTTTGCCTCGCCCTACAGCGAGCCGGTGCTCGGCGACGTGAAGGCGGACGGTCCGGCCGCGCGCGCCGGCCTGATGAAGGGCGACCGCGTCCTCGAGGTCGACGGCCGCCCGGTGCCCGATGCGGGCCAGCTGCGCGAGTGGATCCGGCAGTCGGTGCAGGGCGGCACGCCGCGCGAGATGCAGTGGCGCGTGCAGCGCGACGGCCGCGTGATCGAACTGCCGGTGACGGCCGCGGTGCGCCAGGACCAAGGCCAGCCCGCCGGCCGCATCGACGCCTATGTCGGCACGCCCCCGCAGATGGTGAAGGTGCAGCACGGCCCGCTCGAAGGCCTGGTGCAGGGCGCCAAGCGTACCTGGGACGTGTCGGTGCTGAGCCTGCAGATGCTCGGGCGCATGCTGATCGGCGAGGCTTCGCTGAAGAACCTCAGCGGGCCGCTGACGATCGCCGACATCGCGGGCCAGACAGTGCAGCTCGGCCTGGCCTATTACCTCGGTTTCCTGGCGCTCGTGAGCGTCAGCCTGGGCGTGCTGAACCTGCTGCCCTTGCCCGTCCTCGATGGCGGGCACCTGATGTATTATCTTTTCGAAGGGGTGACTGGGCGGCCGATCTCGGACCTGTGGCTCGAGCGGCTGCAGCGCGGGGGAGTGGCCGTCATGTTCATGATGATGTCCCTCGCCCTGTACAACGACGTGGCCCGCCTGCTGGGGCTCCAATAGAACGCATGCCTATTTCCTCACCCCCGGCCTTTCGTTTCATCCCTTCCCGTCCCTCCGTTCTCGCCGCCGCGCTGCTTGCCACGCTGCAGGCCGGGTGGGCGTGGGCGGTCGAGCCGTTCGAGCTGCGCGACATCCGCGTCGAGGGCCTGCAGCGCACCGAGGCCGGCACCGTATTCGGCTCGCTGCCGTTCCGCGTCGGCGACACCTACAACGACGACAAGGGCGCCGCGGCGCTGCGCGCGCTCTATTCCACCGGGCTGTTCCAGAACGTGCGCCTCGAGGTCGAGGGCGGCGTGCTCGTCGTGGTGGTCGAGGAGCGCCCGATCGTCGCCGGCGTGGAGTTCGCCGGGCAGAAGGAGTTCGACCGCGACGTGCTGCTCAAGGCGCTGCGCGACGTCGGCATCGCCGAGGGCCGCCCCTTCGACCGCGCGCTGATCGACCGCGCCGAGCAGGAGCTCAAGCGCCAGTACCTGACGCGCAGCCTCTACGGCGCCGACGTGGCGACCACCGTCACGCCGGTCGAGAACAACCGCGTCAACGTGACCTTCACGGTGACCGAGGGCGGCGTCGCGCGCATCCGCGAGATCGACATCGTCGGCAACCGCGCTTTCCCGGACGGCGAATTGCGCGGCCTGTTCGACCTGAGCACCGGCGGCTGGCTTTCCTGGTACACGAAGAGCGACCGCTATTCGCGCACGAAACTGAATGCCGACCTCGAGAAACTGCGCGCCTATTACCTGAACCGGGGTTATCTCGAATTCAACGTCGAATCGACGCAGGTCGCGATCTCGCCCGACAAGCAGGACATCACGATCACGATCAACGTCAGCGAGGGCCAGCGCTTCAACGTCGCTGGGGTGCGGCTCGAGGGCGACTATCTCGGCAAGGACGAGGACTTCAAGCGGCTCGTCACGATCCGCCCCGGCCAGCCCTACCGCGCCGAGGACGTGGCCGAGACGGTGCGCGCCTTCTCCGAGCGCTTCGGCGCCTTCGGCTACGCGTTCGCGCGCGTGGAGCCGCGGCCGGAGATCGACCGCGACACCGGGCTCGTGCGCATCGCGCTGGTGGCCGAGCCGCAGCGCCGCGTCTACGTGCGCCGCATCAACGTCGCCGGCAACACCCGCACGCGCGACGAGGTGGTGCGGCGCGAGTTCCGGCAGTTCGAGTCGTCCTGGTACGACAGCGACAAGATCCGCCTGTCGCGCGACCGGGTCGACCGGCTCGGCTACTTCACCGAGGTCAACATCGAGACCACCGAGGTGCCGGGCACCTTCGACCAGGTCGACCTGACCGTCAACGTCACCGAGCGGCCCACCGGCAACCTGATGGTCGGCGCGAGCTTCTCGAGTGCCGAGCGCCTGGCCTTCACCGCGTCGGTGAAGCAGGAGAACGTGTTCGGCACCGGCAACTACCTGGGGCTCGAGCTCAACACCAGCCGGACCAACCGCACGGTCGTCGTGAGCACGGTGGACCCGTACTTCACGCGCGACGGCGTGTCGCGCGCGCTCGACGTCTACTACCGCACCACGCGGCCGCTGTCCTCGCAGGTCACGAACACCAACTACAAGCTCGTCACCCCCGGTGCCTCGGTGCGCTTCGGCATCCCGTTCAGCGAGTACGACACGGTCTACATCGGCGGCGGCGTCGAGAGCACGCAGATCGAGGGCAGCGCCGCGTCGCTGCCGGACAGCTACCTGCGCTACCGCACGCAGTTCGGCGAGCGCAGCACCACCGTGCCGCTCACGCTCGGCTGGTCGCGCGACGGGCGCGACAGCGCGCTGGTGCCCACGCGCGGCCGCTACCAGCGCGTCAACGCCGAATGGGGCGTCGCCGGCGACACGCGCTACCTGCGCACCAACTACCAGTACCAGCAGTACATCCCGCTCGGCAGCCGCTTCACGCTCGGCCTCAACGGCGAGCTCGGCTGGGGCAAGGGGCTGGGCGGGCGGCCCTACCCGATCTTCAAGAACTTCTACGGCGGCGGCCTCGGCACCGTGCGCGGCTTCGACCAGGGCTCGCTCGGGCCGGTGGACCTGACCGGCGCCTATCCCGGCGGCTCCAAGCGCATCAACCTCAACAGCGAGCTGTACGTGCCCTTCCCGGGCACCGGCAACGACCGCACGCTGCGCGTGTTCGGCTATCTCGACGCCGGCAACGTCTATGGCGAGGGCGAGGACTTCGACCTCGGCGAGCTGCGCGCATCGACCGGCATCGGCCTGAGCTGGGTCTCGCCGGTCGGGCCGCTGAAGCTCAGCTACGGTACCCCGATCCGCAAAGAGCAAGGCGATAGAATCCAGCGTTTCCAATTCCAGATCGGGACTGCGTTCTGATGAAGAAATCTCTTTTGGCGTCCGTGCTGTGCGCCGGGCTGTTGTCGCTGGGGCTGCAGGCAGCGCAGGCCCAGGAGCTCAAGATCGGCTACGTCAACAGCGACCGCGTGCTCAGGGACGCCACGCCGGCCAAGGCGGCGCAGGCCAAGCTCGAGGCCGAGTTCTCGCGCCGCGAGAAGGAGCTCGCCGACGCCGCGGCCCGCCTGAAGGCGGCCTCCGACCGCCTCGAGAAGGATGCGCCGACCCTGGCCGACTCCGAGCGCACGCGCCGCCAGCGCGACCTCGTCGAGCAGGACCGCGACTTCCAGCGCAAGCGCCGCGAGTTCCAGGAAGACCTGAACCAGCGCAAGAACGAGGAGCTCGCCGCGGTGGTCGAGCGTGCCAACCGCGTGATCCGCCAGATCTTCGAGCAGGAAAAGTACGACCTGATCGTCCAGGAAGCCGTCTTCGCCAGCGCCCGGGTCGACATCACCGACAAGGTGATCAAGGCCCTCAACGCCAACAACGGCGGGAAGTGACACGGGACGCGTGATGCAAGTTCGCCTGGGCGAGATCGCCGAGCAGTTGGGCGGCGAGTTGCTCGGGCCTGCCGAGCAGCCCGTCGACCGCGTGGGGCCGCTGGAGGGCGCGACGCCCACCACGCTGAGCTTCCTCTCCAATCCGAAGTACCAGTCGCAGCTCGCGACGACGCAGGCCGCCTGCGTGATCGTCGCGCCGGCGCTGCGCGATGCGGCCGCCGCGCGCGGCGCGGTCATCGTCGCCGACGATCCCTACCTCTACTTCGCGCGACTCACCCAGTGGTGGGCGCGGCGCGTGCGGCCGGCCGCGGCGCCGGGCGTGCACGCCTCGGCACTGATCGCGACCGGCGTGCAGCTCGGCCGCGACGTGAGCATCGGGCCGCTGGCGGTCGTGGAGGAGGGCGCGGTGATCGGGGACGGCGCGGTGATCGGCGCGCATGCCGTCATCGGTGCCGGTGCAGTGGTCGGCGCGCACACGCGGCTCGCGCCGCGCGTCACGCTCGGCTTCGGCTGCCGCATCGGCGCGCGGGGCATCGTTCACTCCGGCGTCGTGATCGGCGCCGACGGCTTCGGCTTCGCGCCGCACGCCGGCGAGTGGGTGAAGATCGAGCAGCTCGGCGGCGTCGCGATCGGCGACGACGTGGAGATCGGCGCGAACACCTGCATCGACCGCGGCGCGCTCGACGACACGGTGATCGAGGACGGCGTCAAGCTCGACAACCTGATCCAGGTCGGCCACAACGTGCACATCGGCCGCCACACCGCTATCGCGGGCAATGCCGGCATCGCCGGCAGCGCGCGCATCGGCGCGCACTGCACGATCGGCGGCAGCGCCGGCATCCTCGGCCACCTGACGATTGTCGACCACGTGCACGTCTCCTCGTTCACGCTCATCTCGCGATCCATCCTCAAGCCCGGCCACTACAGCGGCATCTTCCCCTTCGACGACAACGCGAGCTGGGAGAAGAACGCCGCCACGCTGCGCCAGCTCCATGCCCTCAGAGAGCGGCTGCGCACCCTCGAGCGCCGCGCCGCAGAATGAAGTACGAACCCACTATGATGGACATCCACAAGATCCTCGAGAAGCTCCCGCACCGCTATCCCATCCTGCTGGTGGACCGCGTGCTCGAGATCGAGAAGGGCAGGCAGATCAAGGCCCTGAAGAACGTCTCGATCAACGAGCCCTACTTCATGGGCCACTTCCCGCACCGGCCGGTGATGCCGGGCGTGCTGATGCTGGAGGCGCTCGCGCAGGCCGCGGCGATCCTGTCGTTCGAATCGTCGGGCACGCAGGCCGACGACAAGAACGTCTACTACTTCGTCGGCATCGACGGCGCGCGCTTCAAGCGCCCGGTCGAGCCCGGCGACCAGCTGATCCTCCACGTCGAGCTCGAGCGCAGCCGCGGCGGCATCTTCAAGTTCAAGGCCCGCGCGACGGTGGACGAGTCGGTCGCGGTCGAGGCCGAGCTGATGTGCACGATGCGCCGCATCGAGGACTGAGGACGACGGCCTTGGCGAACATCCATCCCACCGCGATCGTCGACGCGAAGGCGGAGCTGGCCGAATCGGTGACGGTCGGCGCCTACACGCTGATCGGCCCGCATGTGCGGGTCGGTGCCGGCACGAGCATCGGCCCGCACTGCGTGATCGAGGGGCACACCACGATCGGCGCCGACAACCGCATCTTCCAGTTCTGCTCGCTCGGCGCCGCGCCGCAGGACAAGAAGTACGCCGGCGAGCCGACCGAGCTGCGCATTGGCGACCGCAACACCATCCGCGAGTTCTGCACCTTCAACCTCGGCACCGTGCAGGACGGGGGCGTGACCAGCATCGGCAACGACAACTGGATCATGGCCTACGTGCACCTGGCGCACGACTGCCGCGTCGGCGACGGCACGATCTTCGCGAACAACTCGCAGCTCGCCGGCCACGTGATCGTGGGCGACCGCGTCATCCTCGGCGGCTTCACCGTCGTGCACCAGTTCGTCAAGATCGGCGCGCACAGCATGACCGGCATGGGCACGGTCCTGTTCCAGGACGTGCCGCCCTTCGTGATGGCCACCGGCAACACCGCCAAGGCCCACGGCTTCAACCTCGAGGGCCTCAAGCGCCGCGGCTTCTCGGCGCAGCGGCTGAGCGCGGTCAAGCAGATGTACCGCAGCCTCTACCGGCGCGGCCTCACGCTCGAGCAGGCGCGCGCCGAGATCGCGCAGCTGGGCGAGCAGCTGCCTGAGGCGCAGGGCGACATCGCGCTGATGCTCGATTTCCTCGCTGCGGCCGATCGCGGCATCGTCCGCTGACACGGGAGCGCTGAATGGATTGCGGCGCACCACGCCTGGCGATGGTCGCCGGCGAAACCTCCGGCGACCTGCTCGCGGGGCTGCTGCTCGGCGGGCTGAAGGCGCGCTGGCCGGACCTGCAGGCCGCCGGCATCGGCGGGCCGCGCATGGCCGCGCAGGGTTTCGAGGCCTGGTGGCCGCACGAGAAGCTCGCGGTGCGCGGCTACGTCGAGGTGCTGCGCCACTACCGCGAGATCGTCGGCATCCGCGACCGGCTCGCCGAGCGGCTGCTGCGCGAGCGGCCGGACGCCTTCATCGGCGTCGACGCGCCCGACTTCTGTCTCGACCTCGAGGCCCGGCTCAAGCGCGAGGGCATCAAGGCGGTGCACTTCGTCAGCCCGTCGGTGTGGGCCTGGCGCGGCAAGCGCATCGAGAAGATCCACCGCTCGGTGGACCTGATGCTGTGCCTGTTCCCCTTCGAGCCGGTGCTCTACGAGAAGCATGGCGTGCCGGCCCGCTACGTCGGCCACCCGCTCGCCGACGCGATTCCGCTGGAGGTGCCGCGCGAGGCGGCGCGACGCCGCCTCGGCCTCGAGGCGGACGAGACGGTCGTCGCGCTGCTGCCGGGCAGCCGCCGCAGCGAGATCCGCTACATCGCGCCGGACCTGATCGCCGCCGCCCGCGAGCTGCACCGGCGCCGGCCCGCACTGCGCTTCGTGCTCCCGGTGGTTCCGGGGCTGCGCGAGCTGGTCGAGCCGATCGCGGCACAGGCCGCCGGGCTGCCGCTGACGCTGGTCGACGGCCTGTCGCACGAGGTGCTGGCGGCCTGCGACGTGACGCTGATCGCCAGCGGCACGGCGACGCTCGAGGCGGCGCTCTTCAAGCGACCGATGGTGATCACCTACCGGATGCAGGCCTTGAGCTGGCAGCTGATGAAGCGCATGAAGTACCAGCCCTGGGTCGGCCTGCCCAACATCCTGTGCGAGGACTTCGTGGTGCCCGAGCTGCTGCAGGACGCGGCCACGCCCGCCGCGCTCGCCGACGCGACGCTCGCCTGGCTGGACGACCCGGCGCGCTGCCGCGCCGTCGAGCGGCGCTTTCTGGAACTCCACCACACGCTGCGCCGCAACACCGCGCAGGCCGCCACCGATGCGATCGCGACGCTGCTCGGGAGCTGAACAGATGACACTGGGCTGGGATGCACCCGGACTGATCGCAGGGGTCGACGAGGCCGGCCGAGGGCCGCTCGCCGGCCCCGTGGTCGCCGCTGCCGTGATCCTCGACGAGCTGCAGCCGATCGAGGGGCTCGGGGACTCGAAGAAGCTGACGGCGCGAACGCGCGAGAGGCTCTTCGACGAGATCCGCGCCAAGGCCTTGTGCTGCTCGATCGCCGAGGCGAGCGTCGAGGAGATCGACCGGCTCAACATCCTGCAGGCGACGATGCTGGCGATGCGCCGCGCCGTCGAGGGCCTGCGGCTGATGCCGGCCAAGGTGCTGGTTGACGGCAACCGGCTGCCGGTGCTGCGCGTCAGCGCCGAGGCGATCGTCAAGGGCGACGCGCTGGTGCCGGCGATCTCGGCCGCGTCGATCCTCGCGAAGGTGCACCGCGACCGGCTCTGCGCCGAGCTGCACGCGCAGTACCCGCAGTACGGCTTCGACGGCCACAAGGGCTACGGCACCGCGACCCACATGGCGGCGCTGAAGGCGCACGGCGCCTGCGCCGCGCACCGTCGCTCCTTCTCGCCGGTGCAGCAGGCGCTGCACGCCTTCCCGGCCGCGCGCGCGGCAGGAGTGTCACGATGAGCGAGCAGCCTGACGGCGGCGCACGCACGATCACGTCGCGCCACAACCCGCTGCTGCAGCAGCTGCGCCGGCTGGGGCAGGACCCGGGCGCCTACCGCAAGCTCGGCCGCGTCTGGCTCGAGGGCGACCACCTCTGCCGTGCCTTCCTCGCGCGCGGCGGGCGGCCGCTCGTCGCGCTGCTGCCGGCGCGCAACGCGGCGCAGCCGCCCCTGCGGGCGCTGACCCGCGAGGCGGCTCAGTCGGTCGTCGTCGACGATGCCCTCTGGAGCGACCTGAGCACGCTCGAGAGCCCGCCGCCGATCGGCTTCCTGATCGAGTGGCAGCCGGCGCCGCCGCTGCTGCCGCGCGCGCGCAGCGTCGTGCTCGACCGGTTGCAGGACGCGGGCAACGTCGGCACGATCCTACGCAGCGCGGCCGCGCTCGGCGTGCAGCAGGTCGTCGCGCTGAGGGGCACCGCGGCACTGTGGTCGCCCAAGGTGCTGCGCGCCGGCATGGGAGCGCATTTCGGGCTGCACCTTGTCGAGGGCGTCGGCGAGGAGGCGCTGTCGGCGCTGGAGATGCCGTGGGTCGCGACCAGCTCGCATGCGAGCGCGGCGCTGCCGGAGGTGCGCCTGCCCGATCCCTGCGCCTGGGTGCTGGGGCACGAGGGGCAGGGCGTCGGCGAGGCGCTGATGCAGCGCTGCGCGCTGACGGTGCGCATCCCGCAGCCCGGCGGCGAGGAGTCGCTCAACGTCGCGAGCGCAGCGGCGATCTGCCTCTACGAGTCGGCGCGCCAGCGCTGGCCGGCCTCCGCTCCCGGCTGAGCTCCTTCGCTTGCGGTGCGGGCTTCAGGACGAGGCCGAGCGCAGCCAGCCGGCGCAGCCCGCGCCGGTCGCGCCGCCGACGAGCAGCGCGCCGTGCCGGTACCACTGCCAGGGCCGGGACGCGGCGCCGACCTCGAGCAGCCACACGGTGCCGCTGTCGTCGTTCCAGACCACCCGGGCCTCGCGCGCCGGCGCGGCTTCCAGCATCGCGACGGCATCGCGCGCATCGCGCAGCACCACCGCGACCGTGCGGGTGCCGTCGGCGTTGACCGGCGGCGGCAGCGCGGCCGCGAGCATCGCCAGCGGCAGCAGCAGCGCCGTCCAGGCGGCGAGCGAGCCGCCCCGGCTGCTGCCTCCGCCGTGCAGCCGCAGGCGCCGCCGCGCGAGCAGCCCGCCGAGCAGGAAGGGCAGGCCGAACACCGCGAGCCAGCCCAGGTCCCACAGCAGTGGCGGGCCGGCGTCGGTGCGGATGCGGTGCAGGCCGAGCAGCCAGTGCGACAGCAGCGCGTCGACCAGCTGCCAGGCGCCGAAGCCGATCGCCAGCTGCGCGGCGAGGCAGCCGTTCGCGTCGGGCAGATTCCAGACGCCGCGCGAGCGCGCCAGCTGCACCAGGCCCCAGGCGCCGATCAGGTACATCAGGACGTGGAACAGGCCGTCGGCGAGCAGCTGCGTGCGCAGCTCGTCGAAGGGCGGGCGCTGCAGCGCGCTCAGCAGGTGGTGCCATTGCAGCACCTGGTGCAGCAGGATGCCGTCGAACAGCCCGCCGGCGGCGAAGCCGGTCAGCAGGCCGGCCCGCAGGAAGCGGCGACGGCTCGCGGCGTCGGGCGGGTGGGGCGGGTGCAGCGGCATGGCTCGGGCGGCGGGAGGGGGTGGTTCCGCCCGCCGGCAAGCCGCATGCCGCGGCTCAGTAGATCAGCCGGTCGGGGCGGATGTCGCGCAGGATCGTGGTGGCGATCTCCTCGATCGACTTGTGCGTCGACGACAGCCAGGAGATGCCCTCGCGGCGCATCATCGTCTCGGCCTCGGCGACCTCGTAGCGGCAGTTCGCGAGGCTCGCGTACTTGCTGCCCGGGCGGCGCTCGTTGCGGATCTGCGAGAGGCGCTGCGGGTCGATCGTCAGGCCGAAGCACTTCTTGCGGTGCGGCAGCAGCGCCGAGGGCAGGCGGCCGCGCTCGAAGTCCTCGGGGATCAGCGGGTAGTTGGCCGCCTTCACGCCGTGCTGCATCGCCAGGTACAGCGAGGTCGGCGTCTTGCCGCTGCGGCTCACGCCCACCAGGATCACGTCGGCCTGCTCGAGGTTGAGCGAGGACTGGCCGTCGTCGTGCGCGAGCGAGAAGTTGATCGCCTCGATGCGGTTGTCGTACTCGGCGCTGTGCGCGATGTCGGAGAAGCGGCCGACGCGGTGGTTCGACTTGATGCCGAACTCGCTCTCGAGCGGCTCGATGAAGGTGTTGAACATGTCCAGCACCATCGCGTTCGCCTGCGCCTTGACGATCTCGAGGATCTCCTCGTCCACGAGCGTCAGGAACACGACCGGGCGCCGCCCCTCGCGCGCGCCGCACTCGTTGATCTCGCGCACCAGCTGGTGCGCCTTGTCCGGCGTGTCCACGAAGGGCCGGCGCACCCGCCGCGGCTTGACCGTGAACTGGTTGAGGATCGAGTTGCCGAAGGTCTCGGCGGTGATGCCGGTGCCGTCGGAGACGAAGAAGATGGTGCGATTGGGCATCCGCCATTGTTTCAGCCGGCATGCTGACAGTCGCCGGAAAAGCCCCGTAGAATTCTCTGGAATTTCTCCCGCCACGAACACGATGCGCTCCGCACCACACTCAGAACAAGCCACAAAGTGGGCGTTCGAGCGCGCGTCCGTCCGCCCGCCGCAGGTCGCACCGGGCGGGAGAGCACCGGTTTTCCAACATCAAGGAGCTTTTCCATGTCTTCAACCCACCTGGCGACCGCCCTGGTCGTACCCTTTGAAGAACTGAGGATGACCGACGTCGAGACGGTCGGCGGCAAGAACGCCTCCCTCGGCGAGATGATCAGCCAGCTGGCGGCTTCGGGCGTGCGCGTCCCGGGCGGCTTCGCCACGACCGCCCATGCCTTCCGCCAGTTCCTGGCCCACAACGGGCTCGCGGAGCGCATCAACGCCAAGCTCGAGACGCTCGACACCGACGACGTGCGTGCGCTCGCCGAGGCCGGCGCGCAGATCCGCCAGTGGGTCGAGGAGACCCCGTTCCCGGCCGACCTCGAGCAGGCGATCCGCGCCGAGTTCGAGCGCCTGACCGCGGGCAACCCGGGCGCCTCGTTCGCGGTGCGCTCCTCGGCCACCGCCGAGGACCTGCCCGACGCGTCCTTTGCCGGCCAGCAGGAGACCTTCCTGAACGTCGTGGGCATCGACGAGGTGCTGCACAAGATGAAGGAGGTCTTCGCCTCCCTCTACAACGACCGCGCGATCAGCTACCGCGTGCACAAGGGCTTCGCGCACTCCGACGTCGCGCTGTCCGCGGGCGTGCAACGCATGGTGCGCTCCGACCTCGGCGCCGCGGGCGTGATGTTCACGATCGACACCGAGAGCGGCTTCAAGGACGTCGTCTTCATCACCTCGAGCTACGGCCTGGGCGAAACGGTGGTGCAGGGCGCCGTGAACCCGGACGAGTTCTACGTGCACAAGCCCGCGCTCAAGGCCGGGAAGCTCCCGATCATCCGCCGCAACCTCGGCTCGAAGCTCATCAAGATGGAGTTCGCGACGCCCGAGGAGAAGGCCGAGAGCGGCAAGCTCGTCAAGACCGTCAACACCGCCCCCGAGCAGCGCAACCGCTACTCGCTGACCGACGCCGACGTGGTCGAGCTCGCGAAGTACGCGCTGATCATCGAGGAGCACTACGGCCGCCCGATGGACATCGAGTGGGGCAAGGACGGCGGCGACGGCCGGCTCTACATCCTGCAGGCGCGTCCCGAGACGGTGAAGAGCCAGGCCGAGGGCAAGGTCGAGCACCGCTACAAGCTCAAGGCAACGGGCACCGTGCTGGCCGAGGGCCGCGCGATCGGCCAGAAGATCGGCACCGGCCCAGTGCGGCTGGTACACAGCATCGCCGAGATGGATCGCGTGCAGCCCGGCGACGTGCTCGTCACCGACATGACCGACCCGAACTGGGAGCCGGTGATGAAGCGCGCCAGCGCCATCGTGACGAACCGCGGCGGCCGTACCTGCCACGCGGCGATCATCGCGCGCGAGCTCGGCATCCCGGCGGTGGTCGGCTGCGGCGACGCGACCGAGGTGCTCAAGGACGGCGCGCTGGTGACGGTGGCCTGCTCCGAGGGCGACACCGGCTACATCTACGACGGCCTGCTCGAGACCGAGGTCAGCGAGGTGCAGCGCGGCGAGCTGCCCTACTGCCCGGTCAAGATCATGATGAACGTCGGCAACCCGCAGCTCGCCTTCGACTTCGCGCAGATGCCGAACTCGGGCGTGGGCCTGGCGCGGCTGGAATTCATCATCAACAACAACATCGGCGTGCACCCGAAGGCGATCCTCGACTACCCGAACGTCGACGCCGACCTGAAGAAGGCGGTCGAGTCGGTCGCGCGCGGCCACGCCTCGCCGCGCGCCTTCTACGTCGACAAGCTCGCCGAGGGCATCGCGACGATCGCCGCGGCCTTCTGGCCCAAGCCGGTCATCGTGCGCCTGTCGGACTTCAAGTCCAACGAGTACCGCAAGCTCATCGGCGGCTCTCGCTACGAGCCCGAGGAAGAGAACCCGATGCTCGGCTTCCGTGGCGCGTCGCGCTACGTCAGCGAGGAGTTCGGCGAGGCCTTCGCGATGGAGTGCGAGGCGCTCAAGCGCGTGCGCAACGAGATGGGCCTGAACAACGTCGAGATCATGGTGCCCTTCGTGCGCACGCTGCGCCAGGCGCAGCGCGTCAACGAGCTGCTGGCCCAGCACGGCCTCAAGCGCGGCCAGGACGGCCTGCGCGTGATCATGATGTGCGAGGTGCCGAGCAACGCGATCCTCGCCGAGCAGTTCCTCGAGCACTTCGACGGCATGTCGATCGGCTCGAACGACCTGACGCAGCTCACGCTGGGTCTGGACCGCGACTCGGGCCTGGAGCTGCTCGCGGCCGACTTCGACGAGCGCGATGCGGCGGTGCGCGCGCTGATCTCGCGCGCGATCACGGCCTGCCGCGCGGTCGGCAAGTACGTGGGCATCTGCGGCCAGGGCCCCAGCGACCACCCCGACTTCGCCGACTGGCTGGCGCAGGAAGGCATCGTGTCGATCTCGCTGAACCCCGACACGGTGATCGACACCTGGCAGCGCCTGGCGCGCCGCTGATCGGGCGCTGAAGCGCGGAACGGACGGCCCCTGCGGGGGCCGTTCTTGCGTCCCGGAGGGAAGAGGGCATGTGGCTGCTTGGGGTGTCGTCGGTGAAGCTGGTGGCCGAGATCGCGCTGCTGGCGCTGCTCGGGCGGGGGCTGCTCGGCCTGATGGCCGGCGCCGGGCGCGAGCGCAACCCCTTCTACCAACTGCTGCAGGTGCTGACGCGCCCCTTCGAGCGCGTGGTGCGGGCGCTGACGCCGCGCGTGGTGCTCGACGCGCATGTGCCGCTCGCGACCTTCGCCGTGCTCGCGCTGGTCTGGCTGCTCGCGACGCTCGCCAAGATCGCGCTCTGCGTCGAGCTCGGGGTGGCGGCGTGCCGGGGGTGAGCCGCTCGCGGCCGGCTTGGCGCCTGCGCCGCGCCAGCCTCCGGGCGGCCTGTACCGTGCTGCTGCTGCTCGGCCGCACCGAGGCCGCCCGAGGCGGCTTCGAGCGGCTGCTGGCGCTCGACCCGGACGACGCCGACGCGCTCGCGAGCTGCGCCCACCTGCGGGCGCAGGCGGGCGACGACGCGGGGGCGATCGCCGACTACCGGCGGCTGCTGGCGCGGTATCCGGCGCAAGGCGCCGCGCCCTGGTTCAACCTGGGCTACCTGCTGGAGCGCAGCGGGCGGCTCGGCGAGGCGGAGGCGGCGTTCCGCGCCGCGCTCGCGCTCGACGAGCGGCTCGATCGCGCCTGGTACGGGCTCGGCCTCGTGCTGGCCGGCCTGGGCCGGGACGAGGAGGCGATCGCGGCGCTGCGGCGCAACGTCGAGCTGCAGCCGCTGAGCCCGCACGGCCACGAGCGACTGGTGCACCTGCACCTGCGGCGGCAGGAGCTCGACGAGGCGCGGCGGCTGCTGCGGCAGCTGCGCGGCTTCGAGCCGGTCGTCGCGGCGCGACTCGAGCGGCAGACAGGGCTGGCGGCGTGAGTTAATGTGAGGCGCTGCGCGGACGGTGCATCCGCGGCACGCGACGAGGAGGAGGGGAGATGCGAGGCGGCGACAGGTCGGGGGACTACCGGCGCGGCAAGCTGCGCCTGACCGGCGGCTTGCTGGCGCTGTGGTTCGCGGTCACCTTCGCGGTGCCGTATTTCGCGCGCGAGCTCAGCTTCTGCTTCTTCGGCTGGCCCTTCAGCTTCTGGATGGGCGCGCAGGGCACGCTGATCCTCTACGTGCTGCTGGTGGCCTTCTACGCCTGGCGCATGGGCCGGCTCGACGAGGCGCACGGTCCCGCCGCGGAGGACGCGGCTTGAGCGCCGCGCAGGACGGGCGCGCCGACCTCCGGCGGCAGCTGCACAAGGTCTACGGCTGGTACACCGGGGGCTTCCTCGCCTTCGTCGTGGTGCTGGCGCTGCTGGAGCAGATGGGGCTGCCCAAGCGCTACATCGGTTTCGTCTTCCTGCTCGCGACCGTGGTGCTCTATGCCGCGATCGGCATCATGTGCCGCACCACCGATCCGATCGAGTACTACGTCGCCGGGCGGCGCGTCCCGGCGATCTACAACGGCATGGCCACCGGGGCCGACTGGATGTCGGCGGCGTCCTTCATCGGCCTGGCCGGCACGCTCTACCTGTCGGGCTACGGGGGGCTGGCCTACATCACCGGCTGGACCGGCGGTTACTGCCTGGTGGCGCTGTTCCTCGCGCCCTACCTGCGCCGCTTCGGCCAGTTCACGATCCCCGACTTCCTCGGCGCGCGCTACGGCGGCAACGCCGCACGCTTCATCGGCGTGTTCGCAGCGATCCTGTGCTCCTTCACCTACGTCGTCGCGCAGATCTACGGCGTGGGGCTGATCACGACGCGCCTCACCGGCTTCGCCTTCGAGATCGGCATCTTCGTCGGCCTCGGCGGCATCCTGGTGTGCTCCTTCCTCGGCGGCATGCGGGCGGTGACCTGGACGCAGGTCGCGCAGTACATCGTGCTGATCGTCGCCTACCTGGTGCCGGTGGTGTGGCTGTCGGTCAAGCAGACCGGCGTGCCGGTGCCGCACGCGGTCTACGGCGTGCAGCTCGAGCAGGTCAGCGCCAAGGAGCGCGAGCTGATGGCCGACGCGCGCGAGCTCGAGGTGATCCAGATCTTCGCGCAGCGCGCGACCGAGGCCGAGGCGAAGCTGCGCGACGTGCCCAAGGCGCTCGCGGCCGACCGTGCCGCGGGGCAGCAGCGCGTGGCGGAGTTGCGCGACCTCGACGCGCCGCTGGCCGAGATCCAAGCCGCCGACAAGGCGCTGGCGCAGCTGCCGCGCAGCGAGCAGGCGGCGCGCGAGGCCTACGAGCGCGCGCGGGCCGCGGCCGCCGAGCGGGCCCGGCCGCTCGGCGGCATGCCGCCGCACGCGCAGCAGCATGCCGGCGATCCGCAGGGCAGCGAGGCCGAGCGCGAGGCCTACGAGCTGTCGCGGCGCAACTTCCTCGCGCTGGTGTTCTGCCTGACGGTCGGCACGGCCGCGCTGCCGCACATCCTGATGCGCTACTACACCACGCCCTCGGTGAGGGAGGCGCGCGAGTCGGTGGCCTGGTCACTGTTCTTCATCTTCCTGCTCTACGTGACCGCGCCGGCGCTCGCGGTGCTCGTGAAGTTCGAGGTCTTCAACGTGCTGGTGGGCACCGCCTTCGACGAGCTGCCGGGCTGGATCGCGCAGTGGAGCAAGGTCGATCCCTCGCTGCTGTCGGTGAGCGACGTCAACCGCGACGGCGTGCTGCAGCTCGGCGAGATCCGCATCGGCAGCGACATCGTCGTGCTCGCGACGCCCGAGATCGCGGGGCTGCCCTACGTGATCTCCGGGATGGTGGCCGCGGGAGGGCTGGCCGCGGCGCTGTCGACCGCCGACGGGCTGCTGCTGACGATCGCCAACGCGCTGTCGCACGACACCTACTACAAGATGATCGACCCCAACGCCTCGACGACGCGGCGGGTGACGATCTCGAAGATCCTGCTGCTCGTCGTCGCGCTGTCGGCGGCCTATGTCGCGGCGCAGAAGCCCGCCGACATCCTGTTCCTCGTCTCCGCGGCGTTCTCCTTCGCCGCCGCCGCCTTCTTCCCGGCGCTGGTGCTCGGCATCTTCTGGAAGCGCGCGACCTCGTGGGGCGCGGTGCTCGGCATGTGCGCCGGCCTCGGCGTCACCGTCTACTACATGGCCGTTAATCAGCCCTGGCTGCGCTCGGTGTTCGGCGTCACCGGGCCGGCGCAGCTGTGGTGGGGCATCCAGCCGATCTCCGCGGGCCTGTTCGGCGTGCCGCTCGGCTTCCTCGTCATCGTGCTGGTGAGCCTGGTGACGCCGGCGCCTGACCGGGAGGTGCAGCGCCTGGTGGAGCGCCTGCACGAGCCGGGCGAACGGGCGGCCTGAGCGGGTCCCGGGGCGTCGCCGCCGGGCAGGGACTGCAAGGCGGTGCGAATCCAGGCTATAATCTTTGGCTTTCCTTGCCGCACCTGGATCGGGCGGGGAAGAAGCTGCCCGACGGGGCAGTTTTTTCTTCGGAGCCCGATACGACGCCCGGGGCGGCTTCCCTCCAATCGGAATCCATAAGGAGTCTCGATGCGTCACTACGAAATCATCCTGCTGATCCATCCGGATCAAAGCGAGCAGGTCAACGCGATGGTGGAGCGCTACAAGGGCGTGGTCACCGCTGCCGGCGGCAAGATCCACCGCGTGGAAGACTGGGGCCGCCGCCAGCTGGCCTACATGATCCAGAAGCTCGCGAAGGCCCACTACATCTGCCTGAACATCGAGTGCTCCAAGGAGACGCTCGAAGAGCTGGAGACCGGCTTCCGCTTCAACGACGCCGTGCTGCGCCACCTGACCGTCCAGAAGGACAAGGCCGAGACCGCCCCGTCGGTCATGATGAAGGCCGTCGAGCGCGAAGAGGCTCGCAAGTCGTCCCAGCAGCAGGAAGCCGCGGCCTGAGGCCGTTCGCCCGCCCTGCCTGAGCAGCCGCGCGTCGCATGAACCGTCTGGTTCTCGCCGCGGCGCTCGTGGAGCGGGGGGCCATGCGCTACACCCCGGCCGGACTCCCGGCGCTCGACCTGCGCCTCGCGCACGAGTCGGTGCCGCTGGAAGCCGGCCAGCCGCGAAGGGTTCAGCTCGAACTCCGCGCGGTGGCCCTGGGGGACATGGCGCGCAGCCTGGAGCGGCTCGAGCTCGGCGCGATGCGCGAGTTCGGCGGTTTCCTGGCGGCGCAGCGCAACGGCCGGGGCGTCGTGTTTCACGTCACCGAACTGCTGTAGTCCGATATCCGGATCAATCGATTAGTTAAAGGAAGAGATTCATCATGGCACCGCCTCGTGGCAAGTTTTCCAAGGATCGCAAGGGCAAGCGCAACCAGCAGTCGCTGCTGTTCAAGCGCAAGCGCTTCTGCCGCTTCACCGTCGCCGGCGTCGAGTCGATCGACTACAAGGACATCGACGTCCTGCGCGACTTCATCGGCGAGAACGGCAAGATCACGCCGGCGCGCCTGACCGGCACCCGCGCCATCTACCAGCGTCAGCTGTCCACCGCCATCAAGCGCGCGCGCTTCCTGGCCCTGCTGCCGTACAGCGACAAGCACCGCGTCTAAGGAGTTTCCGACATGCAAGTCATCCTGCTTGAAAAGGTCGCGAACCTCGGCAACCTCGGCGACGTCGTCCGCGTCAAGGACGGCTACGCCCGCAACTTCCTGATCCCGACCCGTGCCGCTCGCCGCGCCACCGAGGCCGCGATCAAGGAATTCGAAGCCAAGCGCGCCGAGCTCGAGAAGGCCGCCGCCGCCAAGCTGAGCGGCGCCCAGTCCGTGGGCGAGAAGCTCAACGGCACCACCGTCGTGATCGGTCAGAAGGCGGGCGTCGACGGCCGCCTGTTCGGCTCGGTCACCAGCGCCGACATCGCCGAAGCGCTGGCCAAGAACGGCTTCGAGGTGCACAAGTCGCAGATCCGCGTGCCGAGCGCCATCAAGGCCGTCGGCGAGTTCCCGGTCAACGTGCAGCTGCACACCGACGTGACGGTGGAAGTCAACGTCCGCGTCGTGGCCGATAACGCCTGATCGCGAGCTGAAGACAGGAGGCGGCCGCGGCCGCCCTCCGAACGAGGGGCCGGTCCGAGACCGGCCCCTCGTCGTTTCCGGGGGTGGTTTTCCCATGCCGCCCCCAGGAAATCCACGCTTTGTCCACAACCTTGTCCCTCGCATGCGAGCGGGCTGCTTCTTATCATCGAGCCATGGCTGCCATCCTCTCCGGTTCCGAATTCGCCGATCCGTCCCGCCGTGCCGACGACGAGGTGGCGCGCCTGCGCGTGCCGCCGCACTCGATCGAGGCCGAGCAGAGCGTGCTCGGCGGCCTGCTGCTCGACAACATGGCCTGGGACCGGGCCGGCGACCTGCTGACCGAGGGCGACTTCTACCGCTACGAGCACCGGCTGATCTTCGCCGCGATCGGCGGGTTGATCGGCGGCAACAAGCCGGCCGACGTGATCACGGTCTTCGAGCAGTTGCAGAGCCTCGGCAAGGCCGAGGAGTGCGGTGGCCTCGTCTACCTGAACGCGCTCGCGCAGAGCGTGCCGAGCGCGGCCAACCTGCGCCGCTACGCGGAGATCGTGCGCGAGCGCTCGATCCTGCGCAAGCTTGTCGCCGCGAGCGACGAGATCGCGACCAACGCCTTCAACCCGCAGGGCAAGCCGGTGTCGCAGATCCTCGACGAGGCCGAGGGCAAGATCTTCAAGATCGGCGAGGAGGGCTCGCGCGCGAAGCAGGGCTTCCAGTCGATGGACGCGCTGGTGGTCGACCTGCTCGACCGCGTCACCGAGCTGGCCGAGAACGGCGCCGAGGACGTCACCGGCGTGCGCACCGGCTTCATCGACATGGACCGCATGACCGCGGGGCTGCAGCCGGGCGACCTGATCGTCCTCGCGGCGCGCCCGTCGATGGGCAAGACCGCGTTCGCGCTGAACATCGCCGAGCATGTGGCGGTGGCCGAGGGCCTGCCGGTGGTGGTGTTCTCGATGGAAATGGGCGCCGCGCAGCTCGCGCTGCGCGTGGTCGGCTCGCTCGGCCGCATCGACCAGCAGCACCTGCGCACCGGCTCGCTGCGCGACGACGAGTGGTCGCGGCTGTCCGAGGCGGTCGAGAAGCTGCGCAACGCGAGCATCTTCATCGACGAGACGCCGGGCCTGTCGCCCAACGAGCTGCGCGCCCGCGCGCGCCGCCAGGCGCGCCAGTGCGGCCAGCTCGGCCTGATCGTGATCGACTACCTGCAGCTGATGAGCGGCAGCGGCGGTGGCAGCGAGGAGAACCGCGCCACCGTGATCGGCGAGATCTCGCGCGGGCTCAAGGCGCTGGCCAAGGAGCTGAAGTGCCCGGTGATCGCGCTGTCGCAGCTCAACCGCAGCGTCGAGACCCGCACCGACAAGCGCCCGATGATGAGCGACCTGCGCGAATCCGGCGCCATCGAGCAGGACGCGGACGTGATCATGTTCATCTACCGCGACGAGTACTACACCAAGGACCAGTGCAAGGAGCCGGGCGTGGCCGAGATCATCATCGGCAAGCAGCGCAACGGCCCGGTCGGCACCGTCAAGCTCGCCTTCCTGAAGCCCAACACCAAGTTCGAGAACCTCGCGCCGGGCTACGTCGGCGGCGGCGACGAGTACTGACGCCGCGCCCGTGCCGAAGGAAAAACGGCGGCCCGCATGGGCCGCCGTTTCTTTTTGCGGACTGCGCCGCGGGCCTACAGCACGTCCGACGCGAAGTCCGCCAGACGCGAGCGCTCGCCGCGCGCCAGCGTCACGTGGCCCGAGTGCGGCCAACCCTTGAAGCGGTCGACCGCGTAGGTCAGGCCCGAGCTGCCCTCGGTCAGGTAGGGCGTGTCGATCTGTGCGAGGTTGCCGAGGCAGACGATCTTCGTGCCGGGGCCGGCGCGCGTGATCAGCGTCTTCATCTGCTTCGGGGTCAGGTTCTGCGCCTCGTCGATGATGACGATCTTGTTCAGGAAGGTGCGCCCGCGCATGAAGTTCAGGCTCTTGATCTTGATCTTCGAGCGCACCAGCTCGTTCGTTGCCGCGCGGCCCCATTCGCCGGCGCCGCCGTCGGTGCGCGCGAGCACCTCCAGGTTGTCGTCGAGCGCGCCCATCCACGGCGACATCTTCTCTTCCTCGGTGCCGGGCAGGTAGCCGATGTCCTCGCCCACCGGCACCGTCACGCGCGTGACGATGATCTCGGTGTAGCGGCGCTCGTCGAGCACCTGGCTCAGCGCCGAGGCGAGCGTGATCAGCGTCTTGCCGGTGCCGGCTGTGCCGGAGAGCGTCACGAAGTCGCAGTCCGGGTCCATCAGCAGGTTCAGCGCGAAGTTCTGCTCGCGGTTGCGGGCCGTCACGCCCCAGACGGCGTTCTTCTGGTGCGTATAGTCCTTCAGCGTCTTGAGCACCGCGGTCTTGCCGGTGATCTCGGAGACCTTGGCGTAGAGCGGTGTGACGCCGGGGGCTTCCAGGTAGACGAACTGGTTGACCATCAGCACCGGCACCATCGGCCCGCTGATGCGGTAGAAGGTCGAGCCGCCCTGCTGCCAGCTCTCCATCGTCTTGCCGTGGCGCTCCCAGAAGTCGGCCGGCAGCGGCAACACGCCGGTATAGAGCAGGTCGGCGTCGTCGAGCGTCTTGTCGTTGAAGTAGTCCTCGGCCGGCAGGCCCATCGCCCGGGCCTTGATGCGCATGTTGATGTCCTTGGACACCAGCGTGACGTTGCGCTCGGGCAGTTGCTCGCGCAGCGACTGCACCACGGCGAGGATCTGGTTGTCGGCCTTGCCTTGCGGCAGGCCGACGGGCAACTGGGCGTTGAGGATCTGGGTCTGGAAGAACAGGCAGCCGCCGGCCTCGCGGTGGCCGGTCTTCGAGAGCGGGATGCCCTTGCTCATGTCGGCAGGGGCGTCGGCCACCAGCGCGTCGAGGTCGCGACTCACCTGGCGGACGTTGCGCGACACCTCGGTCATGCCCTTCTTGTGGCCGTCGAGCTCCTCGAGCGTGATCATCGGCAGGTAGATGTCGTGCTCGTCGAAGCGGAACAGCGACATCGGGTCGTGCATCAGCACGTTGGTGTCGAGCACGAACAGGCAGGACGGGCCTTCGCGGCGCGGGCGGCGCGAGCGCGGGCTGGGGCTCGGGTCGGGGCGGCGCATCGGCACGCGCGCGGCGGCCTCGGCCTCGACGGCATTGCCCGGGGTGGGGGTGGCGGCCGGGGCCTTCTGGGCGGGATCGTAGAGTTCCAGAACCGCGGGCGCCGAGGGCTCGGCGGCGACCTTCACGCGTTTTCGAGGTTTCGGCGCCGCCTGGGCGTCGATCTCGGCAGCGGAGAGGATGGTGGCTTTCTTCGCGGGCGGTTTGGGCAACGGCATCGTGGGCGGTCGGGGTGGGTCAGGGGAAGGGGACCGGCCCGCCAGCGCGAGGCGCCAACAAAAAAGCCGCGCAGGAATCTGCACGGCTTCGGTTGATGCGGCGGGTCCGGATCAAAGGCATGGACCCATTATGCATGTCCGGCGTGACGCTTCAATGCCCGCCACGCCGTCGGTGGAATGCCGCTCAGGCGACCGCCTTCATCGACTGCACCACCTTCAGGACCTCGTCCACGTGGCCGGCGACCTTGATGCCGCGCCACTCGTGGCGCAGCACGCCCTCGGCGTCGATGACGAAGGTCGAGCGCTCGATGCCCTTGACCTTCTTGCCGTACATGATCTTGTTCTTGACAACGCCGAACATGTGGCACATCTTCTCTTCCGTGTCGGCGATCAGCTCGTACGGCAGTTCCAGCGTCTGCTTGAACTTGTCGTGCGAGGCCATGTTGTCGCGCGACACGCCGAACACCACCGCGCCCGCGTTCACGAAATCCTTGTGGCGATCGCGGAACTGCATGGCTTCGGTGGTGCAGCCGGGGGTGTTGTCCTTGGGGTAGAAGTACAGCACCACGGTCTGCCCCGCAAAAGCCTGGGGCGTGTACTTCACGCCCCCGGTCGCGAGCGCTTCAAATTCCGGGAGGGGTTTGTTGAGGGCTGGCGTCATGAATGTTCTGTCAGTTGCGCCCGACTCGGCGTAGCCCGCAATTATAAACTGCCGCGTGCGAACTCGCCGCACCCCGTCGTCGGGGGGCGCTGCGGGTGCGGTTTTCCGTGTCAGCCCGCGATCTCGAGCAGCAGCGCGGCGACCACCGAGCGCCCCTCGGACACGAGGATGTTGTAGGTGCGGCAGGCGGCCGCGGTGTCCATGATCTCGAAGCCGATGCGCGCCTCGATCAGCGGGCGCAGCACGTCCGGGCGCAGGAAGCGCTGGCGTGCCCCGGTGCCGATGATGACGAGTTCCGGCGCGAGTTGCGCGACCGAGGCCAGGTGCCCCGCCGACATCTCGTCGAAGCGCGTCACGTCCCATGAGCCGACCTCGCCGGCCCAGGGTACCAGCATGCTCTGCGTCCAGGGCTGGCCGTTGATCGCGATGTGTTGCGGCGTATACCCCGAAATCACGTTCGCGGAACTGATGCGGTCGGGCTGAAGTTTCACGGATTGCGGCTCGGGTGAGGGGTGGGGGTGTGGTTAAATTATAGGTTTTGCACCACAGTCGCCGGTGGTGCGGCCCTTTTCCCTCAGGAGGTTCCCTTGAAGACCGTCTCCAAGTCCGCCAAGCTGGCCAATGTCTGCTACGACATCCGCGGGCCCGTGCTGGAGAAGGCCCGCCAGATGGAGGAGGACGGTCACAAGATCATCAAGCTCAACATCGGCAACCTGGCCGTGTTCGGGCTCGAGCCGCCCGACGAGATCGTGCAGGACATGATCCGCAACATGCCGCACACGGCGGGCTACACCGACTCCAAGGGCCTGTTCGCCCCCCGCAAGGCGGTGGTGCACTACACGCAGGAAAAGAACATCCGCGGCGTGACGGTGGACGACGTCTACCTCGGCAACGGCGCCTCGGAGCTCATCACGATGAGCCTGAACGCGCTGCTGAACGCCGGCGACGAGGTGCTGATCCCCGCGCCCGACTACCCGCTCTACACCGCGTCGGTGGCGCTCTCGGGCGGCAACCCGGTGCACTACATCTGCGACGAGCAGAGCGACTGGATGCCGGACATGGCCGACATCCGCGCCAAGATCACGCCCAACACCCGCGCGATCGTCGTCATCAACCCGAACAACCCGACCGGCGCGCTCTATCCGGACAGCGTGCTGCGCGAGATCGTCGAGATCGCGCGCCAGCACGACCTGATCATCTTCGCCGACGAGATCTACGACAAGACGCTCTACGACGGCAACACGCACACGAGCATCGCGTCGCTGGCCGACGACGTGCTCTGCCTGACCTTCAACGGCCTGTCCAAGAACTACCGCTCCTGCGGCTACCGCGCCGGCTGGATGGTGGTCTCGGGCGACAAGAAGCGCGCGCGCGACTACATCGAGGGCCTGAACATGCTGGCCTCGATGCGCCTGTGCTCGAACACGCCGGGGCAGCTCGCGATCCAGACTGCGCTCGGCGGCTACCAGAGCATCAAGGACCTGATCGCGCCGACCGGGCGGCTGTGCCGCCAGCGAGACCTCGCGCACGAGCTGCTCACCCAGATCCCGGGCGTCAGCTGCGTCAAGCCCAAGGCGGCCCTGTACATGTTCCCGCGCCTGGATCCGAAGATGTACCCGATCCAGAACGACCAGCAGTTCGCCTACGAGCTGCTGGCCGAGGAGAAGGTGCTGATCGTGCAGGGCACCGGCTTCAACTGGCCGCAGCCCGACCACTTCCGGCTCGTGTTCCTGCCGAACTCCGACGACCTCGCCGACGCGATCGGCCGCATCGCGCGCTTCCTCGACGGCTACCGCAAGCGCCACAGCCTCTGATCCCCCCACAAGAAGCCGGCCCGGCGTGCCGGCGAAGGACGCAACTGAAATGAATCAAGACACGCTCCCGCGCGCGCTGCGCGTCGGCCTGCTCGGCATCGGCACCGTCGGCGGCGGCACCTTCGAGGTGCTGCGCCGCAACCAGGACGAGATCCGCCGCCGCGCCGGCCGCGGCATCGAGATTGCCGTGGTCGCCGACCTGAACACTGAGCGTGCCCGCCAGGTCGTCGGCGAGGGCGTCGAGGTGGTGAGCGATGCGCGCTCGGTGATCGCGCGGCCCGACATCGACATCGTGGTCGAGCTCATCGGCGGCTACGGCATCGCCCGCACGCTCGTGATGGAGGCGATCGCCGCCGGCAAGCATGTCGTCACCGCCAACAAGGCGCTGCTCGCGGTGCACGGCACCGAGATCTTCGCCGCCGCGCACGCCAGGGGCGTGATGGTCGCCTTCGAGGCGGCGGTCGCCGGCGGCATCCCGATCATCAAGGCGCTGCGCGAGGGCCTGACCGCCAACCGCGTGCAGTGGGTGGCCGGCATCATCAACGGCACGACCAACTTCATCCTGTCCGAGATGCGCGACAAGGGCCTGGACTTCGACGTCGTGCTCAAGGAAGCGCAGCGCCTCGGTTACGCCGAGGCCGACCCGACCTTCGACATCGAGGGCGTGGACGCGGCGCACAAGGCGACGCTCCTGAGCGCGATCGCGTTCGGCGTGCCGGTGCAGTTCGACCGCGCCCACGTCGAGGGCATCACCAAGCTGCAGGCGACCGACATCCGCTACGCCGAGCAGCTCGGCTACCGCATCAAGCTGCTGGGCATCGCCAAGCGCCGCGACGAGGCCGGCGCACGCGGCATCGAGCTGCGCGTGCACCCGACGCTGGTGCCGGCCAAGCGCCTGATCGCCAACGTCGAGGGCGCGATGAACGCGGTGATGGTCAACGGCGACGCCGTTGGCACCACGCTCTACTACGGCAAGGGCGCGGGCGCCGAGCCCACCGCCTCGGCCGTGGTCGCGGATCTGGTCGACATCGCGCGCCTGCACAGCGCCGACCCCGACCATCGCGTGCCCTCGCTGGCCTTCCAGCCCGACGCGATGAGCGACGCGCCGATCCTGCCGCTCGAGCAGGTCCGGACCTCGTTCTACCTGCGCCTGCGGGTTGCGGACCGCGCCGGCGTGCTGGCCGAGATCACCCGCATCCTGGCCGAGAGCGACATCTCGATCGACGCGGTGCTGCAGCGCGAGGCCGACGAGGTGGACGGCGAGGGCGCCAGCCAGACCGACCTGATCATCCTGACGCACGAGACGCAGGAAGGCCGCATGAACGCGGCGCTCGAGCAGATGCAGGCGCTGCCGAGCGTGCTGCAGCCGATCGTGCGCATCCGCAAGGAAGAGCTGGCCTGAGGCAGGCCTCCGGGCGCCCGTGCGGCGCCCGGACCCGCCGGCACAGCTGGCGCCCGGGCCGGTCCCGGGCCGCGACAGACCACGCTTGGGCGCCGGCCGCTCCCGGCCCGAGGAAAGAGACATGAAGTACATCAGCACCCGCGGCGACCGCACCGAGCGCGGCTTCTCCGAGATCCTGCTCGAGGGCCTGGCGCCCGATGGCGGCCTCTACCTGCCGACGCACTACCCGAGGATCGACGCCGCCACGCTCGCGCGCTGGCGCGGCCTGTCCTACGCCGAACTGGCGTTCGAGATCCTCGCGCGCTACATCGACGACATCCCGCCCGACCACCTCAAGCGCCTGGTCGACAAGACCTACACCGAGGAGGTCTTCGGCACGCGCGAGATCACGCCGCTGAAAGCCCTGGAGCCGGGCCTCAGCCTCGAGGCCCTGTCCAACGGACCGACGCTCGCCTTCAAGGACATGGCGATGCAGCTGCTGGGCAACCTGTTCGAGTACGAGCTCGGCCGCCGCGGCGAGGAACTCAACATCCTGGGAGCCACCTCCGGCGACACCGGCAGCGCGGCCGAATACGCGATGCGCGGCAAGAAGGGCGTGCGCGTCTTCATGCTCAGCCCGCACGGCCGCATGAGCCCCTTCCAGCAGGCGCAGATGTTCAGCCTGCAGGACGAGAACATCCACAACCTCGCGGTGCAGGGCGTGTTCGACGACTGCCAGGACATCGTCAAGGCGGTCTCCAACCAGCTCGACTTCAAGCGCAAGTACCGCATCGGCACCGTCAACTCGATCAACTGGGCGCGGCTGCTGGCGCAGGTGGTCTACTACTTCGCCGGCTACTTCCAGGCGACGAAGAGCAACGACGAGGTGGTCAGCTTCACGGTCCCGTCGGGCAACTTCGGCAACATCTGCGCCGGCCACGTCGCGCGCATGATGGGCCTGCCGATCAGGCGGCTGGTGCTCGCGACCAACGAGAACAACGTGCTCGACGAGTTCTTCCGCACCGGCACCTACCGCGTGCGCGGCAGCGCCGAGACGCACGAGACCTCGAGCCCCTCGATGGACATCTCCAAGGCCTCGAACTTCGAGCGCTTCGTGTTCGACCTGCTCGGCCGCGACGGCGCGCGCGTGAAGCAGCTCTTCGCGCACGAGGTCGAGAAGACCGGCTCCTTCACGCTGTCGAAGGAGGAGTTCGCGCGCATCGCCGAATTCGGCTTCGTCTCGGGCTCGAGCACGCATGCCGACCGGCTCGCGACGATCCGCGACACCTTCGAGCGCTGCGGCACCATGATCGACACCCACACCGCCGACGGCGTGAAGGTGGCGCGCCAGTACCTGGAGCCGGGCGTGCCGATGATCGTGCTCGAGACCGCGCTGCCGGTGAAGTTCGCCGCGACGATCCGCGAGGCGCTCGGCCGCGAGCCGGAGCGCCCGGCGGCGCTCGCCGGCATCGAGGACCTCCCCAGGCGGTTCAAGGTCATGCCGGTGGACGCGCAGGCCGTGCAGGCCTACATCGCCGAGAATTGCTGACTTTGCGTGCGGCCCCCGTCGAGGGGCCGCCGGGGCAGCAGCAACACAGATGAAAGTCGTCGGCTTCAGCGGTTATTCGGGCGCGGGCAAGACCACGCTGGTCGAGCAGGTGGTCACGCGCCTGCGCCTGGCCGGCCAGCGCGTCTCGGTGATCAAGCACGCGCACCATACCTTCGACATCGACCATCCCGGCAAGGACTCGTGGCGCCATCGCGAGGCCGGCGCCGGCGAGGTGCTGATCGCGTCGAACCAGCGCCTGGCGCTGATCCGCGAGTACGAGCAGCCGCGCGAGCCGGGCGTGCACGAGCTCATCAAGGAGCTGAGCCCCTGCGACTGGGTGCTGGTCGAGGGTTTCAAGCACGCCGACCTGCTGAAGATCGAGATCTGGCGCGCCGAGACCGGCAAGCCGGCGCAGTACCCGGGCGATCCCTTCATCGCCGCGATCGCCACCGACAGCCCGGACCGCCTGCCCCAGCCCACGGGCCTGCCGCTGATCGACCTGAACGACCCCGACGCGGTGGTCGAGTACCTGCTCGCGAATGCCTCCCGACATGAATACAGCCCCCCCTTCGACGCCTTCCCCGGGGCGTCCGCCGCTGCTCAGCCTGCCTGAGGCGCAGGCAAAGCTCTTCGCCGCGCTGACGCCGATCGCCGAGCGCGAGCGGCTGCCCACCTTCGACGCGCTCGGCCGCGTGCTCGCGGCCGACCTCGTGTCGCCGCTGGACGTGCCGCCGCACGACAACAGCTCGATGGACGGCTACGCGCTGCGCGCGGCCGACGTCGCGGCGGCGGGCACGGTGCTGCCGGTCGCGCAGCGCATCGCTGCGGGCCAAGTGGGCGCCGAGCTCGAGCCGGGCACCGCCGCGCGCATCTTCACGGGCGCGCCGATGCCCGCCGGTGCCGACGCGGTGGTGATGCAGGAGGACACCGAGGCGCTCGAGGGCGGCGCGGTGCGCATCCAGCTCGTGCCGCAGCCCGGCCAGTGGGTGCGCGCGCGCGGCGAGGACGTGCGCAGCGGCACGGTGACGCTGCCGCGCGGCACGCGGCTGACGCCGCAGGCGCTCGGCCTCGCGGCCACCGTGGGCGCGGCCGAGGTGGACGTGGTGCGCCGCCCGCGCGTGGCGCTGTTCTCCACCGGCGACGAGCTGGTGATGCCCGGCGAGCCGCTGCCGCCCGGGGCGATCTACAACTCCAACCGCACGATGCTGTGCGCGCTGCTGCAGCAACTGGGCTGCGAGGTCAGCGACCTCGGCATCGTGCCCGACCGGCTCGACGCGACGCGCGAGGCGCTGCGCAGCGCGGCCGGCGCGCACGACCTGATCCTGACCTCGGGCGGCGTGTCCGCCGGCGAGGAGGACCACATCAAGCCGGCGGTGCAGGCCGAGGGGCGGCTCGAGGCGATGCAGCTCGCGACCAAGCCGGGCCGCCCGATGGTGTTCGGCGAGATCCGCCACGGCGGCGCGCGCCCGGCGCTGTTCATGGGCCTGCCGGGCAACCCGGTGTCGAGCTTCCTGACCTTCGTGCTGCTGGTGCGGCCGGTGCTGCTTGCGCTGCAGGGCGTGCCGCACCGCGAGCCCAGGGCGCAGACGCTGCCGGCCGAGTTCGACTGGCCGAAGGCCGACCGCCGGCGCGAGTTCCTGCGCGCGCGCCGCACCGACACGGGCGGCGTCGAGATCTTCCCCAACCAGAGCTCGGGCGTGCTGACCTCGGTGTTCTGGGGCGACGGCTTCGTCGACAATCCGCCCGGCCAGACGATCCGCCGCGGCGACGCCGTCCGCTTCCTGCCGTTCACGGAACTGCTGTCATGAGAATCAACGTGCGCTACTTCGCCTCGATCCGCGAGGCGCTCGGTCCCGGCGAGGCGCTCGACGTGCCCGAGGGCACCACCGTCGGCGCGCTGCGCGAGCGGCTGATCGCCGCGAGCGAGCGCCACGGCGAGGTGCTCGCGCGCGGCCGCGCGCTGCGCGCCGCGCTGAACCAGGCGATGTGCGACGAGTCGGCGCCGCTCGCCGACGGCGCCGAGGTCGCCTTCTTCCCGCCGGTCACCGGCGGCTGAGCTTCCTTTCCGGGGGACGAACGATGAACCAGCCGCGCGCGCGCGTCACCATCCAGACCGAGGACTTCGACGTGTCGGCCGAGCTCGCCGCGCTGCGCGAGGGCGACGCGCGCATCGGCGCGGTGGCCTGCTTCGTCGGCACGGTGCGCGACATCAACGAGGGGCAGGGCGTCAGCCGCATGGAGCTCGAGCACTACCCCGGCATGACCGAGAAGTCGATCGAGGCCATGATCGACGAGGCGCACCGCCGCTTCGAGCTCTACGGCGCGCGCGTGATCCACCGCGTCGGGCCGCTGCTTCCCTGCGACCAGATCGTCTTCGTCGCCGTCACGGCCGCCCACCGCGGCGAGGCCTTCAAGGGCTGCGAGTTCCTGATGGACTACCTGAAGACCGAGGCGCCGTTCTGGAAGAAGGAGCGCACGCCGCAGGGCGAGCGCTGGGTCGACGCGCGCACCAGCGACGATGCGGCGCTCAGGCGCTGGGGCGTCGCCTCCGGCAACGCCGCGCCGTCCGATCCCGCCTGAAGCCGGGCCCGCTGCCGGCGATGGGCACGCTCGCGCTGTCGCAGGCGCTCGCCGTCGCGCTCGGCGCCGCGCTCGGCGCGCTGCTGCGCTGGCAGGCCGGGCTGTGGCTCAATGGCGCCTGGGGCGCGCTGCCGCTCGGCACGCTGCTGGTCAATTGCGCCGGCGGCCTGCTGATCGGCGCTGCGCTGGCCTGGTTCGGCCGCCATCCCGACGAGCTGCTGCGCCTGCTGCTCGTCACCGGCTTCCTCGGCGGCCTGACCACCTTCTCGGCCTTCTCGGCCGAATCGCTGCTCATGCTGCAGCGCCAGGAATGGGGCGCAGCGCTGGCACACGCGCTGGCCCACGTGCTCGGCGCGCTGGGCGCCGCGGCGCTCGGCCACCGGCTCGCGAGCGCGGCGCTGGCCTGATCAGAGGCCGTAGGCCGGATTGCGCTCGCGCTTCTCGGCGATGTCGCGCACCAGGTAGCGGATGCCGCGCTGCCAGGACTGGTCGGTGTTGCCGCGCAGGTCCACCGACTTCGTCAGCACGACGCGCTCGGTGGTCACCTCGTGGATCTCCAGGTTGATGTTGAGGATCAGCTCGCTGACCTTCTGCACCCAGGTCGCCATCACCAGCTCGGCGCCGAGCCGCTGGCCGAGCTGCTGCGCGCAGCCGTTGCAGCGGTGCAAGTGCTCCTGCTGCCCGCGCAGCGAGCCCAGCAGCTCCTGCGCCGGCGCGAGGTCGAGCACCCGGTAGAGCTCCCGCTCCCGCAGCTCCTGCTGCAGCTGCGCATGCGCGGCCAGCAGCCGGCGCCGCAGCGCGGCGTGGCCGGCGGGATTCGGATGCTCCTCGATCAGGTCGAAGTCCAGCACCGCCAGGCTGCGCTGTGCCCGGAGGGCCTGCGGCAGGGCGAGCGAGGGCAGGAGGGCCAGGCCCAGCATCAGGGTCAGGGGAAGTCTGCGGTGCATCGGGGCCGTCTCCTGGAAACCGTGCGCGCGGGCGGCATGAGGGGCGCGCGGGGATTCATCAACGCTCGGGGCGGTCGAGATCGAGCGCGGCCTCGAACCGCCGGTCCTGCGAGTCGACGGCCTCGGCCCTCAGCTCGCCGCCCTGCTGCGGCACGAAGAAGAAGCGCAGGTGCGGGTTCTCGCTGATCGAGAAGTCGAGCTCCGCCGACAGCACCGGCCGGCCCCGGTAGCTCACCTCGACGCTGCGCACGAAGTGGGCCGGCTCGTACTGGCGCGTGAGCGGGTCCATCGCCATGCCGGAATGGTTGGGGTGGCGCACCAGCAGCTGCGCGGGAGCGGGCTCGCCGGGCGGCAGCGGCGGATGCACGCGCAGGCGCATCTGGCCGAGCGTGGCGCGTGCCGCCTGCGCGTCCTTGGCGGGCGGCGCGCTGCAGCCGCCGGACGCCTTCACGTAGCGCACCGCCATGTGCAGCCGGCCGTCGTCGGTCTCGGCGATCGCGCGCACGAAGGTGTACTCGTCGATGCGCACCCGTGTCGCCACGTCGGCGCGGCCGCTCGCCGGCCCGTAGCGGAACAGCGCCGCGACCGGCGAGGGGTTGCTGTCGACGACGAGCCACAGCCGCTCGATGCGGCGCGACGGGCCCTGCGGGAACTGCGCGCGCACCGCCAGCGGCACCAGCGCCGCGTCGGCCGCGCGCGCCGGCGCCTCGAGCGTGACGACGGCGGAGCCGGTCTCGATCGACCGGTCCTTGAACAGCCGCTCGCGCAGCTGCTGCCAGCGCGGGCTGGCCTGCGGGTCGGGCTCCTGCGCCAGCGCACCGAGCGACAGCGCGCACAGCAGCAGGGCCGCGAGCGGCCGGGCGAGGAGGGCGGACAGGCTCATCGTCGGGCTCCCGGGATCACTCGTCCCATTCGAGTTCGGCATAGGCGGCGCCGACGTTGCGGCGATGGAAGTCGTCGACGAGCTGCCAGCGCGCGTCGCCGGCCGGCGCGACGCGCTCGACGGCCGCCTCGAGCGGCATCCCGGCGCGCAGCGCGGCGCGGGTGTCGTCGCGCAGCCGCACCAGGTAGCGCTCCTGCGCGTCCAGCGCCCGGGGCCAGGCGGTGCTCGGCGCGCCGTGGCCCGGCACCGCCAGCCGCGCCGGCTCCGTCCGCAGCTGCCCGAGCACGTCGAGCCAGCCGCGCAGGCTGCCGTCGAGCACCGGCAGGTGGCCGTCGAACAGCAGGTCGCCGAGCCAAAGCGTGCCGCTCGCGCTGTCGAGCACCGTCAGGTCGGCGTCGGTGTGTGCGGTCGGCCAGGCGCGCAGCCGCAGCGTGCGGCCGCCGAGCTCGAGCTCCAGCGTGTCGTGCACCAGGCGGGTCGGCGGCACGATGCGTTCGTCCGTCGCGTTGCCGCCCCGCCGCAGCGCGTTCAGGTAGTGGGGGCCGCGCGCGGCGAGCGCGGCCGGCAGGCGGTGATGCCCGACGAACTCGGGCGCCGCGCCGCTCGCGGGCCGCGTGTCGAAGGCCGCGTTGCCGAGCACGTGGTCCGGATGGCCGTGGGTGTTGACGACGTGGCAGACCGGCAGCGGCGTGACGCGTCGCAGCGCCGCGGCGAGCGCGCGGCCCTCGGCGAGGCTGCCGCCGGGGTCGATCACCGCGACGCAGCGCCGCCCGACCACGAAGCCGCCGTTGGCCACCGGGCCGCGCATCCCGGCTCCCCAGGGCTCGTGCCGGCCCTCGCGCAGGTAGACGCCGTCGGCGATACGGCGCAGCACCGCGCTCGCCTCTGGCGCGGCCTGCGCCGCGCAGAGGGTCGGCACGAGCAGCAGCGCGGCGAGCACCGGCGCGAACCGGCGCGCGAGGCCCCTTGCGATGCGCTGCGGCTTCACGGTCCTCGCCCCCGGCTCAGCGGTCGACCGGCTCGGAGAGGATGAAGCAGCTCTTTTTCGAGGCCGACTGCAGCCGGCGGAAGGCGCGGATCTGCTGCTGCAGCAGCTCGGTGTCGCGGATCTGGTTGCCGCGCTCGCCGCCGATGCTGTTGGCGTTCGTCGCGGTGCGCATCAGCACGAAGTCGTCGTAGGAGAGTTCGCCCGCGAGCTTGTCGAGCGTGCAGGAGCACTTGCTGAGCATCTCGAAGCCGGGGCCGGGATGCTGGCGCATGCACTCCTGCACGTAGAGCACGCGCTCGGCGGTCGGGTAGCCCTGCGCGAGCGCGGCACCGCTGCCGCCGAGGCCGAGCGCGAGCAGCAGCGCGGGGAGGAGGAGGGACTTCGTGTTCATCGTGCGTTTCCTTGGGTGGATGCGGCAGGGCGGCCGTTGCCGGGCTCGGCGAGCGTCATCGTTTCCTCGAGCGCGGGCGGATCGGCCGGGCGCGCGCCCGGGACCCGGGTGCGGATCTGGTAGACGCCGCCCGGGACGCCGGGCGCGAGCACGAAGCGGTACTCCTTGCCGGCGAAGCGCTCGAAGCGCGCGCGCAGCGGATCGTCGGCGTAGGGCGTGAGGCTCACCTCGCGCGCCGGCAGCTCGGCGCCGCCCCAGCGCACCACCGTGTCGGCCACGCTGGCGCGCTCGACCATCGCGAGGCGGATGCGCTTGCGGAAGTAGCTCGACTGGCCCTTGGTGCGGCGCTGCATCTCCCGCACGTCGTGCTCGAGGAAGTAGAGGATCACCGGGTTGGACCGGGCGTCCTCGATCTCGGGCAGCGAGAGCTGGCGCTCGCCGCTGAGGAAGCGGCCGCTCGCGCTGCAGCAGCCGCCCTTCGGGCCGGGGCGCAGCGCGAGCTGCACCTCGTCCTCGAAGCCCGGCTCGAGCGGGCCGCTCTTCTGGAAGCGGTAGTGCAGCGACTGCGGCGGCCGCACGTTCTGCAGGTGCGGGCCGTTGAAGACGATCTGCTCGGCGGCGGAAAGCTCGGAGGAGCTCTCGGCGGCCTGCGCGGGCAGCAGGCAGGCCAGTGCGAGGCCGGCCGTGCCGAGCGCGGCGCGCAGGGCGCGCATGCAGGCGGAGGGACAGTGCGTCATGGGCGTCTCCCGGGGAAGGGGCCCGCGGGGGCCCCGGACTTCAGTTCCTCGGCCAGCTCGCGGCCGAGTTGCGGCTCGCGCCGCGTCAGCGCGTCGAGCGCCTGCCGCGCCTCCGCCTCCCGGCCCAGCCGGTGGTGGAGGCGCGCGAGGCGCATGCGGCTGCGGTGGTAGTCGGCATCGAGGCGCAGGCTGTGGTTCCAGGCGGCGGCGGCCTGCTCGTGCCGCCCCTGCGCCTCCTCGGCCACGCCGAGCATGTAGGGCGCCTCCGGGTCGTCGGCGGCGGCGCGCGCCCATTCGGCGGCGAGCCGCGCGAGCGCCGGCCACTGCGCGCCGTGCTCCAGCGCGGCGGCCCTCAGGAACATCGGCTGGGCCGGGCCGCGCCGTTCCCAGAAGCCGCGACCGGCCAGCGGCCCGATGTCGTCCCAGCGCGGCGGTGGCGCGAGGCGGGGATGCAGCCAGTCGACGGGCGCCGCGTAGTAGTGCGCTTCGCCGCCGCGCAGGCGGAAGGTGAGCACGCCGACGAGCGCGCCGTCCGCGTCGAACAGGCCGCCGCCGCTCGCGCCGGACGTGAAGCTGGTGCTGCTCTGGACGACATGGGCGCCGTCCCAGCGGTGCAGCGCGACGACCCGGCCGCGGCTGATCCGGGGGCCGAAGCCGCCGGTGAAGCCGATCGCCAGCACCGGCCGGCCGGTGACGAGGCCGGAGGCCGAGCCGAGCGCCACCGCCTCCGCCGCCAGCCCGGGGACCTGCAGCAGGCAGAGGTCGTGCGCCATGTCGGCGGACTGCGCCCGGGCCGGCAGCGTCGCGCCGGCGTGCACCACCGACACGGTCTGTGCCGAGCGCGTGACGTGGCAGTTCGTCACCACGGTCTCCCGGGCCACCACCACGCCGGAGCCGAGCTGCAGGCCGGTGCCGCCGGTCGCACGGACCTGCAGCACGCTCGGCGCGAGCCGCATTCCCATCGCCACGTCGGGCTCCGCGGCGCCGGCCGGCGTCGAGGCGGCGAGCACCACGAGCAGTGCGGCCGGGGCCGGGAGGCGCGGCGCCGCAGGGGACGGGCGCATCGGGGCGTGCGGCTCAGCGGGACGAGGTCGTGGCAAGGACGCCATCCTCGACCACCGGGACGCCGTATTCCTGCAGGATGGCGTGGATGCGGGGCCGGTGCTTGTCGATCAGCGCCTCGATCTGGCGTTTCCATTCGCCCTCGCCGTGGCGCACGCCCATCGCCATCGGGTAGTCGAAGCGGACGCCGGGCTCGGACTGCAGCGGCACGACCTGCAGCGCCGGCTGCTTCACGCGGTGCGCGAAGTAGCCGGCGATCGGGCCCCAGACGATCGCCGCGTCGAGCCGGCCCTCGGCGAGGTCGCGCTCGATGATCTGGCCCGGGTAGTGGTCCGGGTCGGGGCTCATCATCGGGTAGGGCACGCCGTTGTCGACCAGGCCGTGCTTCGTGAGCCACTGCGAGGCGGGCGAGCGGTCGTACACGCCGATGCGCAGCTTGCCGCGGCGGCCCGCGTCGAGCGCCAGCAGGTCCTGCGCGCTGCGCACCTGGTCGAGGCCGCGGCCCTGCGGGATCACCAGCGCGTAGGTCGAGCGGTAGTAGGCCTTGGTGGACAGCACCTGGCCGAAGCCCTCGGGCACGCCCATCACGATGTCGCAGCGGTAGTCCTCGCCCGGCAGCTTGTAGCGCAGCGTGTTGCGGACGAAGGCCAGGCGCTGGGGGAAGGAGTAGTACTCGACCGGCAGGCCGAGGTCCTGCGCGAACAGCTCGGCGATGCGGTTCTCGTAGCCCTCGCCCTTCACGCTCGAGAAGGGCAGGTTGTTCGGGTCCTGGCAGACGCGGAAGGCCTTGCGGGCCGGCGCGTCCTGCGCGGCCGCCGGCAGGCAGGCCAGCGCCGCCAGCGCCAGCGCGCAGCCCGCCGCGGCAAGCCGCGCCGGACGGCGGAAGACGGCAGCAGCGGCGCTCATTTCTTGATCTCTTCGACCTTGGCCGAGGTGATGGCGCCGTCCGAGCGGCCCTTCAGGTAGGCATAGAGCTGCTCGACGCTGCCCATCACCGCGTTGCTGGTGCCGAAGGCGGGCATGCCCTTGTCGAGGCGGCCGTCGCGCACGACGGCGACGAACTGCTCCTTGCTCATCGTCTTGAGGCTGTTGATCAGCGAGGGGCCGACCATGCCTTCCTGGTTGGGGCCGTGGCAGCGGTCGCAGGCGCCGGTGCGCCAGGCCCGGAATCCCTTCATCGTCTCGGAGTCGACCTTGGTGCCTTCGACCACGGTGTAGAGCTGGCCGCCCTGCGGTGCGCTCTGGGCCTGCGCGGTGACGAGGAAACAGGAAGCGAGGGCCAGCGCGGCGGTGCGGAATTTCATGCGGGGTACTCCATTCGGGGGTGAGGCGGGGAAGGCGGCCGGCCCGGCCCCCTTCCCCGGGGGTGCCGGGCCCGCACGGGCCCGGCGGGACGGACGGGGCCGCTCAGTTCGGCAGTGCGAACACGGTGAGCGAGCCGCCCAGGTCCGTGTACTGGCTCAACTCGCGGTAGCCGCCGACGGCGCCGAGGCCGTCGTTGTCCTTCTCGAGGCCGGCCGCCATGCCGATGCCGGCCCAGCCGCCGATGCCCGAGTAGACGCCGAGGTACTGCTTGCCCTTGTGGTCATAGGTGAAGACGTTGCCGATGATCCCGGACGGGGTCTTGAACTTGAACAGCTCCTTGTTGATGTCCTTCGCGTCCACGCACTTCAGGTAGCCCTCGAGCGTGCCGTAGCAGGAGATGCCGCCCGCGGTGTTGAGCACGCCGCTCCACACCGAGAACTTCTCGGCCTTGCGCTGCACGATCTTGCCGGTGCCGGCGTCGAAGGTGATGAAGTTGCCCATGCCGCCGTGGCTGTTGGGCGCGGGGTACATCGCGAGCGTCGCGCCCACGTAGGGCTGGCCGGCCGTGTACTCGACCGCGAACGGCTCGTAGTCCATGCACACGTGGTTGGTGGGCACGTAGAAGAGCTTGGTGTTCGGATCGAACGACGCCGGCTGCTGGTCCTTGGTGCCGAGCGCAGACGGGCAGATGCCCTTGGTGTTGACGTCGGGCCCGTTCTTGGCCGTGGAGTACTGCGCAACCACCTGCGGGCGGCCGCTCTTCATGTCGACGTGCGTGGCCCAGTTCACCACCGGGTCGTACTTCTCGGCCACCAGCAGCGCGCCGGTGACGCGGTCGAGCGTGTAGGCGAAGCCGTTGCGGTCGAAGTGCACCAGCGCCTTGGTCGGCTTGCCCTTGACGTCGATGTCGGCGAGGATCATCTCGTTGACGCCGTCGAAGTCCCACTCGTCGTAGGGCGTCATCTGGTAGGCCCACTTGGCCATGCCGGTGTCGAGGTCGCGCGCGAAGATCGTCATCGACCACTTGTTGTCGCCCGGGCGCTGCGCCGGGTTCCAGGTCGAGGGGTTGCCGGTGCCGTAGTAGACGGTGTTGGTGGCCTTGTCGTAGCTGTACCAGCCCCAGGTGGTGCCGCCGCCGATCTTCCACTGGTCGCCCTTCCAGGTCTTGAGCGACGAGTCCTTGCCGACCGGCTGCAGGCGGCCGTCGTTCCAGGTCATGGTCTTCTGCGGGTCCATCAGCATCTCGGCGTCGGGGCCGGTGCTGTAGGCCTTCCAGACCTGGCGGCCGGTGTTGATGTCGTAGGCGGCCAGGAAGCCGCGCACGCCCCACTCGCCGCCGGCGATGCCGGTGATCACCTTGTCCTTGAAGACGTGCGGCGCATTGGTGTTGACGGCGCCGAGCTTGGGGTCGCCGTTCTTCACGGTCCAGATCACCTTGCCGGTGTTCGCGTCGAGCGCCACCAGGTTGCTGTCGGCCTGCTGCAGGAACACCTTGCCCTCGGCATAGGCCACGCCGCGGTTGACGGTGTCGCAGCACATCTGCGTGATCACCGACGGATCCTGCTTCGGCTCGTACTTCCACTTGATCTTCTGCGTCTCCAGGTCGATCGCGAAGACCTTGTTGGGGAAGGGCGAGTGCACGAACATCGTGCCGTCGATCACCAGCGGCGAGCCCTCGTGGCCGCGCAGCACGCCGGTCGAGAAGGTCCAGGCCACCTGCATCTTGCCGACGTTGCCGGCATTGATCTGGTCGAGCTTGCTGTAGCGCTGGTTGAACATGTCGCCGGCCTGCATCGCCCAGTTCTTCGGGTTGGCGATGTGCTTCTCGAGGTCGGCGTTGGCCATCGCCAGCGCGGGCAGCGCCATCATCGCCGCCGCCAGGGGGCGCCACAGCCCTGCACCGGTACGCATGGATGTCGTCATTCGTGTCTCCTTGGTCGATGTGAACGGGCACCACCTCGGCGTGCTCGAAGAGTTCCCGGTTGACCTTGTAGAGCCGGCGGCGAACGCGTTCCACCTAGTGCAGACCCTCGGCGGCAGCGCAATGTGCAACACCCGGCCCGCCCGGGTGGACAGGGTGGTGCAGTCTGAAACACTTCGCCGTGCAAAGCGGCGCGCGCCGCGACAGGCGAGCCCTTGCGGCGCGCCCCGGCCACGCGGTGCTCACGAGGATTTCGAGGCTGCCGTCGGGCGTCCTCACCCCTTTTTCGGGGCCGGTCCTGCGGCGCGGCGTCTGTTGCGCCGCACGAGCGCATCGCTCTCGAGTTGCGCGCGGATCTGCTCCTGCCCGCGGGCCTCGAGGAACCCGGCGAAGGCGGCCGCGACCTGCGGCAGCTGGCGCGAGGCGAGGTGCATCACGTACCAGTCGCGCTCGATCGGGTTCCGAGCCAGCGGCAGCAAGGCCAGCCGCCCGGCCTGGATCTCGAGCTGGCAGGTGTGCAGCGACAGGAAGGCGATGCCGAAGCCGGCGGCGCACATCTGCTTGATCGCCTCGTTGCTCGACATCTCCGAGCCGATGCGCAGCGGCAGGTCCGCCTCCTTGAACAGCCGCTCGACCGTGGTGCGCGTGCCCGAGCCGCGCTCGCGCACCAGCAGGTTCGCGCCGCTCAGGCCCGAGAGCTCGAGCGCGCGCTGGCTCATCAGCGGATGCTGCGGCGCAGCAATGAATGCCATCGGGTGCTTCGCGAAAGCGGTGGCAACGGTCTGCAGCTCGCGCGGTGGGCGCCCCATGATCGCGAGGTCCACCTCCTGCGCCGCGAGCATGTGCACGATCTGGTCGCGGTTGCCGACCTGCAGCTTGACCTTCACCTTGGGGTGCTCGTTCGCGAAGGTCACGATCATCGGCGGCAGCAGGTACTCGGCCGTCGTGACGGCGCCTACGCGTAGCGTGCCGGAGAACTCGCCGCGCTGCGTCGCCATCTCGTCGCCGGCCTCGCGCCACAGCTCGAGGATGCGCCCCGCGTAGCCGGCGAGCAGCTCGCCGGCGGCCGTCAGCCGCACGCCACGCCCGGTGCGCTGCAGCAAGGGCGTTCCCGCCGACTCCTCCAGCGCGCTGATCTGCAGCGACACCGCGGGCTGCGTCAGGTGCAGCTCGTCCGCGGCGCGCGAGACGCTGCCAAGCCGCGCGACGGCGTGGAAGGCGTGGAGCTGGCGGAAGGTGGCGTGCTTGAGCGACATGGTTCCGATATTAGGCAAAGCTGATGCGTCTGCCAAAAGATTTGATTTTTGTAAAAGCATTGCGCTGCCTACATTGACTCCACCGACGCAGGCACGGCGTCAGCCACCAAGAGGAGCAGACCATGGGCGAGATGAACGAACTCAAGCAGATCGTGGACGCGAAGAAGCGCTATTCGGCAGGCGTCCTGAAGTACGCGCAGATGGGCTACTGGGACGCCGACTACCAGCCGAAGGCGACCGACATCCTGGCGCTGTTCCGCATCACGCCGCAGGAGGGGGTGGATCCGATCGAGGCCGCCGCGGCGGTGGCTGGCGAGTCGTCCACCGCGACCTGGACCGTGGTGTGGACCGACCGGCTCACCGCCTGCGACATGTACCGCGCCAAGTGCTACCGGGTCGAGCCGGTGCCGGGGCAGCCGGGGCAGTGGTTCTGCTGGGTGGCCTACGACCTGAGCCTGTTCGAGGAGGGCTCGATCACGAACGTCGCGGCCTCGATCATCGGCAACGTCTTCAGCTTCAAGCCGCTGAAGGCGGCGCGCCTGGAGGACATGCAGTTCCCGGTGGCCTACGTGAAGACCTTCGCCGGCCCGCCCACCGGCATCGTCGTCGAGCGCGAGCGCCTGGACAAGTTCGGCCGCCCGCTGCTCGGGGCGACCACCAAGCCCAAGCTGGGTCTCTCGGGCCGCAACTACGGCCGCGTGGTCTACGAGGGCCTGAAAGGGGGCCTCGACTTCATGAAGGACGACGAGAACATCAACTCGCAGCCCTTCATGCACTGGCGCGACCGCTTCCTCTTCGTGATGGACGCGGTCAACAAGGCGAGTGCCGCCACCGGCGAGGTCAAGGGCAGCTACCTCAACGTCACCGCCGGCTCGATGGAGGAGATGTACCGGCGCGCCGAGTTCGCCAAGGAGCTGGGCTCGGTGATCGTCATGGTGGACCTGGTGGTGGGCTACACCGCGATCCAGTCGCTGTCCCACTGGTGCCGCCAGCACGACATGATCCTGCACCTGCACCGCGCGGGCCACGGCACCTACACCCGCCAGAAGAACCACGGCGTGTCCTTCCGCGTCATCGCCAAGTGGATGCGCATGACGGGCGTGGACCACATCCACTGCGGCACGGCGGTGGGCAAGCTCGAGGGCGACCCGCTGACGGTGCAGGGCTACTACAACGTGTGCCGCGACACCCACACCCGGCAGGACCTGCCGCGCGGCATCTTCTTCGAGCAGGACTGGGGCGCGCTGCGCAAGGTCATGCCGGTGGCCTCGGGCGGCATCCACGCCGGCCAGATGCACCAGCTGATCGACCTGTTCGGTGACGACGTGGTGCTGCAGTTCGGCGGCGGCACGATCGGCCACCCGCAGGGCATCCAGGCCGGGGCCACCGCCAACCGCGTCGCGCTCGAGGCGATGGTGCTGGCGCGCAACGAGGGCCGCGACATCAAGGCCGAGGGCCCGCAGATCCTGGCCGACGCCGCGCGCTGGTGCGGCCCGCTCAAGGCCGCGCTCGATACCTGGGGCGACATCAGCTTCAACTACACGCCGACCGACACCTCGGACTTCCTGCCCACCCCCTCGGTGGCATGAATGTCGCAGCGGGGCGTTCCCTGCGCGCCCCCTGCGACGGACCCGACACAGCCTGTCCCAACATCAAGAGGCACACCATGCGCATCACCCAAGGCACCTTCTCCTTCCTGCCCGAGCTGACCGACGAGCAGATCCTCAAGCAGCTCGAGTACTGCCTCGAGCACGGCTGGGCGGTCGGCGTCGAGTACACCGACGACCCGCATCCGCGCAACACCTACTGGGAGATGTTCGGCATGCCGATGTTCGACCTGCAGGACCCGGCGGGCATCCTGCTGGAGATCAAGAACTGCCGCAGCACCTTCCCGAACCACTACATCCGCGTCACCGCCTTCGACTCGACGCACGGCACCGAGTCGGTGGTGCTGACCTTCATCGTCAACCGCCCGAAGGACGAGCCGGGCTTCCGCCTGGTGCGCGCCGAGGGGCCGGGGCGCACGATGCGCTACGGGCTGGAGAGCTACGCGGTGCAGTCGCGGCCCGAAGGCGCGCGCTACTGAGCGCGGGGAGGCGGCACGCCATGGACACCCTCGCCACCCCCGACACCCGCGCGCACGCCTCCCCGGCCACGGGCGAGGCCGCCGCGACCGCCCCCGCCACCCCCCGCGCGCTGTTCGAGAACTCCGGCGTCAGGGCGGTGCTCGAGCAGCTCGACGCGGAGCTCGTCGGCCTCGCGCCGGTGAAAGGCCGCATCCGCGACATCGCCGCGCTGCTGCTGATCGACCGGCTGCGCGCCGAACAGGGCCTGCAGTCGCAGCCGCCCTCGCTGCACATGTGCTTCACCGGCAACCCCGGCACTGGCAAGACCACGGTGGCGATGCGCATGGCCGAAGTCCTGAAACAGCTCGGCTACGTGCGCCGCGGCCACCTGGTCGCCGTGACGCGCGACGACCTCGTCGGCCAGTTCATCGGCCACACCGCGCCCAAGACCAAGGAAGTCATCAAGAAGGCGATGGGCGGCGTGCTCTTCATCGACGAGGCCTACTACCTCTACCGCCCGGAGAACGAGCGCGACTACGGCCAGGAGGCGATCGAGATCCTGCTGCAGGTGATGGAGAACCACCGCGACGACCTCGTCGTGATCCTCGCCGGCTACCGCGACCGCATGGACACCTTCTTCGCGAGCAACCCGGGCATGGCCTCGCGCATCGCCCACCACATCGACTTCCCCGACTACAGCGAAGCCGAGCTGCTGCAGATCGGCCGCCTGATGCTCGAGCGGCTGAACTACCGCTTCGACGCGCCGGCCACCGAGGCCTTCACGCGCTACATCGGGCTGCGGCGCGGCCAGCCGCACTTCGCCAACGCGCGCTCGATCCGCAATGCGCTCGACCGCGTGCGCCTGCGCCACGCGACGCGGCTGTTCGGCAGCGACGAGCCGCTGACGCGCGAGCAGCTCACCGTGCTGCAGGCCGAGGACATCCTCGCCAGCCGCGTCTTCGGCGCGGCCCGGCCATCCACCTGAGGAGGAAGACCCGCATGAGCATCAACGCCCTGATCTTCGACGTCGACGGCACGCTCGCCGACACCGAGGAGCTGCACCGCCAGTCCTTCAATGCCGCCTTCCGCGACGCCGGCCTCGGCTGGGAGTGGACGCCGGCCGAGTACCGCGAGCTGCTGCGCGTGACCGGCGGCAAGGAGCGCATCGCCGCGCACGTGGCGCGGCTCGGGCTGGACGAGGCCGAGCGCCGGCGCCTGATCGAGCGCATCCCCGAGCTGCATGCCGACAAGACGCGCCGCTACACCGCCGCCGTCTCGGCCGGGCGGCTGCCGCTGCGCGACGGCGTGGCGCGACTGATCCACGAGGCGCGCGACGCGGGCTGCCTGCTCGCGATCGCCACCACGACGACCGCGGCCAATGTCGACGCGCTGCTGCGCGCCACGCTCGGCGAGCACGGCCCCGGACTCTTCGCCGTGATCGGCTGCGGCGACCTGGTGCGGGTGAAGAAGCCGGCGCCCGACATCTACCGGCTCGTGCTCGACACGCTCGGCGTCGCGCCGGAGGAGGCGGTCGCGTTCGAGGATTCCTGGAACGGGCTGCGCTCGGCGGTCGCCGCCGGGCTGTGGACGGTGGTGACGCCGACCTACTGGACCGAGGGCGACGATTTCTCGGAAGCCGGCCTGCTGCTGCCGCGCCTGGGCGACCCCGGGCAGCCGCTGGCGCACGAGCCCGGCAGCCTGCTGCGCCAGGCAGGCTGGCTGACGATGGAGGAACTCGCCACGGTGCGCGCACCGCGCCGGCCCTCTGCGCTGCGCGAGCTCTACCAAGGAGCGTGGTGATGAGTTCGACCCTGCGCATCGCCCCCAGCCTGCTGTCGGCCGACTTCGCGCGGCTCGGCGAGGAAACCGCCGCCGTGATCGACGCCGGCGCCGACCTGATCCACTTCGACGTGATGGACAACCACTACGTCCCGAACCTGACGGTCGGGCCGATGGTCTGCCAGGCGCTGCGGCCCCATGCCGCGGTGCCGATCGACGTGCACCTGATGGTCAGGCCGGTGGACGCGCTGATCGCGCCCTTCGCGCAGGCCGGCGCGTCCATCATCTCCTTCCACCCGGAGGCGAGCGAGCACGTCGACCGCACGATCCAGCTGATCAAGTCCCACGGCGTCAAGGCCGGCCTCGCGCTGAACCCGGCCACGCCGCTGCACCACCTCGACCACGTGCTGGAGCAGCTCGACCTCGTGCTGCTGATGTCGGTGAACCCCGGCTTCGGCGGCCAGGGCTTCATCGAGCGGGTGCTGCCGAAGATCGAGGCGGTCAGGAAGCGCATCGACGCCAGCGGGCGCGACATCTGGCTGGAGGTCGACGGCGGCGTGAAGGCCGACAACGCGCGGCGCATCGCGGCGGCCGGCGCCGACACGCTGGTGGCGGGCTCGGCGGTCTTCAACGGCGGCAACTACGGCGTCTCGATCGCCCGCATCCGCGAGCAGGCGCTGCTCGGCCAGGCGCAGCGCGGCCGCGACGCGAGGATCGCCGCATGAGGGCGCCCGAGACCCTCGGGCGGCTGCGCGCGATTGCCTTCGACCTCGACGGCACGCTCGTTGACAGCGCGCCCGACATCGCCCACGCGCTCAACGCGGCGCTCCTGGGCGCGGGCCTGCAGCCCTTCGACCTGGACACGGTGCGCGCCTGGATCGGCGACGGGCCGGACCGGCTGATCGAGCGCGCGCTCGCCGCGCAGGGCCTCGCCGACGCGCACGAGGCGCTGCGGCAGCGGCTGCGGGTGGCCTTCGACGTCGTGACGCTCGACGCGCCGCTGGCGCACGGCCATGTCTACGAGGGCATCGAGGCGCTGCTGGCGCAACTGGCCCGCGAGCAGCCGCTGGTGGTGGTGACGAACAAGCCGACGGCGCTGGCGCGCGCGGTGCTCGCCGCCGCGCGCCTGCTGCCGCACCTGTGCGCGGTGCACGGCGCCGACACGCCGGTGCTGCGCAAGCCCTCGCCCGCGATGCTGCAGGCGGCGGCCGACCGCCTCGGGGTGTCGACCGCGGAGCTGCTGATGGTCGGCGACGGCCCCGCCGACCTGCGCGCCGCCGAGGCCGCGGGCTGCCCGGCGGCGCTGGTGAGCTGGGGCTACGGACACGAGGCGGCCGGGGCCGCGCAGACCGACACGGCGTTGTGGCGCGTGCAGACGCCGCAGCACCTGCTGGCCGGCCTGATCGCCGCCACCCAGGACGCCCGACAGGAACATCCCTCAACCTTCAGGAGACAGCCATGCTTGCAGGAGGCAGATCGACGCTGACCCAGTTCCTCATCGAGGAGCGACGGCGCCACCCCGGATCCACCGGCGATCTCAACGCGCTGATCACCGACGTCTCGCTCGCCTGCAAGGCGATCTCGCGCAAGGTGGCCTTCGGCGCGCTCGCGGGGGTGCTCGGCAGCGCCGGCACCGGCAACGTGCAGGGCGAGGAGCAGAAGAAGCTCGACGTGCTGAGCAACGAACTCTTCGTGCGCGCCACCGAGTGGGGCGGCAACGTCGCCGGGCTGGTTTCCGAGGAGATGGAGGCGCCGTACCGGCTGCCAGAGCAGCACCCGCGCGGCAAGTACCTGCTGCTGTTCGACCCGCTCGACGGCTCGAGCAACATCGACGTCAACGTCGCGGTCGGCAGCATCTTCTCGATCCTGCGCGCGCCGACGCCTGGCGAGGACCCTCGACCCGAGGACTTCCTGCAGCCCGGCACCGAGCAGGTCTGCGCCGGCTACGCGATCTACGGGCCCTCGACGATGCTGGTGCTGACGCTCGGCACCGGCACCCACGCCTTCACGATGGACCCGAACTACGGCGAGTGGATCCTGAGCCACCCGAACCTGCAGATCCCGCGCCAGACGCGCGAGTTCGCGATCAACACCTCCAACAGCCGCTACTGGGAGTCGGCGGTCAAGCGCTACGTCGACGAGTGCGTCGCCGGCCAGACCGGGCCGCGCGGCGCGGACTTCAACATGCGCTGGATCGCGTCGCTGGTGGCCGAGACGCACCGCATCCTGATGCGCGGCGGCGTCTTCCTCTATCCGCGCGACACCAAGGACCCGGCCAAGCCCGGCCGGCTGCGCCTGCTCTACGAGGCCAACCCGATCTCCTTCCTGGTCGAGCAGGCCGGCGGCATGGCGAGCACCGGGCGGCGGCGGCTGATGGACGTGAAGCCGGAGTCGCTGCACCAGCGCATCGGCTTCGTGTTCGGTTCGGCCGACGAGGTGGACCTGATCGAGTGCTACCACCGCGACGAGCCGATGCAGGACTGCTACCGCTCGCCGCTGTTCGGCACGCGCGGGCTGTTCGCCAGCGTCTGAGGCCCGCGCAACGACGCATCCCCTTATCGCATCGAGAGGCCGCTCCATGTCCACCCTGCATCCGATCGTCGCCATCACCGGATCGTCCGGTGCCGGCACCACGTCCGTCACGCGCACCTTCGAGACCATCTTCCGCCGCGAGGCGGTGAAGGCCGTCGTCATCGAGGGCGACAGCTTCCACCGCTACGACCGCCAGGAGATGAAGCTCGAGATGGCGCAGGCCGAGAGCCGCGGCAAGCCGCACTTCAGCCACTTCGGCGAGGACGCCAACCTGTTCGAGGAGCTGGAGGACCTGTTCCGCCAGTACGCCGAGACCGGCAGCGGCCAGTACCGCAAGTACCTGCACAACGACGAGGAGGCCGCGCCCTACGGCCAGCCGCCCGGCACCTTCACCGCCTGGGAGCCGCTGCCCGACTCCGAGCTGCTGTTCTACGAGGGCCTGCATGGCGGCGTGAAGACCGGCAAGGTGGACGTCTCGCGCTTCGCCGACCTGCTGATCGGCGTGGTGCCGGTCATCAACCTGGAGTGGATCCAGAAGATCCACCGCGACCGCAGCACGCGCGGCTACTCGACCGAGGCGGTGACGGACGTGATCCTGCGCCGCATGCACGAGTACGTCGAGTACATCTGCCCGCAGTTCACGCGCACCCACATCAACTTCCAGCGCGTGCCGGTGGTCGACACCTCCGACCCCTTCATCGCGCGCACCATCCCGACGCCCGACGAGAGCCTGGTGGTGATCCGCTTCGCGAACCCGCGCGGCATCGACTTCCCCTACCTGCTGAGCATGCTGCATGACTCCTTCATGTCGCGCGCCAACACCCTGGTGGTGCCGGGCGGCAAGATGGACCTGGCGATGCAGCTGATCTTCACCCCCATGATCATGCGGCTCGTGGAGCGCCGCAGAAAGGCGATGAACGCATGAGCCGCGTCACCACATCCCCGGCCGCCACGGATGCGGCGCTGCGCCGCGACTGCGCCAACGCGCTGCGCGTGCTGGCCATGGACGCGGTGCAGGCCGCGAACTCGGGCCACCCCGGCATGCCGATGGGCATGGCCGACATCGCCGAGGCGCTGTGGCGCCACCACCTGAAGCACGACCCGGCCGACCCGCACTGGCTCGACCGCGACCGCTTCGTGCTCTCCAACGGCCACGGCTCGATGCTGCTCTACGCGCTGCTGCACCTCGCGGGCTACGCGCTGCCGATGCAGGAGCTGCGGCGCTTCCGCCAGCTCGGCTCGCTCACGCCCGGCCACCCCGAGGTCGGCCACACGCCGGGCGTCGAGACCACGACCGGCCCGCTCGGCCAGGGCCTTGCGAACGCGGTCGGCATGGCGCTGGCCGAGAAGCTGCTCGCCGACGAGTTCAACCGGCCCGGCCACGAGATCGTCGATCACCGCACCTGGGTCTTCCTCGGCGACGGCTGCCTGATGGAGGGCATCAGCCACGAGGCCTGCTCGCTCGCCGGCACCTGGCGATTGAACAAGCTCGTCGCCTTCTACGACGACAACGGCATCTCGATCGACGGCGACGTGAAGGGCTGGTTCGGCGACGACACGCCCGGGCGCTTCGAGGCCTACGGCTGGACGGTGCTGCGCGAGGTGGATGGCCACGATTTCGCGATGCTCGACCGGGCGATCGAGGCGGCGCTGGAATCGGACCGGCCGGTGCTGATCTGCTGCCGCACCCGCATCGGCCAGGGCTCGCCCAACCGCGCCGGCAGCGCCGAGGTGCACGGTGCGCCGCTCGGCGAGGCCGAGATCGCGCTGACGCGCGCGGCGCTGGGCTGGACGGCCGCGCCCTTCGAGGTGCCCGAGGCGGTGCGGCAGGCCTGGTCGGGGCTGGAGCGGGGCGCCGCGCGGCGTCGCGACTGGCAGGCGCGCTTCTCGGCCTACGCGGCCGAGCACCCGGCGCTCGCCGCGGAGCTGCTGCGCCGCTGCGAGCAGCCGGCCCGGCTCGACGCCGCGGCCGAGGCGGCGCTGGAGGCCGCCTGCCGGGCCGCCGAGCAGCGCGCCGCGCCGGTCGCCACGCGCAAGGCCTCGCAGGACGTGCTGCAGCTGCTCGGGCCCGCGATGCCGGAGCTGCTCGGCGGCTCGGCCGACCTGACGGGATCGAACCTCACCGACTGGAAGGGCCACCGGCCGCTGACGGGCGAGAAGACCGGCAACCACGTGCACTACGGAGTGCGCGAGTTCGGCATGGCGGCGATCATGAACGGCGTGGCGCTGCACGGCGGCTTGCGCCCCTTCGGCGGCACCTTCCTGACCTTCTGCGACTACGCCCGCAACGGCGTGCGCATGTCGGCGCTGATGCGGCTGCCGGTGGTGCACGTCTTCACGCACGACTCGATCGGCCTGGGCGAGGACGGCCCGACGCACCAGCCGATCGAGCACGCGGCCAGCCTGCGCCTGATCCCGAACGTGGACGTCTGGCGCCCGGCCGACGCCACCGAGACCGCGGTCGCCTGGCGCGAGTCGCTGCGCCGCGCGCAGGGCCCGAGCTGCCTGCTGCTGACGCGCCAGGCGGTGCCGCATGTGGGCAGCGGCCGCCCGCGCCTGGACGACATCGCGCGCGGCGGCTACGTGCTGCGCCGCCCGGCGGGCGAGTGCGTCGTGCTGATCGCCACCGGCTCCGAGGTGGGCTTGGCACTCGCCGCGGCCGAGCTGCTCGCCGCGGACGGCATCCCGGCGCGCGTAGTGTCGATGCCCTGCGTCGAGGCCTTCGAGCGCCAGGACGAGACCTGGCGGCGCAGCGTGGTCCCGCGCCACCTGCCGCGCCTCGCGATCGAGGCCGGCAGCTGCGGGCTGTGGTGGAAGTACGTCGGCGAGGACGGCGACGTGGTGGGGCTGGACCGCTTCGGCGAGTCAGCGCCCGCGACGCAGCTGTTCCGCCACTTCGGCTTCACGCCCGAGGGGGTGGCCGCCCGCGCGCGGCGCCTGCTGCGCGTCGCGAGCCCCGCGGTGCCGTCCGCATCGTCGGGCGAAGCCGAGCTGGCCGCCATCGCGCGCTGAGCGCCTCGCCGCCCGGGCCGGCGCCGAGGGCGTGCTCACGCACGAGCAGCTGCTCACCGACCCCGAGCAGGCGGCAGACTTCGTCGCGAGGACGGGCGTCGACGCGCTCGCGCTCGCGATCGGCGCCAGCCATGGCGCCTACAAGGTATCTATTCACCCCCGGTGAGTTGAAGAGGACGAAGCGGTGCGCGGCCGAGGTGCAG
>NZ_QXMG01000003.1 GCF_003569765.1 Caldimonas tepidiphila | reverse complement strand
GACCAGGCCCGCACCATCCGCGTGCCGGTGCACATGATCGAGACGATCAACAAGATGAACCGCATCTCGCGCCAGCACCTGCAGGAGTTCGGCGTGGAGATCGATCCGCCGACGCTGGCGGAGAAGCTGGGCATCCCGGAGGCGAAGGTTCGTCAGGTCATGAAGATCGCCAAGGAGCCGGTGTCGATGGAAACGCCGGTGGGCGACGATGCCGACACCAGCCTCGGCGACTTCATCGAGGACACGAACAACGTGTCGCCGCACGAAGCCGCTCTCCAAGCCGGCCTGCGCGAAGCGATCAAGGAGATCCTCGACAGCCTCACGCCGCGCGAGGCCAAGGTGCTGCGCATGCGCTACGGCATCGACATGTCCGGCGACCACACGCTCGAGGAAGTGGGCAAGCAGTTCGACGTGACGCGGGAGCGCATCCGCCAGATCGAGGCCAAGGCACTCCGGAAGATCAAGCATCCGAGCCGCTCGGACAAGCTGCGGACGTTCATCGACAACTTGTGATGGCGGCAGCCGGCGCTCCTCGTGGCAGGGAGTGCCGGCGCATCCGCGGCGACGCCTAGGTCGGGCCGGATCGAGCGTCGCGTCGACACGCCGGGCCGCGGTTGGCCGCCCGCCTTTGCGCGGAGTGCCGCAGGGCCCAGAGCGCGAAAGGGATGAGGGCGCCGCCGATGGCGGCCACGAGATGTCCGAGCAGGGCCAGGCGCTCGCGCTCCATCGTGGACCTTGCCTTGAGCAGGTCGCGCTCCGCTTGCTCGACCTGGTCCAGCAGCGTCCGGAGTTCCCGGGTCGGGTCGGAGTTGCTGATGCCGGCGTAGGCAGACGTCTTGAGAGACTCGACGCCGTCGCGCTCGGCAATGTCGGCAAGGAGGAGGTAGTTGTCGAGCACCTCGGCCAGTTCCGCCTTGAGCCGCCGCATGCGGAGGTGCTGCGGCGGGTTGTCCGCCGTCAGTGCTTCCGCCCGCTGCGCTGCCTCCATGGCGCGAGCGGCAGCGCTGCGCACCATCGCCAGCCATGACCGATCAGGCCGGACGATGAAGTTGTGCAGCCAGGTCGCCGGGCGCAGGGCGCCCACGCGCATCTGCTCGATCTCGTCCAGCACCACATGCGTGCGCTCCACCCGCTGGTCGGCGTCCTCGTACTGATCGAGGATGTAGAGCAGTGCGCCGAGCAGGCCGAGCGGCAGCAGCAGGGCTGCGAGCCGCGCGAAGCGCAAGAGGCGGGCAATCGAGTCGGGCATGGGCACCGAGCCATCTGCGGCGAGCCGCCGCGGCGGGTGGTTCCGCGCGTCGGAAGGCGGGGCAATCCAGGGGGCGGCCCGCTGATGAGCAGCGAGCCGGACGGCTTACATGCCGCGGCCAGCGGCCCTGTCCAGCGCGGCCAGCGTCAACTGAGCCGTGCGGCGCCCCTTGATGGCAGCCACCTGCAGCCACCGGCGGGCTTGACGCAGGTCCGCAGGCACGGCCGGACCGTAGAGCTTCTCTCCGATCAGGTACATGCCCCCCACGATCTCGGCGGCCTCGTTCTCGCCGTACTCGGCGGCAAGCTGCAGCCGCTGAAGTGCGGCCCCGTAGTCGCCGGCCTGGTACTGCCGCAGACCGGCATCGAAGGCGAGCTGGCCCTCGTCGCCGTTGTCCTGGGCTTGGGCGGCCAGCGGCATGACCGCTGATGCGGCAACCAGCAGCGCGGCGGCGATGGCGGCGGGGCGGAGGGCGGGGCAAGCTAGGTGCATGGTCGGATCTCTGGATTCAACGAAGGGATTGCGCCCGTCTGCCAATTCAGGTCCGGACCACTCCGTCTCGACAAGGCAGCCTCGTGCCGTCCGGAAGTTCATGCGAGCAAGACCAGGGCGATGAGTCCATCGTAGGTAGCGTGCCTTCGGAGCGCATCTCTCAAATGGGATATGTGGCGGCCACCGGAAGGGTTCTCCACCGAGTCGGGCTGCGCGAGTGGGGGCAGGGCGCGGAGAGGGGGCGGATGCTGCGCCGCCTCGGCTGTCCCCCCAGGCGGAGGCGACACCCCTTCCTCCGTGGGTGCGGGGAGCGAGCAGCCCCTCAAATGCAGGGGGATGCCCTCTTCCAGAACATGCCCGGGTTGCCGCAAAATTTACCCAGCCTCGGAACTTGCAGAAGAAAATCCAAGGCCCATCCCGTAAAAACGACATTCACACCGCAGCACATCTCATGGAATACACCACCGAGCATGGACCGCAAGGGCGGTTCTTCAACGTCCAGAACCCGCCTGCTCCCGGCACCCGCCTGCTCACGAACAAGGGGGACCGGGTCGTTTTCAATGGAATAGGCTTTGCGGGAATGCTCGACTGCATCAGGCTCAGGGACAGTTCGCGGCAGTTGTACTTCCCTTTGGAGCTCTCGCCGGCACGCTGAGCGCCCGGTTGTCCTTGCCTGCGCTGCCGCAGGCAAGGCGGTACGAAATCCTTCTCCGGGGTGTCGCACGCAGGGCGGGGTGTTCGGGTTTCAGGTGTGCACCAGCTCGAGCGCCGGAGCCTTGCAGGGAAAGACGGCTAGCACCAAGGCTCTGAACGTCCGGTTGGAGCCGAGCGCGGTCAGCGTGCTTGCACCCGGCTCCAGGAGCCGGCCGTGAACTGCCTCGCCAATGGGCGGGCTGCTGCGCCGATCGAACAGGCGGCACACGGCAAACCAGCCATTGCTGAGTTGCACGGCGATGCGGTCGGCCGCATGGTTGATCTCCGTGATGGTTCCTTGGATCGAAGTCATGGCTACCCCTCCTTCGTCTGGTCTTTGGCGGCCGTGTAGGTTAAGGGCGAAGTGGCGTCCGCGAGCAGGTCCGCGTCGTAAGGGATGCGGGAACGTGTAACCCCGGGACGGGGGCCTTGCCCCTGCGGTCCGGATTCCTTGCTTCGCTCCCTGGCTGGCGGAGGCCCTCGCTCGCGTCCCCACCGAAATCCCTCACGGGGTGACGCAGAACATGGTGGAATCGCCGGACTGCATGCACCAGGCTTCCAGGGAGACAGGGATGGCGTTTTCCGAGTTCATCCGGCGCGAGATCGAGCGCATCGTGGCGTCGTGGGAGGAGTTCGCCCGGACCCGGCTGCCAGCCGCACAGCACCTGTCGAGCGAGGACCTGCGAGACCATGCGAAGGTGCTCCTTCTGAGCATCGCCGCCGACATGGAGGCGGAGCAGAGCAGCATGGAGCAGCAAGCGAAGTCGCGCGGGGAGCGCCCGGAGAACGCGCCAGAGGTGACCCGGTACGCACGGGAGCACGCCGAGCATCGCTTCAGCGAAGGCTTCACGCTCAACGAGATGGTCGCGGAGTACCGCGCGCTCAGGGCCAGCGTACTGAGACTCTGGGCGCAGCAGCGCACAGGGACGGACTCGTCCATGCTCGACCAGCTCATCCGCTTCGACGAGGCGCTGGACCAGGGGCTGACCGAGTCGATCGCCTGGTACTCGCGAAGAATCGAGGATTCGCGCAACCTGCTGCTCGGCGTGCTCGGCCATGACCTGCGCAACCCGCTGGGGGCGATACGCCGCTCGGCGCAGTACCTGCTTCTCTCCGACACGCTGGACGGCCTGCAGACCAAGGCGGTCACCCGCATCCTCAACAGCACCAATCGCATGCGCGAGATGGTGGGCGACCTGCTCGACTTCACCCGCACACGGCTCGGTAACGGCCTGCCCCTCGTGCGAGGGCCCGGGAACCTCGGCGAGGTATGCCGCCAGGTGGTCGACGAGCTCGAGGCGTTCCACCCGGAGCGGACCTTGCACCTCCACTGCTCGGGTGAGTTGTCGGGCTGCTGGGACACGCGGCGCGTCGGGCAGCTGGTGTCCAACCTGGTTTCCAATGCCATTCACCACGGCCAGCCGGAGAAGCCGGTGACTGTCGTCGTATGCGGCGATGCAGACGCTGTCACGGTGTCGGTGCACAACGAGGGGCCGCCGATCGCAGTGCAGGCGCGCAAGACGCTGTTCGAGCCGCTCAAGCGCGCCTCGCTACAGGCCGGCGAGAGCCGCGAAGGCGCCTCGGGGCTGGGCCTGGGCCTGTACATCGCACGCCAGATCGCGGTGGCACATGGCGGTTCGATCGAAGTCGACTCATCGGAGCTCGGGGGCACCGCATTCACGGCACGGCTGCCGCGTCAGGCTCAAGAGGGCCGTCCACCTGCGAGCCAACCCGCCTGACCGGGAGGGATGCGGGGCCGACCGAATTTCTCCGCATCCCTGGCGTGACGGACTGCTTCGTCACGTGGCGGCAGGCCGTGTCGGGCCGGCGGTGACGGTTCAGTCTCACCGAAGCGATGCGCCGGCTGCAGGGCGACAATGGCCGTTTCGACCCGAGGCCTCCTGCTCCCATGACATTGCCCCCCTGCCGTACCCCTGCCTTGCCCCCGGAGTCCGCAGCGGCGGCCGGACGGCCGAACAGGAGGTCCGAGCGCCTGCTCGTCCTGAACCTCGTCGCGCAGATGGCGTTCGGTCTGATCGCGATGACGATCTTCCTGCCGTCGATGCAGGAATGGGCCTCGGTCCTCGGCGCCAGCCAGGCCAGCGTGCAGCTGACCTTCAGCGGCTATGTCCTCGCCTACGGCGCCATGCAGCTCATCTACGGCCCGCTGTCGGACCGCTTCGGCCGCAGGCGCATGCTGCTGATCGGACTGGCGCTGGCAGGCACGGCTTCGGCGATCGGCGCGGCAGTCGACGGCGTGCACGGCCTGATCGTGGTGCGCATCCTGCAAGGGGCGGGCGCCGCTGCCTGCATGGTGGTGGGGCGTGCCGCCGTCCAGGACCTGTTCAGCGGGCCCGACCGCGTGCGCGTCATGGCCTACGTCGGCATGGCGATGGGACTGTGTCCGCCCCTGGCGACCGTGATCGGCGGTCAGATCCATGCCCGTCTCGGCTGGCAGGCCAATTTCGTCTTCCTGGCGGTGCTGGCTCTCGTCCTGGGCGTGGGCGTGCTGCGAGGCATGCCGGCACGGCCGCGCCAGCCCTCGACGGCCCCCGAGAGGCACTGGTTGCGCGAGATGGGCGCGGCGTACCTGCAACTGTCCCGCGAGCCGGCGTTCCTGCCCTATGTCGCGATCCTGTCGCTGACCGTAGCGGCCTTCTATGCCTTCCTGAGCGGTGCGCCGCTGGTCCTGCACCACTACGGGGTGGGGCCGGAGAACGTGGGCTGGTACATCATGGCCGTGCCCTTGGCCTACATCGGCGGCAACTACCTGACCAGCCGCCTGGCGCACCGCAAGGGAGAGCGCTGGATGCTGGCCGCGGGCCTGGGCGTTTCGCTCGCAGGAATCGGCCTGATGACGGCGCTCGGCCTCGCCGGCATGAACACGCCGCTCGCGTTCGTGCTGCCGCTGATCCTGCTCGGCATCGGGAACGGCCTCCTCGTGCCTGCGTGCCTGACCGCGACGGTGGGCCTGGTGCCGGCCCTGGCCGGTTCGGCCGCCGCGCTGGCGGGGGTGATGCAGCAACTGATGGGCGCCCTGGGGGCCTATGTCGTGGGCTGGGTGCCTCACGAGCATCCGGTCGGGCTGGGGGCGGTCATGATGGGGTTCACGCTCGCCGCCGTCGCGGCCCTGGCGGTCCTCCGCACGCGAGAGGCGAGCACCCCCGCTTGAGAGCGGCCTTCCGAGGCGCCCCGCGGCAGTTCCACCGCATCGGAGCAGGGATCGCCTCGAGCCGTGGCCCGACAGGAACAACGCATCCGAGGACCGGGCGGTGGCGAGCCTGCTGCTGCCGCAGAGCACGGCAGTGAAAGGGGGCGGCGGGAGAAGGTTTGAGCGCCCCGGGACTCCCGGTGGGCCCGCACGGTGCAGCGGGTTTCTCCGGGGTCCTGCGGAGCTGCGGCTCAGAAGCTGACCCAGTCCTCGTGCTGCCCGCCCGTCGCGGGGGCAGCCGTCTTCGGCGTGCTGCTTGGCGCAGGAGTCGGCGTGCGGGGCGAGGTGCTGCTCGTGGCGGGCGCGGGCGAACGCCTGGAAAGCACAGGGGCCTCGATGCGCTCGGCACCGCGCCCTGCCGCCGCCTCGTCTGCCCGCAGCCGGAATGCGGCCACCGCCTGCACCAGGCGATCGGCCTGGGAGCGCAGGCTGTCCGCTGCCGCCGCCGACTCTTCCACGAGCGCTGCGTTCTGCTGCGTCACCTGGTCGAGCACGCTCACGGCCGTGCCTACCTGGCCAATGCCCTGTGTCTGCTCCCTGGAGGAGGCGTCCACCTCCGTCATCAGGTCCGACACGCGGCGCACCTGCATCAGGATCTCGTCCATGGTCTTGCCCGCCTGGGCGACCTGCAGGTTGCCCGCCTCGACCTTCTCGGTGCTGTCGAGGATCAGCGACTTGATCTCCTTGGCTGCCTGGGCGCTGCGCTGCGCGAGCGTGCGGACCTCCCCCGCCACGACCGCGAAGCCCCGGCCCTGCTCGCCGGCGCGCGCAGCCTCCACCGCGGCATTGAGCGCGAGGATGTTGGTCTGGAATGCAATGCCGTCGATCACGCCGATGATCTCGGAGATCTTGGCGCTGGAGGCGCTGATCGCGGTCATCGTCCCGACCACCATGCCCACCGCCTCGCTGCCGAGCCGGGCCGACTCGCTCGCCTGCACCGAGAGTTGCGTGCCCAGGCGCGCCGAGTTGGCGTTGTTCTGCACCGTGCTCATGAGTTGCTCCATGGAAGCCGCGGTCTGCTGCAGGTTGGAGGCCTGCTCCTCGGTGCGCTGCGAAAGGTCCTGGTTTCCGGTGGCGATCTGTGTGGAGCCGGTGGCGATCGAGTCGGCTCCCGCCCGGATGCTCGAGACGAGCGTCACGAGGCTCGCCTGCATCTGTCGCATCGAGTGCAGGAGGCTGCCCGTGTCGCCCTCCCGGATCACGACGGGCACGCTCAGGTCGCCGGAGGCGATCCGGTCCGCGACTTCCGCGGCGTAGGCCGGCTCGCCGCCAAGTTGCCGGGTGAGGCTGCGCGTGATGAGCAGGGCCAGGGTCACCGAGCCGATCACCGCCAGCACGCTGAACACGATCATCAGGGTGAGCGCGCTCGAGTAGGCTGCCCTGGCCTCGGCGGCTTCCTCGTCGTTGAGCTTGTCCTCGAGGTCGGCGAGCTCGCCCAGCGCCAGCAGCCACTCGGTGTTGACCGGGGCCGCCTCCTGCAGCAGTGTCCTGGTCGCCTCCTCGTTGCGGTTCTGGAGCCCCAGTTCCAGCACCTTGTCGTTCAGCGGCCGCACCTGGTCCCTGAGCCGCCGGACCTTCTCGAAAAGCGCCTTTTCCGCAGCCGTCGTCGACGCATTCGCCGCGAACATCGAGGCAAGCTGCTGTGCGGCCTCGTCGTAGCGGGCGCGAGACGCCTTGATCTTCTCGACCTCGGCCCTCATCCCCGCGTCGTCCGTGATCATCACGATGTTGCGCAGCTGGGTCGAAACCTGGTTGATCGAGATGCGCATCGAGACGGCGAGACGCGATTGACGGTTGTTCACTTCAACGATCTGGTCGAGCCGCTCCTGGAGCGCCGCCATGCGGTTGATGCCGAGCGCGGCGATCAGCGCCATGAACAGCAGCACGAACGCGAAGCCGGCGGTAAGCCGTGCGCGTACTGTCATCTTCGAGAGGTTCAGCATGGGAGCCTTTTGGGGAGACAAGGTGGGATCGGACAACGCTTCTCGATTGCGCACCCCCCTTTTTTCGATCGCAGTGCACAAAAACTTGATCGGGTTGTTCCTGATGGCATGTCCCTCCCCGCATGCCGCGCACGGATGGGCGGCCGGAGCTTGTCCAGCGCTGCCGTTCATAGGGAAATGGAGGGGTTCGAGGAGACCGATCCCTCAGGAAAAGCCTGAGGTGCGGAGGGCATTTCCGTGCTGGTGCCCACGCCCGTGCTCGGGCGTACCGGAAGGATCTGCCCGAGGTTCGAAAGCCTCGTGACGATCGCGGGCTTGGCGCCCCGGCGGAGCCACGCCAACGGGGGCGTCAACGGCTGATTCCGCGACGAATACCTCCGGGCGGAGCGCATACCCGATGGCAAGCGCAGATCGTGATCGTGGACCCGCGGCCCTGCTCGGTTGCTGGGGGGCGGGTGCGCCCATTGCCTCCGCAAGCGCCCGTGCATCCGGGACGGACTCGCCTGTGCCACGAGCGCGGTGAGCGCGGGACGGGGAGGGCTGCGGTCCGTCCATCGCCGCTGCCGTTACGCCCCGGATGGAAGGGGCGGAGGGGGGCGGGCGCGGTCGGGGCGGCGTGACTGGGCAGGCCCCCCGCCAAGGCGGGCGAAGCTTCGCGCGCCCTCGGGCCCGGCACGAGCCCGGACGAGGAGCCCCGGCAGGGGCTTCGACTCACTCCCTTGTCAGGCAGCGTCCCGAGGCGCGCAAGAGCGCCCCCGCCGTCCGCTGCCGGCGACTGTCAGTGCGCGTGGCCGCCCTCGGGATGGGCGTGCCCGTGCGCGATCTCCTCTTCCGTGGCAGGGCGAACGTCAGCCACCGTGAGCGCAAAGTCCAGGGTCATGCCGGCCAGCGGGTGATTGGCGTCGAGCACGACACGCTCGCCATCGATCTGGGTGACGGTGAGAAGATGGACCTCTTCCCCTTCCTCGCCTTCGTGCCTGGCCTCGAGCTGCATGCCCACTTCCAGCGGGGTGGGCAGCCTGTCGCGGGATTCCACGCGAACGAGCTCCTCGTCGTAATGGCCGAAGCCCTCGTCGGGCTCCACCCGCACCGTGGTTTCATAGCCGACCGCCCGGCCCTCGAGCGCCGCCTCGATCTTCGGCAGCGTGTTTCCGTGGCCCTGCAGGTAGATCATCGGCTCCGTGCCTTCCTCGAGCACATTGCCCTGCTCATCGGACAGGCGGTAATTCACGGTGACCACCGTGTTCTTGGCGACGTTCATGGCTGTGCGCTTTCTCGAAAAGATGCCCGCAGCGGGCGGCTGGAGGGTGCAGGACATTCGCGTCGGAAGACCTGCGTGTCCTGTGTCGAAACGGGCAACGCCTGTGCCTGAGAATGCGGGCGCCACCCGGGAGGATCGGCCCGATTCTGCCAGGGTGCCGGCAGCGTCCGGCCCGCCGCGGCCTGCTGCTCGCGGCGGCCGGCCCGGGGGCGTCGGAGCCGCGGCTGTTCCGAGGTCTCTCTGCGGAGCCCCAGGGGCCCCGGGGGAGACCCTCGAGGCTCAGGCGTTCATCACCGCGACGGCACGCACGTTGAGGTAGGCCTCCAGCGCCTCGGGGCCGCCTTCGGTGCCGTAGCCGGAATCCTTGATGCCGCCGAAGGGCAGCTCGGCCGAGGGCAGCGCGGGCATGTTCACCCACAGCATGCCGACCTCGACCCGGCGAGCCAGCAGGTCGGCGTTCTTCAGCGAACGCGTGAAGGCGTAGCCAGCCAGGCCATAGGGCAGGCGGTTCGATTCGGCGATCGCCTCCTCCAGCGTGTTGAAGCTGCGGATGGCGGCCATCGGGCCGAAGGGCTCGTCGTTGAAGACCTTGGCGTCCAGCGGAACATCGGCCAGCACGGTGGGCTGCCAGAAGTTGCCGACCTCGCCGATGCGCTCGCCGCCGGCCAGCACCTTGGCGCCGCGCTCGACCGCGTCCTTGGTGAGCTCCGCCATGGCGCTCAGCCGGCGCGGGTTGGCCAGCGGCCCCATCTGCGTGCCTTCGGCCAGCCCGTCGCCGACCTTCAGGCCCTGCGCATGCTTGACCAGGGCCTGCTCGAACTCGCCGCGGATGCTTTCGTGCACCAGGAAGCGGGTGGGCGAGATGCAGACCTGGCCGGCGTTGCGGAACTTGGCCGCGGCGGTGGACTTCACGGCCAGCGCGATGTCGGCATCCTCCGCGACGATCACCGGCGCATGGCCGCCCAGCTCCATCGTCACGCGCTTCATGTGCTGGCCGGCCAGCGCGGCCAGCTGCTTGCCCACCGGCGTGGAGCCGGTGAAGGTGATCTTGCGGATCGTGGGATGCGCGATCAGGTAGCTCGAGATCTCGGCGGGGTTGCCATAGACCAGGCCCAGCACGCCGGGGGGGATGCCGGCGTCGACGAAGGCCCGGATCAGTGCGGCCGGGCCGGCAGGCGTCTCCTCGGGGGCCTTGACCAGCATCGAGCAGCCCGCCGCGAGCGCGGCGCCGACCTTCCGCACCACCTGGTTGATCGGGAAGTTCCAGGGTGTGAAGGCGGCGACCGGGCCGACCGGGTCCTTCAGCACCATCTGGCGGATGGCCAGGTTGGTGCGCGACGGCACGATGCGGCCATAGACGCGGAAACCCTCTTCCGCGAACCACTCGATGATGTCGGCCGCCGCCAGCGCTTCGCCCTTGGCCTCGGCCAGCGGCTTGCCTTGCTCCAGCGTCAGCAGGCGGCCGATGTCGGCGGCACGCTCGCGCATCAGGCCCGCGGCACGGCGCATGATCGCGCTGCGGGCGGCCGGCGTCATGTCGCGCCAGGTCTCGAACCCCTTCTGGGCGGCCTCCAGCGCCTTGTCCAGCTCGGCGCGGCCGGCATGAGCGACGCGGCCGATCTCCTGGCCGGTGGCAGGGTTGTGGACAGCAAGCGTGCGGCCGTCGGCAGCGTCCTGCCACTGGCCATCGATCAGGAGTTGGGTGTTCGGATAGGTCATGTCGCGCTTGGATGGTCAATGTGAAGGAGCATCCTACCCTCGTCGGGCCGCGGGCGCAGGCTCGACCACCCTGCGCCCGCTGCGTCCTCTGCCCTTCGTCTGCTCTTGACGCACATCAAGGGTAATTCCACTCCCGCCCTTGCGGGCCCCAGGCTTGCCTCGTTTCGCTTCTATCATCGATCCGCCGTCCCCGCGGGGCGGGCCGGCAGCATCGCAACGAAGTACAGGAGGTGAACATGAGGATTCTGATTGCAGCAGACGGGAGCGACTACACGCGGCATATGCTCGACTACGTCGCGACCCACGGGGACCTGTTCACCCCGGCCCACGAGTACACAGTGCTCACGGTGGTGCTGGCCGTGCCGCCCCTGGCCGCGGGCTCGATCTCGAAGCAGGATCTGGCCGACTACTACGACGACAGCGCCCGCTCCGTGCTCGACCAGGCACGCGGCTTCTTCGAGGCGCGCGGCATCAAGGCCGAGTGCCTGCACAAGGTAGGCCACCCGGCCGACGTGATCGCGGAGACGGCCGACGGCGGCAAGTACGACCTGATCGTGATGGGCTCGCACGGCCACTCCGCGCTCGGCAACCTGGTGATGGGCTCGGTCGCCACGCAGGTCCTGGCGCGCTGCAAGACGCCGGTGCTGCTGGTGCGCTGAGTTCCCCGGCACGCGGTCCCGATGGCATTCCTGCACTCGTCCCGAGCGAAGCGGCTGCGCCCCTGGCGCATCCTGCCCGCGCTGCCGGCCCTGCTGGCGCTCGCGGGCCCGGCGGCCGGCGGCGGCTCCCGCCCCGAGCCCGCGGCGCGCGGGGCCGAGTTCCACCAGGTCGTGCCCTGCCCGGCCACGGGGGACGTGGGCCGGCCCTGCCCGGGGCACGAGATCGTGCACATCGTGCCGCTTTGCGCGGGCGGCCCGCACCTCGTCTCGAACATGGAGTGGTGGCCGCGGGCCAGGGCCCGGGCGAAGGGGGAGCACGACGCGGCGGAGTGCCGCAAGGCCCGGCTCGCCGCCCACGCTCACCAGCCCCTCGCGTCGCCGGGCGCCGCCGGAGCCGCCCGGTAGGCTGCCGCGTGACCGCCGCGTGACCGCCGCGTGACCGCCGCGTGATCGGCGCGTGCCCGGACGCCGTCGGCGGCCTGCCGGCCCTGGCGGCTTCGGGTCCCGGCCAGTGCGGCCTCGATGCCCGACGCGCCGCGCCGTCGGGCCGCTCTCGCGGCTGAGGCGAGCCGGCCGGCCCCGCCCCGCCTCCTCAGAAGCGGGGGTTCGCGCCGCTGAAGGCCGGGTCGTACTTGCGCATCTGCGCGAGGTCGTTGCGGTTGCGCACGCCGCACGCGAGGTACTGCTCGTGCAGCCGCGCGAGCTGCTCGCGGTCCAGCTCGACCCCCAGCCCCGGCCTGCCCGGCACCGCCACCGCGCCGTTGTCGAAGGCGATGCGCCCGCCGGCGACCACCTCCTCCTCCTGCCAGGGGTAGTGTGTGTCGCAGGCATAGGCGATGTTGGGCACCGCCGCCGCCACGTGCGTCATCGCCATCAGGCTGATGCCCAAGTGCGAGTTCGAGTGCATCGACATGCCGAGACCGAACACCTCGCACATGCGCGCCAGCGCCTGCGTGGCGCGCAGCCCGCCCCAGTAGTGGTGGTCGGAGAGCACGATCCTCGCCCCGCCCGCGTGCACGTTGGCGCGGAACTCCTCCATCGTGGTCACGACCATGTTGGTCGCCAGCGGCACCTTCGAGTGGCGCGACAGCGCCGCCATGCCCTCCAGCGTCGGGGTGGGGTCCTCGTAGTACTCCAGCAGCTCGTCGAGCTCCTCGGCCGCCGCGATGCTGGTGGCCAGCGACCAGTTCGCGTTCGGGTCCAGCCGCAGCGGCAGCGTCGGGAACGCGGCGCGCAGCGCCCGCATCGTCGCGATCTCGTGGGCCGGCTCGAACACGCCGCCCTTGAGCTTGATGCTCTGGAAGCCGTAGAGATCGACCATGCGGCGCGCCTGCGCGACGATCTGCTCCGGGCTCAGGCCCTCGCCCCAGGCGTCGGGCGCATAGGGCTTGTCGACGTGCTCGGCGTACTTGTAGAAGAGGTAGGCGCTGTAGGCGACGGAGCTGCGCACCGCGCCGCCGAGCAGGTCCACGACCGGCGCGCCGAGCAGCTGCCCCTGCAGGTCGAGCATCGCGACCTCCAGCGCGCTCGTGACCTTGGCGGCGTTCTTCGCGCTGTGGGAGCCGGGTGCGAGCGTGAACTCGACGGCGCCGGACGCCGGGCGGATCGAGGCGCGCACCCGCTCCTCCATTGCGTTGAGGTCGAAGGGCGACAGGCCCAGCACCAGCGGCCGGGCCGCGTCGAGGGCGCGCAGCATCGGCTCGTCGCCGTAGGTCTCGGAGAGGCCGACGCGCCCGTCGGCCGTCTCCAGCTCGACGATGGCGCGCAGCGCCCAGGGCTCGTGGATGCCGCTGGCGTTGAGCAGCGGGCCGTCGCGGAAGGCGATCGGCGTGACGCGGACATGCTTGATCGGATTGCTGCGGTTCATGAAGGGGCTCCTTGGGTCGGCAGGGCTGCCGTTGCTCGTGGGCGCACCGGTGCGCGGGGGCACCCCGGTGCGTGCCGGTTGTCATGCGGGGGAGTGCGGGGCTCCGAAGGGGGAGGAAGGCCCCGGCGCGAGGGCGCCGGGGCGGCGCCGGATCACCTGAAGAGGTTGGGCAGCCACATCGTGAAGGCGGGCACGTAGGTCACCATCGCGAGGCAGGCGGCGAGCGCTCCGTAGAAGGGCAGGATCGAGCGCATCACCTGCCCGACCGAGACCCCCCCGATGGCGCAGCCGACGAACTGCGTCACCCCCACCGGCGGCGTGTTGAGGCCGAGCGCGCAGTTGATGAGCATCACGATGCCGAACTGCACCGGGTCCATGCCGTACTGCACCGCGATCGGCAGGAAGATCGGCGTGCACACCAGGATCGTCGCCGCCATGTCGAGGAAGGTGCCGAGGATGAACAGCAGCAGGTTGATCATCAGGAAGATCACCAGCGGGTTCGTCGACACCATCTGCATCAGCTCGCCCGTCTTCTGCGGCACCTCGTACAGCGCCATGAAGTAGCCGAAGGCCGAGGAGATGCCGATGAGCAGCAGCACCACGCCGGTGGCCTTGCAGGCCTTGGCGCAGGCCTTCAGGAAGTCCTTCCAGCTCAGCGAGCGGTAGACCAGCGCGGTCACCACCAGCGCCCACAGCACCGCAGTGGCGGCGGACTCGGTCGCGGTGAAGATGCCCGACAGGATGCCGGCGAGGATGATCACGACGATCAGCAGGCCCGGCAGCGCCGCGAGGAAGGCCCTGAAGACCTCGAGCCAGCCGGGGAAGCCGCCGCGCACCGGGTAGCCGCGCTTGCGCGCCACCCAGTAGGCCGCCGCGAGGTTGCAGGCGGTCAGCAGCAGCGCGGGGACGATGCCGGCCAGGATCAGGCTGAAGATGCTCACCGATGCGATGCCGGTGGTGGCGAGCGTGAAGATGATCAGGTTGTGCGAGGTGGGCATCAGCACGCCCACCAGCGCCGCGTGCGTCGTCACGTTGACGGCGTAGTCGGCGTCGTAGCCCTCCTTCTTCATCAGCGGGATCATCACCGAGCCCATCGCGGACACGTCCGCCAGCGCCGAGCCCGCGACGCCGCCGAACAGCGTGCAGCCCACGACGTTGCTCATGCCGAGGCCGCCACGGACGTGGCCGACCAGGCTGTTGGCGAAGCGCACGATGCGGTCGGCGATGCCGCCGTAGAGCATCAGCTCGCCGGCGAACACGAAGAAGGGGATGGCCAGGAAGGAGAACACCTGCATGCCGCCCACCATCTTCTGGAACACCACCGCCACCGGCAGGCCGGAGTACAGGACGGTGGCCACCGAGGCCAGGCCGATCGAGAAGGCCACCGGCACGCCGAGGACCAGCAGCACAGCGAAGCTCAGGGAGAGGATGGTCAGTTCCATGCCGGCACCACTTCCTCGCCGCGCAGCAGCGCGACGATATGTTCGATGGAGAAAAGGACGATCAGCGCGCCGGCGACCGTGAGCGCCAGGTAGTCGGCACCGACCGGGACGCCCAGCATCGGCTTGATGTCGCTCCACTTGAGCGTGGTCCATAGCCAGCCGCTGTGCGCCATCAGCGCGCCGAACAGCACGACGAAGGCATGGATCAGCACCTCCACGCGCAGCCGCCACTTCTCCGGCAGCAGCGACACCAGCGACTCCAGCCCGATGTGGCCGGCGTCGCGCACGCCGACCGCGACGCCGAGCGCGGTGACGTACAGCACCAGCTGCAGCGCGAGCGCCTCGGCCCAGGTGGGCGTGTCGTTGAACACGTAGCGGCCCACCACCTGGTACTGCACGCACAGGATCAGCGCGAGGAGCCCGAGCACGGCGAGCACGAGGCTGGTCTTGGACAGCAGCGCGCAGCAGCGGGAATAGGGATGGGTTGCGGGCGGGCGGGCGTGGCCGGCGTCGAGCGCCGGTGCCACGGCACTGACCGCGGCGGAGTCGGCCGCGACGGCGGCGCCGGCCGGCAGGACGGAAGAGTTCATCGGGGTCTCCATGGGGCAGGGGGCGGGTCGCGTTCGCGGCCCGCGGGGCCGGTCGCAGCCGGCCCGGCCCGGTTTACTTGCTGCCTTCCTGCACGGCCTTCACGAGGCGCTGCAGGTCCGGCGTGGCGATGAACTTCGCGTAGACCGGGCTCATGGCCGCCTTGAAGGAGGCGAGATCGACGTCGGAGACGACCTGCGCGCCCGCCTTGGTGACGATCTCGAGCGCCTTCGCCTCCTGCTCGTCCCACTTCCTGCGCTGGAACGCCACCGATTCCTTCGCGGCGGCACGGATCAGGTCCTGGTCGGCCTTGGGCAGCCGGTCGAAGACGGCCTTGCTCATCACGAGCATCTCGGGCGCCATCGAGTGCATGGTCCTGGAGAAGTACTTCACCGCCTCGTAGTGCTTGAAGCCCTCGTAGGACGGCACGTTGTTCTCGGCCGCGTCGATCAGGCCGGTCTTCAGTGCGGTGTAGACCTCGCCGGTGGGCATCGGCGTGGGGTTGGCGCCCATCGCGGCGGCGACCGCGACCCACAGGTCCGAGGGCTGCACGCGGATCTTCATGCCCCGGGTGTCCGCCAGCGTGCGCACCGGCTTCTTCGCGTAGATGGAGCGGGCGCCGCTGTCGTAGAAGGCGAGGCCGACCAGGCCCTGGTGCTCGCAGCCCTTCAGGATCTCCTCGCCGACGGGGCCGTCGAGCGACTTGCGCATGTGCTCGATGGAGTCGAAGAGGAAGGGCATCGTCGGCACCAGCGACTTCGGGCAGATCGAGTTCAGCGAGCTGATGTTGACGCGGTTGAGGTCGAGCGCGCCGATCTTGACCTGGTCGAGCGTCTCCTTCTCGTTGCCCAGCGCGCTCTTGTTGAACACCTTGATCTTGTACTTGCCGCCGCTGCGCTGCTCCAGCAGCTGGCTCATGTGCCGCACTGCGGCCACGGTGGGGTAGTCGTCGCTGTTGTGCACGTCGGCCGAGCGGAACTCGACGGCCTGCGCGCCGAAGGCGGCCATCGCGGCGGCGAGGGCAAGGATGGACTTCATCGTCATGGGGCTTGTCTCCATTGGAATGGTCGGGGTGGAAAGGGCCTCTCGGGCCGGCGGCGCCGTCCCGGCCGCGTCACGGACAACCCGCCGTCGAGAGCCGCGATGCCAAGGGAAGCGGAGCGGCCTCGTGAGCGGGGAGAGCGAAGGCAGGGATTCGGTACGACGGGCGAAGTAAAACACTAATATATTAGTGTGTCAACTCGCCTCCCCCCTAGAATCCCATGCACGCCCTCATCCGCTGGAACCCTCCCTCCTTCATGAGTCTTCCCTCCAAGCTCGGGCCCTTACGGCTCGACCGTTCCCGGCATGCCGCCCCGCAGGTGTTCGAGCATCTGCGCGCGCTGATCCTTTCGCTCGAGCTCGCGCCCGGCACGGTGCTGTCGCGCGGCGAGCTCGCGGAGCAGTTCGGGCTCAGCCAGACGCCGATCCGCGACGCCCTGATCCGCTTGGGCGAGGAAGGGCTGGTGGACATCTTTCCGCAGCACGCCACGGTGGTCAGCCGCATCAACGTCACGGCCGCGCAGCAGGCGCACTTCCTGCGCCGCTCGATCGAGCTGGAGGTGGTGCGTGCGCTGGCGGAGAAGAACGACGACCGGGTGGTGGCGGAGCTTCGTGCCCTGATCGAGCGGCAGGAGGGGGCGATCCGCCTCCAGGACTACGAGGGCTTCATTGCCAGCGACCAGGCCTTCCACCGCCACATGTACGAGGCGGCGGGCGTGCCGGACCTGTGGGACCTGGTGCGTCGCATGAGCGGCCACGTCGACCGCCTGCGGCGCCTGCATCTGCCGGTGGCCGGCAAGGTCGAGGCGGTCGTGCGCGACCATGCCCGCATCCTCGACGCGATCGCCGGCGGCGCCCCTCAGGCCGCGCAGGACGCCCTTCGCCAGCACCTCTCGGGAACGCTCAGCCAGGTCGAGGAGATCCGCTCGCGGTTTCCCGACTACGTCACCGGCTAGCTGGCCGCTCGCGACGCCCTGATCTCAGGGTGCGTCGGCGAAGGCCTGCTGCAAGTGCCCCAGCAGGGCCTGCAGCCGCGCCGGCTGGTAGTTGCGGCTCGGGTAGACCGCGAACAGCGGGCTCGCGTCGCAGCGGGCGTCGGGGAACAGGTCGACCAGCCGCCCGTCGCGCAGGTCGCAGCGGATGTCGAGCCGGGACTTGTAGCCGATGCCGTGGCCGGCGAGCAGCCACTGGCGCACCAGCGCGCCGTCGTCGGCCGCCCGGTCGCCGCTCACCCGCACCTCGCGCTGCCGTCCCTCGTGGACGAGGCGCCAGCGGTCGAAGAGCTCGCCGTCGCGGTAGAAGCAGATGCAGTTGCGCCGTGCCAGCTCCTCCACCGACTGCGGCCGGCCGTGGCGCGCCAGGTAGTCCGGCGACGCGCAGATCACGCGCTCGTTGTCGCACAGCTTGCGCGCGACCAGGTTCGAGTCGCGCAGCGCACCGTAGCGCAGCACCAGGTCGATCGGGTGGCGGTAGAGGTCGTGCAGTCCGTCGGAGAGGTGCATCACGATGCGGATCTGCGGGTGGCGGGCGCGGAAGGGCTCCAGCACCTCGTCGAGCAGGCCGCGCCCGAGGTCCGACGGCGCGCCGAGGTGGATCTCGCCGCCCAGGCCCTCGCGCCCCTTGTGCAGCACCGCCTGGCCCTCCTGCAGCAGCTGCAGCGACTGGCTGCAGTAGCCGAGGAAATCCTCGCCGGCCTGCGTCAGCCGCAGCGAACGGGTCGAGCGCTCGAAGAGCTGCGCCTCCAGCCGTCCCTCCAGCCGCTTGAGCGCGGCGCTGGCCGCGGCCGGGCTCAGGCCGAGCTGGCGGCCGCCCGCGCTGATGCTGCCCGTCCGGCTGACCTCGACGAACAGCTGCACATCGTTCAGGTGCAGCATCTTCAAAAACCGCTTGAAACTGAATCTCGAAAGGTGCCGATTATCAACGCCGGCCGCGCTGCCTAGACTTCCGTCGTTCGCGGCCCGCCGCGGCGTTCGCGCCCCGGGGCCGCATCCATCCCCATCCCCCACAGGAGTGAGAACCATGAAGGCCGTTGCCTATCTCCAGCCCGGCGAGCTCGCGCGCGCCGACGCGCTGCTCGACGTCGAGCTGCCGATCCCCGAGCCCGGCCCCGACGACCTGCGCGTGCGCATCGCCGCGGTGTCGGTGAACCCGGTGGACACCAAGGTGCGCCGCAGCCGTGCCCCGGCCGAGGGCCGCCCCGAGGTGCTGGGCTGGGACGCGGTCGGCATCATCGACGCGGTCGGCGCCGACGTGCGCGGCCACGCGGTCGGCGACCGGGTGTTCTACGCCGGGGCGCTCGACCGGCCGGGCAGCAACGCGCAGTACCACCTCGTGGACGCCCGCATCGTCGGTCGCGCCCCCGCGTCGCTCTCCGACGCCGAGGCCGCGGCGCTGCCGCTGACGGCGATCACCGCGTGGGAGCTGCTGTTCGACCGCCTCGGCGTCGCGAAGGACGGCGGCGAAGGGCAGAGCCTGCTGGTCATCGGCGGCGCCGGCGGCGTGGGCTCGATCCTGATCCAGCTCGCGCGCCGCCTCACCCGGCTCACCGTGATCGCCACCGCCAGCCGCCCCGAGACGCAGGCCTGGTGCCGCGAGCTCGGCGCGCACCACGTCATCGACCATGCGGCGGCCTTCGCCCCGCAGCTGGCCGCGATCGGGCTGGCGCAGGTGTCGATGGTGGCCTCGCTCACGCAGACCGACCGGCACTGGGCGGCCATCGTCGAGGCCGCGATGCCGCAGGGCCGCATCGCGCTGATCGACGATCCGGCGCAGCCGCTCGACGTGATGCCGCTCAAGCGCAAGAGCCTGTCGCTGCACTGGGAGCTGATGTTCACCCGCTCGCTGTTCCGCACGCCCGACATGGCGGCGCAGGGCGCGCTGCTCGACGAGGTGGCTGCGCTGGTGGACGCGGGCGTGCTGCGCACGACCGTGACGCAGACCCTGCGGCCGATCAGTGCGGGCACCGTGCGGCAGGCTCATGCGCTGATCGAGAGCGGGCAGGCGCGCGGCAAGATCACGATCGCCGGCTGGGAGTGAGCCGGGCAGGGGCGGGGCCTGCCCCTCGCCCGCCAGGGGGGCGGCACCCGGGCCGCTCGGGCGGGGACGCAGCGCCGGAACGTGCTGTGCAGGCAGGACTGGGGTAAGCGAGCTTCGGGTTTCCGGGGTGTTTCTCCCGCGCCGGCAGGACTAAAAAGCAGCATTTCCCACCTCCCAGGAGCCCGCCATGCTGTTCTTCCTGTTCCTGCTCGGGGCACTCGGGGTCGCGATGATCGTCGTTGCCGTGGCCATCGCCCTGGACGACGCCTACACCCGCCACATCGAGGAGGAGGCCGCGAACGGTCCCTTCCCGGGAATTCCGCTGATGTGAGAGGGGCGTCGCCCGCTTGACACCGCTTGGCGCAAGCCCCGGCGCCCGGTGCGCCGGGCAGGCGCCGCGCCGGAAAAAAAACCCCGGCATGCCGGGGTCAATCCTTCGCACTGCTGTCCGCGTGCCACCCTGGGCGGTGGCAGCACAAGAATGCGCCACCCGGGCCGGAACCTGCATCCCGCACTCCCGGGTGAGGCAAGCCCCCGGCCGGGAGCGGTCCCCGCGTTATCCCCAATGTGCAGACTTCACGGCGGATCCTCGGCCCGTGCGAGCGGGGACGGGCGCCGAAATTACAGTACCGGTCCGAACCGATCTTGTGCGGCAGTCGCCGCCCGCCCGACTCCATGCCAGGGAGCTCGCGGACGGGGCCGGCAGGACAGACGAATGACCGCGTGCCGTTGAGGATCTCCCTTCGTGACATTGGATCAGCAGACCCGGCGGGGCGACCCCGCCGCGGAGACCGAGCGCGCGATGCGAAGGCTGGCGGATGAAGTGACGCTGGTGGTGTGGACCTTCGACGAGAACGAGGTCTGCGTGCAGCTCAACCGCGAGGCGCGCGGCTACTTCGCGTCCTACAGACAGTTCTCCATCGCGGGCTGGCAACGCTACATCCATCCCGACGACCTGCCTCAGGTGCGGGCGACGGTCAGCCGCGCCAAGGCCGCGCGCGAGGACTACCAGGTGCGCTACCGCGTCGTGCGCAGCGACGGCAGCATGCGCTGGATGTTCGGCGTCGGCGCCGCCTGCTTCGACGAGCGCGGCCGCTTCAGCGGCTACACCGGCACCATCACCGACATCACCCGCTGGCAGGACCTGCAGCAGCGGCTCGTTCGCAGCGAAGCGCAGTACCGGCTGCTGGCCGAGAACGCGAGCGACCTGATCTCGCGCCACGATGCCCAGGGGCGCTACGTCTATGCGTCGCCGGCCAGCCAGCAGCTGCTGGGCTACCCGGCGCAGGAGCTGCTGGGTCGCCATGCCAACGAGCTGATCCATCCGGAGGACGTGCCCGCGGTGCGCGCCGAGGTCGAGGCCCAGCTCCAGTCGCGCCGCAGGCCGGCGCAGATCGAGCTGCGGTTGCGGCGCCGCGACGGCGACTACGTCTGGGCAGCCACCGCCACGCGCGTGATGTTCGACCCGCGCAGCGGCGCGATGACCGGCACCGTCGCGATCTCGCGCGACATCTCCACCGAGAAGGCGATCCGGCAGCAGCTGCTCGAGCGCGAGGAGCGCTACCGCAGCCTCACCTCGCTGCTGTCGGACTGGTACTGGGAGACCGACGCGCAGGGGCGGTTCAGCGTGGTGATGAAGGAGGCGTCGGGCTGGCTGGGCGCGGACACGCGCCTCCTGCTGGGCCGCACCCGGCAGGAGCTCGCCCTCGACCCCGACGAGCCCGGCCTGCAGCTCTATGCGCAGAAGTTCGCGCGCCGCGAGCCCTTCCGCGACATCGTCTACACGCTCAGGACGCCGAACGGGAGCGGGGTGCGCCATGTCTCCATCGTGGGCGAGCCGGTGTACCGCGACGGCGTCTTCGCGGGCTACCGGGGCATGGCGCGCAACGTCACCGAGCAGCGCGAGATCGAGCAGCGGCTCCAGGCCCTGAGCGACGAGAACCGCAGCCTGATCGAGAATTCGCTCGACCTGGTCTGCACCTTCGACGGCGAGGGCCGCTTCCTGCGCGTCAACCCCGCGGGCTGCCGCATCACGGGCCACGCCGAGCAGGAACTGGTCGGGCGCCTGTCCCGGGATTTCGTGCATCCCGAGGATCGCGCGGAGAGCCGGGCCACCTACCGCAAGCACCTGCGGGAGGGCAGCGGGGAGCTGCGGGACTTCGAGAACCGCTGGATCACGAAGGGCGGCGACGTCGTTCACCTCGCGTGGTCGGCCAAGTGGATTCCGCAGCAGCAGGTGATGTATGCCACCGCGCGGGACATCACGCAGCGCAAGCAGGCGGAGTGGCGGCTGAGGCACCTCGCCACCCACGACACGCTGACGCTGCTGCCCAACCGCGCGCTGCTCAACGAGCGTGCCGACGCGATGATCGCGCTGGCGGACAAGGACCGCGAATCGCTCGCGGTCATGTTCATCGACCTCGACCGCTTCAAGGAGGTCAACGACTCGATGGGGCACGAGGCGGGCGACCTGCTGCTGCAGGAGGTCGCGCAGCGGCTGCGCGCGCGCCTGCGGCCGGGCGACTTCGTCGCGAGGCTCGGCGGTGACGAGTTCGTCGTCGTGCTGCCGTGCTCGAGAGGGGCGGAATCGGCGGCCGCGGTGGCGGGGAAGCTGCTCGCGCAGTTCGACGAGCCGCTGCTGATCTCGGGCGAGGAGGTGTTCGTCGGCGCCTCGATCGGCATCTCCGTCCATCCGCGCGACGGGGCCACCAAGGAAGCCCTGTTCCAGAGCGCCGACAGCGCCATGTACCGCGCCAAGTCCGAGAAGGGCAGCAGCTACCGGTTCTTCACGCGCGAGATGCACGAGGAGGCCCGCAGCCGCCTGACGCTCGAGAGCGCGCTGCGCCGCGCCCTCGAGCGCGAGGAGTTCGAGGTGTACTACCAGCCCCGGCTCGACATGGCGACCATGAAGGTGGTGGGCATGGAGGCGCTGCTGCGCTGGAGCCATCCGCAGCTCGGGCGGGTGCCGCCGGCGCAGTTCATCCCGCTGGCCGAGGAGACCGGCCTGATCGGGCCGATCGGCACCTGGGTGCTGCGGCAGGCCTGCCTGCAGAACCGGCAGTGGGTCGACGGGTTCGGGCAGCCGCTGAAGGTCTCCGTCAACCTGTCGCCCCGCCAGCTGCACGACCCCCACCTCGTCTCGAAGGTGCGGGAGGCGCTGCGGGAGTCGGGGATGGCGGCGGAACTGCTGGAGCTGGAGCTGACCGAGGGCTCGCTGATGCAGGACCCGCAGGCCTCCGCCCAGATGCTCCAGCAGTTGAAGTCCCTGGGGCTGTGCCTGTCGGTGGACGACTTCGGCACGGGCCACTCGTCGCTCGCCTACCTGCGGCGCTTCCCGGTCGACGTCCTCAAGCTCGACCGCGCCTTCCTTCCCGGGCTGACCGAGTTGGCCGAGGAGGCGAGCCTTGGCTCCCTCGCGAAGGCCATCCTGCACCTGGCCCATACCCTCAAGCTGCGCGTGGTCGCCGAAGGCGTGGAGACCCGGGAGGTCCTGGATTTCCTGAGGGAGGCCGGCTGCGACGAGATCCAGGGCTACTACCTCTGCCGACCGGTGCCGGCGGTCGAGTTCGAGCAGTTCGTGCGGATGAACCTCTCGGGGGGCGCCGGGTCCCTGCAGGAGTAGCGCGCCGGCGCAGGGTTCAGCCCCCGGAGCCTTTCGCCTCGAGCCGGTGCTCCTCGACCAGCCGGCGCCGCACCTCCCGGGCCTGCGCGATCGCGCGCTCGATGCGCTCCGGGGTCGCCGTCGCGCGCGTGCCGATGTAGATGCGTGGCGAGGCCTTGCCGTGCTGGGGATGGCTGGCCTGGGCATAGAGCTGCACCGTGCGGCCGTTGCTGTGCAGCTTCTCCACGATCGTCACGCCCTTGTCCTCGCGGATCGCCGAGCGCGGCTGGCGACCGGGATAGCGCTGCTCCCGGTAGTCGATCGCCGCCTCGAGCGCCCGCTCGATGCCGCCGTGGGTCCGGTCCGGGAACCACTTGCTGCGCCGGATGCCGCCTTCGAGCCAGCGCACCTGCCAGCCGTGCCAGCCCTTGCCGGTGTGCGGGCCGCTGTCGACCCGCGAGACATGCGGCGGCACTTCCACCTCGCCGAAGCCGGGGACGTGGACGGTGCGGGGTTCGAGCGGCATGGCGTGGCCTCCTTCGCCATCGTTGCCCGCAGCGGGCGTGCCCGGCCCCTTGGGGGCAGGGGGCTGCGGGGATCAAGGAAAACCGCACGACTGCCTGCCCGCCGGCCGGCCGTGCCTCCATCAAGCGGCCCGCCGCGCATCCGATAACGAGGGTTGCGCCTTTCTCGACGGGCGCAACGATGCGCGGCGGGAGGCCGGGCAGCGGGCCGGGGAGCGGGATTGTCCGCAGGTCGCGCTGCCGCAGGGTTCGAAGGGCTTTGAGGGGTGACGGGGGATGTTCTCGATGCAGGTTCTTGCAGGTCTGGGTCTGGGCGCCGCGCTGCTGGTGGCGGGCTGTGGCGGCGGCAGCGTCGCGGCCGTGCCGCCGGCGACGCAGGGGAGCTTCCCGCACGCCGGGGCCGAGCCGGCCGGGGAGGCGGGCCGGACGGTGGTGAGCGGAGCGCCGTCCTTCGAGGACACGATGGAGTTCGCCGATGCCGCGCGCTGGCAGGCGTCCCGCTGGAACAACGGCGGCCACTTCCTCAACGGCTGGCATCCGGAGCAACTGGCCTTCCACGACGGCCGGCTGCTGATCACGCTGGAGGCGGACACGCAGAGCCGCAGCGGCATGAGCTGCGTGTCGGGCGAGTACCGCAGCCTCCAGCGCCACGGCCACGGCTTCTACGAGGCGCGGCTGATGGCCTCCGGCACGCCGGGGACCGTCACCGCCTTCTTCCTCTACACCGGGCCCGCGGAAGGCACGCGGCACGACGAGATCGATGTCGAGATCAAGGGCGACGACCCGACCCGGCTGCACCTGAACTACTGGTCCGACGGCGTCGAGCATCCGAGCGTCGTCCCGCTCGGCTTCGACGCCTCGGCGGCTTTCCACGACTACGCCTTCCGCTGGACCGCCACCGGCATCCAGTGGTTCGTCGACGGCCGCCTGGTGCACGAGGAGAGCGGCGCGCGCGGCCCCCTGCCGCATCTGCCGGGCTACCTGATGCTCAGCCTCTGGGGGGCGACGGGGACCGGGGCCTGGAGCAGCGACTACCAGGTCACGGACAGGCCCTCGCAGGCGGCCGTCGAGCGGGTGCGCTTCGAGGCGGAGGCGGCGCCGGCCGAGCGCCTGCGGCTGCAGGCCGGCCTGCGCTGAGCTCCTGCCTGCGGCGCGGCCTCAGCCCGTGCCGCGCTCGGTGCCGGCGAGGTCGCGCGCCAGCCGCTCCTTCAGCTCGAGCAGCTGGCGGCACAGGGTTTCGGCGAGCCCGCGCGCCGGCTCGTGCTGCTTCGCGTTGCAGGCGGCCTCGAGACGGGCCGCGGTCTCGCTCGCCGCCGTCGCGGCGAGCATCGACACCGCGCCTTTCTGCGCGTGGGCCAGCGCACCCAGCCGGGCGAGGTCGCCCGCCGCTGCGGCCTGGCGCAGGACCTGGACCTGTGCGTCGGCGTCCGCCGCGAACATCTCCGCCAGTTCGTCGAACAGGCCCTCGTCGCCGCCGAGCATCGCCACCGCACGGTCGCGGTCGTAGAGGGCGGCGGGGGACGCGGCGCCGTCGCCGGGGGGCGGGGCTGGCGGCTCGGGCGCCTCGGCGGCCGGCAGCGGATGCCCTGCGGCGGCGGCGCCGTCCGCGGCGCGCCGCAGCGCGTGCGTCTGGATCTCGTGGTGGAGCGCCTGCCTGGAGATCGGCTTGCTCAGGTAGCCGTCCATGCCGGCGGCGAGGCAGCGTTCGCGGTCGCCCACCATCGCGTGCGCCGTCATCGCGACGATCGGCGTGCGGCGGCCGAGCGCCTGCTCGCAATCGCGGATCGCGCCCGTCGCCTCGAAGCCGCTGAGGTTCGGCATCTGCACGTCCATCAGGATCAGGTCGAAGGCCTCGGCGCACGCACGCTGCATCGCCTCCTCGCCGTCGCCGGCCACCTCCACCCGGTGGCCCATGCCCTCGAGCAGCCGGATCGCGAGCTTCTGGTTGATCGGGTTGTCCTCCGCCAGCAGGATGCGGCAGTTCTCCGCCGGGGTATCCCATCGTGTGGCGTCCCACCCCCGGCGCTCGCGCAGCGAGCTGTGCGTGAAGCCTTCGACCGAGGTCAGCGCGTCGAACAGCATCGAGGGCACCGCGGGCCAGGCCACGCTGCGCTCGAAGGCGGTGCGCACCTCCTCGCTCACCGCTTCGTCCTCGAGCAGGATCGCGACGCGCCGGTGGCTCCCGGTGTCGCACAGCCGCCGCAGCAGCGCGAGATCGGAGTCGCCGCGCACGTCCAGCGCCGAGGACTTCGCGAGCACGCTCTGGACGGCCCGGTGGTGCGGGGCCAGCGATTCCAGCCGGCGCACCGCCTCGGCCAGCGTCGGGACGGTCACCGGCCGCAGCCGCCAAGTCTCCAGCACCGCGCCGAGCCGTGCGTCCGGCAGCGGCGAGGCGTCGAGCACCAGCACGCGGGAGCCCGGCTCGCCGCCCTCGTCCCCGTCCTCCGCGTCGTCCCCGTCGGCCGCTGCCAGCCCGAACGTCGCGGTGAAGTAGAAGGTGCTGCCCGCGCCGGGCGTGCTCCGCGCCCACATCGTGCCGCCCATTAGCGAGACCAGGCGGCGGCTGATCGACAGGCCCAGGCCCGTGCCGCCAAAGCGGCGCGTGGTGGAGGCGTCGGCCTGCGTGAAGGGCTCGAACACGGCTTCGAGCTTGTCGGGCGCGATGCCGATGCCGGTGTCGCGGACGCGGAAGTGCAGCGTGCAGGTGCCCGGAGAGTGGTCCTCCCCTCGCTGCGACACGATCAGCGTCACGCCGCCGCGCTGCGTGAACTTCACCGCGTTGGACAGCAGGTTCAGCAGCACTTGGCGCAGCCGGTGCGGGTCGCCCACCACCCGGCGCGGCACGCCCGGCGCAATGATCCAGTCCAGCGCCAGGCCCTTGCCGCGCGCGCGCTCGTCGAGCGTGCGCGTCGTCGCGGCGACGAGTTCGAGCAGGTCGAAGCCGACGTGCTCGAACTCCAGGTGCCCGGCCTCGACCTTCGAGAAGTCGAGGATGTCGTTGACCAGGTTGAGCAGCGAGCGGGCCGAGTCCTTCACCACGGTGAGCAACTCGCGCTGGTCGGCGTTGAGCTCGCCCTCGAGCGCGAGGTCGGTCATGCCGATGATCGCGTTCATCGGCGTGCGGATCTCGTGGCTCATGTTGGCGAGGAACTGGCTCTTGGCGACGTTGGCCTGCTCGGCGCGCGCGCGCGCCTCGCGCAGCGAGGCCTCGTGCTCCTTGCGCAGCGTGATGTCCTGCGCGAGGCTCAGGCGCCCGATTGTCTCGCCGTCGTCGGCGCGCATCTCGGTGATGACGAGCGAGACACTGACACGGCTGCCGTCGCGGCGCACGTAGCTCCACTCGCGGGGGCGGGCGAGGCGGGCCTCCTCGGCGAACACCTCCGCCGCCTCCACCGCGCGGCCGAGTTCCGCCGACAGCTCGGCGCGGCGCTGCTCCAGCTCCTGCGGGTCGTGGAACTTCGCGAGGGTGTGGCGCCCGACGATCTCGCCGGCCTCCCAGCCGAGCAGCTGCTCGGCGCCGCGGTTGAAGACCGTGACCGATCCGTCCAGCCCGGTCGCGATGACCGAGACCTCGGAAGCAGCGTCGAGCACCGAGCGCAGCTGCGCGGTGGTGCGCGACAGCGCCGCCTCGGCCTGCTTGCGGTCGTGGATGTCCTGCAGCGAGCCCGCCATGCGCTGCGCCTTGCCCGCGGCGTCGAAGTACACCTTGGCCCGTCCGCGGAACCAGCGCCACTCGCCCGACTTGCTGCGCAAGGGCGCCTCGGTGTCGAAGGCCGGTCCGCCGCGCAGCGCCTGATCGAGGGCCGCCGTCACGCGCTCGCGGTGCTGCGGGTGCAGCAGCGAGCGGAAGGTGTCGATGCTCGCCGGCACCTCACCCGGCCGGTAGCCGAGCAGCTCGTAGAAGGTCGGCGACCACCAGGCCTCCTCCGAGCGCACGTCCATCCAGTCCCACAGCCCGTCGTTGCTGCCCTCGATCGCGAGCTCCAGGCGCGCCGTCATCGCGCTCAGGCGTTCGTGCGCGAGCCGGCTCTCGGTGACGTCGGTGCAGATCGACACGTACTTCTCGATCGTGCCGTCCAGGCCGACGAAGGGCGCGACGACGCAGCTCACCCAGTAGAGCGAGCCGTCGCGGGCGCGGTTGCAGATTTCGCCGCGCCAGGGCCGACCCGAGCCGATGGTGTCGCGCATCTCGGCCCAGAAGGCCGGCAGGTGCACGCCCGAGTCGAGGATGCGGTGATCCTGCCCGAGCAGTTCCTCGCGCGGGTAGCCGCTCGTGCGCACGAAGGCCTCGTTGACGTCGACGATGCGGCCCGAGCGGTCGGCCACCGAGACGATTGCGTGCAGGTCGATCGTGCGCAGCAGCGCCTGGGTCTCGCGCAAGGCCGCCTGCAGCCGCGTCTGAGCGTCCTTCTGCGCGGTGATGTCCGACTCGATCGCCATGAAGCCAGTGAGCTCGCCGCGCTCGCCGTGCAGCGGCTGGAGCTCCACGTCGATCCAGGCGTCTCGCCCGTCCTTGCCGCGCTGGAGCAGCTCGCCCTGGTAGGGCTCGCCGCGCTGCTGGGCCTCGCGGATGCGCTGCAGCTCGGCCGGGTCGGTGCGATCGCTGTCGAGCAGCTCGCCCGGCGTGTGCCCCAGCGCCTCCGCATGGCGGTAGCCGAAGATCCGCTCGAAGCCCCGGTTGACCCAGGTGATGCGCCGCTCGGCGTCGGTGATGAAGACGGCGTTCGAGGTGTGCTGCACCACCTTCGCGAGGCGGCGCAGGTCGGCCGTCATCTCCCGCGCCAGCGTCTCGGCGCGGGCGCGGCCGACCGCGAGCAGCCAGGCCGACAGGGCCAGCAGGCCGCTGAGCAGGACTCCCGCGACGCCCAGGGCCACCTGAAGGCCGCGGTCGATCTCGGTCTCGAAGGCGGGCGTGCTCAGCGCGCGCAGCGTCAGGGTGCGGCCCCCGATCGTCATGCCGCGCTCGGCCTCGAACAGCGGATCCCGGGACGGCAGCGCATGCGGCCGGTCCGCCTGCGTCTCGTGCAACTCGTAGACGAGGCGGGCGGGGTCGGTGGCAGGCCCGTCGTAGAGCGCGATGTCGAGCTGCTCGTCGGCGACCTCCGCGATTCCCGCGAGCAGCTCGCGCACCACGATCGGCGCAACGACGAGGCCGGCGAGCTCGCTCAGGCGCCGCCCGGCCGGCTCCGGAAGATCTCCCCCGCGATAGACGGGCGCCATGTACATGAAGCCCGCGCCCTGCCGGTCGTCCTGCACCAGCGTGATGCGGGCGGTGAGCGTCGGCTCGCCGGTCAGGGCCGCGCGCTCGATCGCCGCGCGGCGCACCGCCTCGGAGCCGATGTCGAAGCCCCAGGCGGCCCGGTTCTGCTCGATCGGCTCGATGAACTTCAGCACGTAGAGGTCGGGGGCCTTGCCGCTCGTGCGCACCTGGAAGCCGCTGCGCCCGGCGCTGCGCTCCGCGGCGACGAAGCGCTCGAGGTCCTCGCGCAGCACGCGCTGGCCGAAGCCGAGGCCGCGCAGGCCGGGAAACTCGCCCGGGAGGTCGCGGGCCTCCACGTAGGTGCGCAGCACGTCGGGTCCGGGCTCGGGGAAGGCCGTGAGCACGCTCCTGAGGCTGTTGACGGCGTGCACCGGCTGGCGGAAGCGCTGCTGGATCTCGCGCTCGACCCGGTCGAGCTGGCGGCTGAAGCGCACCTGGGCCGCCGTCTCGATCGAGCGGTCGAGCATGTAGACGCCCGAGCCGGTGAGCCCGAGGCTCGCCAGCAGCACCGCGGCCGGCAGGACCCAGGTCGAGCGGGGCGGGGACGGGGGCCGCTCCTGGTCCATCGCTGCGGCTTGCAAGGGCTCAGCGGGGCTGGACGCGCCAGCCGGGGGAGTAGTCGAACGGCTCGTTGGCGCAGGAGCAGCGTCCACAACTCGGCGCAGCGGGGCCCGCCTGGCTCGCGCGCCACAGGCGGCCGGGGTCGTTGGGCCGCACGCTCGGCGTCGGCGTCTTCACCAGCGATGCACGCACGAAGCGCGGCACGCCCTTCACGTTCTCGGCAAACGGGTCGGCGCCGATCGCCTCCCAGAGGCCGCCGTCGCGCTCGCCCCACTTCAGAAGCTTCCCCTGCACCTTGTAGAGCAGGGCCTCGAGCATGATGCCGTTGTTGTTGGCGGTGTGCTCCCGGATCGGGCCGGAGCCGTTCTCGTAGAGGCCCTCGAAGAAGCCCTTCTTCGGGTCGTGGGCCGAGGAGATCGCGTCGAACAGCAGGTCGGTGTAGGGCGTCTCCCACAGCACCCACATGCCGAGCGCCGCCTTGAGCGCCACCGCCGCAACCTCGGGCACGTACTTGCCGGTGTCGGTGATGGTGTTCCAGGGGTAGCCGTCGGAGTAGATGGTGTCGTAGACGAAGTAGGGCGCGCGGTCGAGCTGATGCTCGGTGCGGGCGGTCAGGATGCCGGTGACCTGATGGCGCATCTCCTGCACGCGGTAGACCCGGTGGCCGAAGTCGGCCATCCAGCACTGCGAGTGGTGGCGGTCGTCGTCGCGGCGGTCCAGGGCCTGGTCCCAGTTCATCTCCAGCGCGTCGAGCACGTAGCTCTCGGCGACGACGTAGTTGTGCTGCGAGAAGCGGCGCGGATCGCGCGTGTCGTAGGGCAGGGCCACGCCGTAGACCTGGATCGTGTCGAAGGGCTCGGGCGCGAGCGCCTGCGCCGCGTTGAAGCCCCAGAGCTCGAAGCCCTTGGCGGCGTACTCCTCGTAGCCGAGCCGGCCCTCCTGCACGTACTGGACCTTGCCCTCCTTGTCGAGCATCGCACCGAACATCGTGCCGTTGCGGTCGAGCACGCGGCGGAAGTCCAGCCGCAGCATGAAGCGGTCGATCGCGTCGGAGTGCTCGGGAAAGCGCTCCTTGGTGATCTTCAGCCAGATGAAGAGCCGGCCGAGGTCGATCGCCGAGAAGCCGATCTCGCCCGGCTTGTTGGTGTAGTCCACCTTCGCGGCGGTCTGCGTGTCGTAGACCTTGTTGGGCATCTCGCCGCGGAAGAGATCCAGCTTCAGCAGCGTGCCGAGCAGCAGCCGCAGCCGGGTGTCGTACTTGTCCTTGTCGATCAGGCCGAGCTCGCGCGCGGCGAGCAGCGCCGCCATGTAGGACGCGGTGTCCCACATCGTCGTCGAGGGGTAGTTCTGCACCGCGTTGACGAACCCGGTCTTCGGCTGGAAGTTGTTCTCGAAGTAGGTCCACGCGATGCGCGCCATCTCCATCTCGCGCTCGGTGAGCGCGCCGCGGCGCGGCGACGACACCTCGGCCGCCACCTGGTGGTGCCTGGCGTCGCTCGCTTGCTGCGCGACGATGCCGCATCCGGCCAGCGCCATCGTGGCGGCGAGCGCCAGCAGCCCCGGCAGCCGCCGCAGCCGCCCGCCCAGGCCCGCGAGTGGTTCCTTCAAGGTCTTCATCGGCATGTCCTCGGGCGCGCCCGGTGTGCGGGCGAGTCCCTTTCTCATCGGTAGTTCACGAAGCGGCCGCCTGCGATGTAGGCCAGGCTCTCCAGCACCACCGCGTTGGTGTTGGCGGTCAGCACCTTGTTGGGCTGCTTGGTCTGCTCGTAGAGCCCGGCGTACCAGCCCTGCTGCGGGTCGTGCAGCGGGGCGACCGCCGCGACGAGGCGGCGCGTGTAGTCGGTGTCGTAGAGCGCCCACCAGCCGAAGGAGGCCTTCACGCTCAGCGTGCGCAGCGCGCCCAGGTCCTCGCCGGTGTCGGAGAGCGTGTACCAGGCGCGGTCGTTGGCGAACACGCTGTTGTAGGCGAAGTAGGGCTTCTGGTCGAGGTGGTCCTCGGTCACCGCGGTGAGCTGCCCGGTGCGCTCGAAGCGCCGCTGCTGCGCCTGCAGCAGCCGCCAGCCCAGCTCGCGCGAGTAGTGGTCCCAGCCGAACTCCAGGCCGTCGAGCACGTAGGGCTCGCTGAGCACGTAGTTGTGCGCGCCGTACTCGCGCTCGCTGCGCCGGTCGTGCGCGATGCGCACGTCCTCGACCTCGGCCCAGGCGAGGTTGCGCGTGTAGCTGCCGGCCGCGGTGACGTCCAGCCCCATCAGCGAGAAAGCGCGCGCCGCGTACTGCTCGTAGCCGAGACGGCCTTCCTGCACGAGCTCGGTGTTGCCGTCGGGGTTGACGCGCGCGCCCATCAGCTCGCCCCGGGACATCATCGCGGCGGTGTCCCAGCGGGCGATCACGGCCCGCACCGCTGGGGTGTGCTGCGGGTGCTGCCACACCAGCACGTTGAAGGGCGCGAGCAGCCGCCCGAGGTCGATCACCGACCAGCCGATGCCGCGCTCCGAGGGCTGGTTGGCGTAGTCGGTCATTGCCAGCGTGCTGGTGTTGTAGGCCTTGTTCGGCAGCCTCCCCTCGAAGAGCGGCATCTTCTGCAGCGAGGCGAGTGCGCGCGAGATGCGCGCGTCGAACTCCGGCTGCTCGATCAGGCCCAGGCGCCGCGCCGCCAGCACCGCCATCAGGTAGGAGCCGGTGTCCCACATCGTCGCCGAGGGGTAGTCCGCGACCGAGGAGGCGAGGCCGGTCTGCGCATCGACGTTGCGCTGGAAGTAGCTCCACGCGATGCGCGCCCAGGCCTGTTCCTGCTCGTTGAGGGGCCGGGTGCCGGTGCGTATCGCCTTCGTGTCGACCGTGGCGGGCAGATCCGCCGCGACGGCGCCCGGTTGCGCCCAGCCGTTGCGCGTCTCCATCCAGATCACCGCGCCGAAGGCGACCACCAGCGCGAGGATCGTGACGATGTAGCTGCGCGCGTGGACCAGGTTGCGTCGGAAGCTCATTCCTCTCCCTCCCTTGTTCAGAAGCCACGGACCGGAGCCGAGGGCCGCTCGACCGCCTCGTCCAGCGGTTGCGACGGATCGTCGTCGGGCTTCCAGACCGCGGCGCGGATCATCGGCAGCATCGCGGCGATGTTGTAGACGCTCCAGACGGAGATGACGATCAGCACCGGCAGCTCGTGCGTCGCGCCGAACGCGAACACGCGCACCGCGGCCACCACGAGGCCGAGCACGGTCAGCACGACCACCGCGATCTGCGGCCAGACCATGTGCAGGTAGTTGCCCTCCTGCCGCGTCTTCGGCGTGACCGGGAACTTGATCTTCTCGCCCTTGAGCACAGTCCACAGCGCGCGCAGGTTGATCGAGAAGAAGGACAGGTAGGACGCCTTGCCCTCCCAGGCCGCGATGCCCCAGGTGCCGAACATGAAGGCCAGCTCGTTGAGCAGCACGAAGGGCAGGAAGTGGACGTAGAAGTCCATCGAGTAGGCCACCACGGGCGAGATGCCGGTGAAGAGCGTGATGATCGGTGCCGACAGGAAGATCAGGTTCCAGACGCCGCCGAGGTAGGACCAGAAGGTGCTGAGGTACATCAGCCGCTGGCGCAGCGACATGCGGCCCTTGAAGAGCGGGTTGTCGCGCAGCGCGATGTCGATCGTGCCGCCGGCGTACTTGAAGCGCTGCGTGGCCCAGGCGAGCAGGTCCTGCGGCGACAGCATCTTCGACTCGACCTGCGGGTGCAGCACCGACTTCCAGCGCTGGTCGGGGTCGTTGTGCAGCACGATCGAGGTGTAGATGTCCTCGGAGACGTGGAACTTGTAGGGCGTGAACTCGGTCTCGAGCGCGAGCTGGCCGCGCACCGCGTCCTCGAAGTCGCGCTTCATCTCCGCATCCGGGATCTTCCTCGACAGCCTGCCGACCTGCGACTCGATCGACATGCCGTAGGCGCGCAGCGCCGCCTGCATCACCGCCTCGCGCCGGTGGATCGAGGCCGCGCCGCAGCAGAAGGCCGCGTTGGCCGAGTTGCGGCGGCGCAGGATCACGTCGTAGAACATCTTCGGGTCGTTCGCGAAGGGGTCGCGCCCGATCGGCATCGGCCCGAACACCTTCTCGATGCCCCGCCCGAGCCAGCGCCCGGGCCGGCCCAGGTACTGCGCCAGCCAGTCGGGCAGGTCCTTGCCGAGCGGGATGTCGTAGAACCATTGCGGCGTCTGCACCCAGGCCATCTGTAGGTCGCGGAAGTAGCCGAGCGTGTGTTCCAGGTAGGTCGGGAAGAGGCGCGTGTCGGCGTCGCAGATGACGATGAAGTCGCCGCTGGTCTGCTCCATGCCGTTGCGCAGGTTGCCGGCCTTGAAGCCGACGTTGTTCGAGCGGGTGATGTAGTTCACCCCCTCCTGGCCGGCGATCTCGCGCATCAGCGGCCGGCGCCCGTCGTCGAGCACGTGGATGCGCACATCGATCGGGTGCGGGTAGCGCATCGCCTTGGCGTCGCGGATCGACAGCCGCACCAGCTCCTCCTCCTCGTTGTAGGTGGTGATGAAGACGTCCACCGAGATCGGCCGGTCGGGGTCGAGCGGCTCGTTCACGCATTCGCTGATCGTCGCGGGCGGGGGCCGGCGCTCGGGGTCGCGCGTGCTCCAGAGGTTCACCGTGAAGAGCACCAGGCCGACGTAGGACATCGTCTCCGCGAAGGCGAGCGGGATGGACAGCCACAGCGCGTCCATGTTGAGCGAGGCGGTCCAGCGCCACCACAGGTAGCGGGCGCCGAACACCAGCGCGAGCACGACGAAGAACTGCCAGAGCGACTCGATCAGCGGCGAATACGGCACCGGGGGCGGCGGGCGCCGGTCCTCGAAGGCTTCGAAATAGAAACGCAAGGTCCTTGTCTCCGGTCTTGGTGGCTTCTTGCCTCTAGGGGCGGGCCGGCTCGTCCCCGATCCGCTTGCTCAGCACGAGGAGATTCCCGTCGGTGCCGGCCTGGTATTCGACCTGGTCGAAAGACGCCATCAGCAGGGCAAGCCCCATGCCGCCCTCGGGCAGCGCGTCGAGGCGCTCCGGGTCGAAGTCGAAGGGATCGTCCTCGCTCGGCCGCAGCCGTTCTTCCGGGATCGACCGGCCGCGGTCGAAGACGCGCAGGCACCAGCGGTCGCCGGCGTCGACGCAGACCACCTGCACATCCGCGTCCGGAGAGCCGGGCGGATAGCCGTGGCGAACGATGTTGGACAGCGCCTCCGACAGCCCCAGGTCGACCTCGCCGGCCGCGGCCTCCCCGAGGCGTTCGGCGGCGAGCGCCGCCACCTCGGCGCAGACGCGCGAGACATCCTCGAGTCGCGCGGCGACGCGGACGCGGTAGATCACCTGCGCGCCCGGCTGCGGTGCGGGCTCGGCACCGGTGGGCTCGTCCTGCGGGGCGTTCATACGGCTAGGGCGGCGGCTCAGGCCGTGACGGCGGCGTCCACGCTTTCGTGAATCGGGAACACGCGGTCGAGCCGCGTGAGCTTGAACACGCCGAGCACGGAGGGGTTGGCGCCCGCGACGAGGATGGCACCCTTGCCGTTGAGGCTCTTGAGCACCGAGACGAGCGCGCCGAGGCCGCTGGAGTCGATCATCTTCACCTTGCCGAAGTCGAGCACCAGCTTCGACACGGTGCCGTCCTTGACCACGTCGAGCAGTGCGTTCCTGAAGGCCGCGGCCTGCGCGGCGTCGAGGCGCGGCGCCTGCACGTCCACCACGGTGGCGCCCTCTCGCTGTTGTACGTCGAGCTTCATGTCCCGCTTTCCCTCTCGTTGGCCGACTGCGGGTCGGCGCCGTCGACATGCTCGAGCACCAGCATCGAGATGTCGTCCTGGAATTCGATGCCCTCGCCGCCGGCCCAGGCGCGGATCTCGCCCTCGAAGGCCCGGGGCAGCTCCGCCGCGGGCAGTGCGGCCGTGGCGGTGAGGAAGTCCACCAGGCGCTGCAATCCGTACGGCACGCCCTGCGGGTTCTCGCACTCGGTGACGCCGTCGGAGTAGATGCACAGGCGCGAGCCCGGCGGCAGCGTCAGCTCGATGTCCCGGTAAGGCACGTCCTCGAACATGCCGACCGGAAGGTCCCCGTCCTCCTCGACCACCCGCACCGCGCCGTCGCGGTGCACGACGAGGGGCAGCGTGTGGCCGGCGCGCACGAGGCGCACTTCACCGTTGCGCGGGTCGAGCAGCCCGAACACGCAGGTCAGGTAGCTTGCGCCGAGGCCGGCCTGCACGAGGCGGGCGTTGAGCCGCCGCACCACCTCGGCCGGCGTCGCGGCCGCGCCGCCGGGCTGCGCCGCGAGCGCGTCCTGCACGATGCCGCCCGAGAAGCGCGGGCTGAGCATCTGCGTGACGATCATCGCCACCATCGCCGAGGCGACGCCATGGCCGGCGACGTCGAAGTTGTAGAAGGCGATGCGGTGCTCGTCGAGCCGAAAGTAGTTCAGTGCGTCGCCCGACACGAAGCGCGAGGGCAGGAAGAGCCACGCGAAGCGCGTGCCGGGCGCGCCGAGCGTCTCCTGCGGCAGCAGGCTCTTCTGGAACACGCCGGCGGCGTCCACGTCTCGCTCGATCTGCTGGTAGGCCGCCTGGAGCTGCTGGTTGCGCTCCTCGAGACCGGCCTGAAGCTCGAGCAGCCGCTGGCCCGAGCGCAGGCGCACCGCGAGCTCGTCGAAGTCGACCGGCTTGCGCAGGAAGTCGTCGGCCCCGGCGTCCAGGCCCTCGATCAAGTCCTCGCGCGTGTCGCGCGAGGACATCAGGATGAAGTAGACGTAACGGCCCGGGCGCTCGCGCAGCGCCCGGCACAGCGCGATGCCGTCCATGCCGTCCATGATCCAGTCGCTCACGACGAGGTCGATGTCCTGGCGGCCCATCAGCGCGAGCGCCTCCTCGCCGCTGGCCGCCTCGGACACCTCGTGCCCGAGCTTGGCCAGCGTGCGGCGCACGACCAGGCGCTGCATCGGCTGGTCGTCAACCACCAGCACGCGCAGCGGAAGCGGGGTCGGGGGCAGGGCGCTCATGGTGCGGCGATGCGTTCAGAAGGTCACGCTCCACGCGATCGAGACGCTGCCGTCGCGGAAGCGGCCGGTGCCCGGAGCGCGCGGGTTGCCGGGGAGCCGATTGCCGGAGTCGTTGGCGTACTGCGCGACGAGGCCGCCGGAGCGGTAGTCCGCGTAGCCGAAACTGTAGGTGAAGTCCGGGTCCCAGGGCTGCTTCTGGCGGCTGTTCGGGAAGCCGTGCAGCGTGCCGCTGACGAACCAGCGCTGCCGGAAGGTGTAGCGGCAGCCGAAGGTCGCCGAGTGCTTGCCGTGCTGGCGCGCGCCGGCCTCGATGTCGGTGTAGCGGTGGGTGTACTTCCACGAGGTGCTGCAACCGACCGCGTCCTCCTCGTCGGGGAGCAGGAACACCGGCTCGAGCGACTTGGGCAGCGGGAACTTGAAGCCGAAGGTCCAGGTGCCCTCGTCGAAGCGCGTGACGCGCTCGCCAAGGGATCGGTCGGGGTTGAAGCGGTTGCCGCCGTCGTTGGTGTAGACGAGGCTCAGCGTGTAGGGCCGCCAGTCCTCGTAGCCGAAGGAATAGGTGAAGTCGGGGTTCCACGGCCGCTGGCGCTCCGGGCTGAGGTAGCGCAGCGCGTTCATGCGCACGAACCAGCCCTCGAGCGGCATGTAGCGCAGCCCGAGCTGGGCGGTCGGGGACGAGGGGATGTCGCCCTGGCTCCTGAAGCCGGCCCCCGACAGCGCGTTGGACTTCAGCGGCACCTCCAAGCCGAGGCGCAGGCTCAGCTGGTGCGGCGCGGTGCCGTCACGCAACTTGTGCAGCGGCAGCGCGAAGGAGCTCTCGAGTCCCTTTCGGAGCGCGCTCTGCTCGTCCGCACCGCCCTCGAAGGGCGGGATGCCGCGATGGGGTGCCTGGTCGCGCGTGCGGGACTGGGCTTGGGCCAGGCCGGGGAGGGCCAGCAGCAGGCCCAGCACCACGAGGGGCGCGCGCCGTCGTTGCGGCGCGATGCTCGCGCTCGTGCCGGCGTTCGTGCAGGGGAGGGGCAGGTTCGGTTTCACGGCGCAGGCATCATCAAGCTTCGTGCCCGGGATGCGGCCGGCGCTGCTGCAGCAGGCGCACGATGCGCTTGGCAAGCAGTCGCAGCGTCTGGACCTGCCAGTCGTGGAGCTCGCGCGGGCGGGTGTCCATCACACACAGCGTTCCCATCGGCAGCCCGCTGTCCAGCACGATCGGGGCGCCTGCATAGAAGCGGATGTGCGGCGGCCCGACGACCAGCGGGTTCTCGGCGAAGCGCTCGTCCTTCAGCGCGTCCGGCACCAGCATCACCTCGTCCGGCGTCAGGATCGCGTGCGGGCAGAAGGCCTCTGCGCGACCCGTCTCGCAGACGTCCATCCCAATGCGGGACTTGAACCACTGCCGATCCTTGTCGAGCAGGGAGACGAGCGCGATCGGCGTATCGCAGACCTCCGAGGCGAGGCGCGTGAACTGGTCGTAGTCGTCCTCGGGCAGCGTGTCGAGGATCGCCAAACCTACCAACTCGGCCAAGCGATCTTCTTCTTGCGGATGGGGTGAGGCAGGGCGATACATTCTTTACCTCAGTATACGTACCGGGCAACCGGGGGGTGAAGGGCATGGCAATGACCTTCGATCCTTTCACGGTACTCGACCGTCCGTCGTCCCGGCGTGACACTGCATCACTCGAGGAGCCAGGGGCGTCAAGGCTGGAGGGCACGAAACGTGCCTTCATGAACCGGGAACTGCGTGGCTGCCCGAAACCCCAGGGGCGGCGGGCGCGCTGGCGAACCCAGCTCGTCCGCTCTCCAGTGTGCTCTTCCATGGAAAACCAAGGCGCATGAGTTCCCGCTCCATCGAGAAGATTCTCCCTCTTTCCGCGGTTGCCGGCTGGCGCTACGCCGAGCCCGGTAACCGCGACCAGCGCCTCGACTTCATGCGCGGCTTCGTGTTCCTGATGCTGTTCACGACGCACTTCAAGGGGCCCACCTGGATGGTCCTGGTCGGCTGGGAGCGCTTCGGCGTGGTGTCCTCGGCGGAGACCTTCATCATCCTCGCCGGCGTGGTCACCGGCGTGGTCTACGGCAGCAAGATGCGCTCGGAGGGGCTGGAGGCCTGCACCCAGCGGCTGTGGCAGCGCGCCTGGGAGCTCTACAAGATCGCGCTGCTGGTGGCGGGCTCGATCGCGCTGCTGCGGCTGGTGCCGGGGCTGGAGACCGGGGCGCTGACGAGCTTCACCGACCTGGGCAGCGGCACCGTGTATCCGCTCTATCCGCCGCCCGAGGCGGGGATCCTGCGGGCGCTGACCCAGGTCGCGCTGCTGAAGGCGGGGCCGCACCAGTTCCAGATCGTGGGCCTGTACGTGGTGCTGTTCCTGTCCACGCCCGCGATCTTCTGGGCCATCGGCAAGGGGCAGCTGAAGAAGGTGCTGGCCCTGAGCTGGCTGCTCTACTTCATCATCCTGGCCGAGCCGGCGCCGGCACCTGGCGAGGTGTCGCTGCGGCTGACCGGGGCGCAGTTCGAGTACGCCTTCCCGCTGCTCGCGTGGCAGCTGCCCTTCGTGCATGGCATCGCCTTCGGCATCCACAAGAAGCAGATCACCGAGTTCTTCCGGCAGCGGCTGCTGCTCAAGCGGGTGCTGGTAGCCGCCTGCGTGCTGCTCTCGCTCGGGTTTGCCCTCTTCTCGATCAACCATCCGCTCGAAAACATGCCGCACTGGGCCCGGTTGAACTGGATTCCTCCGGACACCTTCGGCTCGTGGTACCAGGCCTATTTCATGAAGAACATGCTGGGGATCGGCCGGCTCTTCAACAACCTCGTGCTGCTCGTCGCCTCGCATGCGCTGCTGACCGTCGCGTGGGTGCCGATCAAGCGCCTGCTCGGCTGGCTGTTCGTGCCGCTCGGCGCGGAGACGATGTACGTCTTCATCATGCACGTCTACCTGATCCTGCTGGTCATCAACACGCCGCTGCCGGCGCTCAACGACATCTGGGTCAACACCGCCGTGCAGGTCGGCGCGCTGCTCGCATGTTGGGCGATGGTGAGGACGCGCTTCCTGTTCCGCTGGATTCCGCATTGACGAGGGGCGGGGCGGCCCGACGGGATCCGCCGCCCCCCGTATTACGACGACCCGAAAAGGAGCAACACGATGAAACCCATCACCAAGGCCCTCTTCCCGGTGGCGGGACTGGGGACGCGATTCCTGCCGGCCACCAAGGCGCAGCCGAAGGAGATGCTTCCCGTCGTCGACAAGCCGCTGATCCAGTACGCGATCGAGGAGGCCTACGAGGCCGGCATCCGCGAGATGATCTTCGTCACCGGCCGCACCAAGCGGGCGATCGAGGACCACTTCGACATGGCCTACGAGCTCGAGACCGAGCTCGCCGCCGCGAACAAGCACGAGTTGCTGCGCGTCGTGCAGTCGATCAAGCCCGATGACCTGGAGTGCGTGTTCATCCGCCAGCCCAAGATGCTCGGCCTCGGCCACGCGGTGCTGTGCGGCTCGCTGCTGATCAACGGCGAGCCCTTCGCGGTGCTGCTGGCCGACGACCTGATGGTGGGCGAGAAGCCGATCATGCGGCAGATGGTCGAGCAGTACGCCGAGTGGCGCGCGTCGATCATCGCGGTGCAGGAGGTGCCGCCCGAGCAGACGCGGCGCTACGGCATCGTCGCCGGCACGCCGGTCCGTGACCGGCTGGTGGACGTGTCGCGGATCGTCGAGAAGCCGGCGCCGGAGGACGCGCCCTCGAACCTCGGCGTCGCCGGCCGCTACATCCTCACGCCGGGCGTGCTCGACGAGATCCGCAACCTGCCCCGGGGCGTGGGCGGCGAGATCCAGCTCACCGACGGCATCGCCGGCCTGCTGCGCCGCGAGAAGGTGTTCGCCTACCGCTACGAGGGCAGGCGCTACGACTGCGGCAGCAAGGAAGGCTTCCTGCAGGCCTCGGTCGAGCTCGCGCTCGAGCATCCGCAGATCGGCCCGGGCTTCCGCGACTATCTCGCGTCGCTGCGGGAGTCCGGCCGCGTCTGAGCGCAGCCGGGCCGGCGCCACGGCTCAGCGCCGGGTGCAGGCGAAGCTCGACGCCTCGTCGGGGCTGCCCGCTCCGCGGTAGGCCGGGAAGGCGGGGTAGAGGCACATCGGGCGCTTGCGCCCCTGCGTCGCCGCGGCGATGTCGATGGCCTCGAGCGTTCCCGGCGCCTCGCCGCGCTCGACCCAGCGGTCGAGCGCGCCCAGCGCGTCCCAGAAGGGCACGAAGCGGCCGCCCCCGTGCCCGAAGCCCGGCACCGTGTAGAAGCGGATGAAGCGATCCGTCTCCGCCTGTCCGCGCAGCCGCACCTGGGTCTGGTAGTAGTCGATCGTCTGGTCCGGGCTGATCACCTCGTCGGCGAGCCCGTGCATCAGGATCAGCTTGCCGCCGCGCGCGGCGAACTCGCGCAGGTCGGGGTTGGTCGCCCCGACCACGCCGGAGAGCTCGACGATGCGCTGCTGCAGCGCGCCCGGGTTCTCGACGTCGAAGGCGAGGGTGTCGAAGTCCGGGTCGCGGCTCACGAAGTACTTCATGTAGGCGTCGCCCTGCGCGAACAGGTAGCCGTTGGCCTGCACGCCCGGCATCGTGCCGACGGTGGGCGACTCGCCCAGCCCGAGCGGCCCGGAGAAATCGGTCCCCTCGAGGATGTTGTAGCCCGGGTAGCCCTGCCGGCCGTGCGCCAGCGCGTAGGGCAGCGTGTAGCCCTCGTGCAGCAGCCGCACGGTCGCGATCTGCGCATCCGACAAGCAGGGGCCGTCGGCGCGGGGGCAGCGCAGCCCGGCGAGGGTGGCCTCGGCGCGGGCGCGGCACGCCGCCACGTCGCTCACGAGGCCGTCGGCCAGCCCGTCGAGTCCGTCGCACTCCCGGATCCCGGTGTCGCGCAGCAGCGCCTGCGTGGATCTTGGCAGGAAGCCGCCCGGGTTGCGGTAGCTGGCCCGGCCCACCTTCACGCCCATCAGGCGCACGCCCGTGAAGCTCAGCGAGGGGGCGACGGCGACGACGCCGTCGTAGTCCGCCGGGAAGCGCTGGATCGCGGTCAGGCCCTCGCGTCCACCGCTGGAGGCGCCGCCGAAGTAGGTGCGCCGCGGCGGCTCGCCGTAGCGGCGCCGCATCAGCTCCGTCGCCACGTCGCGCGTCTTCTTCAGGTGCTGCCAGGCGAAGTTCAGCAGCGCCTCGTCGTCGAGCGCGAACTCCGCGCTGGCCTCGTTGCCGACGTGGCCGCTGTCCGAGCCGAAGGTCGCGTACCCCAGGGCCAGCGGTTCGCGGAAGGGGGCCATGTCGATCTGCCCCGTGGCGGGGACGAGGATGCCGTTGTAGCCCTTTCCGCCCATCTGCAGGGCCTTGCCGTTCCATTGCGCCGGCAGGTTGAGCCGGAAGCGGATGTCCGGCGTGCCGGCGTCGACGGCATGGATGCGGCCCTCCACCTGACAGTACGGGCCGCCGCCGCCGGGCGAGGCAGGGACCGTCGCGGCCGACGAGACGGTCGCCCCGCGCGTCGGCAGACCGATGCGGCCGGCGTCGACCGTCGTGCCCGCCAGCGCCGTGCAGGCGGGGGACTCCGTGCTGCGCGGCCCCCCGAAACCGGCCCCGTTGCCGCCGCAGCCGGCAAGCAGCAGCGCGAGCGCGCATGCCCCGAGCGGCACGCGGGAAAGCGCCGCCCGCCCCATCACCCACTTCGCCTCCATCACCCCTCCTGCACTCGACCCGAAGACCCGGCTTCGCGGCAAGGCCCATGCCGGGCGTCGGTGCAAATCCGTCCCGGGAAATGACTTTCTGTGCAACAACGGTGCTTCTGGGTGCTTGTTTGTGGGACTGGAAATCCAAAACGCAACACAATACGCATTCTGTTGCGGGATATTTGGCGAATTGCTGCCGTCCCAGAACCAAGAACCGAGCATGGAATTTTCTCTCTCCGATGCGCGCTCCGACGTCACGCTGGCCGCCCAGCGACTGTTCATCGAGCGGGCCTGCGACTTCGCCTTGTCGGTGGACCCGGACGGGAGGGTGAACCACGTCAACGCCGGCGTGCCGCGCCTGCTGGCGATGCTGGCGGACGACCTGCTCGGCAGGGAGCTGCTCTCGCTGGTGAGCGCGGACTGCCGGCCGGCGCTGCGCGCCGCGCTGAAGGCCGCCGACGCGGGGAGGGCGGAAGCGCGCGACCTCGACCTGGTGTCGAGCATCGGCAGCCCGGTGCCGATCCGCGCGAAGGTGTTCCGCGATCCGGCGACCGACCAGGTGTGGGTGGTCGGCTACGACCTGTCGGAGATGCGCAAGGTCGAGCGCGACCTGCGCACCGTGGCGGCGCACGACCCGCTCACGGGCCTGCCGAACAAGTCGCTGCTGCACGACCGCATCGAGCGCCACATCGCGCTGGCCAAGCGCCAGAAGGGCTGCTTCGCGGTGCTGATGATGGACCTCGACGGCTTCAAGAAGGTCAACGACGCGCTCGGCCACCTCGCCGGCGACACGCTGCTGAAGGTCGTGGGCACGCGCGTGCGCGACACGCTGCGCGACGTGGACACGATCAGCCGCACCGGCGGTGACGAGTTCGTGCTGGTGCTCGACGGCGTGCAGGACCACGCGGTGGTGCAGCAGGTCTGCGAGCGGGTGCTGGAGGCGGTGCGCAAGCCGATCGTCGTCCAGGGCCAGGAGGTCTACGTCAGCGCGAGCATCGGGGTGGCCTGCTATCCGGAGCAGGGCAACACGGTGCTCGAGCTCATCCAGCACGCCGACATGGCGATGTACCGCGCCAAGCAGCTCGGCAAGAACCGGTTCTCGCACTTCGAGCAGGAGCTGGTCAGCGCCAGCTCCGCCCAGGTCTCGATCGAGGCCTCGATGCATGCCGCGGTGCGCAGCGGCGAGTTCCTGGTGCAGTACCAGCCGCTGGTGGACGCCGCCGGCACCGTGCGGGGCTGCGAGGCGCTGATGCGCTGGCGCAAGCCGGACGGCAGCTTCGTGCCGCCGGCGGAGTTCATCCCGGTGGCGGAGAACAACGGGCTGATCACGCTGCTCGGCGACTACGTGCTGCGCGCCGCCGCGATGCAGCTCAAGCGCTTCGACGAGGCGGGGATCGGCGGCCTCTACATGAGCGTCAACGTCAGCCCGCGCCAGCTGCGCCACCCCGACTTCGAGAAGAACCTGCGCAAGGTGCTGTCGGTGACCGGCATCGAGCCGGGCCGGCTGGTGCTCGAGATCACCGAGACGATGCTGATGAACGACCAGGGCAAGACCCAGGCGCTGCTGCGGCAGATATCCTCGCTAGGCGTGCGCTGCGCCATCGACGACTTCGGCACCGGCTACTCCTGCCTCGCCTACCTCAAGTCCTACCCGATCAGCGCGCTGAAGGTCGACCGCTCCTTCACGCAGGACGTCGAGCACGACGACGTGTCCCGCTACCTCGTCAAGGCCGTCATCGACCTCGCCCAGGCGCTCGGCCTGGAGACCGTCGCCGAAGGCGTCGAGACCGAGGGGCAGGCGCGGCTGCTCGCGCAGATGGGGGTCGACCACCTGCAGGGCTACCTCTACGGGCGCCCGGTGGACCCGCTGCAGTTCATCGAGAAATTCCGCTGCGGGCGGGTGCCCGCAGCCTCCGGATCCCGAACCTCATGACTTCGACTGCCACCCTGTCACGCCTGATGGACGAGATGTCGCGGCGCGGCGACTTCCCCGCCATCTCGTCCACGCTGGCGCGCATCCAGAGCCTGCTGAACGACGAGGAGCGCACCGACGCGCGCCTGGTGGACGCGGTGCTGGGCGACTTCGCGCTCACGCAGAAGGTGCTGCGCCTGGCGAACTCGGCGATGTACTCGGCCTTCGGCGGCGCGGTCTCGACGGTGTCCAAGGCGGTCTACATCCTCGGCACCGAGACGGTGGGCCACCTCGCGATGGGGCTCAAGCTCATCGACAACCTCGGCCAGGCCGCGAAGTCGGCGAGCGCGAGCCGCGAGCTCTCCAAGGCGGTGATCGCCGGCGTCGTCGCGCGCCGCATCGGCGGCGTGGCTTCCGGACGCGAGGCGGAGATCGTCACCATCGCCACGCTGCTGCGCAGCCTCGGGCGGCTGCTGGTCTGCGTCTACCTGCCGCAGCGCTTCGCAGCGGTGCAGGCGCGCCGGCCGGATCCGGATTCCGAGGAGGCCGTCTCCGCCGAGGTGCTGGGGATGAGCTACTCGCAGCTGGCGTGCAGCGTCTGCCGGCACTGGGCGCTGCCGCGGGAGCTGGCCATGCATGTCGCCGAACCCCTCGGCACGGAGGACGCGCACCAGTCCTGGGTGCATTCGGTGGCCGGGTACTCGCTGCGCTACGTCGACGCCGTGTCGCGCGAGGCGGCGCCGGCCGAGATCGAGGCGCTCGCCGCGCGCTACGCCGAGCCGGTGGGCTTGCCGGCCGAGCGCCTGAGGGCCGTCTCGGACGAGGCGATCCGCATCGCGCAGGTCGACGAGGCGCAGGCCGCCGCGGCCCTCGCGATCCGGCCGGCGGGCGCGGCCGGCGCGGACAGCGCCTCGGCACCGGTCCCGCTGCGCACCACGCTGCAGAAGCTGGCCGCCGGGCTGAGCGAGGTGCAGGGCATGGAGGGCGCGCTGAGCGGCCCGAGGCTGCGCGCGATGACCCTGGAGGTCCTGCTGGAGGCGCTCGACGCCAACCGGGTGCTGTTCTTCCAGCGGCGTCCGACGCGCAAGTGCTACGAGCTGGCACTGGGCATGGGGCTGGACGTGGAGCCGCACATGCGCAGGATGCAGTTCGAGGAGGCGTTCTCGCCCAACGTGTTCCACATCGCGCTGGCGCAGGGCAGCGCGGTCCACCTCGCCGACACGACCGAGCCCAACATCGCCCGCCGCATCCCGGCGTGGTTCGCGCAGGCCTTCCCGGCCGCGAAGTCGCTGCTGCTGCTGCCGCTCGGCCCGGCGCGCCAGCCCGTCGGCCTGCTGTGCCTCGACTGGGGCGCGGCGGGACGCGCCGAGCCGCTGAAGGAGGAAGAGTTCCGCTACGTGGAGCGCATCAAGGCGCTGATCGAGAAGTCGCTCGGGTAGGGCCCGCCGTCCCGCGCGGCACCGGCGGGGGCCCCGCCGGTGCCGTCGCCCCATGCGGTCTATCATCGCCTCGGCGGCCGCGGCCCGGCGCCACGGCCGAACTCCGACCCCGGGGGCCCCGCACGACGATGGACAGCACCGACCGACGACTCATCTCGCTGCTGCGCAAGGACGCGCGCATGAGTGTTGCCACCTTGGCGGGCAAGCTCGGCGTGTCGCGCGCCACCGTCTCCAACCGGCTGCGCAAGCTCGAGGACGAGCAGGTCATCGTCGGCTACACGGTGCGGCTGCGGCCCGATGCCGAGCCCGAACGCATCCGCGCCTGGATGGGCGTGCTGGTGGAGGGCAACCAGACCCGCGAGGTCGTCGCCGGCCTGCTCGGCGAGCCGGCCGTGCAGGCGCTGCACGACACCAACGGCCGCTGGGACCTGCTGGCCGAGCTGAGCGTCGAGTCGATGGCCGAGCTCTCTGACGTGCTCGAGCGCGTGCGCCTGCTCAAGGGCATCCGCCACACCGAGACGAGCATCCTGCTCGCAAGCTTCCGCTGAAGCCGCGCCGCGGCATCCGGCCGCCTGCGGCAGCGCAGGCGCCGCAGGCCCCGCCGCCCGGGCCGGGCCCGCGTCCGGTTCAGGCGGCGAGGCCGGCGGGCGCGGCCTCCGCGGCCCTTGCCGCCACCGGGGCCGGCGGGCGCAGCAGCCCGAACAGGTCCTTCGGGTCCTCGGCCTGCGGGATCAGCTCGATCGCCTCCCCGAGGCCGAGCTCGGCCGCGGCGTCGCGCATGAAGCACAGCGCCGAGTAGTCCTCCAGCGCGAAGCCCACCGAGTCGAACACCGTGACCTGCGAGGCGTCGGCGCGGCCGGGATGCAGGCCCGCGAGCACCCGCCACAGCTCGGTGACGGGGAAGTCCCCCGGCATCTGCTGGATGTCGCCCTCGATGCGGGTCTGCGGCTCGAACTCGACGAACACGGCGCTGCGCGACAGCACGCCGGCATGCAACTCGGTCTTGCCGGGGCAGTCGCCGCCGACCGCGTTGACGTGCATGCCGGGCTCGATCATCTCCGGTACGAGGATCGTCGCGTTGGTCTTGTCCGCCGTCACGGTGGTGACGATGTCGGCGCCGTGCACCGCCTCCGCGGTGCTGCGGCACACGCGCAGCCGCAGGCCCTCGCCCGCGAGGTTGGCGGCGAGCTTGGCGCTCGCCGCCGCGTCGGTGTCGTGCAGGCGCAGCTCGCGGATGCCGAGCAGGTTGCGGAAGGCGAGCGCCTGGAACTCGCTCTGCGCGCCGTTGCCGATCAGCGCCATGCTGCGGCTGCCCGGGCGGGCCAGCGCGCGCGCGGCCAGCGCCGACATCGCGGCGGTGCGGATCGCGGTGGTCAGCGTCAGCTCCCCCAGGAAGCGCGGCGCGCCGGTGGCGACGTCGGCGAGCACGCCGAAGGCCATCACGGTCGGCAGCCCCTCGCGGGTGTTCCGCGGGTGGCCGTTGACGTACTTGAAGGCGAAGTCGCGCCCGTCGGCGATCGGCATCAGCTCGATCACGCCGTCGCGCGAGTGGCAGGCCACGCGGGCACTCTTGTCGAACTCGCTCCAGCGCAGGAAGTCGCGGCGGATGCGCTCGGCCACGCCGGCGATGCAGGCGGAGAGGCCCTTGCGCTGCACGAGGCGGATCATGTCGCGGGCGCCGAGGTAGAGGGTGCCGGGGAGGCGGCGGTTCTGGTTCTTCATGGGCGGGGTCGTTAGGGTGGCTGGGAATGCCTCCCAGTCTGCGCAAGCCCACCGCCAAGCTGAAGTGACAGGAATGTCGCGTTTTGCGCAGGGAATTGGCAGAACGTCAGGCTTGGCTGGCGGAATGCTCGATTCCCGCAGGAGCGGCCCCGGGTGGACGCACGCAGGGCTTGCGGCCGCATCCCGGGGGGCCGGCCTTGAGCGGGAGCCGCAAGGGCGAGCGCCAGGCAGGCGCGTGCAAATCCCGGAGGCCTGCCGCGAAATTTCACGGCCGGGCTGCCGGCGGCACGGCACCTCTTGCCGGGCGGCGGGGCCCGCGGGCGGGTCCGACGCGGCGGGTGGAGGCGCGAACCTTGCTTTCGGGCGGGGGCGGGGGGACCCGGCAGCGCCTGCGAGCCGGGTCCCCCTTCGGAAGGAGTCGGTGATGCGGATGCTCGATTGGGGCCTGGTGGGAGTGGCCGTCCTGCTGTTCGGAATGACGGAGGTGCAGGGCGAGAACAAGTTCGGGGCGGCCGTCCTCGGGCTGACGCAGCCGGAGGAACCGCTGCGGTCCTCCGCGGCCGGTCCGGCGGCTTTTCCCCCGGCGGCCGGCTTGTCGATGCGTCCGGCCAAGGCGTACCGGCCCGTGGAACGGGGTCGCGAGGGCCGCTCGCCGCAAGAGGAGCGCAGGCGCTAGAGGCAGTCGGTGCCCGGCCGAGGGGCGGCACACCGGATTCGACAGGGCGGGCTTGCTTGGCCCGAGGGCAGGCGAACGGCCGCCGTCTTCAGGCGACGCGAGTCCTCGTTCGGCTTCCTGCCGCGCACGCTGCATCGACTCGGACCCGGCGAGAGCGCCGCGGCCGTTCCTCGACGCAGCCGACGCAGCGCCACCTCGCTCGCCGGCACGCCATCGGCCGGCTCGCTCCCGGCACGTGCGTGGATTGCACGAGAAGGAGCAAGGGGTGGGGGGCGCGCGACCGAAACGCGGTCCTGCCGTCCTCACCCGCGCGTGAGCGCCTTGCATATGGCGTCCACATGTCTCTGGTCGGTGCCGCAGCAGCCACCGACCACGCTCAGGAAGGGCAGCATCCGCTGCAAGTCCGCATACTGGCTGCCGAGTTCCCGCGGATCCCCGGCGTCGAGAGCGCTGGCCTCGTCGAGTTCCTTGTGGCTCTTGCGCGAGGCATTGGCGCGCACGCCGCGCAGCCGGGAAAGCCATTCCCCGCCCTCGGCGAGGGCATCCTCCAGGTGCGTCGGGTGGGCGCAGTTGACCATGTAGTAGGCCGCAGAGCCTGTCGTCGCGTCGTCGGTCGCTTCGATCGCTTCACGCAGCGTCTGCCCGTCAGGAAGGCGCCCGTCGGTCTCGACCGTGAAGGAGAGCGCCACCGGCATCCCGAACGCCCGCGCGGCGCGCGCGATACCGGTCGCCTCGTCGACATGGTTCAACGTGAAGGCGGCCACCATGTCCGCCTCCGTCTGTGCGAAGGTTTCGATCTGCTGGCGGTGATAGCTTTCCGCCTCCGCACTGCTCATCCTGACGGAGACCGAGTAGCCGTCCCCTCTCGGGCCGATGTTGCCGCTGATGACGACCGGTTCCTTGCCGCCCGCTTCCATCTCGCCGCGCAATTCGACCAGCAGGCCGATCGCTTCCCGGTTCAATCGGTCGAGGGATTCGCGGGAGTGGCCGAGCCTGGCGCCCCAGTCGCGATTCGCCCGCCATGTCGGGCTTTCCAGAACGATTCCCATCCCGTGCCGTGCGGCGATTGCGCCGTAACTGCGGAAGTACTTGCGCAACACCGCACGCCCTTCGTCGCTGTCGAGCAGCACGAAAGCCGCGAAGGAGGGGAGTTCGATGCCTTCGTCGAAAATGAGGGTGGTCTCCAGCCCTCCGTCCGTTGCGAAGAGGCCGTCCCCCAGTTGCGGCAGTTGCCCGCGATACTTGGCCATCGCTCTTCCTCCTGCACGGGAGTGCCGCCGAAGTCCTGCGTCCCGGCTCCCGCAAAGGACGCAAGCACCCGTTCGAAGCCGGCTGCACGAAGCAGGCCGAATTCATGCTACTTCTTCGAGGCGTGTTTTCGCCTCGCCCCGACCTGGGGAAATGGTGATTCGGCAGCGACCTGTTTTCCCCGGCCCGCTCGACACAGCGGATCGGGGCGGACGATCGATTGCCGGCGCGAAGCGATCGGGAGCCGAGATCCCGCCTTCCCTGCCTGCCGCGTGCCGGGCCCTGTTCTTGTCTCCGGGCGGCTCGGCGCCGGACCTCGTGCGCAGCCTCGGTTCAGCCGCGCACTTCATGGATGCCGAGCTTGCGGTGCAGCGGGCTCTCGTCGGCGACGAAGAGGAAGGCGGGCGCATCGGCGCTGCGCTTGACGAGGCGCACCGCGGCGAAGGGCCGCGCACAGCAGGTGTCGGCCTCGTCGAGCATGAAGCCGCTCGCCGCATGCTGGAGCAGGGCGAGGCCGAACTCGCGCTCGGCTTCATCGCGCAGCTCGAGGCGGGCTTCTACCAGCAGGCGCTGTTCCGGCAGCACGACGTCTGCATGGCGCGACCACCCGCGCGTGCGCGGGGCGCTGTCGCTGGCGCAGCTCGAGGCCGAGGAACACGCGCTGGTCGGCAGCTCCGGCACCGGGCACCTGATCATCGAGCGCGAGCCGGCGCGCCAGCGCATCCGGCGCCGCGTCGCGCTGCAGATTCCCAATTTCCTCGGCGCGGCCTTCGTGCTCGAGCACACCGGGCTGCTGCTGACGATCCCGCAGCGCCTCGGCGACGTGATGCAGGGGCACGGGCGCTTCAAGGACCTACCCGGTGCCCTTCGCGCTGCCCCCCTACGCCGCCAAGCAGCACTGGCACGAGCGCTACCACCACGAGCCGGGCAAGGCCTGACTGCGCGGGGTGATCCCCGAGCTGCCGGGCGAGCCGGAGGCGCCGCTGCGGCAGGCGCAGGGCCGAGATCGGGGCGTCCCGGCGCCGGCTCGCCCCACCGGGTCGGCGCGGCCCCCCATCCCCCCGCCCTGATCAGGGCGGTTCAAGTCGGGGATTGCCCTGCGGCAGCCGGCGGCTACGCTAGTCACCCATGACACCTGCACGGCGGAGCGCCTGTGGCGCGATGGACAAGCTCAACGACATCACCGAAAAGCTCCACGACCTGCAGGGTCGGCTGGTGGCACTGGAGTGCTTCACCAGCGTGCTGCGGGACGTGAAGGCCGGCGAGGGCACGAAGCTGCTCGGCGAGGCGCTGCTCTACCGGACGGAGGAGGCGCGGGTCTCGCTGCTGAACCGTCCGGTGGCGGACCGGGTGCTGCAGGTATTCGACACGGAGGTCGAACGCCTGCTGGCGCGGCTGGACCAGGAGGTCGGCTGATTTCTCCGGGCAGGACCGCGCCGCGCGCGGTCCCTGCCGTCTCCTTCGCGGGCCGCCCCGTCCCGCTGCCGGCTCGGCCGGCCTCGCCCCCGCACCCTGAACCCCTGCTGCATGCGCAGGCGCCGCATGGCGCCGGCAGGCACGTGCGGCCCCTCGGGCACTCCCTGGTGGAAACGGGAAGGCGGTGGCTTTCCCGGACAGGCCTGCCTGCCCGGGAGCAGGCATGCACGGGAGCAGGCATGAACGGGGGATCCCCCCGGACGGGTCATCGCAGCGCCCTGGGCGCAGGCTCTCCCCGGGCATTGCCTCCGCGCCCGTGGCCGCCCTCTACCCTGAAACCGAGCGACGCTCGTGTCGCGATGGCTTGTCGGGGAGGTTCCATGGCGGAAAAGATGTTGCGCTTCCTCTTCCTGCTCGTGCCGATGGGGTGGGGCGCGTGGGCGAGCTACGAGAAGGCCGGCTGGTCGGAGGAGATCCTGCTGGGGGCGCTGGCCGGCGTGCTGGTGCTGGGCCTGGTGAGCCTGCTGCTGCTGGGGCTGCTCGGCATCATCGTGCGCTGCCTCGGCTTCTTCCATCGCCATTGAGGCAAGGCACGACCGGGCCGGGCCTGCGAGCCCGGCCCCCCGGGGCCGCGGCTCAGAGTCCTGCCGCCGGTCCCGAGGCCGCGGTCTGCGGCTGCGCGGCAGCGGCAGCCCATCCGCAGCCCGGTTCGTCGGGATGGCGGACGCAGTAGTCGAACCAGCCGATCGGGCCGAGCCGCTCCTCGCCGGCCCGGAAGGGCAGCGGCGCCGCACAGGCGGCGAGCAGGACCACGGTCATCATCAGAGCACCGCGAACCATCGTCCTGCCTCCTCGACGAGATGCCAGCGGTAGCCCTGGGCCTCGAGGTCCTGGCGGACCATCGGGAAGGGGTGGCGGGCATCGAGCACGTATTCGCCGCGATCGGTGGTGGCGATCAGCACCAGGTGGTATTCGCCGCTGGCGATCCAGGCGGTCGCGAGCCGCAGGTGGGCCGGATCGGCACCGGCCGCGAGCAGGGCCGCCCGCTTGGCCAGCGCATAGTCCTCGCAGTCCCCCGCGCCGCGCGCGATCGTCCAGTGCTCCGGGCGGCCGTACAGTTCCTCGTCGCTCACGTAGCGGGTGGCTGTGTTGACGTCCCGGTTGACCCGGTGCACCGTCGCATAGCTCAGCGCCCGCCCGCCCGTGCGCGCCTGCCGCGGCGCGTCAGCGCCGGACCCGGTGTCGAGCCGCGAAGCCGTCTTCGCGACGGCGGCGTCGAGCGGCGGCGCGGGCGAGGCCTGCGCGGTGGCGGTCAGCAGGACCGTGGACAGCAGGGCGCTGCCCAGCGTCGCGAACGCACGATAGAGAGTCGCCCCGCACCGGCTTCCCGGCGGTGCGGGGGCGGTGGAAGTGCTCCATTCCATGTCCGTTTCCCCCTGCGGGGCAGTCTAGGAACGGACGTCCCTGCCGGCTTCCCGTGCACCGGGGGGCGGCACCTGCCTGAAGGCGCGGGGATCGGGGGGGATGGCACGCCCGCCACGCGGCAGGGGCGGCGAGCCGGCGGGGCAGCCGGCTCGCCGGCGAACTCAGCGCGGCGGCGGCACGGCGGCCGAGGCCGGGGGTGCGCTCTTCATCAGCGTCATCGCGGTGCCGATCAGGCCGGAGACCTCGCTCATGTTGCCCGGCACGATCATCGTGTTGTTCTTCTGCGCGAGCTGCGCGAAGGCCTGCACCGCCTGCTCGGCCACGCGCAGGTTCACCGCCTCCATGCCGCCGGGCTGCCGGATGGCCTCGGCGATCTGGCGGATCGCACCGGCCGTGGCCTCGGCCACCGCGGTGATCGCCGCGGCCTCGCCGTGCGCCTTGTTGATCTCGGCCTGCTTCTCGCCCTCGGAGCGCGCGATGAAGGACTCGCGCTCGCCGGTGGCGATGTTGATCTGCTCCTGCTTGCGGCCCTCGGACGCGGCGATCAGCGCGCGCTTCTCGCGCTCGGCGGTGATCTGCGCCTGCATCGCGCGCAGGATCTCGGCCGGCGGCGTGAGGTCCTTGATCTCGTAGCGCAGCACCTTCACGCCCCAGTTGAGCGCGGCCTCGTCGAGCGCGTTGACCACCGCGGTGTTGATCGCGTCGCGCTCCTCGAAGGTCTTGTCGAGCTCCATGCGGCCGATCACCGAGCGCAGCAGGGTCTGCGCGAGCTGGGTGATCGCCATCACGTAGTTGCTGGAGCCGTAGCTCGCGCGCATCGGGTCGGTGACCTGGAAATAGATGATGCCGTCCACCTGCAGCTGCGTGTTGTCCTTGGTGATGCAGACCTGGCTCGGCACGTCGAGCGGGATCTCCTTGAGCGAGTGCTTGTAGGCGATGCGGTCGACGAAGGGCACGATGAAGTTCAGGCCCGGCGTGAGCGTGCCGTGGTACTTGCCCAGGCGCTCGAGCACCCAGGCGTTCTGCTGCGGCACCACCTTGATCGCTCGCACGATGAAGATCACGGCGAGGACGAACAGGACGGGGGCGATCAATTCCATTCGGGGTCTCCGGGTCGGGATGGCGGGTCGGGAAGGGGAAGGGCGGGACGGGTTCGGGCTCAGCGGCGCAGCACCAGGCGGCTGCCTTCGAGCGCCTCGATGACATGCTCGCCCGGCGCGGGCGCGCCGGGGCCGGCCCAGCGCGCGGACCACTCGGCGCCGCGGTAGTGCACGCGGGCGCTGCCGTCCGCGTCCCAGCGCTCGACGTGCACGCGCTCGCCGATGTCGAGCATGACGTCGCGGTTGGCGCCGGCGGGCGGGGAGGGCGGCTCCTGCTGGCGGCGCACCACCCAGGCGCCCACCGCGCCGCCGCCGATCACGGCCGCGGTGACGATCTGCATCGGCAGGCCGAAGCCGGCATGGGCGGCCAGCGCGCCGGCAGCCAGGCCGATGCCCAGCATCAGCAGGTGGAAGCTGCCGCTGAGCAGCTCCAGCGCCACCACGACGCCGGCCGCCACCCACCATCCCGTCGCAGGCCCCAGATCCATGCATCCCTCTCGATGTGTCTTCCTGTAGCCGGGCAGTGTACGTGCCGTTCCCGCCACCCGGTGCCGCGCCGGCATGGCGCCTGCTCCCCCAGGGAAATGGCCGGCCTGCGGCCTCCGTGTCGACCGACCGCAGGTGTTGTCACGGTGCAGGCCCTACACTTCGCGCTTTTCCGAAACCGATCCGCATTCCGCCAGAGGTCCCGCATGATGCGTTTCCACTTCCCCATCGTCATCATCGACGAGGACTACCGCTCCGAGAACACCTCGGGCCTCGGCATCCGCGCGCTCGCCGACGCCATCAAGAAGGAGGGCTTCGAGGTCATCGGCGTCACGAGCTACGGCGACCTGTCGCAGTTCGCGCAGCAGCAGAGCCGCGCCAGCGCCTTCATCCTGTCGATCGACGACGAGGAGTTCGCGGGCCTCGAGCCCGAGCCGGAGCCCGCCGCGCTGCAGAACCTGCGCAAGTTCATCGTCGAAATCCGCCACAAGAACGCCGACATCCCGATCTACCTGTACGGCGAGACGCGCACTTCGCAGCACCTGCCCAACGACATCCTGCGCGAGCTGCACGGCTTCATCCACATGTTCGAGGACACGCCGGAGTTCGTCGCGCGCCACATCATCCGCGAGGCCAAGAGCTACCTCGACGGGCTGGCGCCGCCGTTCTTCCGCGCGCTGATGGGCTACGCGTCGGACGGCTCCTACTCCTGGCACTGCCCCGGCCACTCGGGCGGCGTCGCGTTCCTGAAGAGCCCGGTCGGACACATGTTCCACCAGTTCTTCGGCGAGAACCTGCTGCGTGCCGACGTGTGCAACGCGGTCGAGGAGCTCGGCCAGCTGCTCGACCACACCGGGCCGGTGGCCGCGAGCGAGAAGAACGCCGCGCGCATCTTCAACGCCGACCACTGCTTCTTCGTCACCAACGGCACCAGCACCAGCAACAAGATGGTCTGGCACCACGCGGTGGCCTCGGGCGACATCGTCGTCGTGGACCGCAACTGCCACAAGTCGGTGCTGCACTCGATCATCATGACCGGGGCCATCCCCGTGTTCCTGACGCCGACGCGCAACCACTACGGCATCATCGGCCCGATCCCCGAGAGCGAGTTCTCGCCCGAGGCGATCAAGCGCAAGATCGCCGCCAACCCGCTGCTCGCGGGGGTCGACCCCGAGAAGGTCAAGCCGAGGATCCTCACGCTCACGCAGAGCACCTACGACGGCGTTCTCTACAACACCGAGACCATCAAGGCCAAGCTCGACGGCTGGATCAACCACCTGCACTTCGACGAGGCCTGGCTGCCGCACGCCGCCTTCCACAAGTTCTACGGCAGCTACCACGCGATGGGCAAGAACCGCCCGCGCCCGAAGGAGGCTATGGTCTACGCGACGCAGAGCACGCACAAGCTGCTCGCGGGCCTCTCGCAGGCCTCGCAGGTGCTGGTGCAGGACTCGCAGACCAGGCAGCTCGACCGCCACCTCTTCAACGAGGCCTACCTGATGCACACCAGCACCAGCCCGCAGTACGCGATCATCGCGAGCTGCGACGTGGCCGCGGCGATGATGGAGCCGCCGGGCGGCACGGCGCTGGTGGAGGAGAGCATCCGCGAGGCGCTCGACTTCCGCCGCGCGATGCGCAAGGTCGAGGGCGACTACAGCGACTGGTGGTTCAAGGTCTGGGGACCGGAGCACCTGACCGAGGAAGGCATCGGCGAGCCGAGCGACTGGCTGCTGCACGCCGACGAGGACTGGCACGGCTTCGGCAACCTCGCCGACGGCTTCAACATGCTCGACCCGATCAAGGCCACCGTCATCACGACGGGCCTGGACGTGTCGGGCAAGTTCGCCGAGACCGGCATCCCGGCCTCGATCGTCACCAAGTACCTCGCCGAGCACGGCGTGGTGGTGGAGAAGACCGGCCTCTACTCCTTCTTCATCCTGTTCACGATCGGCATCACCAAGGGCCGCTGGAACACGATGGTGGCGGCGCTGCAGCAGTTCAAGGACGACTACGACCGCAACCAGCCGATGTGGCGCGTGCTGCCGGAGTTCGTCGCCAAGCACCCGCGCTACGAGCGCATGGGCCTGCGCGACCTCTGCCAGACCATCCACGAGACCTATGCGAAGAAGGACATCGCGCGGCTGACCACCGAGATGTACCTGTCGGACCTGCACCCGGCGATGAAGCCGAGCGAGGCCTTCGCCTGCATCGCGCACGGCGAGACCGAGCGCGTGAACATCGACGAGCTCGAAGGCCGCATCGGCACCTCGCTGCTGACGCCCTATCCGCCGGGCATCCCGCTCTTGATCCCGGGCGAGCGCTTCAACAAGAAGATCCTCGACTACCTGTACTTCGCGCGCGACTTCAACAAGCAGTTCCCCGGCTTCGAGACCGACGTGCACGGGCTCGTCGTGACCGAGGACGAGCGCGGCAACCGCGAGTACTGGATGGACTGCGTGAAGCAGAAGGGCTGAGCCGGAAGAACCGACCACAACCACGCCGGAGGGGCGAGCGATGACGAGCGAGAAGAAGGACTTTGCGACCTGCGACCTGTGCGACGAGCGCAAGAACGACGCGAGCGGCGATTTCCGCGTGCTGCCGCCGGTGTTCCGCGACTTCGGCGGGCGAACGAAGTTCGCCGGGCCGGTGGCGACGGTGAAGTGCTTCGAGGACAACTCGCTCGTGAAGGCGGCGCTGGAGTCGCCCGGCGAGGGCCGCGTGCTGGTCGTGGACGGCGGCGGCTCGCTGCGCCGCGCGCTGGTCGGCGGCAACATCGGGCAGGCCGCGGCGCGCAACGGCTGGGCCGGCGTCGTGATCGACGGCTGCGTGCGCGACGTGGCGGAGCTGGCCGCCTGCGAGGTCGGCATCCGCGCGCTCGCCTCGATGCCGCTGCCGACCGAGCGGCGCCAGCAGGGGCTGGTGGACCTGCCGGTGCAACTGCAGGGCGTGTGGGTGCGCCCCGGCGACTGGCTCTATGCGGACGCCGACGGCATCGTCGTGACCTCGGCACCCGCCGCCTGAATCCGGCTTTCCGTCAGCGAAACGGCCCGCGCTCCCTTTGCGGGGAGGCGGGCCGTTTTTCATCGACGAGGGGCGGGCTTCAGCCGGCCTTGAAGGCCTCGCCGATCGCCATGAAGGCGCCGCCCGCGACATGGTGGATGGTGCGCAGCGCCTCGTCGTCGAAATGCCAGCGGCCGTTCGAGAACGCGCGCGGGTCGGCCCAGGCGGCCACCACCTCGCCAAGGAAAAGGTCGTGCGCGGCCTCGAGCGCCGGCTGCGGCAGGCGCCGGCATTCGAGCCAGGCGACGCAGTCCTCGACCAGCGGCGCGGCGACGACCGAGCCGGGGGCGGTTGCGATCTTCAGCGTCGCGATCTTGTCCTCGTCGCGGCCGCTCGTCGAGCCGACCGCGACCGTCAGCCCGGCCTGCGCGCGGCAGGGCACGTTCAGCACGAACTCGCCCGAGCCCTCGATCAGCCCGCGCGTGAAGGTGCTCTTGTCGAGCACTACCGCGACCTTCGGCGGGTCGAAGTCGAGCGGCATGTTCCAGGCTGCGGCCATCACGTTGGCGCGTCCGTCGTGGGCGGCGCTGACCAGCACCGTCGGGCCGTGGTTCAGCAGCCGGTAGGCCTTCGCGAGTTCGACGGGAGCGCGGTTCGCTGCACTCACGGCAGGACGACCTCCAGCAGCCGGTCGAGCCCGCCCTCGTTGATCGCGACCATCGCCTGCTCGCGCACCTTCGGTTTCGCGTGGTAGGCGACCGACAGGCCCGCGGCATGCATCATCAAGAGGTCGTTGGCACCGTCGCCGACCGCGATGGCCTGCGAGGGGCTGCAGCCGACCTGCTCGCACAGCGCGAGCAGCTGGCGCTTCTTCTCCTCGCCGTCGACGATGTCGCCGATCACGCGGCCGGTCAGCCGTCCGTCGGCGATCTCCAGCAGGTTGGACTTCGCATGGTCCATGCCCAGGCGCTCGCGCACCCGGTCGGCGAAGAAGGTGAAGCCGCCCGACACCAGCAGCGTGGTCAGGCCCGCGGCGCGCGCCGCCTGCATCAGCTCGACCGCGCCGGGGTTCAGTTGCAGGCGCTGCTCGTAGACCTGCTCGAGCGCCGTCGCCGGCACGCCCTCCATCAGCGCCAGGCGCCGGCGCAGGCTCTCCTTGAAGTCGGTGATCTCGCCGCGCATCGCGGCCTCGGTGATCGCCGCGACCTCGGCCTTCTTGCCGGCCGCGCCCGCGATCTCGTCGATGCACTCGATGTTGATCAGGGTCGAGTCCATGTCGAAGGCGATGACGCGGAAGTCGGAGAGCTTCAGCGGCGGCGTGAAGCGCTGGATGACGAGGCCGGGGGCGTGTTCGATGCTCATGTACTTCTTGGGGTTCGTTTCTCGGGCCTCAGGCGGCCTGGGTCTTGGGGGTGCCGAGCGAGCGCAGCACGTCGCGCAGCAGCTGCGCGCGCGCCTGCGGCTCGGGGGTTTCCTTGTCGATGCGCAGCTTGTCGTTGCCGGCGAGCTTGATGTGCCGGTTCTTCTGCACCAGCTCGATGATGCGCAGCGGCTCGACCGGCGGGTTGGGGCGGAAGGTGATCACCATCGCCTTCGGCGCCGCGTCGATCTTCAGCACGCCGTAGGGCTTGGCCAGCACGCGCAGCCGGTGCACGTCGAAGAGCGTCTGGCCCTGCGGCGGGAGCTTGCCGAAGCGGTCGGTGACTTCCTCCAGCAGCGCGTCGATCTGCTCGTTCTTCTCGGCGGTGGCGAGGCGCTTGTAGAGGTTCAGGCGCACGTGCACGTCGCCGCAGTAGCTGTCGGGCAGCAGGGCCGGGGCATGCAGGTTGATCTCGGTGGCGGCATTCAAGGGCGACAGCAGATCCGGTTCGCGCCCCGCCTTCAGCGAGCGCACGGCCTCCGACAGCATGTCGTTGTACATCTGGAAGCCGACCTCCTGCATGTTGCCGCTCTGGTTCTCGCCCAGCACCTCGCCGGCGCCGCGGATCTCCAGGTCGTGCATCGCGAGGTAGAAGCCCGAGCCCAGCTCCTCCATGCTCTGGATCGCATCCAGCCGCTGCTGCGCCTGCTTGGACAGGCCCTCGAGGTCCGGCACCAGCAGGTAGGCATAGGCCTGGTGGTGCGAGCGGCCGACGCGGCCTCTGAGCTGGTGCAGCTGCGCGAGGCCGAACTTGTCGGCGCGGCTGATGACGATGGTGTTGGCGCTGGGTACGTCGATGCCGGTCTCGATGATGGTCGAGCACAGCAGCACGTTGTGGCGCTGCGCGACGAACTCGCGCATCACGCGCTCGAGCTCGCGCTCGGGCATCTGGCCGTGCGCGATCGCGATGCGCGCCTCGGGCAGCAGCTCCTCCAGCTTCTGGCGCCGGTTCTCGATCGTCTCGACCTCGTTGTGCAGGAAGTAGACCTGTCCGCCGCGCTTCAATTCGCGCAGCACCGCCTCGCGGATCACGCCGTTGCTCTCGCTGCGCACGAAGGTCTTGATCGCGAGGCGCCGCTGCGGCGCGGTGGCGATCACCGACAGGTCGCGCAGGCCTTCCAGCGCCATGCCGAGCGTGCGCGGAATCGGCGTCGCGGTCAGCGTCAGCACGTCGACCTCGGCGCGCAGCGCCTTCATCGCCTCCTTGTGGCGCACGCCGAAACGGTGCTCCTCGTCGATGATCAGCAGGCCCAGCCGCGCGAACTTCACGTCGCCCGACAAGAGCTTGTGCGTGCCGACCACGATGTCGATCGTGCCGTCAGCCAGGCCCTGCATCGCGACCTTGACCTCCTTGGCCGATCTGAAGCGCGACATCTCGGCGATCTTCACCGGCCACTGCGCGAAGCGGTCCACCAGCGTCTGGTAGTGCTGCTCGGCGAGCAGCGTGGTCGGCGCGAGCAGCGCGACCTGCTTGCCGCCGGTGACCGCGACGAAGGCCGCGCGCAGCGCCACCTCCGTCTTGCCGAAGCCGACGTCGCCGCAGACCAGCCGGTCCATCGGCTGCGGGCTGATCATGTCCTGGATCACCGCGTGGATCGCGGCGTTCTGGTCCGGTGTCTCCTCGAAGCCGAAGCTCGACGCGAAGGCCTCGTAGTCGTGCGGCGAGAAGCGGAAGGCGTAACCCTCGCGCGCGGCGCGGCGGGCATAGATGTTGAGCAGCTCGGCCGCGGTGTCGCGCACCTGCTCGGCAGCCTTGCGCCTGGCCTTGTCCCACTGGCCGGAGCCGAGCCTGTGCAGCGGCGCCTCGTCGGCGCTGACGCCGGTGTAGCGGCTGATCAGGTGCAGCTGCGCGACCGGCACGTAGAGCGTGGCCTTGTCGGCGTACTCCAGGTGCAGGAACTCGCTCGGGCCGTCGCCGAGATCGATGTTCAGCAGGCCCTGGTAGCGGCCGATGCCGTGGTTGGCGTGCACCACCGGGTCGCCGACCTTCAGCTCCGACAGGTCCTTGATCAGCGCGTCGACGTTGCTGACCTGCTCCTGCTGGCGGCGTTTTCTCCTCGTGGTCGGGCCGGTCGCGAACAGCTCGGTCTCGGTGACGAACTGGATCGCCTCGGCGTCCCCTTCGCGCGCCCAGTGGAAACCGGCCGCGAGCGGCGCGACCGCGATCGCGAACTTCTCGGCGCCCGCCTCGAAGGCCGCGAGCGACTCCACGCTCGGCGGCTCGATGCGCTGGTCGCGCAGCAACTCGAGCAGGCTCTCGCGCCGGCCCGCGGACTCCGCGACGATCAGCACGCGGTGCGGGCTGGACAGGATGTGGTCGTGCAGCTTCTTCAGCGGCTCGGGCGTGCCGCGCTCGGCCGACAGGTCCGGCAGCGGCCGGGCCCAGTCCACGGCTTCCTTGCCGCGCAGCGCGAGCTGCGCATGGGCGTTGGCCAGCATGAAGAAGTCGTCGGGCCGCAGGAAGATGTCCTCGGGCGGCAGGATCGGCCGCTCGGGGTCGTGCTGCAGGAAACGGTGGCGCTCGCGCGTGTCGTTCCAGAAGCGTTTCAGGGCCTCGTCGATCTCGCCGTGCAGCGCGATCGTCGCCTGCGCGCCGAAGTACTCGAAGATCGTCGCGGTCTGCTCGAAGAAGAGCGGCAGGTAGTACTCGATGCCGGCGGTGGCGATGCCGGTGCCGATGTCCTTGTAGATGCGCGACTTGCTCGGGTCGCCCTCCATGCGCTCGCGCCAGCGGCTCCTGAACGCCGCACGCGCGTCCTCGTCCATCGGGAACTCGCGCCCGGGCAGCAGGCGCACCTCGGGAACGGGATAGAGGCTGCGCTGGCTGTCGGGGTCGAAGGTGCGGATCGAGTCGATCTCGTCGCCGAACAGGTCCACGCGGTAGGGCACCAGCGAGCCCATCGGAAAGAGGTCGATCAGGCCGCCGCGCACCGCGTACTCGCCGGGCGATACCACCTGGCTGACATGCTGGTAGCCGGCGAGCGTGAGCTGGCTCTTGAGCGCCGCCTCGTCCAGGCGCTGCTTCTGCTTGAAGTGGAAGGTGTAGGCGGCGAGGAAGGAGGGCGGGGCCAGCCGCACCAGCGCGGTCGTCGCCGGCAGCAGCACCACGTCCACCTCGCCCTGCAGCATGCGCCACAGGGTGGCCAGGCGCTCGGAGCTCAGGTCCTGGTGCGGCGAGAAGCTGTCGTAGGGCAGCGTCTCCCAGTCGGGGAAGACGGCGATGCGCAGCTCCGGCGCGAAGAAGGCCAGCTCGTCCTGCAGCCGCTGCGTGTCGCCGGGCTCGGCGGTGACGATCGCAAGCCGCTGCTTCTTCGCCGCCAGCTGCCGGGCCATGCGGGCCAGTTGCAGCGCGTCGGCCGAGCCGGGAGGACGGGGCAGGGTGTAGCGTTTGCCGGGGGCGAGGGTGGGCAGTTGCATGGCGCGCAGCAAATGGGAAGCGCCCCGCGGCGAGCTGCCGAGGGGCGTGAAGGGCCCGATTGTAGAGAGCCGGGGGTGCCCCTGCCGGGGCGCGGGCGCGCCGCGGCAGGCGGCCGCCACGGCGGCGCAGGGACGGCCCGCGCTGCGTATCATGGCGGCCCGCCGACTCGCTCCGCACCATGTCCCTGTCCCTGATCGGCAGCCCGCCGCGCTGCTTTGCCCTGGTTCCCTGCGCCGGCGTCGGCGAGCGCGCCGGTGTCGGCGGCCCGAAGCAGTACCACCCGGTGGCCGGCCGCGCCGTCGTCGCGCACACGCTCGACGCGCTCGCGCGGGTGAGGCGGCTGGAGGCGGTGCTCGTCGTGCTGTCGCCGGGCGACGCGCAGTTCGAGCGCCACGCGCCGGACTTCAGCGGCGAGCGCGCCTGGGTGGCGCGCTGCGGCGGATCGACCCGCGCCGAGTCGGTCGCCAACGGCCTCGACGAGCTGCTGGCGCGCGGCGCGCAGCCGCACGACTGGGTGCTGGTGCACGACGCGGCGCGCTGCCTGCTGCGCCCCGAATGGGTCGAGCGGCTGATCGAGGCCTGCGCCGACGACGAGGTGGGTGGCCTGCTCGCGCTGCCGCTGGCCGACACGCTCAAGCATTCCGAGGACGGGCGCGTCGCCGCGACGGTCGACCGCACGGCCAAGTGGGCCGCGCAGACGCCGCAGATGTTCCGCCTCGGGCTGCTGCGTCCGGCGCTCGCGGCCGCCGGGGGCGGCGTCACCGACGAGTCGAGCGCGGTCGAGGCGCTCGGCCACCGCCCGAAGCTCGTCGCCGGCGACTTCGAGAACTTCAAGCTCACCTGGCCGGGCGACTTCGCGCTCGCCGAGCGGCTGCTGCGCACGCGCGGCGCCGCTGCCTGATCCCCGGCCTCAACCCCTGTCCAGAGAGGACCGCATGTCCCCATTCGACTTCCGCATCGGCGAGGGCTGGGACGTCCACGCCCTGGTGAGCGGCCGCCCGCTCGTGCTCGGCGGCGTGACCATCCCGCACACGCACGGCCTGCTCGGCCACTCCGACGCCGACGCGCTGCTGCACGCGATCACCGACGCGCTCCTCGGCGCCGCGGGCCTGGGCGACATCGGCCGGCACTTCCCCGACACCGATGCGCAGTTCAAGGGCGCCGACTCGCACACGCTGCTGACCGAGGCGGCGCGGCGCGTGAAGGCGGCGGGCTGGAGCGTCGTCAACGTCGACAGCACCATCGTCGCGCAGGCGCCGAAGATGGCGCCGCACATCCCGCTGATGCGCGAACGCATCGCCGAGGCGCTCGGGCTCGCGGCCGAGCGCGTCAACGTGAAGGCGAAGACCGCCGAGAAGATGGGCCCGGTCGGGCGGCTGGAGGCGATCGAGGCGCGCGCCGTCTGCCTGCTCGCACGCGGCTGACGCTTGCCTCCCGGGGAGCGGCCGGCCGTGCGCCGGCGCGCCGCTTCGCGGCCTTCGGCGTGCTGCTGGCCGCCGTGATGACGCTGCTCTTCCTCGTCGGCCTGGTCGGGCGCCGCGACCGCACGGTCCGGCGCATGGGCCTGGACTCGCTGGCCGTGGCCGCGGTCTACCTCGCCGGCGTGGCGATGCTCTACCGGCTGCGCCGAGACGTGCCGGCCGCGGCTCAGGAGGCGTCGGGGCGGATCAGCGCCAGGCCGCTGTCGGGATCGTGCCGGCGGCACAGGTGGGCGGGCGAGTCCACCACCAGCACCTCCAGCGTCGGCCGCACCTGCGCGGAGAGCAGGTGGCCGCCCACGGTGCTGCCGTCGCGGCGGCCGAGCACGACATGCGCGTGCAGCCTGGGCCGCTCGCCGTCGAGCGCGAAGTCGCCGACCAGCGACAGCACCTCGACCTGCTCCTCCACCGGGATGCGCTCGTAGTCCTTGCGCTCCCAGTCGAAGTAGCCGAGCGTTGCGCGCTCGAAGGCGCCGATGGCGGTGATGCGGCTCGCGCTCAAGCCCTGCTCGACGGCGAAGCGCTCCAGGGTCGAGACGACCTCGTCGCCGCGCTCGAACACGAGCGCGAAGGTGCGCTCGGGCGCGCGGTTGAGGAGCTTGGCTTGCATGGCGGGATCCTTTCTCCTGCGGGTGGGGTCGGCGCGCCTCTCAGGCGCGCAGCGCACGGCGCAGCACCTGCGCCGGGTGCAGCGCGGTGCGGCCGGTGGCCTGCCGGATCTGCTCGCGGCAGCTGTAGCCGTCGGTGAGGAGGATGGTGTCGAAGCCCGCGGCGCGCACCGCCGGCAGCAGCACCCGCTCGCCGCAGCGCATCGAGACCTCGTACTTCTCGCGCTCGAAGCCGAAGGAGCCGGCCATGCCGCAGCAGCCGGCGTCGGGCCGCCGCACGTCCAGCCCCAGCGCGTCCAGCACCGCCGCGTCGTCGTCGAGCCCGAACACCGCCTTGTGGTGGCAGTGCGGGTGGTGGAGCGCGGGCCGGTCGAGCGGCTCGATCGGCAGCGCGTCGAGCCGCGGGCGCAGCACGCTGCACAGCAGCTGCGCCTGCCGGCACAGCGCCTTCGCGCGTGCATCGCGCGGGAACAGCGCGGGCAGCTCCTCGCGGAACACCGAGGCGCAGGCGGGCTCCAGCATCACGATGGGCGTGCCCGCGTCGAGCTCCGGGCCGAGCGCGTCCAGCACCGTGGCGAGGTAGTCGCGCGCCCGATCGAGCAGGCCGAACTCGTAGAGCGGCCGCCCGCAGCACAGCCCGTCCGGCGGCAGCCGCACGCGCCAGCCCGCGGCCTCCAGCACCTCGGTCGCGGCCCGCGCCACCTCGGGGTGGAAGTGCTGGTTGAAGGTGTCGGGCCACAGCAGCAGCTCGCCTGCCGGCGCCTGCCGCTCGCGCCGCGGACGGTGCGCGAACCACTGCCGGAAGGTGCGCGGCGCCAGCCGCGGCAGCTCGCGCTGCGGCGCGATGCCAGCGACACGCCGGCCGAGCGCGGCCAGCGCCGGCTGCGCGAGCAGCGCATTGACGAGGCCCGGCGCGTGCGCGCCGAGCCGCGCCCAGCGGTCGATGCGCCCGAACAGGTGGGCGGCGAGCGGGCGCGCGTGGCGCTCGTGGTAGTGCGACAGGAACTCGGCCTTGTAGGTGGCCATGTCCACCTTCACCGGGCACTCGCCCTTGCAGCCCTTGCACGACAGGCACAGGTCCAGCGCCTCCTTGACGGCCGACTCCTGCCAGCCCCCCTTCAGCGGGTCGCCTCCGAGCATCTCGAACAGCAGCCGCGCCCGGCCGCGCGTGGAGTGCATCTCCTCGCCGGTGGCCATGTAGCTCGGGCACATCGTGCCGCTCTTCTTGCGGCACTCGCCCACGCCGACGCAGCGCAGCATCGCATGCGAGAAGCGGCCCCCGTCGTCCGGCCAGGCGAAGTGCGTCGCGGGCTCGGCCGGATGCCAGTCCGGGCCGAGCCGCAGGTTCTCGTCGGCGCGCCAGGCATCGACCACCTTGCCGGGGTTCATGCGCCCCTCGGGGTCCCACAGCGCCTTGAAGTCGCGGAAGGCCTGCATCAGCGGCTCGCCGAACATGCGCGGCAGCAGCTCGGCCTTGCTCTGGCCGTCGCCGTGCTCGCCCGAGATCGAGCCACCCATGCGCACGACGAGGTCCGCCGCCTCGTGGATGAAGCGGCGGTAGCGCCGGATGCCGTCGGCGGTGAAGAGGTCGAAGTTGGTGCGCGTGTGCAGGCAGCCCTGGCCGAAGTGGCCGTAGAAGTCGCCTTCGTAGCCGTGGCGCTGCAGCAGCGCGCGCAGCTCGCGCAGGTACTCGCCCAGCCGCTCTGGCGGCACCGACGAGTCCTCCCAGCCCTCCCAGGTCAGCGCCTTGTCGGGCACGTGCGCGGTGGCCCCGAGTCCCGATTCGCGCACCTTCCAGACCCGCTCCTGCGCCTTGTCGCGGGTGTGCAGCGCCATCGACGGCGGCTTGTCGCGTTCGCGCAGCCGCCCCATCAGCGCCTCGGCGCGCTCGCGGGCCTGCTCGCAGGTGTCGCCGCCGAACTCCACCAGCAGCCAGCCGCGGCCCTCGGGCAGCAGCTCCAGGTTCTCGGGCCGCAGCTGCACGCGGCGGATGTCGTCGGCGAGCCGATCGTCCACGCCCTCGAGCGCGATCGGCCCGGCCTCCATCACGCAGGGCACGTCGTCGGCCGCGGCATAGATGTCCTCGTAGCCGAGCACCAGCAGCGCGCGCTTCTCCGGGTTCGGCAGCAGCCGCAGCCTGGCCTCCAGCACGACCACGCAGCTGCCTTCCGAGCCGACCACGGCCTGCGCGAGGTTGAAGCCGTTCTCCGGCAGCAGCGCCGGCAGGTTGTAGCCCGAGACGCGGCGCGGGATCTTCGGAAAGTGCTTACGGATCTCGTCGGCGTGGCGGATGGCGAGTTCTTTCAAGCCCTGGTAGATCTGCGCCTCGCGCCCGCCGCGCGCGACGGCCGCTTCGAAGGCCGCCTCGTCGGTGCCGCCCAGCCTGAGGCGCAGCCCGTCGTAGGTCAGCACGTCGAGCTCGATGACGTTGTGCACCGTCTCGCCGCCCATCACCGAGTGCGGGCCGCAGGAGTTGTTGCCGATCATGCCGCCGAGCGTGTTGTGGTTGTGCGTGGCGGGGTCGGGCGCGAAGGTCAGGCCGACGCGATTCGCCTGCTCGCGCAGCTCGTCGAGCACCACGCCGGGCTGCACGCGCGCCCAGCGCCCCCCGGCGTCGATCTCCAGCACGCGGTTCATGTACTTGGAGAAGTCCATCACCACCGCGACGTTGCAGCACTGCCCGCACAGGCTCGTGCCCCCGCCACGCGAGAGCAGCGGCGCGCCGTGGCGGCGGCAGGCCTCCACCGTCCGCACGACGTCCTCGACGCTCCGGGGCAGCACCACGCCGATCGGCACCTGGCGGTAGTTGGAGGCGTCGGTGGCGTAGAGCGCACGGCTGCCGGGGTCGAAGCGCACCTCGCCCTCGATCCCGCGGCGCAGCGCCTCGGCCAGCGCGCGGGCGTCCACGCCGTGAGCGGTCTCGGCCGGCGGCAGGTAGCGCAGCGGCGCCTCGGCCGCGACCGCGCCCGCCCGGGGCGCCGCCTGGTTCCTCAGGAGACCCTGAAACATCGCGCGTCCTCCTCCTTGAGCTCCAGCCCGAGGCCGGGCCGGGAGAGGTCGGGCCGCAGCAGGCCGGCCTGCGGCTGCACCGCGCCGTCGAAGAGCACCGCCTCGATGCGCGCATGGTCGTGGAACCACTCCAAGTGCCGCACGCCCGGCGCCGCGCAGCACAGCGGCAGGTGCAACGCCGGCGCGCAGTGGCTGGACAGCGGCACGCCGAAGCTCCAGGCCAGCGCCGCCGCGTCGAGAAAGCCGGTGACGCCGGCGCAGCGCGTCGCGTCCGGCTGGATCACGTCCACGGCGCCGGCGGCGAGCATGCGCCGGAAATAGGGGGCGTCGTAGCCGTACTCGCCGGCGGTGACCTCGATGCCCGGCGGCGCGCGTTCGCGCACGAGGCGCAGGCCGTCGAGATCGTCGGAGGACACCGGCTCCTCGAACCAGCGCACGTCCTGCTCGGCGAAGTGCCGCGCCATGCGCAGCGCCTCGCCGGCCGACCAGGCACCGTTGGCGTCGACGAAGAGCTCCACGTCCGGCCCGATCGTCCGGCGCGCGAGGGCGACGCGGCGCGGGTCGTCCGCCGCGTCGCGGCCGACCTTCATCTTCACGCGCCGGATGCCCTGCGCCGCCCAGCCGCCGAGCTGCGCGCCGAGCTGCGCGTCGTCGTAGCTCGTGAAGCCGCCGCTGCCGTAGACCGGCACCGCGTCGCGCGCCATGCCGAGCAGGCGCGCCAGCGGCAGCCCGAGCAGCCGCGCCTTCAGGTCCCAGACGGCGGCGTCGAGCACCGAGATCGCCATCGAGGCGATGCCCGGTCGGCCGAGGTTGCGGATCGCGTCCACCATCGCGCGCCAGCAGCGGCGCGTGTCCAGCGCGTCGAGCCCGGCCAGCAGCGGCGCGAGCCTGTCGCGCGCGAGCAGCGCGGTCGCGGTGTCGGCATAGCCGTAGCCGAGCCCGGTCTGGCCGCCGGCTTCCAGCCGCGCGAGCACCAGCGTGGTCGAGTCCCAGGCCAGCGTGCCGTCGGACTCGGGCGCGTCGGTCGGCACCGTCCAGGCGCCGACCTCGCAGCGCCCGATCAGTGCCCGGCTGTCCTGCAGCGCCATCGCAGCTCTCCCGGTCGGCTCAGGGCTGGCCCCCCTGCGGGGGCGGCGCGGGCGGGACCTGCGCCGCCCACCATTCCTTCGCCGACGCGATCACGGTGCGCAGCGCATCCGGCTCGCCGTTCCACAGCGCCGAGGCGTAGGCCTTCGCGTTCTTCATCGTGATGTGCGGCGGCAGCGGCGGCACGTTCGGGTCCGTGACCGCCTCCAGCACCACCGGGCGCCGCGCCGACAGCGCCGCGTCCCAGGCCGCGGCCACGTCCTGCGGCCGCGAGACCCGGATGCCCTCCAGCCCGAGCAGCCGCGCGTACTCCGCATAGGGGAAGGCGGGCACGTTCTGCGAGGTCTCGAACTTCGGGTCCCCGGCCATCGCGCGCTGCTCCCAGGTGACCTGGTTGAGGTCGCCGTTGTTGAGCACCAGCACGATGAGGCGCGGGTCGGCCCAGCGCTGCCAGTCGCGCGCGATCGTGATGAGGCCGTTGATGCCGACCATCTGCATCGCGCCGTCGCCCACCATCGCGATCACCGGGCGCTGCGGGTGCGCGTACTTCGCGGCGAGCGCGTAGGGCACCGCGGGCCCCATCGTCGCCAGACCCCCGGACAGCGAGGCCATCATGCCGCGGCGGATCCTCAGGTGGCGCGCGTACCAGTTGGTGCCCGAGCCGGAGTCGGCGGTGAGGATGCAGTTCTCGGGCAGGCGCGGCGAGAGCTCGGAGAAGACGAGCTGCGGGTTCAGCGGCTCGGCCTCGTTGCCCGCGCGCGCCTCCATCACGCGCCACCAGCGCTCGACGTCGCGCTCGATCTTCTCGCGCCAGCCGCGGTCGGCCTTCGGCTGCAGTAGCGGCAGCAGCGCGGCGAGCGTGGCGCGGCTGTCGCCCACCAGGCCCACCTCCATCGGGTAGCGGATGTTGAGCTTGCGCCCGTCGATGTCGATCTGAACGCCGCGCGCCTTGCCCTCCTCGGGCAGGAACTCCGAGTAGGGAAAGCTCGATCCCACCATCAGCAGCGTGTCGCAACCGGTCATCAGCTCCCAGCTCGGCTGCGTGCCCAGCAGCCCGATCGCGCCGGTGACGAAGGGCAGGTCGTCGGGGACGGCGGCCTTGCCGAGCAGGGCCTTCGCGACGCCCGCGCCGAGCCTCTCCGCAACCGCGATCACCTCGTCGGTCGCGTGCAGCGCGCCCGCGCCCACCAGCATCGCCACCCGCTGCCCGGCGTTGAGTACGTCGGCCGCGCGCTGCAGCGCCTCGGGGGCGGGCTGCACCGAGTGCCCGGTCCAGCCGATGCCGCTGTGCACGGTGCCGTGCTCGCGCGGCGGGGTCTCGACCGCGTCGAGCTCCTGCACGTCGTTGGGCACGATGATGCAGGTCACGGTGCGGCGCTCGTAGGCGATGCGCACCGCGCGGTCCACCAGGTGGCGCACCTGCGCCGGCACGGTCGCCATCTCCACGAACTCGTGCGCCACGTCCTTGAACAGCGACAGCAGGTCCACCTCCTGCTGGTAGTCGCCGCCGAGCGCGGCGCGCTTCTGCTGGCCGACGATGGCGACCACGGGCTGGTGGTCGAGCTTGGCGTCGTACAGGCCGTTGAGCAGGTGGATCGCGCCCGGGCCCGAGGTCGCCAGACACACGCCCACGTCGCCGGTGAACTTCGCGTGCGCGCAGGCCATGAAGGCGGCGAGCTCCTCGTGGCGCGTCTGCACGAATTCGATCTTCCCGCCGGTGCGGTCCATCGCGCCCATCAGCCCGTTGATGCCGTCACCGGGAAAGCCGAAGATGCGGCGCACGCCCCAGGCCTGCAGCCGCTCCAGCAGGAAGTCGCTGACCGTCTTCTTTGCCATCTCGCTCGCTCCTGTCCGATCGGTGGAGGTAAGGCCGCCGGGGCCGACAGGGTCCGGCGGCACGTCCCGCGGAGGGGCAAACGGAGTGCCGGGCCGGGGCCTCCCCGCTTGGCGGCAGGGCAGCTCGATCGGCACGACGGGCCGCAGGCGCAGCCGCTCGCCCCGATGCCGAAGCACTGGCATCCCGGCCGCGCAGCCTCAGGTCCGGCCGGTAGCCATGGAGCTACACGTGCCGCAACCCGCGTGTGTCGGACCGCGCGGCCATGCGCCGGTGGTGGAGCGTAGGCACAGTGGGCTCGATCGCTGCCGGCGCATCCTCGTGCGCCGGGAGAAGCGCGCCTACACCTGTATCGCCGTGCTGCGCCTGGCTTGCAGGCGGATCGGCTGGCGCGCTGAAGGACTACGGACTACGGGAAAGGGCTCTCAGGGCGCGCGGCGCAGCCGCACGCGCGCGACGAGCCCGGTGTCGGGCGCCGGCGCGTTGGTCAGCTCGAAGGTGCCGCCCATGCGCGCCACGGCCTTCTCGACGATCGCGAGGCCGAGTCCCGCGCCGGTGGCCGCGGTGCGCGCGGTGTCGCCGCGGAAGAAGGGCGTGGTGAGCTGCGCGAGCTTCTCGGGCGGCACGCCGGGGCCGTGGTCGCGCACGCTGATGACCACCCAGGGGCCGTTGCGCCCGTAGGTGACCTCGACGCGCGTGACGCCGGTGTCGGCCGAGCGGCCGTAGCGGCGCGCGTTCTCGAACAGGTTGCCGAGCACGCGGCCGAGCTCGGTCTCGTCGGCCATCACCTTGGTGTCGATCGCCACGCGCGACTCGATGCGGATCTGGCTGGTGTCGCGGAAGGCGGAGATCTCGCGGTCGACCACGCTGCTGAGGTGCACCGGCACGAGCCGCACGTCGCCGGGGCGCGCGTAGTCCATGAACTTGTCGATGATCGCGTCGAGCTGGTCGATGTCGGCGGCCATGTTGCGCTTGGCCTCGTCGTCCTCGACGCTCATCTCGGCTTCCAGGCGCAGCCGCGCCAGCGGCGTGCGCAGGTCGTGGCTGATGCCGGCGAGCATCACCGCGCGGTCCTGCTCGACCTTGGCGAGCTCGCGCGCCATGCGGTTGAAGCCCATGTTGACCTCGCGGATCTCGCTGGTCAGCGTGTCCTCGTCGAGGCGCGACTCGAACTCGCCCTCGCGGATGCGGCTCGCGGCGAAGGACAGCTGGCGCAGCGGCTGGTTGATCAGCCGCGCGATCGCGGCCGAGCCGATCACGGTGGCGAGCGCCGCGATGGCGATCCAGATCGCCCAGGTGCGCTTGTCGACCGTCTGCAGCCGCGTCGGGTCGGCCTGCAGCCAGTAGAGGTCACGCTCGATCGTGAAGCCGATCCACAGGCCCGGCACGTTGTTGACGCTGGTCGCGACGATGGTCGACGGCCCGAGCCGCGAGCGCAGCTCCTCGGCGATGCGGCGCGTGAAACGGTCGGTCTCGAAGGGCTCGTAGCGGTCGTTGGGCTCGCGCGGCAGTACCTTGACCGCTTCCTGGTCCGACATGGTCTTGACCACCGCGACGCGGTTGATGCTGTCGGCGTAGCGCAGCGCGGCGCGCGACAGGTTCACGAGGCTGGCGAGCTGCTGCGCGGCCTGCACCGCGCGCGGCTCGAACTCCAGCGCGCGGAAGGTCTGCAGCCAGGCGACCACGCCGCCGAACAGCAGCAGGCTCAGCAGGATGAAGGTACGCCAGAAGAGATTGAGCGCGAAGCGCTTGCGGGGCATGCGGGGCCTGAGGCGGGGGAGGGGACCGGGACCGGTCGGGCGCGGCACTGTAGCAGCACTGCGCCCGGAAGTCGTCACCGGTGCGCCCGCCGGCTGGGACGCACCCTGGACTGCGGCGGACCCGAAGCCGGAGGAAGACACGTGTCGGCAGGCTTCAGGCGGCGCCGTCCGGCACGAACACGTAGCCCACGCCCCAGACGGTCTGGATGTAGCGCGGCTGCGCCGGGTCGGGCTCGATCATCTTGCGCAGGCGCGAGATCTGCACGTCGAGGCTGCGGTCGAAGGGCTCGAACTCGCGGCCGCGGGCCAGCTGTGCCAGCTTGTCACGCGACAGCGGCTGGCGCGGGTGGCGCACCAGCGCCTTGAGCATCGAGAACTCGCCGGTGGTCAGTGGCATCGGCTCGCCGTCCTTGGTCAGCCGGCGCAGCGCGAGGTCGAACTCGAAGGGACCGAAGGTCACGCTCTGCGGCTCCTTGGCCGGCGCGCCCGGGGCCTCGAGCGTCGGGCGGCGGCGCAGCACGGCGTGGATGCGCGCGAGCAGCTCGCGCGGGTTGAAGGGCTTCGGCAGGTAGTCGTCGGCGCCGACCTCGAGGCCGACGATGCGGTCCACGTCCTCGACCTTGGCGGTGAGCATGATGATGGGCGTCGCGTCGTTGGCGGCGCGCAGGCGGCGGCAGATCGACAGGCCGTCCTCGCCCGGCAGCATCAGGTCGAGCACGATCAGGTCCACCGTCTCGCGGGTCAGCAGCCGGTTGAGGGCCTTGGCGTCCTCGGCCAGCAGCACTTCGAAACCCTCCTGCGTCAGGTAGCGGCGCAGCAGGTCGCGAATGCGCGCGTCGTCGTCGACCACGGCGATGCGGTCGGTCCGGGCGTTGGCGGCTTGTGGCGTCATGGGCGGGCTCCGTATTTGTAACAGCGGCGATTGTGGAGGGGCTTTAGCGCACTTTTGACCGCTTCTGACGAAGTGTTACAAGATGGCCCCCAGGTGAGTGAAAACGCGGCGTATCACCCGCAACGAGGCGTCAGTACGTCTTGACAGGGGCTTGTGCGGGTCGGAGTTGCCGTGCAGGAAGGCGCCGCGCCGTTTCTGGAATCATCGCCGCTGCTTCTGATCAGGAGGAAGAACCCCATGCCGCATCACGCTTTCCGCGCCCCGGCGCTGGCCCTCGCGGGCCTGCTGCTCGGCGGCCCCGTCCTCGCCGGGCCCGCCGAGCCGCTCAACGTCGTCAACTTCTCGGCCGCCGCCACCGTCGAGGTCGCGCAGGACCTGCTGACGATCACGCTCGGCACGACGCGCGAGGGCGCGGAGCCCGCGGCAGTGCAGTCCGCGCTGCGCCAGGCGGTCGAGGCGGCGCTCGCCGAGGCGCGGCGCGCGGCGCAGCCGGACGCGATGGAGGTGCGCACCGGCAACTTCTCGCTGTCGCCGCGCTACGGCAACCAGGGCCGCATCACCGGCTGGCACGGCAGCGCCGAGGTGGTGCTGGAGGGACGCGACTGGGCGCGCATCACGCAGACCGCCGGGCGCGTGCAGACGATGACGGTGTCGCAGGTGGCGCAGGGACTGTCGCGCGAGCAGCGCGAGAAGCACGAGGCCGAGGCCGGCGCGCAGGCGATCGAGCGCTTCCGGGTGCTCGCCGCCGGCTACGCGCGGCAGTTCGGCTTCTCGGGCTACACGCTGCGCGAGGTGACGGTCGCGAGCGGCGAGGCGCCGCCGCCGATGTTCCCGAAGATGGAGATGCAGGCGCGTTCGATGAGCATGGCCGACGCGCCGGTGCCGGTCGCCGCCGGCAAGGGGCTGGTGACGGTGACCGTCGGCGGCAGCGTGCAGCTCACGCGCTGAGCGGGCGAGGGCGGGCGTCTGCCCGTCCCCGCGTGCGGCCTTCTTACTGGGCCGCCCAGCCGCCGTCCATGTTCCACGCGACGCCGCGCACGTTCGCGGCCGCGTCGGAGCACAGGAACACCGCGAGCTCGCCGAGTTGCTCGGGCGTCGTGAACTGCAGCGAGGGCTGCTTCTCGCCGAGCAGCCGGCGCGTCGCCTCCTCGATGTCGACGCCGTCCTTCTCCGCGCGCGCCTCGACCTGCTTCTGCACCAGCGGCGTCAGCACCCAGCCCGGGCAGATCGCGTTGACGGTGATGCCGCTGGTGGCGTTCTCCAGCGCCACGGCCTTCGTGAAGCCGACGATGCCGTGCTTGGCCGCGACGTAGGCCGACTTCTGGGCCGACGCGACGAGGCCGTGCACCGACGCGACGTTGAGCACGCGGCCCCAGTTGCGCGCCTTCATGGCCGGCAGCGCCAGGCGCGTGGTGTGGAAGGCCGACGTCAGGTTGATCGCGAGGATCGCGTCCCACTTCTCGACCGGGAACTCCTCGACCGGGGCGACATGCTGGATGCCGGCGTTGTTGACGAGAATGTCCACGCCGCCGAACTCGGCGGCGGCGAAGGCCATCATCGCCTCGATCTCGGCCGGCCGGCTCATGTCTGCGCCGTGGTGCTCCGCGCGCACGCCGCAGGCCCGCACCGCGTCGAGCGCCGGCTGCGCGTCGCCGAAGCCGTTGAGCACGACGTTCGCGCCCTGGCGCGCCAGCGCCACCGCGATGCCGAGCCCGATGCCGCTCGTGGAGCCGGTGACGAGGGCGGTTCTTCCTTGGAGCATGGTGTCATTCCTCATGGGGTGTTGAAGCACGGGGTAGCATTGATTATCGGAGAAGGACTTGGAACGATGACGCAGCTGCGGCTGGACCACGTGCAGTGCCTGGATGGGAGGGGGCTGCACCGCATGGCGTACTGGGAATGGGGCGACCCCGCGAACCCGCGGGTGCTCGTGTGCGCCCACGGCCTGACGCGGCAGGGCCGCGATTTCGACGCGCTCGCCGCCGCGCTGTGCGACGAGTGGCGCGTGGTCTGCCCCGACGTGGTCGGGCGCGGGCACTCGGACTGGCTCGCCGACCCCGCGGGCTACCAGGTGCCGGCCTACGTCGCCGACATGGTGACGCTGCTCGCGCGCCTGAACGCGCGCACGGTGGACTGGGTCGGCACCTCGATGGGCGGGCTGATCGGCATGGCGCTTGCGTCGCTGCCGGGCTCGCCGCTGCGCCGCCTCGTGCTCAACGACGTCGGCCCGGCGCTCAATCCCGCCGGGCTGATGCGCATCGCCGGCTATGTCGGCCAGGCCCCCCGCTTCGCGAGCGAGCAGGAGGGCGTGGACCACCTCGTCGCGCTCTGCCAGCCCTTCGGCGAGCACACGTCCGAGCAGTGGCAGGCGCTGCAGCGGCCGATGCTGCGCCCGCTCGACGAGGCGCAGGGCGGCGGCTGGCGGCTGCACTACGACCCGCGCATCGGCGAGCCTTTCCGCCTGCTGACGCCCGAGCTGCTGAAGGCGGGCGAGGCGGCGGCCTGGCAGCGCTGGGACGCGCTGCGCCTGCCGACGCTGCTGATCCGCGGCGCGCACTCCGACCTGCTGGGCGCCGACGCGGCGCGGCAGATGGGCGAGCGCGGACCGTGCGCGCAGCTTCTCGAGGTGGCGGACGCGGGCCACGCGCCGACCCTCGTGGCGCCCGCGCAGATTGCCCGCGTGCGCGAGTTCCTCGCCTCGGCATGAAGACGCTGACCCTCGAAGAGTCGGTGCAGACCGCACCGATCGTGCAGCTCGCCGGCGAGCAGCCGGCGGCCCCCGTGCGCTCGGCGCCGGCCGAGGACCACGCGCGGCTCGAACGCGCCCGTGCCTTCGCCGAGCCGCTGCTGTCGGAGCAGATGCTCGACACCGGCGAGGAGGCGCTGCACCACGCCAACGGCATCGCGGCGATCCTGCAGTCGATCGGCGCGTCGCCCGCGCTGCTGACCGCCGTCTACCTCGTCTACGCGAGCGACTTCCTCAACAAGCCCGAGGAGGTGATCGGCAAGGCCTTCGGCCCCTCGTACGCGAGCCTCGTGACGACGACGCGCAAGCTCGTGCAGATCCAGCGCAGCGCGCGCGACGCGCTGCTCGACGAGGAGATGCGCGCCGAGCAGAACGAGCGCGTGCGCAAGATGCTGCTCGCGTTCTCGCGCGACCTGCGCGTGGTGCTGCTGCGCCTGGCCTCGCGGCTGCAGACGCTGCGCTACTACGCCGCGTCGCGCCGGCCCTGCCCGCTGGTGCTCGCGCGCGAGTCGCTGCACGTGTACTCGCCGCTCGCAAACCGCCTCGGCATCTGGCAGATCAAGTGGGAGCTGGAGGACCTGTCCTTCCGCTTCCTCGAGCCCGAGCAGTACCGCGCGATCGCGCGCATGCTCGACGAGAAGCGCGTCGAGCGCGAGCAGATGATCGAGTCGGCGCGCCGCCGCCTCGTGATGCTGCTGCGCGAGCACGGCGTGGCCGCCGAGGTGCAGGGCCGCCCGAAGCACATCTACAGCATCTGGAAGAAGATGCGCGGCAAGCAGCTCGACTTCGACCACGTCTTCGACGTGCGCGCGCTGCGCGTGATCGTGCGCGACGTGCGCGACTGCTACACCGCCCTGAGCCTCGTGCACGACGCCTGGACGCCGCTGCCGGACGAGTTCGACGACTACATCGCGCGGCCCAAGCCCAACGGCTACCAGTCGCTGCACACCGTCGTGCTCGACGAGCAGGGCCGCTCGCTCGAGGTGCAGATCCGCACCCAGCAGATGCACGAGCACGCCGAGTTCGGCGTCGCGGCGCACTGGGCCTACAAGGAGGCCGGCACCAAGGGCTACGCGGGCGTGAGCGTCTCGGGCGACGACGAGGCGCGCGTCGCCGAGGCGCGCAAGGCGGTGCTGCGCCAGCTGCTCGCGTGGGAGCGCGACTTCGCGGTGCAGGCGACGCCCGAGGGCGGCGCCTTCGAGGAGCATGTCTACGTCTTCACGCCGCAGGCCTCGATCGTCGAGCTGCCGAGCGGCGCGACGCCGGTGGACTTCGCCTACACGGTGCACACCGACCTCGGCCACCGCTGCCGCGGCGCGCGCGTCGACGGCGCGATGGTGCCGCTGAACACGCCGCTGCAGAGCGGCCAGACGGTCGAGATCATCGCGGCGAAGGAGGGCGGCCCCTCGCTCGACTGGCTCAACGCCGAGCAGGGCTACCTGCAGAGCGCGCGGGCGCGCGCCAAGGTGCGCGCGTGGTTCAACGCGCTCGCGCAGCAGCAGACCATCGCGCGCGGGCGCGAGGCGGTCGAGAAGCTGCTGCAGCGCGAGGGCAAGACCGCGATCCGGCTCGACGACCTCGCGGGCCAGCTCGGCTTCCGCGGTGCCGACGCGCTGTTCGACGTGGTCGGCAAGGACGAGTACTCGCTGCGCAACATCGAGACGCTGCTGCGCCCGGCGGCCGAGCCGCCGCCGAGCGCCGACGAGACCATCGCGCTGCGCAAGCCGCGCGGCGAGGGCACGCCCAAGGGCGGCGTGCTGGTGGTCGGCGTCGAGTCGCTGCTGACGCAGCTGGCGCGCTGCTGCAAGCCCGCGCCGCCGGACTCGATCGGCGGCTTCGTCACGCGCGGCAAGGGCGTCGCGATCCACCGCAGCGACTGCTCGAACTTCCGCCAGATGAGCGGCCGCTCGCCCGAGCGCGTGATCCCGGTGGAATGGGGCCGGCCGCGCGGCGACGATCCTGCCGTCTACCCGGTGGACGTGATGGTCGAGGCGGCCGACCGACAGGGCCTGCTGCGCGACGTCTCCGAGGTCTTCGCGCGCGAGAAGATGAACGTGGTCGGCGTGCAGACCCAGACCGTCAGGGACACCCGCGGCGGCACCGCGAGGATGACCTTCACGATCGAGGTGTCCGACTCGGCCCGTCTGGCGCAGGTGCTCGGTCAGGTGGCGCAGGTCGGCGGCGTGCGTGCGGCGCGGCGGCGCTAGCGGATGAAAAAATCGCGAACCGCTTGCAGATGTGAGCAAAGCGATGCTATAGTAGCGTTCTTCGCAGGCGCATAGCTCAGTTGGTTAGAGCACCACCTTGACATGGTGGGGGTCGTTGGTTCGAATCCAATTGCGCCTACCAGGATTCCTGCAAAAGCCCGGCAAGTTCAGCTTGCCGGGCTTTTTCGTTTTCCGGATCAATTGGTCGATCGAGTGCAGGCACGCGGCTCGTGCGAACCGGCCGCGGATTCATTCATCGGCTGGAAGGGCGAGCCAGGCGGGCATCGACATTCCCGATGACGACTTGCCTCACGAACAAGGCCCGTGCTATAGTAGCGAGCTTCGCAGGCGCATAGCTCAGTTGGTTAGAGCACCACCTTGACATGGTGGGGGTCGTTGGTTCGAATCCAATTGCGCCTACCAGGATTCCTGCAGAAAGCCCGACAGGTCGAAAGACTCGTCGGGCTTTTTCGTTTGCCAGGGCGGCAGGCGCGGCGATCAGGCGGGGACGACTGCGACGGCGTCGTCCTCCTGCCCGACTCGGCCTCTTACTTGATCCGCACCGTGCCCTGGATGACGATGCCCGGCTCGGTGACCGCGGGCAGCTGCGCAGGCACGTAGACGGCGGGCGCCGGGGCGTAGTGCCCGTGCGGGACGCCCTTGCACTTGCGCTCCTCCTTGTAGCCCCCGTTCTTCTCGAACTTGCGCTCGACCTTGCAGGGGCCGTCCCAGTACTCCTCCTTGTATTCGCCCCGGCCGTGCCGGTGCTTGCCGTGGCCGCTCTCGTCCTTGCCGGGGTCCGACAGGGCCGCCAGCGGGAAGGCGAGCAGTGCGGCGGGCAGGATCAGCAGTCGAAGATTCTTTCTCATCGGGACAGGAAGGTATGCAGACAGCCGCGTTTATATGGGGCCCGCCTCTCTTCGCTGGTAACGGATTGCTTCGCGTGTCCCCGGGAATGGGGGCGCCGGCGTGAAAAGGACGAGGCGTCGCGCCTCGGGCCGATCGCGCTCCGCCTTTCTCCCGCCCGCGACGGGGCCTGCAGGCCAGGACGCACCCTTGCCCGGCTTCGCACCACCGCGAGGCTGGGTCACGCGCACGATGCTTGCTGGAGGGCGGGCGGCTCTTTCCTCCGGCTCGCCCGCTGGCCGGGCGGCGAGCGCCTTCTCCTGCGGGGGAAGGGGAGAAGGGCTCCACAATCGCATCCCCCGCGTCATCGCGGGTCCTCCCTGCTGCGCAACAAGTGAATCCGCCAATATGAACCAGGAATCGGGCTGCCTCGCGGACGGGATCGTCACTTCGTTCGCGCAACCTGTTTCGACAGCAATTCCTTCCGGAAACGGCAATCCTGACGCCCCGCTGGCCTCGCAGGGGCGCCGGCCGTCCAGCGCATCCGGCGCCCATCGGCTTCCCTGAACGCGCCGCCATGGTCCGCCTCCCGCGCTTGCGCCTGCCCCAGTGGTTCCGCACCGAGCCCACGCCCGGCGCGCCCGGAAGCCGGCTCGTCGCGCTCGATGCCGACGGCGTGCTGATCGACTACCACGAGGGCTATGCGCAGGCCTGGGAACGCGCCTTTGGCGTTCGTCCGTCGATCAAGGATCCGCTGGCCTACCATCCGGCGGACTTCTGGGACGTGCCGCGCCTCGAGGGCGCGCGGCTGCGGCAACTGGTCGAGCGCGGCTTCACCGAGGAGACCTGGCGCTCGATGCCCGCGCTGCCCGGGGCCGCCGAGGCCTGTCGCCTGCTGCGTGCGGCCGGCTACTCGCTGGTCTGCGTCACCGCGCTGCGGCCGCAACTCGCGAAGGCGCGTGCCGAGAACCTGCAGGCGCTCGGCATTCCCGTCGACGAGGTGATCGCCACCGGCACCGACGGCGCGCCGGGCAACCCGAAGGCGGCGGCGCTGCGCAAGCTGCAGCCCTGCCTGTTCGTCGACGACTGCCTGCCTTTCATGCAGGGCCTGCCGCAGGGCATCTGGCGCGCGCTCGTCGACGTGCGGCCCAACCGCAGCCCCAACCGCGACCCGGCGCTCGAGCCGCCCCACTCGCGGCACATCAGCGTTCTCGACGCCGCGCGCTGCTGGCTGGCGCGCTGAGACGCGGCGTTGGCGGCAGCGCGCGCCGATCTCCGCCCGAACCCATGCGACAACGTGTCGCAGCCTTTCCCTCGATTCCGAGCTTTCGCCGCCGCGAGCCGCTCGTTAATCTGATCTCCATCGACAGAAGGGTCCGCCGGTCTCGAATCGGGAGAACCAGGGCATTCCACCGGCATCGCCGCGCAGAAGGAATGCCGGGCGTACGGACCGTGGAATTCGAAGGAGGGAAGGAAATGAGCATCGCCTTGCGCGCCATTCTCGCAGCCGCCCTGCTGGCGGCCGGTACCGCGGCCCACGCCGACCTGAATCGTCACGGCCCGGTGAATAATCCTTCACCCCCGGGGCATGGTTTCCCGAAGTGGTACCAGGACATGAACGGGACCGTGCTGGACCTGTGCCTCCCGGGCGGAACGGATCCCGGCGGATTGCAGAAGACCGCCTGCCTGCTCGAAACCGACCCGCCCTATGTATTCCCCGACAGTTTCCCGGACGAGAGCTTCTATTTCCGTGCGGTGTCCTCGCTCGACCTGGGCGGCGACCGGCGCGCGGTGCTGGTGCTCGCGCTCGAGGCCGCCTTCGCCAACGGCGTGCCGCAGGCCGGCGAGCAGATGGTGTTCACCCGCATCCGCGTCACTGCCGGGGTGCCGCACCCCGGCACCTACCGGGTGCGGCACCCCTACGGCGCGGAAACCTTCCACGACGTGGTGTCCGCCGGCGGCAGCCGCGACATCGTGTTCTCCGAGGACATCGGCGTGACGCCGGGGGAGTTCTCGCAGGCGCTGACGAGCCGTTTCGGACCCTTCCTGCAGGCGGTCGACGGGCAGGGTGCGATCAAGCGGGTCGAGCTGAACGGCGCGCAGTTCCTGTCCGACGGCGTGAGCACGGAGAGGGTGACCGGCGGGCCCTTCGGCAACGTCTTCGCCATCTGCGGGCCCTTCGACGGCCCCGGGACCGAGCGCTGCGTCGAGACGGACCAGTTCACGCTGACCGGCCGCGTGCACGACTCGGTGGCCGACCCGATCCCCAGCCCGCTCGCGGTCAGGCGGGCGAGCTACTCGCGCGACGCCGGCGGCACGCGCGTGGACGTCGTCGCCAACGCCTCGGCCGGCATCGGCGCCGGAGCCCCGCTGCTGAGCGCCGGCGCCACCGGGCTGCCCCCGGTGAAGCTGAACGGCCCCGACGCGCTGCAGAACTACTATGCGCAAGCCATCCCGCTCGAGGCCGGCAAGGTGCCGGCCGAGGTGAGCGTGGTCAACTCGGGCGACACGCCGCCGTCGAGGGTCAGCCGGCACGTGGTCGACGAGGTGCGCATCGGCTCGGCGCGCTACCACCCTGACACGAGGCAGCTGGTCGTCGTCGCGACGTCGAGCGACAAGGGCGCCGGCGGCGAGGCGCCGCCCGTGCTCGTGCTCGAGGGCCATGCGGCGCAGTCGGAGCGCGGCGTGATCCTCGAGGACCCGGCCTCCCACCGCTTCGTCGTGGAAGGCCTCGCGGTGCCGCCGGCGGCCGTGACCGTCGCGTCCGCCGCGGGCGGCAACGCGCGCGCCGCGGTGGCGATGGAGCGCGGCACGAACGCCTTCGCCGCCGGGGTCCCGCTCGCGCTGGACGACACCGCGACCGCCACCGCGGGCGCCACCACGCCCACCGTCATCGACGTGCTGCGCAACGACGTGGTGCCGGCGACGGCGGGGCTCACCGGCCCCGTCACGATCCTCGATCCGCTCCAGACGCCGATGGGCACGCTGTCACACACCGCCGACGGCAAGCTCGGCTTCCTGCCGACCACGACCACCGGCACCGCGACCTTCCGCTACACGGTCGCCAATGCCGTCGGCACCTCCAATGCGGCGCTGCTCAGCGTCAGCGTGCTGCCGGGCGCCGGCGGCCCGGTGCCGATCGCCAACCCCGACCCGGGCAGCGGCGGCACGCCGCTCAACGTGGCGATCAACTCGTCCATCGTGATCGACGTGCTCGCCAACGACTCGGCCAACGACCCGGGCGGCACCGTGACGCTGAGCCCGGCATCGGTCACGGTCGTCACGGCCCCGAACACCGGCACCGCCAAGCCGGAGCCGGACAGCGGCAGGATCACCTACACGTCGACGGAGACCCCGGGCACCGCCACCTTCGCCTACACGGTGAGCAACACCAACGGCAACACCTCCGCGCCGTCCACGGTCACGGTCAACGTCCTCGCGCCCGACCGCATCACCGTGACCCGGGCGCGCTGCATGCAGGGCTCGCGGACCTGGGACGTGCGAGGCACCAGCTCGGTGACGAACGGCAACTCGGTGACGCTGTACTCGGTCTCGCCGGTGCCGGACGCCCCGACCGCGTCGCAGATCCTCGCCGCGAACCTGCCGGTCGACGCGCTCGGGGAGTTCCGCTTCCAGGTGCAGAACGGGCCGGCCTGCGTCTCGCCGATCAGCCTGAAGTCCGCGCTCGGAACCAAGGTGCCCAATATCGCCGTCCAGATCAGGAACTGAGGCCGCCGGCGCGGGGATATCGCGTCGCGGGCTGCCGGGACATGGCGAGCGGGCGGTGGCGAGGCGAAATGGTTCACATGCCCGCGTGGAAGAAAAGGCGCAGATTCCGCAAGCGCCCCTGCAGATCGATACCCGCACGGGCGCGTCGGGACGGGCCGCTGAAACGCAAATGGGGGAGTGTCCGCAGATTCCCGGGAAACCCGGGAATCGCGACGGCGCAGCGACGCCGGACATGCGCGGCGGGGCGCGCCGATTCAGCCGATCATTCCGGAGAAGGGGAGACCATGAAACTGTCCCTGGTGAATGCCGACGGCACGGCGGATCCGGCCGCGACCGCGCCGCCTTCCGCATGCATGCCGGACGGCGGGGAAAAGCCGGGCTTCATCCCCGGCGCGATGATCGCCGATGCCTGCGGCGAATCGGCGCGCAGCGGAACACCGGCGCTGGAACTGCTGCAGGCCCGCCTGCGGCTGCCGCGGGACGAGTTCACCGCCGCGCTCGGCCGCACGCTGCATTACCCGGTGCTGACCCGCGCCGCGCTCGCGGCGCATGCCCCCGCCTTCGACGCGCTGCCCTTCCCGCAGGCGCTGCGCCAGCGCTGCATCCCGCTGCGCCTGCAGGGCGGCGGCGGGCTGGCGCTGGTGATCGGCGATCCCTTCGCGACCGAGCGGATCGCCTGGCTCGAGGAGCAGGTGCCCGAGCCCTTCGCCTGGTTTCTCGCCCATCCCGACGACGTCGGCGCCTTTCTCGCGCGCCACGAGGACTCGGCGCGCGCGATGGACAGCGTGCGCGTCGGTACCGACGCGGCCGAGCGCGAGGACGCCGGCGCGGTCGAGTTCCTGTCGATCCAGTCGATCGGCGGGGACGCCAGCCCCGTGGTGAAGCTGGTCAACTCCACCCTCTACGACGCGCTGCAGGCGGGCGCCAGCGACGTCCACCTCGAGACCACGCCCGGGCGGCTGCTGATCAAGTACCGCATCGACGGCGTGCTGGTGCAGGTGGCCTCGCCGGCGGGCCAGGACCTCGCGGAGCAGGCGATCTCGCGCATCAAGGTGATGGCCGAGCTCGACATCGGCGAGCGGCGCGTGCCGCAGGACGGGCGCTTCCGCATCTCGATCCGCGGCCGCGCGGTCGACTTCCGCGTCTCGGTGATGCCCAGCATCCACGGCGAGGACGCGGTGCTGCGACTGCTCGACAAGCAGGCGCTGGCCGACCGCGTGCGCGGGCTGAGCCTGGAATCGCTCGGCTTCGACGAGCCGACCAAGGCGGCGATCCGCCGGCTGTCGCGCGAGCCGCACGGCATGGTGCTGGTGACGGGCCCCACCGGCAGCGGCAAGACGACCACGCTCTACGCGGTGATCGGCGAGATCAACAGCGGGCAGGACAAGATCATCACGATCGAGGACCCGGTCGAGTACCAGCTGCCCGGCGTGCTGCAGATCCCGGTGAACGAGAAGAAGGGCCTCACCTTCGCGCGCGGGCTGCGCTCGGTGCTGCGCCACGACCCGGACAAGATCATGGTGGGCGAGATCCGCGACCCGGAGACGGCGCAGATCGCGGTGCAGGCGGCGCTCACCGGGCACCTGGTGTTCACCACGGTGCACGCCAACAACGCCTTCGACGTGATCGGGCGGCTCACGCACATGGGGCTCGATCCCTACAACTTCGTCTCGGCCACCAACGGCATCCTGGCGCAGCGGCTCGTGCGGCGGCTGTGCCCGCGCTGCGCCGTCGAGGAGCGGCCCGACGCCGCGCTGCTGCGCGACTCGGGCCTGCGCGAGGACGCGCTCGAAGGCTTCCGCTTCCTCGCCGCGCGCGGCTGCGGCCACTGCCGCATGAGCGGCTACAAGGGCCGCCAGGCGATCTCGGAGCTGCTGGTATTCGACGACGGGATCCGCGAGCTGATCGTGCGGCGCGAGACGACGCCCGTCATCCGCCAGGCCGCGCTGCGCGCCGGCACGCGGCCGCTGCGCCATGCCGCGCTGGACCTGGTGCGCCGGGGCGAGACCACCCTGCAGGAGATCAACCGTGTCACTCTTGTCGCCTGACCATGTCCGGGTGGGCCTGAGCCCGCGCGAAGTGGTGATCGTGCGCCGCGGCGGGGGCTGGCGCCGCGCGCCGGCCGAGCGGCGCACGCTGCCCTGTCCCCGGCCCCCGCAGCGGGCGCCCTGGCAGGCGGCGCTGCCGCTCCTCGCCGAGGCGCTGGACGCCGGCGGCAGCGGGCCGGCGCGGCTGAGCATCGTGCTCTCGAACCACTTCGTGCGCTATGCGGTGCTGCCGTGGAACGAGGCATTCACGCGGCCGGCCGAGCGCGAGGCGCTGGCGCGCCACCGCTTCGCCGAGGTCTACGGCGAGGCGGCCTCCGGCTGGCGCATCAGCCTCAGCGAATGTCACTGGGGCGCCGGCGCGCTCGCCTGCGCGGTCGACGAGGCGCTGGCGGAGCAGCTCGTCGCGCTCTGCGCCGAGCGGCGCCTCGCGCTGCTGGAGGTCCAGCCCTACTTCATGCAGGCCTTCAACCGCTTCCGGCGCCGGCTGGGGCGCAGCGGCTGCTTCTGCCTCGCCGAGCCCGGCCGGGTCTGCCTCGGCGTGTTCCGCAAGGGGGCCTGGGAGACGCTGCACTCGCAGCGCCTGCCCGCCGACGCCGGGCCGGCCGGCTTCGGGACGCTGCTGGCGCGGCTGCTCGGCGCGACCGGGGTGGCGCCGGGCATGCCGGTGTTCGTCTGCGGCGCGGACGGCTTGCCCGACGCGCCTGACGACCGCGCCGCACTGCCGCCTGCGGACACCGCGAACGGCGCGCCGCTGGCCGGCCTGCCGCCGCTGCGGCTGCTCAGGCGCGCGTCGGGCCGGGCCGCGGACGAGGCCATCGCGCTGTGGGGCGCCGCATGATGCCGCGGCTGTCGTTCGAGCTGGTCCCGCGTCGCGGCGCGCGGCGCGGCCCGCGCCTGCTGCTGGCGGCCGTGCTGCTCGTCGCGGCGGGCGAGGGCTTCGTCTACCTGTCGCTGCAGCAGGAGCTCGCGGGGCTGCGGCAGCGCCTGGCGGCGGCCGAGCGGCCGAGGGCCGCGGCGCCGCGCGCACCGTCCCCCGACGACACGCGCGCCCGGGCGTTGCAGGCCTCGCTGCAGCAGGCCCGCGGCGTCGTCGAGAGCCTGGCGCTGCCGTGGGCGCCGCTGCTCGACGCGCTCGAAGCCAGCGGCGACCTGCAGGTCGCGCTGCTCGCGCTGGAGCCCGACGCGCACAAGCGCCTGCTCGGCATCCGCGGCGAGGCGCGCAGCTACCCCGCGCTGCTGGCCTACCTCGCCCGGCTGGAGCAGGTGCCGGTGCTGGCCGGCGTGCACCTGACGCGCCACGAGGTCCGGCAGGACGATCCGCAGCGGCCGCTGGTGTTCACGATCGCCGCGCGCTGGAGGGTCGAGCCATGAAGCGCCTGTCCTGGCTGCTGCGGCGCGGCACCGGCCGCGCAACCGGCGCGGCGGCGCTGCTGCTGCTTCTCGCCTGCGCGGCGGCCGTGCCGCTGGTGCTGCAGCCGCTGCACACCGAGCTGGCGCAGGCGCGGCGGCAGCTGCTGCTCGCCGAGGCGCGCCGCTCGCCCGCCGACGAGGCGCCGCCCTCGTGGGAGGACGAGGCCGAGCGGCAGCTCGCGGCCTTCCATGCGCGCCTGGGCGCCGGCGCGACGCTGCCGGAGTTGCTCGCGGTCTTCCACGAGGCGGCGCTGGCCGAGGGCCTGGTGCTGCAGCGCGCCGACTACCGCCTGAGCGAGGAGCCGCAGGACCGGCTCGCGCGCTACCGGATCTCGCTGCCGATCGCCGGGCCCTATCCGGGCGTGCGCCGCTTCATCGCGCGCGTGCTCGAGCGGATGCCCGCGGCCGCGCTCGACCAGGTGGCCTTCGAGCGCGAGCGGATCGCCGAGGGCCGCGTCGAGGCGCGGCTCGGCTTCACCCTCCATCTGGTCAAGCCATGAAACGAACTGTCGGCAAGTGGGCATGGGCGGGCGCGGGCGGCGCGCTCGCGGTCGCGGCAGGCTTCGCGGTGTCGCCGCGCTCCGGCGCGGAGGTGCCGCACGCCGCAAAGCCGCCGCCCCCGCCGCCGGCGCGCGCCGAAGTCGCGCGCGAGTCTGCCGCGGCGGCGCTGCAGCTCGCGCTCGCGAGGCTCGAACGCGGCGGCAGCGCCACCGCGGCGCCGTCGGCGGACCTCTTCGCCGTCCGCTCCTGGCAGCCGCCCCCGCCGCCGCCACCCCCTCCGCCCCCGGTCGTCGCGGCCGCGCCGCTGCCGCCCCCGCCGCCGCCGCAGGCGCCGCCGCTGCCCTTCACGCTGATCGGCAGGCTCGAGGAGGGACCGGAGCGCGTCGTCTATTTCCTGCGCAAGGGCGAGCACCTGCACACCGTGGCGGTCGGCGACGTGATCGAGAACACCTATCGGCTCGAGCAGGCGGGCGGCGGGCGGCTGACGCTGCTCTACCTGCCGCTCAACCAGAGACAAGTGCTGACGGAGGGACGCTCATGAACACCGCGTCGAAGCGGGCGCGCCTCGCGCCGGCCCTGTGCGTTTCGCTGCTGCTGCTGACAGGCTGCGCCGCGCAGCGGCTGCAGCGCGAAGGCGCCTGGCTGCTGGAGCAGGGCCGCTACGAGGAGGGGCTGGAGCGGCTGCAGCAGGCCAGCCGGCGCGGGCCCGACAGCGGTCGGCTGCGCGCCGAGCTGCGCAACCGGCAGGAGCAGGTGGTGCAGCGGCTGCTGCAGGCGGCCGACGCCGAGCTCGCGGCCGGCCGCCTCGACGCCGCCGAGGCCGCCTACCGCCGCGTGCTGCGCCTGCAGGCCGGCACGCCGCGCGCGGAGCAGGGCATCGAGGCCGTGGCGCGCGAGCGGCGCCACGCCGAGCTGCTGCGCCAGGCCGAGGCGCTGCAGAAGAAGGGCGAGGTGCAGCGCGCCGAGGCGCCGCTGCGCGCAGTGCTCGCCGAGAACCCGCGCCACCCCGCGGCCCGGGCCCTGCTGCGCCAGCTCGAGTCCGCGCGGCTCAAGGAGGCGCTGAACACGCCGCCGCTGCGCCCGCGGCTCACGAAGCCGGTGGACGTCGAGTTCCGCGACGCGAGCGTGAAGATGGTCTTCGAGGGCCTGTCGCGCCTGAGCGACATCAACTTCGTGTTCGACCGGGAGGTGCGCGCCGACGCCAAGACCACCATCTACGCCCGGCAGGTCTCGGTGGAGGACGCGGTCGACCTGATCCTGCTGACCAACCAGCTCGAGAAGAAGGTGCTCTCCGAGAACATGCTGCTGATCTACCCGGGCACGCCGCAGAAGCTGCGCGAGTACCAGGACCTCGTCATCAAGAGCTTCTACCTCGAGAACGCGGACCCCAAGCACGCGCTCAACACGATCAAGACGATGCTCAAGACGCGCGACGTCGTCATCGACGAGAAGCTCAACCTGCTGGTGATGCGCGACACGCCCGAGGCGGTGCGCCTGGCGGAGAAGCTGATCGCCGCGCAGGACCTCGCCGAGCCCGAGGTGATGCTGGAGGTCGAGGTGGTCGAGATCAGCCACGCGCGGCTGACCGAGCTCGGCGTCAAGTGGCCGGACCAGCTCACCCTCGGCCTGACCGACCCCACCGGCGGCTCGCTGCTCGTCAGCGACCTGCAGGGCATCAACTCGGGCCGCATCACGATCAACAACCTCGGCGCCACCGTCAACGCGAGGAAGCTCGCCGGCGACAGCAACATCCTCGCCAGCCCGCGCATCCGCGTGCGCAACCGCGAGAAGGCCCGCATCCTGATCGGCGACCGCGTGCCGGTGATCTCCAGCCAGGTCACGCCCTCGACTGGCACGCCGGTGGTCACCGAGAACGTGCAGTACCTCGACGTCGGCCTGAAGCTCGAGGTCGAGCCCAACGTGCACCTCGACGAGGACGTGGCGATCAAGGTCAACCTCGAGGTCAGCACGCTCGGCGAGCAGGTGCGCACCGGCACCGGCACCGTCGCCTACCGCGTCGGCACCCGCAATGCCGGCACCGTGCTGAGGCTGCGCGACGGCGAGACGCAGGTGCTCGTCGGGCTGATCCGCAACGACGAGCGCAAGGCCGCCAACAAGGTGCCGGGCCTCGGCGAGCTGCCGGTGCTCGGCCGCCTGTTCGGCACCCACCAGAACGAGAACCAGAAGACGGAGATCGTGCTGTCGATCACGCCGCGCGTCGTGCGCAACCTGCGCCGCGTCGACGTGGAGACGGCGGAGTTCTGGTCCGGCAGCGAGGCGACGCTGCGCACGCAGCCGGTCTACGCGCGCGCGATCACCGGCCCGGCCGCGCCTGCCGCGCCGGCCGCGCCGGCCGTCGCCGGTGCCGCCAGTGCCGCCGGCCCGGGCGCCGCGGCGGCCGCGAAGGCGGCGCCGGAGGGGGCCGCGCCGACCGCGGCCGTGCCGAAGCTCCCGGCCGGGACGGCCGCCGCCGCGCGCGGCCTGAGCTGGCAGGCGCCGGCGAAGGCGAAGGTCGGCGAGCTGTTCACGCTGGCGCTGCGCGCGAGCACCGACGAGCCGATCTCGAGCGCCGCGCTGCAGCTCGGCTTCGACCCGGCCGCCTTCGAGCTGGTCGAGGTGAAGGAGGGCGCCTTGCTGAAGCAGGACGACGTGCCCACCAGCTTCTCGCAGCAGGCCGACGCGCAGGCCGGCCGGCTGACGGTGAGGCTGGCGCGGCCGGGCAGCGGCGGCGGCGCCGTCGGCGAGGGCGAGGTGCTCGGCCTGACCTTCCGGGCCCGCAGCCCGGCGAGCCAGGCGAGGTTCGAGCTGCTCGAGCTCTCGTCCGCGGGACCGGGCAACCGGGCGGTGGCGCTGCCGCTGCCGGCGCCGCTGGGCGTGGACGTGCTGCCCTGAGGCCGGGAGAGCGGACATGCGCGCACGCGGTTTCACGCTGATCGAGCTGCTCGTCACGGTGGCGATCGTCGGCATCCTCGCGAGCATCGCCTTCCCGATGGCGGAGCTGGCGGTGCGCCGCCACAAGGAGCAGGAGCTGCGCCAGGCGCTGCGCGAGCTGCGCGGCGCGATCGACGCCTACAAGCAGGCGGCCGACGAGGGCCGCATCGCGCGCAAGGCGGACGAGTCCGGCTACCCGCCGACGCTCGAGGCGCTGGTGGACGGCGTGCCGGACATCCGCAGCCCCGACCGGGAGGCGCGATTGCGCTTCCTGCGCCGGCTGCCGCGCGATCCCTTCGCGGCGGACCCGCAGGCCGCCGCCGCGCGGACCTGGGGCAAGCGCAGCTACGACTCGCCGCCGGACGACCCGCGCGAGGGGCGCGACGTGTTCGACGTGCATTCGCTGTCGCGGGGCACCGGCCTCGACGGCCGTCCTTACCGGGAGTGGTAGGCATGGATCCTCGCCGAACAGGCCCGCGCGGCTTCACGCTCATCGAGCTGCTGGTGGTGATGGCGATCGTCGCGACGCTGCTGGCGCTGGTCGTGCCGCGCTACTCGCAGAGCGTGGACCACGCGCGCGAGGCCGCGTTGCGGCACGACCTGGCGGTGATGCGCGACGCGATCGACAAGCACTTCGCCGACACCGGCCGCTATCCCGCATCGCTGCAGGAGCTGGCGGCGAAGAAGTACCTGCGCCGCATCCCGGTCGACCCGATCACGCGCAGCCCCGACACCTGGGTGATCGTGCCGCCCGGCGGCGACCGGGAGGGCGGCGTCCATGACGTCGGCAGCGGCGCGCAGGGCAGCGCGCTCGACGGCACGCCCTACTCGCAATGGTGAGGCCCGCGATGCGCCGCCCGGCCCGCTCCCGGGGCTTCGCCTACCTGGCGGTGCTGTTCTTCGTCGCCACGCTGGGCATCGCGCTGGCGGCCGCCGGCGAGCTGTGGAGCACCGCCGAGCGGCGCGAGCGGGAGCGGGAGCTGCTCTTCGTCGGCGCCGAGTACCGCCGCGCGATCGCGCTCTACCACCAGCGCACGCCGGGCGTGGCCCGGCAGTACCCGCAGCGCCTCGAGGAGCTGCTGGAGGACCGCCGCCAGCCGGTGCCGCAGCGCTACCTGCGCCGGCTCTACCGCGACCCGATCACCGGCAGCGCCGACTGGGGGCTGGTGCGCGACGAGCACGGCGGCATCCGCGGCGTGCACAGCCGCTCGGGCGCGGCGCCGCTGAAGACCGGCAACTTCCGCCCCGCGGACCGCGAGTTCGAGGGCAGGGGCGCCTACTCGGAGTGGGTCTTCCAGCACGCGCCGCGCCGCGCCCCCGGACGCGAGGCGGCGCCGCAGCCCGCGCCGCCCGCGTCCGCGCGGTGAGCCTGCCGCCGGCCCGCTCACAGCGGCAGCAGGATCTCGATGCGCGCCCCCTCGCGCAGGCGGCGCATCAGCGCGCCGGCGCCGGCCTGTGCGGCCGTGCCGTCCGCGGCCCCGCCCGCCCCGTCGGACGCGGCCGCCTGCGCCAGGAGCTTGCGCGCCGACAGCAACCGCCGCAGGTGCTCGCGGTAGCCGTCCTCGGTGTAGCCCTCGCTCGCCAGCCGCGCGGCGAAGGCGGCGGCGGACGGGAAGCGCGAGCGCAGGGCGGCGAGCGCCTGCCCGACCTCGCCCTCGTCGGCCAGCACGCCGCGGCGCGACGCCTCCTGCCACAGCAGCTCCTGCTCGACCAGCAGCTCGAGCGTCTCGCGCTTGAGCGCCTTCACGCGCTCGGGACGGCGCACCGCGGCGATGTGGATGCCGCGCTCGCGCAGGTGCTCCTCGAAGCTGCGTTCGAGCTTCTCGACGCTGATGCCGGCGCCGTTGACGCGCGCGGCGAGGCCGGCAGCGTGCAGCTGGGCCGCCGCGAGCGCGGGCAGCAGGCACAGCAGGCTGCCCGCGGCGAGGCGGGCGATCGACGGGATTCGCATTGCGGTTCCTCCTTGCTGCGCCGCGCGGCGGCGCTATTCCAGGGCGATCCAGTCGCTCGCCGGGCGGAAGCCCCGCTGCGCGGCATCGAGCGCGACGACGAAGCCGCCCTGGCTGCCGATGCGGCGCTGCGGCCCGTAGCTCAGCGGCGGGCCGACCCCGGTCGGCAGGCCGTGCACCGACTCCAGCGCCGCGAGCAGCTTCTCGCGGCTCAGCGCGCGGCCGCTGCGGCGCAGGCCCTCGGCGAGCAGTTGCACGCTCGCGTAGGCGGAGATCTGCGCGCCGAGCTGCGCCTCGCCGATGCCGTGGCGCCGCCGCAGCGCGTCGAAGCCGCCGGAGGGCGCCGCCGCGTCGGCGGGCAGGTGCGGCACGGCCAGGAAGATCCGGCCGTCGAAGCCGGCCGGCGCCTCCGCGGCGGCGCGCGCGGCGGCGAGGCCGGGCAGCAGCAGCGGCGGGTGCCAGGCCGCCCGCGCGGCCTCGCGCACGAAGGCGGCCAGCTCCTCGTTGCCGCCGAGGAAGAAGACCGGCCCGCGGCCGCGCTCGCGCAGCGCCTGCACCGCCGCCGCAGCGTCGAAGCGGCCCGGCGCGTACTCGCTGCGCTCGATCTCGCCGCAGCCGAGCGCGGCGCACTCCTCGGCGATCGCCTGCGCGACGGCGCGCGCGCCGGCGTCCGCCGGCAGCAGCAGCGCCGCGCCGGCGTGCGGCGGCTTCTCCAGCCTGGCGGAGAAGGCCGCCAGCACGCGGGCCTGCTCGAGCGGGCCGGCGAAGAGCCGGAAGGTGTGGCGGCCGGCCGCGGCGGCGGGCCGGGCGCCCGGCGCGAAGGGGCCGATCACCGGCACCTCGCGGGCCTCGGCCAGCGCGGCGAGCGCCTCGTCGAGGCCGGCGCCGAGCGGGCTCAGCAGCGCGAGGACGTCCTGCTCGAACAGCCGCTCGAGCCCGGCCTGCGGCTGCGCGTCGGACACCACCAGCTCGAGCCGCCGGCCGTGCAGGCCGCCGGCGCGGTTGAGCTCGTCGAAGCCCGCCTCCAGCACCTGCCGCACCGCGCGGGCGGCGGCGGCGAGCGGTCCCGTGGCGGGCAGCAGCGTGCCGATGCGCAGGCGGTCCTCGGCGATGCCGGGGTCGCGCTCGCCGTCGAGGCGCTTCAGGTAGGCCACCAGGTTCGCGAGGTCCTCGCGCGCGAGCAGGAAGCGCGGCATCGCCGGATCGAGCGGCCGGCCGGCCGGGTCGATGCCGCGGGTGAGCGCACGCTCGAGCGTCTGCGTGGTGAAGGGGGGATGCCGCCGGCCGTCGCCATGGACGTGCCCGTGCGGCCGGCTCAGCTCGGCCCAGCGCAGCGCGGGCGGCGCGAGGCCCGCTTCCGGGCGGCCGAGGCCGTCGCGGCCGTGGCAGTTCGCGCAGGCCACTGCCGCGCCGGAGACGCGCGCCGCGCCCGGGCCGACCAGCGCCTGCACCGGGCTGCCGGCCGCGGTGATGCCGTCGCGGTAGAGCCGGCGGCCCGCGAGCTCGCTGGCGTCGGGCGGCGCGGCCTGCGCCGCCAGGCAGGCCGCGGCCAGCGCCAGCGCCGCGATGCGGCCGGGCAGGGGCCGGCGTCGCGCGCAGGGCGCGGCCGGGGGGCGGGTCGGGCGCACGCGGGCAGGCATCGCGTTCAGGGCTGCTGCGCGCCGTCGCCGGCCAGCAGCCGCAGGTGCGCCGCGATCACGGCCGGCGGCAGGTTCGGCTGCAGCCGGCGCCAGTGCCCGGTGCGCAGGTTGCCGGCGAGCAGCGCGGTGTTGTGGCTCTCCAGCGTGTCGGTGTGGCCGCCGAGCCGGCGCAGCACCTGCTCGACCTTGCGCGGTGCGCCGGTCAGGAACAGCCACTCCGGGTGCACCGCGCCGTGCTTGGCGGCGAAGCCGCGCAGGACCTGCGGCGTGTCGCGTGCCGGGTCCAGGCTGATCGACACGAAGCGCACGTCGCGGCCGAAGCGCTCGCCGAGCTCGTCCTTCACGCGCGAGAGCTGCTGCGTGATCATCGGGCAGGCCTCGCCGCACTCGGTGTAGACGAAGTTGATCAGCACGACCCGGTCCTTCAGCACGTCGCTGTAGAAGCGCAGCGGCCGCCCGTCCTGCGTCAGCAGCTCGGTGTCGGTGAAGTAGCGGCCGGCCTCGGCCTTCGCCTCGGCCGGCGCGCGGCGCATTGCCGCGGCGGCCGGTGGCGATGCGCGTTCCGGCGCGGCCGGCGGGGCGGAGGCGGCGGGCGAGGGGGACGCCGCCGCCCGGTGGCCCTCGTGGGCCGGCGCGGCGCAGGCGGCCGCGGCCAGCGTGAGGCCGCAGCCCAGCGCCCGCAGGCGCGACGGCGCCGGCCTCATGAGGCCGACCCCGCGGTGCCGGCGAGCGCCGTGCGGCCCCGCCGCAGTTCCTCGACCTGCGCGAGCAGGCGCTGCGGGTCCGGCAGCCCGGTGAAGCGCGTCCAGCGGCCGCTGCGCCCGTCGCCGACCAGCACCATCGCCGGGTGCCGCGCCGGCTCGGACGCGGCGGCGCCGAAGCCCCTCAGCACCGCGTCGATCGTGCCCGGCGCGCCCGTCAGCCAGGTCCAGGCCGGCCCGGCGCGGTGCGTGGCGGCATGGGCCTTCAGCCGCGCCGGCGTGTCGCGCAGCGGGTCGACCGTGATCGACACCAGCCGCACGTCCGGCCCCAGCCGCTCCTGCAGTGCGCCGAGCAGCGCGGAGAGCACCGGGCAGACCGTGGTGCAGCTCGTGTAGACGAAGTCGACCAGCACGATGTGCCCGCCGATCACGTCGCGGCGCAGCTCCAGCGTGCGCCCGTCCTGGTCGAGCAGCCGGGCCTCGGGCAGCCGCACCTGCGCGGGCGTCGGTGTCGCGGCGGTGGGGTCGGCGCCCGCCGCCGAGGGCGGGGCCCGGTCATGGCCCGGATGCGCCCTCACGGCATGCGTCGCGATGCCGAGCATGCCCGCCCACGCGCAGCGCAGCGCGTTTCTCCTTCCCGTTCCCTGCATGGTCCCCTCCCGTGGGTGTTGCCGATCGGCGCGCCCGCCCGCCCGCGTGCCCCGCTCATCCCGGCGAGGCGGGACGGCCTGCCGCCGCGTCGCCCGCCGGCCTGCGCGCGCGCAGCGTCAGCAGCGGCAGCTCGCGGTAGCCGACGCCGAGCGAGGGCACCGCGACGTGGATGTAGTAGGCCCCCTCGCCGGAGAGCGCGAGCGCGGCCTCGTAGACGCCGTCGCCGACCTCCCGCGCCGGCACCTCGCGGCGCTGGCGCCCCGGCGCGAGGAAGTGGCTGACCGTCACGTCGCGCAGCCCGGTCCTCGGCGCGCCGGTGGCCGGGTCGAGGAGCCGCAGGCGCAGCGGCAGCATGCCGGTGGCGACCTCGCGCCCGTCCAGCAGGTGCTCGAGCCGCAGCGGCCCCGCGTCGCGCGGCCGTGACGGGTCCGGCCGCACCTCGGCCGAGAAGCAGTGCAGCAGCCGCGGCGAGTCCAGCAGGAAGGCGACGTCGTAGCGCCCGGCGGCCGGCAGGCGCAGGGTCGCGGCGTACACGCCCGGCGCCGTCTCCTTCAGGCCGCGGTCCACCGCCATCACCGCGCGGGCGCTGGCGCCGCGGCTGCGGTACTGGGAGGAGGGCGCGTTCATGCCCTCCATGTAGAAGTAGGTGGTCTGCTCGGCCGGGTTCACGACGAACACTCCCGTGCCCGCGCCGGCCGGCGCGATGCCGTCGGCGATCGCGAGCGGCCCGGCCTGCGCGGGCGCGGCGGCGCCGGCGGCGAAGCTCTGCACCAGCGGCTCGCGCCCCGCGCCGAGCGTCGAGAGCTTCACCATCGTCACCCGCTCGCTGCCGAGCGCGCGCAGGTAGGCGTAGGCGGCGGTGAAGCTCGCCTGGTAGGGCTGCGCCGCCACCTTCAGCGTGTGCACCACCTCGTTGCCGGCGACGTCGATCACGCTGACCTCGTCGGCGGCCGGGTTCAGCGCGAAGGCCCAGCGGCTGTCGGGCGTGAGCCGCAGCGGCCCGAGCCCCGGGCGCGCCCGGATGCGCTTGACGAGCTTCAGGCTGCGGGCGTCGATCACCGAGACGACGCCTTCCTTCGCGTCGGCCACGTAGAGCGCGTGCGACAGCGGCGAGTAGGCCAGCGAGATCGGCAGCGGCCCGGTGGCGATGCGGCGCAGCAGCCTGCGCCGGCCGGCGTCGATCACCGCGACGGTGCCGGCGTCGCGGTTGCTGACGAAGGCGAGGCGGGCGTCGGCGCTGAAGGCGATCTCGTGGTGGCCGGCGCCGGTGGCGATGCGGGCGACGCGCTCGAGCGTCCGCGTGTCGATCACCGTCACGCCGCTGTCCTCGGCGCGGGTGGCGTTGTTGCCCACCCACAGGAAGCGGCCGTCGGGCTGCAGCGCCAGTCGCGTCGGCCGGGGGCCCGCGGGCAGCGAGGCCTTGAGCGTGAAGCCGTCGGTGTCGATCGCGGCCACTTCGCCGGCCTGCGGCATCGAGACGAAGACGGTGCGCGTGTCGGCGCTGCGCGCCCAGTCGATGCCGGGCCGCTTCAGGGCGATCGTCGTGTAGGTGCTGGTGCTGCCGCCCACCGACACCTGCGGCTCGACCACCGTGACGCCGGGCTCCCGGTCGAGCAGCAGCAGCGAGTAGCCGTTGAGGTCGGCCGCCGCCCGCATGCCCACCGCGCCCTTCAGGTAGAGCGAGACGCGCTCCCGGCAGTCGCGACCGGCGCCGCCCGCAGCGCCCGCAGCGCCCGTGTCACCCGGTGCAGCGGCGATGTCCATCCAGGCCGAGGGCGCGAGGCCGCGCAGCGGCTGGCCGCTGCCTTCGTCACGGATGCGGAAGCGCAGCTCGGCGATGCGGCCCTCGGTCGGTACCGCACCGCTGCCCGCGGCATGCGCGTCGAACTCGACGACGATGCCGTTGCGCCGCAGCACCTGACCGGCCGGCGCCGGGCCGTCGCCGGCCGCGGCCGGCCCGCACAGCGCGAGCCCGAGGACGAGTGCGAGGGAATGCCTCATTCCGGTCCTCACTCGTCGACCCGCAGGATGCCCCACAGCCCGCTGGCGTTGCCGATCGAGCCCTTGTCGCGGAACAGGTAGTCGCCCGCCACCTTGTTGCGCCCGCCCGCGCTCGGCAGCCGGAAGGTGAAGTGCGAGGCGCCGGTCAGGCTGTCCTGGCCGCCCAGCACGAAGCCGAGCGGGTTCTGACCGATCGCGCGCGAGCCGACCAGCGGGTTGCCTGCCGCGTCGAACAGCCCCGCGTTGGCAGCCACCGGGCACACGCCGAGCAGCCCGTGGAGCTGCTGGTCCGGGCAGACGTAGGGATCGCGCTGCCAGAGGTGGCCCTGGACCGAGAAGGTGCTGCCGCGGCTGGCGCTGTGGGGCGCCGCCACGTGCAGCCGCACCTCGTCGCCGGCCTGCGCGCGCAGCACCGGCGTGACCGGGTCCGCGCCGCCGGTGAGCACGTTGCTGTAGGCCTGGTGCGCGTTGGCCACGCCGCCGAAGCAGCCCGGTCCGCAGCCGGCGCCGCCGAAGTCCGCGTTCGGCGCGAGGCCGAAGCGGAACCACAGCGGCTCGATGCCGTAGTTGAAGGCCATCGCGGTGCCGTCCTGGCTGTCCTCGGGGATGCCGGCCCCCTCGCCGTTGATGTGCTCCACGGGCGAGCCGTCGGCCCAGCGGTGGTTCAGGTTCTTCGCCATCACCAGCATCAGGTCGCGCGCGCTGCGCGCCGCGCCGGTGGCCGGGTCGGTCCAGCGGACGGTGGCCTGTGCGCGCTGGTCCGGGTCCTCGGCGATCGTGGCGCCCTGCGGCACGACGACCATGCCGCCGACGAGCGACTTCTGGCCCTGCTTGATCTTGTCGGCCGGCAGCAGCCCGAAGCCGCCGAACTCGACCGGGGTGGCCACCATCCTCACCGCGCTGCCGGCCGGCCTGGTGCTCAGGTCGCCGGCATACCAGCGGTAGGTCTGCGCGTCGCCGGCGTTGCCGGTGGCCGGGTCGACCGGCGCGACGGTCTGGGCGATGTTCTGGCCGACGTTGGCGCCGTCGTCCTGCGTCACGTCCAGCGCGAGCAGCTGCGGGTGCAGGCCGACGGTGGTGGAGGGCCGGATCAGGTTGTTGTCGAAGGGGGTCGAGCCGTCCGCCCGGTCGCGGTCGCGCTTGACCAGGCCCAGCAGCGTGCCGAGCGAGGGCAGGTCGGGCGCCACCGCGGGCAGCCGGTTGTGGAGCGTGAGCTCGACGCAGGAGCCGGCCGCCGCGCGCAGCATCAGCGGCTCGACCTTCAGGCCGGGCTTCAGGCGCACCGCGCAGGCCGGCTTCGTGACGCCGGGGGCGTTGCGGCTGTCCTGGCAGGCGCGGTCGGCCGGGTTGCGCGGCTCCAGGTCCTCGATCCGCACGTACAGCATCGCGGTCGGGTCGTGGAGCGGGCCGCTGCGCCCGCTCGCGTTCGGCGTTGCGCGCGGGTTGTAGACCAGCGTGCCGCCGTTGGGGTTCAGCGGCGCGCCGTTGTGCTGTGCCGGGCTGCCGAAGTCCAGCTTCACGCCTGCCGGGCGCCGGTCGGCCAGCAGGTCGTTGGCGAGGATCGCCACCACGCGCTGCCGCACCACCGGCGCGCTGGTCGGGCACACGCCGACGAACTCCGACGCGTTCTCGATGCGCGGCGACTTCGGCGTCGGGTTGCTCGGCAGCGCGAACAGGTCGCTGCGGGCCGCGTCGTAGGCGCGCAGCAGCCCCCACATGCCGCTCCACCAGCCGTCCGTCGAGGTGTCGAGGCTGTAGGCGTAGTCCTTGAAGCCCGGGGTCGTCACCTGCTTGTTGACCGGGATCACCGGGGCGGCGAAGGTGAACTGCTCCGAGATGCCGGTGGCCTGCGCGTTGCGCCAGCCGGAGTTGGGCGCGCGGCCGAAGGCCGAGCCGCCCTGCAGCCACTTGATGCCGTGGATGCTCGCGTTGTGCTCCTCCTCGTGGCCGCCGGCCTGGACCTTCATGCGCACGATGTCGCCGGTGTAGCTGCGCATCATCGGCGTGAAGGGGTCGTTCGGGTCGATGGCGCTCGCGGCCTGGAGCGGGCGAGCCCAGAAGCCGAGCAGGGACTCGCCGAGGTTCATCTCGGGAATCGCGCGCACGATCGGCTTCACGGTGCCGTCCTTCGCGAGGATCTTGGTCGACAGCGCGTAGGCGAGGTCGCCCGCCACGCCCTCGGCCTGCGCGCCGGGCTTGCCGTCGGGCCCGAGCTTGTTCGGGTCGAAGACGCGCAGCCCGACCGGCTCCTGGCGGTAGTTCACCACCATCATGCCCGGGTCCTGCACCGAGATCGCCTGCGGACAGGGGCGCGACGGGCAGCCGGGCAGGATCCCGCCTGCGACCTCGAGCACGAGGTCCGGGTACAGCGGCGAGATCTGCTTGCGTGCCGGCGGATTGATTGCGCGGCGGAAGCTGTCGGCGAGCGCCGGCGCGGTGGCGCGCGAGGGGTCGAACGCGTCGACGACGATCTGCGCCGGCTGCGGCAGCCCGTCCGGCCCGGCGCCGACGTAGACCCCCTTCTCGTAGGCGTGCTGGAAGTCGCTGAACTCGAAGAAGAACTCGCGGTGCGCCGGCACGGTTTCGGCCTTCACGTTGCTGCCGCCCGGGGCCGTCGAGGGCGGCAGGATCGCCGCCTGCCAGCTCGTCGGGCCGCCGTCGCTGAAGCTCGTGCCGTCGAGCCGCGTGTCGGTGCGCGCCGGCGCCCCGTTCGTCGGGTTGTAGCCGAGCGGCTGGCCGGTCTCGTTGTGCACCCAGCGCGAGCCCGCGGGCTCGGCCAGCACCGTTCCGTACAGGCCGGTCTGCTGGTGCGTCGACGGGCCGAAGTGGTCGTGCGTGAAGGCCAGGCCCAGGCCGCGGTCCACGCCGAGGGTGTTGACCACCGGGTCGGAGAACCAGCGCTGGGTCGTGGTGCGCGCGCCCAGCCACTCCTCCGGGTAGCGTCCGCCGAGCCCGGCGGCGACCTTGCCGAAGTAGGGATGGGGCCGGGCCACCGGGCAATCAGGCGTGCCGTTGCGCGCGTCCTCCGCCTGGCAGCCGTTGTACGCGCGGATGGCCTGGATGCGCTCGCGCAGGGCACCCGGGGAGGCCGTGCCGTCCTCGTAGTTCCAGCCGTTGGCCGCGCCGTCCGCCGTGGTGAGGTCCCACTTCGGCAGGTGCATGTGCTGCCCGATCAGGTCGGTGGGCGTGCGCACCTGGTAGTCGTCCATCTCGTAGTAGGCGGGTGCCAGGTTGGTGTGGTGGAAGACGGCGCAGTCGAAGGTGTTGAGCCGCATCACCAGCGGCTCGGGCGGCCGGGCCTTCGTGATGACGCCGGCCGCGTCCTGCCACAGCGTCAGGATGCGCTGCTGCGGGTAGTGGTAGCCGGCCTTGTTGAACACCGCGTCGAACTGGATCGCGGCGCCCTTGTAGATGCGCGGGTTGCTCGCGCTGAAGTGGCTCGAGCCCCGGGTGGACAGCGCCGACGGCGATTCGCCGCTGAAGAAGCGACCGACCACGCCGCTGTCGAGCCGCGTGCCCGCGTCGTCGATGCAGGGCTCGTGGAAGGGCGCGCCGACGGCGGGCGGCGCGCCGTTGGTGACGAAGTCCGCGCTCGACACGTTGCCGTCCAGCCCCACCTTGCGGCTCGGGTGCCGGCGCTTGGCATGGAAGGCCATCGCCAGTTGCTCCAGGTCGGTGCCTTCCTCGGGGTAGAAGACCGGCTTGGCCTTCTCCACCGTCTTGCCGAAGTCCAGGTTGTTGAGCACCGACACCGCCTTGCCGCCCGCGGCCATGCCCTGCAGCGCGTGGCGCGGCAGGCCGCCGTCGAAGCCGTCGGCCTGCTTCGGGTCGAGGTTCGCCCACAGCGGATTGCCGGACGCCTTCAGCGCCGCCGCCTTGGCGGAGTCGAGCATGTCGAGCACCGGCGTGGGCGGGCGCTGCCCGACCACGTCCTCGATGCCCGCGACCCAGAACGGGAAGCCCGGGTTCCTGCTGCGGTCGAGCACCTTCGCGTTCGAGCCGATCACGGTCGTGCCATCGGCCGCGAACTTCGGCACCACGGTCACCTCGCCCGGCATCAGCGGCAGCGCCTTGCCCGGCAGCGGCACCACGGCCGGGATCGGCGTGCCGGCGGCGATCTCGCCGTCCGGATAGGCGCGCGCGCCGGCGGCCGGCGTGGTGTCGGCCAGGCCCCACGGCTCGGTGTGGTAGCCGTCGGCGCCGGTGGGCGCCTTCAGCCGCGTGCCGGTCTCGAACACGTCGTGGTTGCGCCAGTGCGCCCACATGCCCTGCGCGAAGTGCGGGTAGAAGTGGCAGTGGTAGATCGCGTCGCCGGCGCTCTTGTTGCGGTTGCCCGAGCCGCCGAAGTTGATCTCGTAGGTGTAGCCCGAGCCCGGGCCGAGGGTCTGCGCGTCGAGGTAGTTGGAGTTGTCGTCGTTCGGGTTGTAGAGCCACTGGTGGTTGTGCAGGTGGAAGACGTGGTGCTCGGTGCCGACGTGGGTGTTGCGGAACTTCACGAAGTCGCCGATGTAGCTGTGGTGCACGTTCGACGGGTCGCTCGCGCCGATCGCATAGGCGGCCTTCGGGCCGAGCGCGCCCTGCGGGGGCTGCTGGCCGGGGCGCAGCGACTCGAGCCCGAAGTTGGCCGGGATGTCGACGAGCAGCGCCGGGTCGCCGACCGCGAAGGCGCTGAGGAAGAACTCCTCCATCGAGCAGCTCAGGCAGTCGTGCATCGGGCCGACGCCCAGGCGGTTGGCGATGATCTCGGCGCCGACGCCGGCCGAGCCGTAATTGACCATGAAGGCGTCGCGCACGCCTTCGAGCACGTGGCCCATTACCGGGTCGTCCTTGAAGAAGCCGGGGAAGGCCTGCGCAGTGGCGACCTCGTCGTGCCACAGCGAGGCGAAGTCGCGAAAGGGCTCGAGCCGGTTCGGCAGGCTCGGGTTGCGCTTGTTCTTCGACTCGAGCGGGTAGGTGCCGGGCGGGAAGCTGCCGTCGGCATTGGGCCCGGCGACGATCGCGGCGATCTCCGAGTGCACGATCTCGCACGAGGTGGCGGTGGCGCAGCGGAGCATGTTGAGCACCGGCAGCCCGGCCTTGCCCTCGAGCCGGAACACCTCGATGTCGGGGTACACCGCCTCGTAGTCCAGGACGGGCTGGCCGAGCTCGGTGCGGCGGCGCGTCGCCATCCGCATCTCCTCCTCGTTGACCTGGCTGCGGTAGATGCGCGCGCCGGCGGGCTCGACGATCACCTGGCCGAACAGGCCCGTGGAGAGGTGGCCCTGGTTGCCGTCCGAGCCGATCGTCACCCCTTCGCTCGTCGCGACGAAGACGCCTTCCTTCTCGGCGTAGAGCCGGTAGCTGCGGGTCTCGCCCGGCGCCGCGAGACTGCCGGTCTGCTCGTTGCGGCTGCCCTTGCCGCCGGCGAGGTGGTTGCGGCCGACCATCGCGCCCGCGTCGTCGATGCCGCCGACGGGCTGCATGCCGGCGGCATGGAAGCCCACCACGCGCGAGGCCGGCTGCTCGTCGATGAAGACCGTCGTGACCGCGCCGGCCGCGGTGGTCTTCGGCACGTCGAAGGGGTTCGGGTGGCGCGTCAGCAGGTTCTGCAGGTTCACCGTCAGGCAGTCGCCCTGGCGCACCCGCAGCACCAGCGGGCGCGGGCGGCGGTCGGGCCGCAGCTCGACCTCGCCGGGCACGGCACCCGCCGCGTCCACCGTCAGCGGCAGCCGGCTGTCCTTGTGGATCACGTCGCGGCGCAACGCGTAGACCGTCGCGTTGACGTTCGACGCGCCGAGCCGGTTGTACATCAGCGGCTGGTCGATCGCGACGATGTCCGCCGTCACCGTGCGCTGGCAGGATTCCTGCGCCGCGGCCGCGCCGAGGCCGACGCCCAGGCCCGGCCAGAGGGCCAGTGCCGCGAGCAGGGAACGTGCGCCGCTGCGGCCCGCGCACCGAGCCGGCCGTGATGCCTGAAGGGGGTTCGCCATCGCCTCTTGCCTCCGTCCCGTGCCGTATCGGCTGCCGTCGAGCTGTGGTGGCAGCGCATTGCAATGCAGCATAGGAAGGACGGGCTGCGAAGGAAACGCGACACGTTGTCGCACCGGATGAGGGAGTAGCCGCTCGCGCCGCAGCCGACATGGCCGGCGCGGGGCCAGACGGGGCCGGAGGGCCGCGGCTGCGCGGCAGCGCGGCATCGTGTTGCGGGGGGCCGGCGCCCGAGCCGCCCGGGGCGGCTTCGGAGGCCCCCCGGCCGTGGGAGGCGCGCGGACACGGCCGCGAACTAAGCTGCGCTCGCCGCACGAGAACCTGTCCACGGGGCTCGCGCGGTCTCCGGGTCCGCCCGCGCAGCGGACGCCTCGATGCCGCGTCGCGGCGGACCCGGCCGAGCGCCGTCGATTTCCACGAGAGAGGGATATCTTGGCCCATGCATCGATGCAGGCGCCGAAGTACGACCGCGCCGACCCTGCGAACCAGCCGCTGCTGCGGGCCATGAGGACATGGCCCCGCCTCTCGGTGGCGGGGCAGGCCGCGGGCCTCGCCCTCGCGGGCTTCGTGGGGGAGGAGAGACTGCCTTGGGCGGTGCTGGTCGGCGGCCTGGGGCTGCAGGCCGGCCTCGGGCAGGCGATGCTCTGGCGGCTGCGCCGACACGGCGGCGTCGACGAGGCCGGGCTGCTCGGGCAGGGCCTCGCGGAGCTGCTGATCCTGTCCTGGATGGGCCATGCGATCACGGCCGGTCCCCAGCCGCTTGCCGGCATGCTGATGGTGCCCTTCCTGCTCGTGCCGACGGCGATCGCGGCGGCCTTGCTGAGCGGGCCGCGCCGCTGGGTCTCCGCCACCGCGGCAGCGGGCCTCTGCGGCTGGCTGATCCTCGCGGCGCTGCGCCGCGTCGTGCCACCGCTCGGGCCCGCGGAGCTGCAGCTGCCGCTGTCCGCGCTGTGGCTGACGGTGCTGCTGGCCGCCGGGCTGCTCGCCGCGTTCGTCGGCCTGTGGGCGCAGCAGGCCCGCGAGCACGAGCGCCGCCTCGCGGAGGCGGCGCGCCGGGAGCGCGACAGCAGCTTCCTGGTCGAGGTCGGCAGCCTGGCCGCCGGCACCGCGCACGAGCTCGCGAGCCCCCTCAACACGATCGCGGTGGTGGCGGACGAGCTGTCGAGCCGGCGCGACGCGAGCCCGCCGGAGCTGCGGCAGGGGCTGCACACCATCGCGAGGCAGGTCGATGCCTGCAAGGCGACGCTGGCCGGCTTGCGCGACTGCGGCCGGCTCGCCGCCGCGGACGCCGAAGGCGTGCACGAGCGGGCGGACGCGTTCGTCGATGGCGTGGTGGGGCGCTGGCTGGCGGCGCGGCCCGGGGTGCGGCTGCGGCGGCGCTGCTCGCGCAGGACGCCGCCGCGCGTGCCCGCCGACCGGCGGCTGGCGCAGGGGCTGGCCAATCTCCTGAACAACGCCGCGGACGCCTCGCGCGCCGAGGTCGTGCTCGACTGCATCTGGCGCGCCGACCACGTGGTGCTCGGCATCCGGGACCGCGGACCCGGGATCGCGCCGGCGCTGGCCGAGGGCAGGGCCGCCCCGTCCTTCACCACCAAGCGGGAAGGCCTGGGGCTGGGCCTGCTGCTGGCGCGCACCGCCGTCGAGCGCGCCGGCGGCCGCCTGAGGCTGTCGGCCAGGAAGGGCGGCGGCACCTGCGCGCTCGTCCTCCTTCCCGCCGTCGCGGCGGCCGGCGCCGGGCCCTGCGAGCGGCCTTCCTCCTCGACCCCCCTCAATGGAGCAAGCCATGGCAAGCAGTGACGATCCCCGGCCGAGCGCCGGCACCGCGAAACCGCCGGCCCTGCTGATGGTGGACGACGACGAGGCGCTGTGCGAGGCCCTTGCCAAGGCCTTCGCGAGACGCGGCTTCGCGGTCACGCTCGCGCACGAGCAGCGCGCGGCGCTGGCGGCGGCCCGGGAGGTGCAGTACGCGGTGGTGGACCTCAAGCTGCCGGACGGCACGGGCCTCGCGCTGGTGCAGCGGCTGCTGCAGTCGAACCCCGCGCTGCGCATCGTGGTGCTGACGGGCTTTCCGAGCATCGCCACCGCGATCGAGGCCGTCAAGCTCGGCGCCCGCTACTACCTCGCCAAGCCGGCAGGGGCCGACGAGATCCTCGCGGCGCTGCATCGCGATGCCGGCGAGGTCGCGATGCCGGTGGTCGGGAAGCGGCTGTCGGTCGAGCGGCTCGAATGGGAGCACATCCAGCGGGTGCTGAGCGAGCAGGCCGGGAACATCTCCGCGGCGGCCCGCGCGCTGTGCATGCACCGCCGCACCTTGCAGCGCAAGCTGGGCAAGCACCCGGTGCGGGAATAGTCCCGGCCGGGACGGGACGGCGCGCGCCGCCGGGGCGCCCGCCGAGGCAGTTGGCAGGCAGGAGGGATCGGCAATGTCGGCAATCGATACGACGGCGGGCCGCGCTGGCGGCCGCGGGCAGGGCGGCTTCACGCTGCTCGAACTGCTGGTGGTGATGGTCATCATCGGCCTGCTGGCCGCCTACGTGGCCCCGAGCTACTTCGGCCAGGTCGGGAAGTCGCAGGAGAAGGTGGCGCGCGCGCAGATCGAGGCCTTCGACCGCGCGCTCGAGCAGTACCGGCTCGACGTCGGCATGCTGCCGAGCACCGAGCAGGGGCTGGCGGCGCTGGCCACGGCTCCCGAGGGCCAGTCGCGCTGGGCCGGCCCCTACCTGAAGCGCCAGGTGCCGCTCGATCCCTGGGGCCATCCCTACCACTACCGCCATCCGGGCAGTCGTGCGGAGTTCGACCTGTTCTCCCTGGGCAAGGACGGTCGCCCGGGCGGCGAAGGCGAAGCCGCCGACATCACCAACTGGTGAAGCCGATGCGATTCCACGTCAGGGGCCTGAAGGGCGCGCGGGAAGTCGCGGCGCTGACGATCGATGCCGCCGATGCGCAGGATGCCGCGCACCAGGCGCGCGAGCAGGGCGTGAGCGTGGTGTCGGTGCGCGCCGAGCGCACGCCGCTGCGCCTGCCCGGGGCGTCGCGGCGCTTTCCGCTGCTGCTGTTCGCGCAGGAGCTGGTCGCGCTGCTGGACGCCGGGCTCAACGCGGTGGAGGCGCTCGAGATGCTGTCCGAGCGCGGCGCCGGCGGCGCGCCGCAGCCGGTGCTGCGGCGGCTGCGCGCGGCGCTGCAGGACGGCCACACCTTCTCGCAGGCGCTCGAACGCATGCCCGAGCTGTTCCCGCCGCTGTTCGTCGCGGCGGTGCGCGCCAGCGAGCGCACCGGCGACCTGCGCGAGGCGCTGGCGCGCTACATCGACTACCAGGTGCAGGTCGAGCAGGCGCGGCAGAAGCTCGTCAACGCCACGATCTATCCGGCGCTGCTGCTCGGCGTCGGGGCGCTGGTGGCGGTGTTCATGCTGGTCTACGTCGTGCCACGCTTCAGCCTGGTCTATGCCGGGCTGGGGCAGGACCTGCCGCTGCTGTCGCGGCTGCTGCTGGGGCTCGGCGAGGGGCTGCGCGACCACGCGCTGCCGCTGGCGGCGCTGCTGCTGGCCGGCGCAGCGGCCGCCGTCCAGGCGCTGCGCCGCCCGCCGCTGCGGCAGTGGCTGCTGACGCGGCTGCTGTGGCGCCTCCCGGGGGTCGGCGAGCGCGCGCGCCTGCACCAGCTCGGGCGCTTCTACCGCACGATGGGCATGCTGCTGCGCAGCGGCATCCCGGTGGCGAGCGCGACCGAGATGGCCGCCGGGCTGCTCACGCCGAGCCTGCGGCCGGCGCTGCAGCATGCGACGCGGCAGCTGCGCGAGGGGCAGGCGCTGTCGGTGGCGCTCGAGCGCAACGGGCTGGCGACGCCGGTGGCGCGCGGGCTGCTGCAGGTCGGCGAGCGCAGCGGCCGCATCGGCGAGATGATGGAGCATGCCGCGACGCTGTGCGAGAACGAGATCGCGCGCTGGATCGAGCGCTTCACGCGGCTGTTCGAGCCGCTGCTGATGGCGGTGATCGGCCTGGCGGTCGGCGTGATCGTGCTGCTGCTCTACCTGCCGGTGTTCGAGCTGGCCGGCAGCATCCGCTGACAGCACGGCCCGGCGGCGGCTCCGCTGCGGATCAGGCCTCGTTGCCGGCCGGGCCCGCGGCCCGGCCGGCGCGGTAGTCGCCCGGCCGCGCGCCGGTCCATTTCCGGAACGCGCGGTGGAAGGCGCTCGGCTCGCGAAAGCCCAGCAGGTCCGCCATCTCGGCGATGCTGAGCCCGCCGTGGCAGAGGTGGTGGATCGCGATGTCGCGGCGCAGCGCGTCCTTGATCTCCTGGTAGGACACGCCCTCGGCCTCGAGGCGGCGCCGCAGTGTCGCCGGGGCGACGCCGAACCTCGCGGCCAGCTCGTCGAGCGTCGGCCAGGGCGCGCCGAGGCTGCCGCGCAGCTGGCGGCGGATGCGCGCGCTCCAGCCCTCGGTGTTGCGGTACTTCAGGAACACCGACTGCGGCGCGCTGCGCAGGAAGGCCTTCAGCGCCGCCTCGTCCTGCACGATGGGCAGCGCCAGCACGCGCGCGTCGAGCCGCAGCTCGGTGCTCGGCGCGTCGAAGCGCAGCTGCTGCGAGAACAGCAGCCGGTATTCCACGGCATGCTCGGGCGCCGGGTAGGCGAAGTCGGCGGCACGGATCGCGATGCGCCGCCCGCCCAGCCAGCACAGCAGGCCGTGCACCATCACGAGGTAGGTCTCGACCGCGAAGCGCCGGTCCGCGAGCCCCGCCATGCGGTGCCCGATGCGCAGCACGCAGTCCGCGCCCTCGACGTGCAGCTCGGCGTCGATGTCGTCGAGGAAGACCGCGAAGCCGCGCAGGCACTGCCGCAGCGCCCGCTCGAGCGTGCCGCAGTGCAGCAGCGCATGGCACAGCAGCGCGAAGCTGCCGACCTTCATGCGCCGCGCATCGAGCCCGAAGAACTCGTCGTCGAGCTCGCGCGCGACCGCCAGCCACAGCGCCGCGAAGGCGCGCGCCGGCACGCGCGCCTGCGCCGCGCCGAGCAGCGCGGCGGGGATGCCGGCCTGCGCGAGCACGCGCGGCAGCGCGGCGGCCGGCAGCTTGGCGAGCGCGGCACGCACGAAGTACATCGAGACGCTGTCTTTCTCCATCCGGGGCAGGGCGGCGCGACTGGCAAAAACGCGCAGCCGCAGTGATCGCTTTCGCTATGGCGGCGCGCGCGCAGCCTTCCTAAACTGGGGAGGATACCTTTCCCGTCCCTCGCCACCGTACTGCAGGAACCTCGCACCGTGACCGACCTGTCCGCCGACTACAAGGCCCTGACCGAATTCCGCCCGCAGCACAAGGTCCGCTTCGTGACCGCCGCGTCGCTGTTCGACGGGCACGACGCCTCGATCAACATCATGCGCCGCATCCTGCAGGGCATGGGCGCGGAGGTGATCCACCTCGGCCACAACCGCTCGGTGGACGAGGTCGTGACCGCCGCGCTGCAGGAGGACGCGCACGGCATCGCGATCAGCTCCTACCAGGGCGGCCACGTCGAGTACTTCAAGTACATGGTCGACCTGCTGCGCCAGCGCGGCGGCGCGCACATCCAGGTCTTCGGCGGCGGCGGCGGCGTGATCGTGCCGGCCGAGATCCGCGAGCTGCAGGCCTATGGCGTCTCGCGCATCTTCAGCCCCGAGGACGGCCAGCGCATGGGGCTGCAGGGCATGATCGGCGAGATGCTGATGCGCAGCGACCGCGACCTGTCGGTGCACGCGTCCAAGGACGTCGCGGCGATCCAGGGCCACGGCGAGATGGCCTGGCGCGCGCTCGCGCAGCTGATCACGGCGCTGGAGAACGGCGCGGCACCCGCCGAGGTGCGCGAGGCGCTGCAGGCGCAGGCGGCCGGAAAGCGCGTGCCGGTGCTCGGCATCACCGGCACTGGCGGCGCGGGCAAGTCGAGCCTCACCGACGAGCTGATCCGCCGCATCCGGCTCGACCAGGACGACGAGTTGCGCATCGCGGTGATCTCGATCGACCCGTCGCGGCGCAAGAGCGGCGGTGCGCTGCTGGGTGATCGCATCCGCATGAACGCGATCAACCCGTGGAGCAAGGGATCCCGGGTCTACATGCGCAGCCTCGCCACGCGCGACTTCGGCAGCGAGATCAGCCAGGCGCTGCCGGACGTGATCGCCGCGGCGAAGGTCGCCGGCTTCGACCTCGTGGTCGTCGAGACCTCGGGCATCGGCCAGGGCGACGCCGCGATCGTGCCGCACGTCGACGTGCCCGTGTACGTGATGACGCCCGAGTTCGGCGCCGCGAGCCAGCTCGAGAAGATCGACATGCTCGACTTCGCCGAGTTCGTCGCGATCAACAAGTTCGACCGCAAGGGCTCGCTCGACGCGCTGCGCGACGTCGCCAAGCAGGTGCAGCGCAACAAGGAGGCGTTCGGCAAGCGGCCGGAGGAGATGCCGGTGTTCGGCACGATGGCCGCGCGCTTCAACGACGACGGCGTCACCGCGCTGTTCCAGGCGCTGATGCCGCGGCTGAAGGAGCTCGGCCTGAAGGCGGGGGAAGGGCGCCTGCCGCTGGTGGACACCCGCCACAGCACGCAGCAGACGCCGGTGGTGCCGCCGGCGCGCACGCGCTACCTCGCCGAGATTTCCGATGCGGTGCGCGGCTACAAGAAGCGCGCGCGCGAGCAGGCGAAGCTCGCCCGCGAGGCGCAGCAGCTGCTGGCCTCGGAGGCGATGCTGAAGGCGGCCTGCTGCGACGCCGCGGCCGAGGCCGCCGGCCCGAGCCTGCGCCAGCTCGCCGACGAGCGCCTCGCCAGGCTCGATTCGCACTCCCGCAAGCTGCTCGCGCAGTGGCCCGAGATGCAGAAGGCCTACGCCGGCGACGAGTACGTCGTGAGGATCCGGGACAAGGAGATCCGCACCTCTCTCGTGCACACGACGCTGTCGGGCAACAAGATCCGGAAAGTCGCGCTGCCGCAGTACGAGGACCACGGCGAGCTGCTGAAGTGGCTGCTGCTGGAGAACGTGCCCGGCTCCTTCCCCTACACCGCCGGCACCTTCGCCTTCAAGCGCGAGGGGGAGGATCCGACCCGCATGTTCGCGGGCGAGGGCGACGCCTTCCGCACCAACCGTCGCTTCAAGCTGCTGTCGGAAGGGATGCCGGCCAAGCGCCTGTCCACCGCCTTCGACTCGGTCACGCTCTACGGCAACGACCCGGACCCGCGCCCCGACATCTACGGCAAGGTCGGCAACTCGGGCGTGTCGATCGCGACGCTCGAGGACATGAAGGTGCTGTACTCCGGCTTCGACCTGTGCAGCCCGAGCACCAGCGTGTCGATGACGATCAACGGCCCGGCGCCGTCGATCCTGGCGATGTTCATGAACACCGCGATCGACCAGCAGCTGGAGAAATTCCGCGCCGACAACGGCCGCGAGCCCACCGACGACGAGACGGCCAAGATCCGGGCCTGGGTGCTGGAGAACGTGCGCGGCACCGTGCAGGCCGACATCCTGAAGGAGGACCAGGGCCAGAACACCTGCATCTTCTCCACCGAGTTCAGCCTGAAGGTGATGGGCGACATCGCCGAGTTCTTCGTGCACAACCGGGTGCGCAACTTCTATTCGGTGTCCATCAGCGGCTACCACATCGCCGAGGCCGGCGCCAACCCGATCAGCCAGCTCGCGTTCACGCTGTCCAACGGCTTCACCTTCGTGGAGGCGTATCTGGCGCGCGGCATGCACATCGACGACTTCGCGCCGAACCTGAGCTTCTTCTTCAGCAACGGCATGGATCCGGAGTACACCGTGCTCGGCCGCGTGGCGCGCCGCATCTGGGCGGTGGCGATGCGCGAGAAGTACGGCGCGAACGAGCGGTCCCAGAAGCTGAAGTACCACATCCAGACCTCGGGCCGGTCCTTGCACGCTCAGGAGATCCAGTTCAACGACATCCGTACCACGCTGCAGGCGCTGATCGCGATCTACGACAACTGCAACAGCCTGCACACCAACGCCTTCGACGAGGCGATCACGACGCCGACGGAAGAAAGCGTGCGCCGCGCGATGGCGATCCAGCTCATCATCAACCGCGAGTGGGGCCTGGCGAAGAACGAGAACCCGAACCAGGGCGCCTTCATCATCGACGAGCTGACCGAACTGGTGGAGGAGGCGGTGCTCGCGGAGTTCGAGAAGATCGCCGAGCGCGGCGGGGTGCTCGGCGCGATGGAGACCGGCTACCAGCGCGGCAAGATCCAGGAGGAGAGCATGCACTACGAGATGCTCAAGCACACCGGCGAGTACCCGATCATCGGCGTGAACACCTTCCGCAATCCGCACGGCGACCCGGTGCCCGAGACGATCGAGCTCGCGCGCTCGACCGAGGAGGAGAAGCAGAGCCAGCTGCAGCGCCTGGAGGCCTTCCACGCGCGCCATGCGGCCGAGGCGCCGGTGCAGCTCGCGCGGCTGCAGCAGGCGGTGATCGAGAACCGCAACGTGTTCGAGGTGCTGATGGACGCGGTGCGGGTGTGCTCGCTCGGGCAGATCACCAACGCGCTCTACCAGGTCGGCGGCCAGTACCGGCGCAACATGTGACGGGAGGCCCGGAGGGGGCAAGAGGGGGTCCCGAGGGGGGCGGGAGCGGCCCTGGCGGCCGGCACTCCGGTCCGTCCCCCGTCCCTGCGGGGTAATTCCCCTCCGGTCGGGGGAAATACCCCCTCTAGAATGAGCGAAAGGCTGCCAGACGTCGCAGCCCCGATGGAGAACAGCTCATGCCGCAAGCCAAACCCAGCGCAGCCGGCGCCGGGACCGAGGGCGCCGAGGGCTCGGTGCGCACACTGAAGAAGTATCCGAACCGCCGCCTCTACGACACACAGACCAGCAGCTACATCACGCTCGCCGACGTCAAGCAGATGGTGCTCGAAGGCGAGACCTTCGTCGTGCGCGACGCCAAGACCAACGAGGACCTCACGCGCAGCATCCTGCTGCAGATCATCCTGGACGAGGAGTCCTGCGGCGTGCCGATGTTCTCGACGCAGATGCTGGCGCAGATCATCCGCTTCTACGGCCACACGATGCAGGGCCTGATGGGCTCCTACCTGGAGAAGAACATCCAGACCTTCATCGACGTGCAGAACAGCTTCGCCGAGCAGTCCAAGGGCATGTACGAGGGCGTGAACCCCGAGCTCTGGACCCAGCTGCTCAATGTGCAGGCGCCGATGATGCAGGGCCTGATGACGAGCTACCTCGAGCAGTCGAAGAACCTGTTCGTGCAGATGCAGGAGCAGATGCAGAAGCAGGCCGAGTCGCTGATGCCACCCGGCTTCCCGGGCTTCCCCGGCAGCAACAAGCGCTGACGGCGGCTTCCCGCCGAGCCGGCCGGCCTGCATGTGCCGGCCGGATGTCCTGCCGCGCGCCGCCCCCACGGGACGGCCGGGAAGCCCGCATCGGCGAAAATCCCGGCCATGACGCAAGACACCCTCTCCGCCGGCGCCGTCGAGGCCGGCGCGACCCCCCGCATCGGCTTCGTGAGCCTCGGCTGCCCGAAGGCGCTGACCGACTCCGAACTGATCCTCACGCAGCTCAGCGCCGAGGGCTACGCCACCTCCAAGACCTTCGAGGGCGCCGACCTCGTGATCGTCAACACCTGCGGCTTCATCGACGACGCCGTCAAGGAGAGCCTGGACACGATCGGCGAGGCGCTCGCCGCCAACGGCAAGGTGATCGTCACCGGCTGCCTCGGCGCGCGCACCGGCGAGGCCGGCGGCAACCTGGTGCAGCAGATCCATCCCAAGGTGCTGGCCGTCACCGGCCCGCACGCGACGCAGGAGGTGATGGACGCGGTGCACAAGCATGTCCCGAAGCCCCACGACCCCTTCGTCGACCTGGTGCCGCCGGCCGGCATCAAGCTGACCCCGAAGCACTACGCCTACCTGAAGATCAGCGAGGGCTGCAACCACCGCTGCACCTTCTGCATCATCCCGGGCCTGCGCGGCGACCTGGTGTCGCGCCCGGTCGGCGACGTGCTGACCGAAGCGCAGCGCCTGTTCGAGGGCGGCGTCAAGGAACTGCTCGTCGTCAGCCAGGACACCAGCGCCTACGGCGTCGACGTGAAGTACCGCACCGGCTTCTGGAACGGCTCGCCGGTGCGCACGCGCATGCTCGACCTGGTGCAGCAGCTCGGCGCGGTTGCCCAGCGCCACGGCGCGTGGGTGCGCCTGCACTACGTCTACCCCTATCCGCACGTCGACGAGATCGTGCCTCTGATGGCGCAGGGCCTGGTGCTGCCTTACCTGGACGTGCCCTTCCAGCACGCGCACCCGGACGTGCTCAGGCGCATGAAGCGCCCCGCGAGCGGCGAGAAGAACCTCGAGCGCATCCAGCGCTGGCGCGAGCTGTGCCCGGAGCTGGTGGTGCGCTCGACCTTCATCGCGGGCTTCCCCGGCGAGACCGAGGAGGAGTTCCAGTACCTGCTCGACTTCCTGCGCGAGGCGCAGATCGACCGCGCCGGCTGCTTCGCCTACTCGCCGGTTGAGGGCGCGGCAGCCAACGAGCTGCCCGGTGCGTTGCCCGACGAGGTGCGCGAGGAGCGCCGCGCGCGCTTCATGGCGGTGGCCGAGGAGGTGTCGGCAGCGCGCCTGAAGCGCCGCGTCGGCGCCACGATGCAGGTGCTGGTCGACTCGGCCCCGGCGCTCGGCCGCCGCGGCGGGGTGGGGCGCAGCTACGCCGACGCGCCGGAGATCGACGGCACCGTGCGGCTGCTGCCGCCCGAGAAGGCGTCCAAGACGCTGAAGGTCGGCGAGTTCACGCGCGCGCGCATCGTCGCGACCGAGGGCCACGACCTGATCGGCTTGCCGATCTGAGCCTGAACCCCGCGGGGCGGCGCTGCCGGTGCCGCCCTCTTAAGATGGCGGCATGAAGCCGCCCACCTCCACCGAGCTGATCCACCATCCCTACACGCCGCCCGAGGGTTTCCAGGCACCCCAGCCCGGCGTGTTCAAGGCCTCAACGGTGCTGTTCCCCAACGTTGCCGCGCTGCGCGCGCGCAACTGGAAGGAAAAGACCGGCTACACCTACGGCCTGCACGGCACGCCCACCACCTTCACGCTCGAGGAACGCCTCGCGACGCTCGAGGGCGGGCGGCAGGCGCTGCTGACGCCGAGCGGGCTCGCCGCGATCGCGCTGGTCGACTTCGCGTTGTTGAAGACCAGCGACGAGGTGCTGATCCCGGACAACGCCTACGGGCCGAACAAGGAACTCGCACGCCACGAGCTCGCCGCCTTCGGCATCGCGCACCGCTTCTACGATCCGCTGATCGACGCCGAGGCGCTGAAGGCGATGATCGGCGAGCGCACGCGACTGCTGTGGCTCGAGGCGCCGGGCTCGGTGACGATGGAGTTCCCGGACTTGAGCGGGCTCGTGCGCGCGGCGCGCGAGTGCGGCGTGATCACCGTGCTCGACAACACCTGGGGCGCGGGGCTGGCCTTCCGCCCCTTCGATCTCTGCGGCGACGGCAGCCTCGGCGTCGACATCTCGGTGCAGGCGCTGACCAAGTACCCCTCCGGCGGCGGCGACGTGCTGATGGGCTCGGTCACGACGGTCGACGAGGCGCTGCACCTGAAGCTGAAGTTCGCGCACATGCGTCAGGGCTGGGGCGTGGGCGCCAACGACGTCGAGGCGGTGCTGCGCAGCCTGCCGACGCTGCCGCTGCGCTACGCGGCGCACGACGAGGCCGCGCGCGAGCTCGCCCGCTGGTGCCAGAAGCAGCCGGAGATCGTGCAGGTGCTGCACCCGGCGCTGCCGGGCTCGCCCGGTCACGAGCACTGGCGGCGCCACTGCCGCTCGGCCGCCGGCCTGTTCTCGGTGGTGTTCGACCCGGCGCTCGGCTGGGCCAGGGTGGACGCCTTCGTCGACACGCTCAGGCTCTTTCGCATTGGCTACTCCTGGGGCGGCCCGATGAGCCTCGCGGTGCCCTACGACATCGCCGGCGCGATGCGGGCGCAAACGCATGGCGTGCGGGGACCGCTGGTGCGCTTCTCGGTCGGCCTCGAGGCGGTGTCGGACCTGATCGGGGACCTGGAGCAGGCCTTGCGCACCTTGCGGTGAGGGGGCCAGGCGGCTGCAATCTCCGGCCGGGGAAATACTTTTTGTTACATTGGCTCGTTTGATACAAGATGTTTCACGAGGCGCGATGAAGCTAGGAACAGTGCGAGTGACGCTGCGGACGGCGGACCGGGAGTGCGTGTCCGAGTTGGACGTCATCTGGATCGGCAACGCGCCGCACGCGGTCCTCGAATGGCGGCCCGGGCCGGGCGGTCCCGTTCCGGCGGAGACGCTGCGGCTGCGGACCAGCCATCTGCATCCTCTGGAATCGGAGGACGGCGAGGGCTCGGAGGACGAGGACGAGGTCCAGAAGTGGCAGTACTCGGCCCCGGTGGACGAGGCGAGCAAGATCGTCCACTGAGGCGCTGACGCCAAGCCGGGCAGGCGCGGCACCCGCCGCGGGACGGGCCGTCGTGGCGCCGCCGCCCCCGCGCAGCCGTCGCGGGCAGGCGGGCGCGGCGCGCGCTCAGCTGTTGTTCGACGAGACCTTGTGCCGCATCAGCCGGCCCTTCTCGCGCTCCCAGTCGCGCTTCTTCTCGGTCTCGCGCTTGTCGTGCGTCGCCTTGCCCTTGGCGAGCGCGATGTCGGCCTTGATGCGGCCCTTGGTGTAGTGCAGGTTCAGCGGCACCAGCGTGAAGCCCTTCTGCTCGACCTTGCCGATCAGGCGCTGGATCTCGTCCTTGTGCATCAGCAGCTTCTTCGTGCGCTGCGCCTCTGGGCGCACGTGGGTGGATGCGGTGCGCAGTGGGTTGATCTGGCAGCCGATCAGGAACAGCTCGCCGTCGCGGATCACGACGTAGCCGTCGGTGAGCTGCACCTGGCCCTCGCGCACCGCCTTGACCTCCCAGCCCTCCAGCACGATGCCGGCCTCGTAGCGTTCCTCGATGTGGTAGTTGAAGTGGGCTTTGCGGTTTTCGGCGATGGACATGGGAACTCGGCGGGCCCGGCAGGGGCGTCACTACAATCGCTGCATTGTATGAAGCACGTCAAGAAGTCCATCCTGTTGTGGTACTCCCCGAGCGAGATGTACCGTCTCGTGACCACCGTGGAGGACTATCCGAAGTTCCTGCCATGGTGCGAGAAGGCCGAGGTGCTCGGCCGCAACGACACGAGCATGACCGCGCGGCTCACGCTCGCCTACGCGGGGCTGCGCCATGCGTTCACGACGCACAACACCCATGTCGAGAACGAGCAGGTGCTGATCAAGCTGGTCGACGGCCCCTTCTCGATGCTCGAGGGCGAATGGCGCTTCGTGCCGCTGGGGCAGGGCGGGGCGGCCTGCAAGATCGAGTTCGACCTGCGCTACGCCTTTGCGAGCGTCGCGCTGCAGGCGGTGGTCAGCCCGGTGTTCGACCGCATCGCCAACACCTTCGTCGACTCCTTCGTGAAGCGTGCCGAGCAGGTCTATGGCAGCCGCTGAGCTGAGCGTCGAGGTGGTGTATTCGGCGCGTCCCGGCGAGCTCGACCGGGTGCCGCTGCGCCTTGCCGAAGGCTCGACCGTGCTGCACGCGCTGCGCGCCAGCGGCTTGCTCGAGCGCCATCCGGAGATCGATCCCGGCAGCCAGCCGGTCGGCGTGTGGGGCCGCAAGTGCCCGCTGTCGCAGGGGCTGCGCGACCGCGACCGGGTCGAGCTGTACCGGCCGCTGACGGTGGATCCGAAGGAGGCGCGCCGCCTGCGCTACCGCAGCCAGCGCGAGCGCTCGCCGAAGCGTCCCTGAGCGGGCGGTGCCGCCCTCGTCGCGCTCGCTACTTGCAGTTCAGGGCGAGCGAGCGGCGCAGGCGGGCGATCTCCTCGGTGCGCTGCGCGTCGTCGAGGATCTCGCGTTCGCCGCTGTCGTTCGTGCGCGACAGCCGCTCGCCGGACTCCAGCGCCCGCAACTGGCCGCGGCCGCGGTTGCAATGCTCGGCCCGCTCCTTCGCGGCCCGCTGCTCTTCGGCCTTGCGGCGTGCCTCTGCGGCCTGCTCCTCGGCCTTGCGGCGCGCCTCCACCTCCTTGTCGAGCGGGCTGCCCGAGGCCTTCTGCGCCGGGGCGCTCGCGGCCTGGGCCGGCGCCGCGACCACACGGCCGGCACCCGCCGCGGCACGCGCGGCCGCGCCCTCGTTCGGAAGCCGCAGGATGTCGCTGTCCGGCACGCCGGCCGGAGGCGGGAGGTCGCTGTACTGCACCTTGCCCTGCGCGTCGCGCCACTTCCATTGGGCCGAGGCGGGCATCGAGAGGGCGGCGGCGGCAAGCGCGAGCGCGAACAGGAAAGAGCGGGACGGTTGCATGCCCGCCAGTTTAAAGGCCTATCGGAGCGGCGCGACGAGGAGTCGAACGGGATGGGCGGAAGCCTGTGAAGGCGTTCCGGGAGAGGGGCGGGCCGCGACTCCGTATAATCCGCTTTTGCGTCTGGAGCCTCTCTCATGCGCCTTCTCGGCAAAGCGCTCACCTTCGACGATGTGTTGTTGGTGCCGGCCTTCTCCCAGGTGTTGCCCCGCGACACGTCCCTCGCGACCCGTCTGTCGCGCAATATCGCCCTGAACCTGCCCGTGGTGTCCGCTGCGATGGACACCGTCACCGAGGCGCGTCTTGCGATCGCGCTGGCGCAGGAGGGCGGCATCGGCATCGTCCACAAGAACCTGACCGCCCGGCAGCAGGCCGCCGAGGTCGCGCGCGTGAAGCGCTACGAGTCGGGCGTGCTGCGCGACCCGATCACGATCACGCCCGACACTCCGGTGCGTGCAGTGAAGGAGTTGTCGGCGCAGCACGGCGTCTCGGGCTTCCCGGTGCTGGAAGGCAAGACCGTGGTCGGTATCGTCACCGGCCGCGACCTGCGCTTCGAGACGCGCCTGGACGTGCCGGTGCGCGACATCATGACGCCGCGCGAGCGCCTCATCACGGTCAAGGAAGGCGCGTCCATCGACGAGGGCAAGGCGCTGATGCACAAGCATCGCCTCGAGCGCGTGCTGGTCGTCAACGACGCGTTCGAGCTGCGCGGGCTGATGACGGTCAAGGACATCACCAAGCAGACCAACTTCCCGAACGCCGCGCGCGACGCGCAGGGCAAGCTGCGCGTGGGCGCGGCGGTCGGCGTCGGCGAGGGCACCGAGGAACGCGTCGAGCTGCTCGCTGCCGCGGGCGTGGACGCGATCGTCGTCGACACCGCGCACGGCCACAGCGCCGGCGTGATCGAGCGCGTGCGCTGGGTCAAGCGCAACTTCCCGAACGTCGACGTGATCGGCGGCAACATCGCCACCGGTGCGGCGGCGCTGGCGCTCGTGGAAGCCGGCGCCGACGCGGTCAAGGTCGGCATCGGCCCGGGCTCGATCTGCACCACCCGCATCGTCGCGGGCGTGGGCGTGCCGCAGATCACCGCGATCGACAACGTCGCGACCGCGCTGCTGGGCACCGGCGTGCCGCTGATCGCCGACGGCGGCATCCGCTACTCGGGCGACATCGCCAAGGCGATCGCCGCAGGCGCGTCCACCGTGATGATGGGCGGCATGTTCGCCGGCACCGAGGAAGCCCCGGGCGAGGTCATCCTCTACCAGGGCCGCAGCTACAAGAGCTACCGCGGCATGGGCTCGATCGGCGCAATGAAGGCCGGCTCCGCGGACCGCTACTTCCAGGAGAACGACGAGGCCGTCAACCCGAACGCCGACAAGTTCGTGCCCGAGGGCATCGAGGGCCGCGTGCCCTACAAGGGCTCGGTAGTCGCGATCCTCTACCAGATGGCCGGCGGCCTGCGCGCCTCGATGGGCTACTGCGGTTGCGCGACGATCGAGGAGATGCGCAGCAAGGCCGAGTTCGTCCAGATCACGGCCGCGGGCATGCGCGAGAGCCACGTGCACGACGTGCAGATCACCAAGGAAGCGCCGAACTACCGGATGGAGTGAGGCCCCCCGGGCCGCCTGCGGGCGGCCTTTTCGTTTGGACCCCTTGAAGAGAAGAGGATCGGTGGATGGGTGAGCGCCGGAGCTGGCTTCCCGCGGCCGTGGGCGGTGCGCTGATCGCCGTCGGGCTGATCGGGCTCGGCGGCGCGGTCTCGTCCGGGCTCGTGCAGTTCCGCGCGATGGAGCGCAGCGTCGAGGTCAAGGGCCTTGCCGAGCGCGAGCAGCCGGCCAATCTCGCGATCTGGCCGATCACCCACGCCGACGCCGACAACGACCTCGCCGCGCTGCAGGCCCGCATCGAGGCCAAGAACGCCATCGTGCTCGACTTCCTGCGCAAGCGCGGCTTCGACGGAGCCGAGCTGTCGGTGGTGCCGCCGTCCTTCGTCGACAAGCTCGCGCGCGAGTTCGGCGGCGAGGAGGGCGGGCGCTTCCGTTACACCGCGCGCACCGGCATCACCGTCTACACGCCCAAGGTCGACGCGGTGCGCGCCGCGCTGGCCCAGGTCGGCGAGCTCGGCCGCCAGGGCATCGCCGTCACCGGGGGCGACCCCGGCATGGGCGCCGGCGTGCAGTTCCTCTATACCGGCCTCAACGACATCAAGCCCGCGATGATCGAGGAGGCCACCCGCAACGCGCGCGAGACGGCGACCAGGTTCGCCGCCGACTCGCAGAGCACGCTGGGCAAGATCCGGCGTGCCAACCAGGGCCAGTTCTCGATCGAGGACCGCGACGCCAGCACCCCGCACATCAAGAAGGTGCGCGTCGTCTCCACCGTCGAGTACTACCTGCAGGACTGACCATTCTTTTTTCCGCCGCCGCCCGCCGGGCACGGCAACCCGCACCATGCACGACAAGATCCTCATCCTCGATTTCGGCTCCCAGGTCACGCAGCTCATCGCGCGCCGCGTGCGCGAGGCGCATGTCTACTGCGAGATCCATCCGAACGACGTGTCGGACGAGTTCATCCGCGGCTTCGCCCCGAAGGGCATCATCCTCTCGGGCAGCCATGCCTCGACCTACGAGGAGCAGGAGCTGCGCGCGCCGCAGGCCGTGTGGGATCTCGGCGTGCCGGTGCTCGGCATCTGCTTCGGCATGCAGCACATGGCGTCGCACTTCGGCGGCAAGGTCGAGTGGAGCGACCGCCGCGAGTTCGGCTACGCCGAGGTGCGCGCGCACGGCCACACCAGGCTGCTCGAGGGCATCCAGGACTTCAGCACGCCCGAGGGCCACGGCATGCTGAAGGTCTGGATGAGCCACGGCGACAAGGTCACCCAGCTCCCCCCCGGCTTCAAGCTGATGTGCTCGACGCCGAGCTGCGAGTTCGCCGGCATGGCCGACGAGGAGCGCGGCTACTACGCGGTGCAGTTCCACCCCGAGGTCACGCACACCGTGCACGGCGCGGCGATGCTCACGCGCTTCGTGCGCGAGATCTGCGGCGCCAGGGGCGACTGGATCATGGGCGACTACATCGAGGAGGCGGTCGCGCGCATCCGCGAGCAGGTCGGCGACGAGGAGGTGATCCTCGGCCTGTCCGGCGGCGTCGATTCGAGCGTCGCCGCGGCGCTGATCCACCGCGCGATCGGCGACCAGCTCACCTGCGTCTTCGTGGACCACGGCCTGCTGCGCCTGAACGAAGGCCAGATAGTGATGGACATGTTCGTCGGCAAGCTGCACGCGAAGGTGGTGCACGTGGATGCGAGCGAGCAGTTCCTCGGCCACCTCGCCGGCGTGTCCGACCCCGAGCAGAAGCGCAAGATCATCGGCCGCGAGTTCGTCGAGGTCTTCAAGGCCGAGGCCGCCAAGCTCAAGGCGGCGGGCGACGGCTCGGTCCAGGGCGCGAAGTGGCTGGCGCAGGGCACGATCTATCCGGACGTGATCGAGTCCGGCGGCGCCAAGACCAAGAAGGCGGTCACGATCAAGAGCCACCACAACGTCGGCGGCCTGCCCGAGCAGCTGGGCCTGAAGCTGCTCGAGCCACTGCGCGAGCTGTTCAAGGACGAGGTACGCGAGCTGGGCGTGGCGCTGGGCCTGCCGCCCGAGATGGTCTACCGCCATCCCTTCCCCGGCCCGGGCCTGGGCGTGCGCATCCTCGGCGAAGTGAAACGCGAGTACGCCGACCTGCTGCGCCGCGCCGACGCGATCTTCATCGACGAGCTGCGCAGCACGCTCGACCCGGTGAGCGGCAAGAGCTGGTACGACCTCACGAGCCAGGCCTTCACGGTGTTCCTGCCCGTCAAGAGCGTGGGCGTGATGGGGGACGGGCGCACCTACGACTACGTCGTCGCGCTGCGCGCGGTGCAGACCAGCGACTTCATGACCGCGGACTGGGCCGAGCTGCCCTACAGCCTGCTCAAGCGCGTGTCGGGCCGCATCATCAACGAGGTGCGCGGCATCAATCGCGTGACCTACGACGTCTCGAGCAAGCCGCCGGCGACGATCGAGTGGGAGTGAGGCCGGCAGCCCGCCTGCCGGCGGGCTACCGTGCCAGATCGCCCAGCAGCGGGCCCGCGACGGCCTCCTCCGCGATCGCGAGTCCCTGCCGCCGCATCGCGGCGGCGAGCGCCGCGTCCCAGGGCGCCTCGGCGGGCGTGCCCTGCAAGCCCTGTCCCGGTCGCGGCGCCTGCTCCGCCGCCGCCTCGTAATCCGCTGCGCCGAAGCGCCACGGCTGTGCGCCGTGCTCGCGCATCACGTGCGCCGCGATGCGCAGTCCCGCCCAGTCGAAGTCGGCATGGCAGCGCAGCCGGGCGCCGGCCAGCGCGAGCTGCGTGAGCAGCAGTCGCTGCGCCGCGGCCGGCATGCCGTCGGTGCAGACGAGCGGCGCGCAGCCGGCGCCCAGCCGGTCCGCGGCGATCGCGACGAGGTTAGGGTTCTCGCAGACATGCACCTCGACGTCTCGCACCGCCCAGCGCGGCGGCGAGCGCAGCAGGGCCCGCAGCGACAGGTAGGCCGGCTCGCCCGGTGGCGCCCGGCCGGTGCTTTCCCCATCGACCGGCAGGTTCAGGAACAGCGCCGGCCGCGCCAGCTCGTTGACCAGCACGCCGGCCGAGGCCCAGACCTCGCGCTCGCTCTCGGCGCGCCGCTCCTCGGCGCTTGCGCTGCCCTGTTCCCCGCCGGCGTTTCCGTCCTCGCCCGCGGCAAGCATCACCCGCCGCCATGCGGCAAGCACCAGCGTGGCGGTCGGCTGTCCGGCGTCGAGCGCATGGGCGTCGCCCAGCACCTCGGCGGCGAGCTGCGCGCGGGGCAGTCCTGCCGCAGGCAGGCGCTCCAGCACGGCCGCGGCACGCCGGCAGAGCGAACGGGCCGTCCCCGCATCGCGGCCCGAGAGACGGCGTAGCAGTCCCAGACCCTCCGGCAGCGCCAGCAGCCGCGCGAGCGCCGGATGTCCGCACCCGTCGATCACGGACTGCCAGCGCGCCTCCTCCTCGTCACGCAGCGCCGCCCTGTCCAGAATGGGACCGTCGAGCCGCTCCAGCGCCTCCCGCAGCGACGAGGCGATGCCGGCCTGCCGCAGCGCGTCGTCGATGCGCGCCACGTCGATCAGCATCGAGGCGGCGGGCCGCGCCGCGGGGCGGCCGAGCAGCCGGGCGAGGGCTTCGTGCTCGTGCGGCGCGAGCTGCGCGAGCCGCAGCTCCGGCAGCGCCGTGCCCGGCGCCAGCTGCTCGAAGCGCCGGCGCAGGCGCTGCCGCAGCGCGGCAAGCCCCTCGCCGCCGAGCAGCCTGAGCAGACGCGGGTCGTTCGCCCTGCTCATGTCCCGGGCGCGAAGCGGCGGTCCGGGTCCTCCTCGCGGCGGCGCGCGCGGCCGTCCCAGCTCCAGCGCGACACGAACACCGCGTCGATCCCCTCGCGGCGCTGCAGCTGGCAGATCGACACGCCCGGCAGCTCGGCGTAGCAGGCCCATTCGCGCTCGCTGGTGATCACGAAGTCGAGGTCGAACTCGCGGATCAGCGCCATGCAGTGCGCGCGCGCCGCGTCGTCGATGCCGGCGAAGGCCTCGTCGAGCAGCACCAGCCGCGGCGCATGCGCGTAGCCGCCGTGGCTGTAGAAGCTCGCGACCGCGGCAAAGAGCGGCACCGTCAGGCCGAGCGCGCGCTCGCCGCTGGAGGCGGGGCCCGAGAGCTTGCGCCACTGGCCGTCCTGCCAGCGCAGCACGCGGAACTCGTGCCAGTGCCGGTAGTCCAGCGCGCGGGCGAGCTGCTCGAGCAGGCTGCCGCCCTCGCTGCGCTCGCGCTCGGCGGCGATGCGCTGCTGCAGCATCGCGCCGACGACTCTCCGGTCCTCGGCCGACCACAGGTCGGCACCGGTGTTCAGCAGCCGCCGGCGCGCCGCCTCGAGCCCGACCGGCGCGCCTTCGGCGCCCTCGGGCAGCGGCTGCCACTGCAGCTTGAAGCGCACGCCGGTCGAGGTCGGGCGCTTGTGCAGCTCCCGGTTGATCGCCTCGACCTGGCGCTCGGCGGCCTGCAGCAGCCGCTGCACCTCGATCGCGATCTCGGCCTGCAGGTGGTTCTCCAGCACCTCGCGCTCGCCGGCGCTGAGCAGCTCGCGGCGCTGCGCGATCTCGTCGGCGAGCCGTGCGGCGAGCCGGTCGGGACGCTCGGGGCGGTTGCGCCAGACGATGCGCACGACGAGCCCGTAGTCGCTGGCCTCGCCGTGCGCCTGGTGGCCGAGCGCGGTCAGCGCGCCCTGCAGCTCGGTCAGGTCGGCGCCGATGTGCTTCTGCACGCGCTCCCAGCTCGCGTCGTCGGCGTCGACCTCGCGCAGCGCCTGCTCGGCGGCGCGCGCCGCACCGCGCTGCTCCAGGGTCTGCGCGGCGCCGTTCGCGCGGGTCTCGGCGACGGCCAGGGCCCGGGCGGCCTCTAGCCGGTCTTCCCCCGCGGCCTTCTCTTCCCGCTCGGCGGCACCCACCGAGGCCCGGGCCCCGGCGATGCGCTGCTGGAGCTCCTCCACGCGGGCGCCGACCGTCTCCCGCAAGGCGGTCAGCCGCGCCCGGGCCTCCTCGGCCTCGATTGCGGCGGCCGCGAGCGCCTCGCGGGCCTCGGCGTGGTCCTGCCGCGCCTCGGCCTCGCGGGCCTGCTGGCGCTGGAACTCGGGCTGGTGCAGGCGCAGGTCCCAGGCCGCCTGGACCAGCGACTGCAGCGCCTCGTCCAGCTCCTGCAGCGCCGCCTCGATCGGCGAGAGCGACTCCGGGGGCGGCGGCAGGCGCAGGTCGGCGGCGTCGTCGGCGAGCCGCTGCTGCGCCGCCTCCAGCGCGCGGGCCGCGTCGAGCCGCTGCGCGTCGGCCTGGGCCAGCCGTTCTCGGGCGCGCTGCAGCTCGCGCTCGCGAGCGGCGGCACTCAGGTGTGCCTGGCGCAAGGGCTCGTCGCCCGGGGCGGTGCGCCCCTCCTGATCGGCCTGCCGCTCGGCCTCGGCCTGCCGGGCGAGCCGCTCGCGCAGGGCCTGCTCCTCGGCCGCGAGCGCCTCCAGCCGCCGCGCGATCTCGGTCAGCCGCCGCTCGCGCGCCGCGGCGCGGGCTGCGAAGCCGATGTGCAGTGCGGCCGGCTTGTGCCAGGCGCCGGCGAGCGCGCCGAGCCGGAAGCGGCCGTCCGGCGCAACCCAGGCCTCGGCATCCGCGGGATCCCGGGCGCCGCAGGCCACGCCGGCGAGCAGCCGCGCGAGCACGGCCGAGGGCACCGGCGCGTCCGGCTCACCGGCCGGCTGCAGCCAGTCGGCCAGCGAGCCGCCGGGCTGCAGCGGGCGCGACAGCCACTGCGTGTCGTGCAGCGGGCGGCCGTCGCCCGCCGCGTGCAGCGCCCCGTCCGGCGCCACCCAGGCGTCGAGCAGCCCGGCGGCCTCCAATGCGGCCTCGAGACCGGCGCGCTGCGCCGCGTCCACCTCCTCCCGGAACTCGACCAGCTGCCACAGCGGGGCGCCGAGCCGGGCGTCGCGCACGCCGGGGCCGCGCGTCCAGGGCTCCGGGGGCGCGGGGTCCTCGCCGGCGGCGAGGCGCTGCCGCTCGGCGTCGAGCGCCTGCCGCTCCTCCCGCAGAACCAGCCCTTGCATTTCGAGCGCATGCCGTTCGGCGGCGAGGCGCGGCAGGGCCTGCTGCTGCGCGGCCAGCAGCGCAAGGCGGGCCGGGTTGTCGCCTTCGGGGGCCGTCACCCAGTCGGCCAGCGCCTGCAGCGCCGGCCCGGCGTCGGGGGCCAGCTGCGCGAGCGAGGCGAAATGCGCCTCCCAGGCCTGCAGCAGCGCACGGCCGGCCTGCTCGGCCGCCTCGTCGGCCTCGGCGCGTGCGGCGGCGGCTTCCTCCGCTTCGTCCCGGCGCTCCTGGCGCGCCTGCTCCCGCTGCGTCTCCTCGGCGCGGGCCTGCGCCAGCTCGGCATGGCGCCGGCGCAGCAGCGCAATCTGCTCGCGCCGGCCGGCCAGCAGCGCGCGCAACCCCGCACGGGCGCTGTCGAAGTCCTCCGGCGCCAGTGAAGCGATCCCGAGCGGATCGGGCACCGCGAACGGATGCGGCTGCAGCGCGCCGTCGAGACCGGCCGTGCCGGCATGCTGCAGTGCGTCCTGCCGTGCCGCGTTCAGGGCGGCGGTCGCCTGCTCGACCTGGATCGCGCGCCGGGCGCTCTCGGCCTCGTTCTCGCGCAGCCGGCGGGCCGCCTTGTCGAGCGCCTCCTGCGCCTCCCGCACCGCGCGCTCGCGCCCGGCCGCGTCGCGCTCGGCCTGCGCGAGCCGGTTGGCGTCCTGCATCGCCGGGTCGGATTGCAGCGTGTCGAGCGTGGCGCGCCGGCCGGCGAGATCGCGCTCCGCCTGCTCCCGGCGCGCCAGGGCCTGCGAGTCGCGCTGCCGCGCGGCCTCGAGGGCCTGCTGCGCCTCGCCGAGCGCGCGGCTCGCGCCGTCGAACTCGGTCTGCGCCTGGCGCAGCACCCGCGCCTCGCGCCGGCTGAGGGTGCGCGCGTAGACGCGGTAACGCTGCTCGAAGCGGTTCACCGCCTTCTCCAGCGCCTCGTACTCGGCCAGCTGGCGGCGGTCCTCCTCCAGCTGGCCGAGCGCGTCGGCCACGTCGCCGAGCAGCTCGCGCGACATCGGTGGCAGCGCCTCGGTCAGCGCCCGGGACAGGCTCGCCTCGTCCGGCTTCTTCGACAGCTGCGGCTGGCGCAGCTGGATCAGCGTGTCCATCAGCGCGGCGTAGCGCGCCTCGCCGAGGTGGAAGAGCCGCTCGTCCACCGCGCGGCGGTAGGCGGCGGCGGTGTCGAAGACCTGGCCGTGGCCCTGCAGCACCTCGCGCAGCTTCTCGCGCGTGAGCACCGCGCGCTGCGGCGTCGTGAGCCAGAGATCCCGGCCGAGGCGCGGACCCTCGCCGCGCCCGTCCACGACGAAGAACCAGGCCTGCACCTCGGGCCGCGCCGCCACGGCGGCCAGCCCCGCGCCGAGCGTCAGGAAACGCGGCGCGCCGTCCTCGCCGACGCGGCCGAACTCGATCCAGGCGTAGCCGATGCGCCGGTCGTGGCTGTTCATCAGCAGGTTCCACGCCATCTTCTTGCCGGCATCGCCGTCGGGCTCGATGCGCGAGGACTTCAGCTGCGCGTCGAACAGGAAGGGCAGCGTCAGCGACAGCACCTTGGACTTGCCGGTGCCGTTGTTGCCGCGCAGCAGCAGGTGGCCGTCGCGGAACCAGAACTCCTCGCTGTCGTAGTGGAAGAGCTCCACGAGGCCCAGGCGCAGCGGCTGCCAGCGCGCGAGCGCCGGCTGCGGCAGCGCGGGCCGCGTCTCGGGCAGGGGCCGCAGGTCGAAGGGATCGTTCATGTCGGGTCGTCGAACAGGGAGCCGGTGTCTTGCCCAGGCGCGCCGGCCGGCCCGGGGCGACGGGCGCGGCACGGCCCGCCGCTGCCGGGGAGCTCGCGGATCTCGGTGGAGCCCAGCGCGAAGCGGGCGAGGGCAGGGCGGGGCCGCAGGACCGGGCCCTCGCACGCCACCAGCTGCAGCATCGCAAGGCGCTCGATCGCGAGCCGCGCGAGCTCGCGCTCGGCGCCGGGCTCGCGCGCGGACTTGCGCCAGTAGCGGCCGAAGCGCTCCTTCGCCTCGCCGAGCCAGGCAACGAGCTGGTCCTCGGTGATCGGAACCTCGCCCTGGCGTGCGCGGCCGGCGAGGTATTCCGCCGCCAGCAGCGTGGCGTGGGCCTCGGTGCCCTCGGCGGGCATCCTCACATCCGTCAGCGCGCCGGTCTCGTCTGCCAGCGCCAAGCCTTCCGCGCGCTGCTCGGCGAGCAGGCCGGTCGCCTCGCACAGCCGGGCGGCCATCGCGCCGCGCTGGTTGACGAAGTAGGCGCGCGATTCGGCATCGAGCGTGTCGAGATAGACGACCGGGTCGTCGAGCAGCCGCCTTGCGAGCCGGTGGCGCAGCGCGGTGCGGCGCGCCTCCTCGCTGTCGGCCACGTGCTCGTCCACCAGCGCGCGCAGGCGGTCCTCCAGCCCAGTCGGCGCCTCCCCGGCCGCCCAGGAGGAGGGGCCGCGCACGGCGGCGAGCATGCCGGAGAGCGCGCGGCGCTGCACGTCGTAGAGCGCGTCGGCCTGCTCGCCCGCGGCGCGCACGAAGCCCTCCTCGTCGCCGGCCACGCGCTGCAGCACGCCGAGATCGAGCAGCGTGCGGCACACGGCGACGAGCTCGCGCCGCTCGTGCTGCGCCTCGAGCGTGAAGGCGAAGTCGCGCGAGCGCAGCGCCGGGTCGGCGGCGAGCTGCAGCAGCCGCTCGCCGAGCAGGCGCAGCGTGATCTGCGGCTCGGCCCGCTCCAGCACCGCGCAGGCCAGGCACAGCAGCACGTAGCGGCGCCGGTCGTAGCCCGGCAGGCCGCGCGTGGCATCGCCGAGCTCGGCCGGGCGCTTGTGGAGCCGCGCCCCGTCGCGCTCGACCTGCAGCACCCAGCCGGCCTCGCGCGCGAACCATTCGCGCAGCGCCGCGGCCTGGCGGCGCACCGCGGCGAAATCCTCGTGGGCCGGGCCCATCAGCGGCGTCATCAGCAACGCGCGCAGCGCGGTGCGGAACTCCTCCTGCTGGTGGCGCTCCTGCTGGCGGCCGATGGTCCGGCTGTCGGTGCCGCTGTCGGGGCGGCGGTCGTGGCGCTCGTTCATCCGGCCTCGTCCAGCACGGTGATCGTGATCAGGTGGTCGCGGCCGGCGAAGCAGCCGTGCGGGGTGCGGATCTCGGCGCGGCTGTCGGCGGCGAGCGGCTCGAGCCGCAGCTGCATCAGCCCGTCGCCGCTCAGTCGCTCGACCGGCCGGTCCGGGTCGGCCTGCTCGGTCAGCGCCTCGCCGAGCAGGCGCAGCAGCAGGCCGAAGGCGTGGGGGTCGAGCTCGCCAAGCTCCGACAGCCGCAGCGGCCGTCCGGTGGCGAGCCGCGCGCGGGCGGCCTCGACCTGCCGCGACTCCTCGGCGAGCTGGCGCGCGAGCAGCTCGCGCTCCTGGCGCCGCTCGCGCACGGTGGGCAGCGGGCCGCGCGGGGTCGCCTCGCCGTACTCGCGCAGGCGTGGGTGGATCACGAGCGGCGGCGCCTCGGCCCACGGGGTGGTGGCCGGCAGTGCAGTGTCGGCGGCGGCTTCGAGCGAGAGGTGGCGCGCCGGGTTGAGCGCGAAGGCCGCGCGTGCGAGCCGGTGCGCGTCGGCGTCGCTGTCGCAGGCGGCGAACCAGCCGGCGAGCAGGCGGAAGTCGGCCGAGCGGTCGCTGCGGCCGGCGCGCCGCTCGTTGAGCGCGGCGATCGCGCCGAGCAGCTGGGGGATCGCCGCGCGGGCCCGCGCCCGCAGCAGCTCGGCCTGCGGTGGCTCGTGCCCGGTGGACAGGAACCAGCCGCGCAGGCCCTTCCAGCGCTCGCGCCAGGCCTGCCAGCGCCGCGCCTGCGCCTCGGCCTGCTCCTGCGCGTCGCCGGGCGCGGCGTCGCGTGCCTCGCGCTGCGCGACGAGCCACAGCAGCGCGTCGACGCGCGGGCCGAGCGCCTGCAGCCGCCGCGCGATCGTGTCGGCGCGGCGCACCAGGTCGCCCATGAAGCGCTCGAGGTAGTCGATCAGCCGGCGCTTGTAGTTCACCACCGCGGTGGCGTCGGCCTGCTGCAGCTCGATGCTGCGCGCCACGCCCGCCATGAAGGCCTGCGCGTTCTCCGCCAGGCTCTCGAAGACGCGCACCAGGTCGCGCAGCGTCTCGTGGACCTTCGCGGCGTCGGGCTCGGCCTCGCCGGCCAGCGCCTCGAGCGCGGCGAGGCGGCTGTCGATGTCGTCGAGCGCGACGGTCTGCAGCTCGGCGCGGTGCGCCAGCGTCTGCGCGAAGGTCGCGAGCGCCGCCTCCACCGCCTCGCCGCCGTGCGAGAGCCGGTAGAGGAAGCGGGCGCGGTAGAAGTCGCCGAGGCTCGCGACGCGCGCGGTGTCGGGCTGGGACTCGAGGTTGCCCCAATCGGCGAGCTGCGCGAGCGCCGCGTTGACCTCCTCGATGCGCGGGCGCTCACCGGGCCAGGAGGCTTCCGCCAGTACCTCGTCGGGGCGCAGCTGGAGCCGGTACTGGCGCTTGGCCGCGGCAAAGACGTCCATGACGGCGCGGTACAGCGCCGACTTCTCGGCGCTGACATGGCGGAACAGGTCGCCGGCCTCCGCTCGCATCGCTCTCCTCCTTGGCAGTCCGCGCATTCTGCGGCATCGGGGGAGGACCGGCCCGGCCCGCGGTGACGAGGCGCGGATGCCGGCACCGCGGGCGAGGCCGGGGCGGCGCTGGGTCGCGGGCCCCGTGAGCGACGCCGGTGCGCATGGCGCCCCCCGGTGCCTTGTGCCCGCCGGGCAGGGCCGGGCCGGCGACCGAGAGGGGTAACTGTCGGGCGCGGGCACGCACGGCGAAGTAGAGTGTCGTGGAGTCCTCGGCGCCGCTCCGCGCGACGAGGACGAGCTACCACCCTGGGGGCCCTTCGGGCAGCGTCCGGCTTCCGGGGCCCTGCTCGGCGAGGCAGTCCCGAGGCTGGCAATGCGCGGCGGCTGCCGCCGTGCGCACCATCCCATCCCGATCCAGCGAATGAACGTCGCAAGCGAGCGTCCCCGCACTTCTTCCCCGTCGCCCGTGAGCGCGTTGTGGCCGGCACCGCTGCTGGTGTTCCTGCTGTCGCTGCTCGTCACGGGCGCGCTGCTCGCCCTTGCTTGGCGCGCGCTCGAGGCGCGCGACCAGGCGCGCTTCGGCATGGAGGCCACGCGGACCGTGACCGCGATCCAGGAGCGCATCCGCATCACCTCCGCGCTGCTCGAGGGGGCGGCGGGACTGTTCGCCGCGAGCGAGCAGGTGAACAAGGACGAGTTCGCCGCCTATGTCGAGCGGCTGGACTTGCGCGAGCGCTACCCCGGCATCCTCGGCATCGGCTTCAGCCGCCGCATCCCGGCGGGCGAGCTGGAGCAGGTGCAGCAGCAGATGCGGGCGCAGCACGGGCCCTCGTTCCGCGTCTGGCCGACCGAGCCGCGCGACGAGTACCACAGCATCCTCTTCCTGGAGCCGCTGGACCAGCGCAACGCCGCAGCGATCGGCTACGACATGTACAGCGAAGCCGAGCGGCGCAGCGCGATGGCGGCGGCGCGGGACTCGGGTCAGGCCCGCGCCAGCGGCAAGGTGATGCTGGTGCAGGAGATCGACAAGGAGAAGCAGGCCGGCTTCCTGATCTATCGGCCCATCTATCGCGGCCTGGAGGTGCCGGCCGGGCCGGACCAGCGCCGAGAGCGGCTCCTCGGCTTCGTCTACAGCCCGCTGCGGGTGGGGGACCTGCTGCAGGGCGTGCGGGGCGGCTCCGACCAGCTCGACTTCGAGCTGTACGACGGCACCGAGGCGCGGCCCGAGGCGCTGCTGCGGACCACCAATCCCGACGCCTCGCAGGCGCCCCACATCCAGGTCGAGCGCACGCTGGAAGTGGCCGGGCGGCCCTGGCTGGTGCGGCTCAAGAGCCGGCCCGAGTTCGACTCGCTGTCGCAGCAGCAGATGCTGCCGTGGCTGGCGCTGGCCTGCCTGGCGGCCAGCGCGCTGCTGGCCTTCATCACGCTGCTGCAGGCACGTGCGCGCGAGGCCGCGCAGGCCGTGACGCGCGCGCAGGCCGAGGCGGCCGAGCGGCTGCACCGCGAGCACAGCTGGCTCGCCGCCACGCTCGGCAGCATCGGCGACGCGGTGGTCGCCGTCGACGCGCGGCAGCGCATCCTGTTCATGAACGGCATTGCCGCGCGGCTGACCGGATGGAGCGCCGACGAGGCGCGCGGCCGCCCGCTGACGGAGGTGGTGCGCACCCGCGACGCCGCGGCCGGGGAGATCGTGGAGGGCGTGCGGCAGGCGGGAGGGCCGCAGCTCGGGCAGCTGCGGCTGCTCGACCGCGACGGCGGCGAGCGGCCGGTCGACCACAGCCTCGCGCCGATCCGCGATCCGCAGGGCGCGGAGAGCGGCGCGGTGATCGTGATGCGGGACGCGACCGAGCGTCTGCGCCACGAGGCCGAGATCCGCGCGAGCGGGGAGCGCGAGCGCGAGCGCTCGCGTCGGCTGCAGCAGCTGAGCGCGGCCACCCCGGCGCTGAACTCCGCCCCCTCGGTGCAGGCACTGCTGCCGGTGATCGAGCAGGAGGCGCGGCGCCTGCTGGACGCGCCCGGCGCGAGCGTGCGGCTGGGCGCCGCCGTCACCGACTTCACCGACGGACTCGCCATCGCGCTCGACGGACGCGACGGCCCGGGCGGCGTGCTGCACGTCGCGCCGCGGCCCGAGCGGCCCTACGGCGAGGACGAGCGCGTGCTGCTCGGGCAGCTCGCCGGCATCGCGACGATCGCGCTGCGCAACGCGCAGCTGTACGCCGAGCTGCGCGAGAACGACCGCCGCAAGGACGACTTCCTCGCGACGCTCGCGCACGAGCTGCGCAACCCGCTTGCGCCGCTGCGCACCTCGCTGGAGATCCTGCGGCGCACGCCCGACGCGGGGGCGGCGCGGCGCTGGCTCGATGTCGCGGAGCGGCAGACGCGCCACATGGTGCGGCTGCTCGACGACCTGCTCGACGTCTCGCGCATCTCGCGCGGCACGATCGTGCTGCAGCGCGAGCCGGTGACGGTGGCCGCGGTGCTGGACGCGGCGATCGAGACGAGCCGCCCGGCGATCGACGCGCGCGGGCATCGGCTGCGGCTCGATGCGGTCGACCCGGCGCTCACGGTGCTCGGCGACGCCACCCGCCTCGCGCAGGTCTTCTCCAACCTGCTCAACAACGCCGCGAACTACACCGACCCGGGCGGCGAGATCCGCGTGCGGGTCGCCCGGGAGGGGGACCGGGTCGACGTCACGGTGCAGGACAACGGCATCGGCATCGAGGCCGCGATGCTGCCGCGCGTGTTCGAGATGTTCGTGCAGGCCGAGCGGCCGGCCGATCGCAGCGGGGGGCTGGGGATCGGGCTGATGCTGGTGCGCAGCCTGGTCGAGCTGCACGGCGGCACGGTGCGCGCGCGCAGCGAGGGGCGCGGGCACGGCAGCGAGTTCACCGTCTGCCTGCCGCTGCTGGTCAGCGGCGCGCGCGGGCAGGGGCCCGACCGCGAGGAGCGGGCCGCATCCCCGGCGCGGGGCCTGCGGATCCTGCTGGTCGACGACAACCGCGACGCGGCCGAGAGCCTCGCGGCGCTGCTCGCCGGCGACGGGCATGCGGTGGAGCTGGCGCACGACGGCCCGCAGGCCCTGGAGGCGGCCGCCCGCTCGCGGCCCGACGTGGCGCTGCTCGACATCGGGCTGCCGGGCCTCGACGGCTACGAGGTGGCGCGACGCCTGCGCCGCGGCCCGGAGGGCGAGCGCTTGCGGCTGATCGCGATCACCGGCTGGGGCCAGCCGGAGGACCGCCGCCGCACGCGGGATGCCGGCTTCGACGCACACCTGGTCAAGCCGGTGGACTACCCCGCGCTGAGCCTGCACCTGCGCGAGTTCACGCTGCCCTAGCCACGGCACCGGGCGCGCGGCAGGGGCGGCCCCCGGCCGCTACACTGTCGGCCCCGCCACGCCACGCCCTGCCCAGTCCTCCTTGCCCGCCATGTTCACTCCCGCCGACGAACACGCCATGCGCATCGCGCTCGACCAGGCGCACAACGCCTGGCTGGTCGGCGAGGTGCCGGTCGGCGCGGTGATCCTGCGCGAGGGGCAGGTGATCGCCACCGGCTACAACCGGCCGATCACCGAGCACGACCCGACTGCGCATGCCGAGATCGTCGCGCTGCGCCACGCCGCGCAGCTGCTGGGCAACTACCGGCTGCCCGAATGCGAGCTCTACGTGACGCTCGAGCCCTGCGCGATGTGCGCGATGGCGCTGATGCACGCCCGCTTCAGGCGCGTCGTGTTCGGCGCGCCGGACCCGAAGACCGGCGTCGCCGGCTCGGTGCTGGACCTGTTCGCCGAAGCCCGGCTCAACCACCACACCACGGTCGCCGGGGGCCTGCTGGCCGAGGCGAGCGGCAAGCTGCTGAAGGAGTTCTTCGCCGAGCGCCGCGCGATCCAGCGCGCCCAGCGCGAGGAGGCGGCGCGCCTGGCAGCGTCCCAGGCCGCGGCCCGGGCGCCGGGCGGGGAGCGGCTGCCCACCGGCGACGTGCTCGAGCTGCCCCATTTCCCCCTCGACCCGGAGACGCCTTGAGCGCCAGCCTGACCCTGTTCTCGCCTTCGGGCATCGTCACCCCCGCCGCGAAGCTCAGGCGCGCGGCCCAGCGCCTCGGCACGCTCGGCTTCGAGGTGCAGATCGACGAGGCCGCGCTCGCGCGCCACCAGCGCTTCGCCGGCGACGACGACACGCGGCTCGCGGCTCTGCACCGCGTCGCGGCGGCGGCGCCGTCGGTCGCGATGGCCAGCCGCGGCGGCTACGGCCTGTCGCGGCTGCTCGACCGCATCGACTTCGGGCTGCTCGCGCGCAGCGCCGAGAACGGCACGCGCTGGGTCGGCCACAGCGACTTCACCGCGCTGCAGCTCGCGCTGCTGGCGCACCACCGCAGCGTCACCTGGGCCGGCCCGATGGGCTGCTCGGATTTCGGCGCCGACGAGCTCGACGACGTGACCGCGCCCTGCTTCGCCGAGGCGATGGACGGCGAGCTGGAGGCGGTGGGCTTTCGCACCGAGGCCGGCTTCGACGGCCTGGACGTCAAGGGCGTGCTGTGGGGCGGCAACCTCGCGATGGTGCTGTCGCTGCTCGGCACGCCGCACTGGCCCAGGGTGAAGGGGGGCGTGCTGTTCCTCGAGGACGTCAACGAGCATCCCTACCGCATCGAGCGCGGGCTGATGCAGCTGCTCCAGGCCGGCGTGCTCGCGGCGCAGAAGGCGGTGGTGCTCGGCCGCTTCACCGAGTTCCGCAAGTCGCCGCTGGACCGCGGCTACGACCTGAAGACGACCGTCGCGCAGCTGCGCGCGCTCACGCCGGTGCCGGTGCTGACCGGGCTGCCCTTCGGCCATGTGCCGACCAAGGTGACGATGCCGGTGGGCGCGCGCGTGCAGCTCGTCGTGCAGGGCCGCGACGCGCTGATCGCCTGGTAGGCGAGGGACGGGGCGCGCGGCGAGCGGGCCTGCATCGCCCGCGCCGCGGCGGCCCGGCCGTGAGAGACTTCGCGGCATGCGCGTCACGCTGGGAGAGGACAGCACTGCCGCCCGCATCGCGGCGGCGTCGGCCGTCGTGCTGCTGCACCTGCTGGTGCTGCGCGCGCTGATGACGCTCGAAGTGCGGCCGCACGCGCCGCCGGATCGCGACAAGCCGTTGCAGGTGGTCTTCGTCGAGCCGCTGCGGCCGCCCCCGCCGGTGCTGCTTCCAGCGCCGAGGCCGCCGGAGCCGCTGCCGCGGCCCGTGCCGCCCCCGCCCGAGCCGCGGCGCCAGGCAACGCCGCCTCCACCCCCGAAGAAGGCCGAGCCGCCGCGTCCGGCGCGAGCCGTGCCGCGGGCTCCGGCACCCGCGCAGCGGCTGGAGCCGCAGCCGAGTCCGGCGCCCCCGGTGCCCGCGCCACCGCCCCCGGTGGCGGCCGAGGCGCCCCGGCCGCCCGCACCGCTGCCGCCCGCACCGCTGCCGCCTGCACCTGCACCTGCACCTGCACCTGCACCTGCACCTGCACCTGCACCTGCACCTGCACCTGCACCTGCGCAGCCCGCCCGCGCCGCGATCGGCATCGCCTGCCCGACGCAGGTCGCGCCCGAGATGCCGCGCCGCGCGCTGCTCGACGGCATCGGCGGCGTCGTGCGCGCGCAGGCGCGCATCCGCCATGGGCGCGTGCTGGAGGTGCAGATCCTGTCGGGGCCGCCGGTCTTTCACCAGGCGGTGCGCAGCGCGATGCTGCAGTACCGCTGCGTCGCGCGCGGCGACGAGGAGGTGCTCGCGGTGCAGGAGTTCCGCTTCGAGGTAGAGTGAGTCCCGGCGGGGGGCTTTGCGCTACGTCGCGGGACCGGGCCGGCCCCGCGCCGATCTCCGGCGCGGGGAGGCGCTTGCGCGCGCCGGCCTCACATCTGGCCGGAGCCGCGGATCAGGCCGACCGCGATGCCCTCGACCGTGAAGTCGTCGCCCGGCTGCACGACGATCGGCTCGAAATCGGGGTTCTCGGGCAGCAGCTCGACCACGCGGCCGCTGCGGCGCAGGCGCTTGACGGTGACCTCGTCGCCGAGGCGCGCGACGACGATCTGGCCGCTGCGCGCCTCGCGGCCCTGCTGCACCGCGAGCAGGTCGCCGTCGAGGATGCCGGCGTCGCGCATGCTCATGCCGCGCACCTTCAGCAGGTAGTCGGGCTGGCGCTGGAACAGGCTGGCCTCGAGGTGGTAGGTCTGCTCGATGTGCTCCTGCGCGAGCATCGGCGTGCCGGCGGCGACGCGGCCGACCAGCGGCAGCGCGAGCTGGTTGCGCCCGGGCGGCGGCACCAGCGGCTGCGGGGCCGCGCCGAAGGCCGCGCGGCGTGTGTCAGACTTCAGACGGATGCCGCGCGAGGTGCCGCCGACGAGCTCGATGACGCCCTTGCGGGCGAGCGCCTGCAGGTGTTCCTCGGCGGCGTTGGCGGAGCGGAAGCCGAGCTCGGCGGCGATCTCGGCGCGCGTCGGCGGGGCGCCGGTGCGTTCGATGGCGCCGGCGATGAGTTCGAGCACCTGCTGCTGGCGGGCGGTGAGTTTGGGCGTGTCGTCCACGGGATGCCTGTATGAAATGCCGTGCCCCGGTCCGGGCGCTGCAGCGGCCGGGCAGGGTCTGTCTGAATATCCAGTATCTGTATTTTTATCCAGCGATACGCGAATGCAAAGCACTTCTTCCAGGGTGGTGATCCTCGGCACCGGCGGCACGATCGCCGGCACCGCCGCGTCGGCGTCGGACCAGGTCGGCTACAGCGCCGCGCAGCTCGGCGTGGCGCAGCTCGTCGCGGCGGTGCCGGAGCTCGCGGGCGTGCCGCTGGAGGCCGAGCAGCTCGCGCAGCTCGACAGCAAGGACATGGACCACGCCACCTGGCGCGCGCTCGCGCAGCGCGTCGCGCGGCACCTGGAGCGCGATGAGGTGGCGGGCGTGGTCGTCACGCACGGCACCGACACGCTCGAGGAGACCGCCTGGTTCCTGCAGCGGGTGCTCGCGCCCCGCAAGCCGGTGGTCCTGTGCGCCGCGATGCGGCCTGCCACCGCGCTCTCGCCGGACGGCCCGCCCAATCTGCGCGACGCGGTGCGTGTCGCGCGGGAGCCGGGCGCGCGCGGCGTGCTGGCGGTGCTCGCCGGCCAGGTGCACGGCGCCGCGGAGGTGCAGAAGCTCCACGCCTACCGCATCGACGCCTTCGGCTCCGGCGAGGCGGGGCCGCTGGCCTGCGTCGAGGAGTCGCGGGTGCGGATGCTGCGAGCCTGGCCGGAGGGCGACGCGCTCGGGCTCGGGCTCGTGCAGGCCGACCCCGCGGACTGGCCGCGCGTCGAGATCGTCACGAGCCACGCGGGGGCGGGCGGCGCGATCGTGGAGGCCCTGTGCGCGCAGGGCGTGGACGGGCTGGTGGTCGCCGCCAGCGGCAACGGCACGGTGCACCACGCGCTGGAGTCGGCGCTGCTGGCGGCGCAGCGCCAGGGCGTCGCGGTGCTGCGCGCCACCCGCTGCGTCTTCGGCCGGGTGATTCCGGTGGCGGGGCAGGCGCTCGCCGATGCCGGGGGGCTGAACCCGGTGAAGGCGCGGGTCGAGCTGCTGCTGCGGCTGCTTGCCGCGCGGCTCAGCGCCGGGGCTCCGTGTCCTCCACGAACAAGCCGTGCTGCACGCCGTACCTGACCAGCGCCGCCGTGCTGTCGAGCTTCATCTTCTCCAGGATCCGGCTCTTGTGCGTGCTGACGGTCTTGACCGACAGGTGCAGCCGCTCGGCGATCTCGGTCAGGCGCAGGCCGGCGACGATCATGCGGAACACCTCGAACTCCCGGTCGCTCAGCAGCGTGTGCGCCGGCGCCTCGTGCAGCCCGGTGAGCTCGACCGCCAGCCGCTCCGCGAGCGCCGGCGACAGGTAGGCGCCGCCGCCCGCGACCTTGCGCAGCGCGCCGAGCAGCTCCTCGGGCGCGCAGTCCTTGCTCAGGTAGCCCTGGGCGCCGGCGCGGAAGGCCCGCAGCGCGTACTGCTCCTCGGCATGCACGGTGAGCACCAGCACGCCCAGCGCCGGCCACTCCGCGCGCAGCCGCCGTATCAGGTCCAGCCCGCCGAGTCCCGGCAGGTTCAGCTCGACCAGCGCGACGTCGACAGGATGACGGCGCAACTGCTCGAGCACCTGGTGGCCGGTGGCGGCTTCGGCCGAGACGGACATGTCGCCGTCCTCGTCGAGCAGGCGCCGCAGCCCTTCGCGCACGATGCGGTGCGGATCGGCGAGCAGCACGGTACTGCCGACAGGGCCGGGGCCGGTCATGCGCGGCAGGAAACCGGCATCCGCGGCAAGGGCGCGGGGAGGAGGGGCAAGACGGCGCTCCGGGGATAGGTGGGCCTGGGGGAACTCGCCGAGGCTAGCCGCAAGTCCGCCGGGGAGCAACGCGAGGCCGCGGGCGGCACCTCCAGACCGGGGATACGGTGGGTTCGCGTTTCATCCTGGAGCCAGGAATTCTCCTGAGCTGGATTAGGAATTTTCCTATCGATCAAGGTGTTCGCTTACGAGAGGTCGGTCGAAATGCCGATACCCATCGCAGGTGCGAGCGGTCAAAGTTGGCACCCTGTGCGGCGCCCTTGCAAGTGCGCCGAGGAGTGTCGATGCAGATGTCGCAGAGCGGTGCCGCAGGCGCGGTACCCCGAGGGGGCGAAGGCCCGACGGCCCACGACAGCGCCCCCGCACATGCCGAGTGCAGTGCGTCCGAATTGCTCGAGTGGCTCGGGATGCCGGAGGAGGTCGACGCGGTGACCGATTGCCTGCGCTTCCAGGTGCGGCGGGTGCGGGCCGGCCGGTCCCTGGTGCTCGAAGGTGGCGTGCTCAAGAGCCTCTATTTCGTCGCGGCCGGATGCTTCAAGTGCATCCAGACGCATGCGGACGGTCACGAGCAGGTCCTGGGTTTCCCGATGCGGGGCGAGCTCATCGGGATCGACGCACTCGACGAGGGGCGCTATGCGAGCGGAGCGTTGGCGCTGGAGGATTCCACGGTCCTGGTGTTGCCTTTCCGCGAGCTGGTCCGCCTGGGACAGGAGGTGCCGGCGCTCGAGCGCATGCTGCAGCGCTGTACCGGCCGGGAGCTCGCCCGACGCGACCGCTGCGCCGTGATGACGGCCGGGGCTGGCGCGCAGGCGCGGCTGTCGCGCTTCCTGCTCTGGCTGGCCGGACAGCAGGGCGGCACGGAGGGGCCGGTGCAGCTGCTGCGCCTGCCGATGAGCCGGCGCGACATCGCGAGCCATCTCGGCCTGCCCTGCGAGACCGTCGCGCGCCTGCTGTCGACGCTGGAGGCGCAGGGCTGCATCGAGCTGCGGCCCGGTGAGCTCGAGCTGCTCGACGCGGACGCGCTCGAGCAATTGCAGCACCAGCCCTTGCCCGTCGCCGAGCCCTGCGGGTTGCGGGACCGCCTGCCGCAGCGCTCGCGCCGCGGGCGCGCGGCCGGTGCGCTGAGAATGCCGGCTGCGTAGGGGCGGCTCCCCGGCAGGGCAGCCGGCGCCCTCAAGTTCGGCGAGGAAATGCCGAATCCAGGATCAGCCCGTTCTGCTGCCGGCCCGGCTGCCCGCCGGGATTGCCTTGCCCACCTTCCGTCCCGACCGATGAACCGCGGACCGATCGCTCCCGTCGCGGCGCTGGTGCCCGCGCGCCTGCTCGGCCCGACGACGGCCCGCGTCTACCAGCCGCAGGGCTGGGAGCGGCTCGATGCGCGCCACCCGCTCTACCTGGCCGGACGGGTGTTGAAGGCGGTGTGGACGGCGCCCGGCAGCGCGCTCGAGATCGCGCTCGACGCGCCGCTGCGGCTGCCGCCCGACCTGGTGCGCCGGCCGGTGCCGAAGCAGGCGCTCGCGGTGGCGGACGTGCCGATCCTCGCCGCTGCCGCGCTGCCGAGGCGCGCCGACGTGCACTGGATCGTCGAGCTGGCCGGAGTCGCCCGCCTCGACGAGTGGCGTATGCCGCGGCCGGCCGCCGGCGAGCGGATCGAGGCGGTGGGCTACGGCTTCCCGGGCGAGCGCGGCGCGCCGCTGCTGCGCGCCGAGTTCGTCTTCGTCGCCGGCCACGCCTATCCGATGCGCTCGGGCCGGCCGCGCTGAAGCAGCCGGCCGCGGGGCTCAGGCCACCTTCAGCGACACGTCGATGTTGTTGCGCGTGGCGTTCGAGTAGGGGCAGACGACGTGGGCGGCCTGCACCAGATCCTCGGCCTGCGCGCGTTCCATGCCGGGCAGGTTGACCGTCAGGTCGACCTTGATGCTGAAGCCGGTCGGGATCGGGCCGATGCCGACGTTGGCGGTGACGCTGGTGTCGGCGGGCAGCTGGACCTTGCGCTGTCCGGCGACGAACTTCATCGCGCCGAGGAAGCAGGCCGAGTAGCCGGCGGCGAAGAGCTGCTCGGGGTTGGTGCCGGAGCCGTCGTCGCCCCCCAGGCCCTTGGGCACCGAGAGCTGGACCTGCAGGCGGCCGTCGTCGCTGTTCGAGCGGCCCTCGCGCCCGCCGGTGGAGGTGGCCTGGGCGGTGTAGAGAATCTTCTCGGGCTTCATGTTCAGACTCCAATTTGAGGCGCTCTCAACCCCTGATTTGCTTGAGGGTCATCGCGCAAGTTGCTGTCAGCTTTGGACTTTATCGTTCCGGGCTTCCCGCAGGCCGGTTCGGCGCCATCCGTCCCTGTCGTGCCGCATCGAGCAATTTGGCGTAGGTCTTCGGTCTCTCGAGATGAAAACCTATACCAGTCGCTATGCCGGCCTGACGTCACGCAACTCGATCCGCGCGGCCAAGCTGCTCAAGCTTGGCGAGCACCTCACGATACCGGACGCCCCCGGCTTGCAGCTTGAGGCGTCAAGCACCCGGCGTGCCTGAACCTACCGATTCAAGAGCCAGATCGACGGTCACTGCACCAAGTGAAGATCGGCCTGTGGCGGGTGGGCAGCGCGGGCGCAGTGTGGGCGGAGTGCGAAAAGCTACGCCAGACCCGCGAGGCCGGGCGCGACCCCGCGCAGGAGCGGCGCGGCGCCTCCGAGTAGGCCCGTGCAACCGTCGAGGTCGAGCGAGCGCAGAAGGCATCTCAGGACTACACGATCCGCAAGCTGTGCGATGACTACCTGCGCAGACACGTCGAGTGCCCCCGCAACGCGGCCAGCGTCGCCCAGGCGCGGCACCTGATGTCCGATACGCTGCTCGGCGAGCACTCGGGAGTGCCGGCGGTTGAAGTGACGTGCGCGCAGGCCCCGCGGCTGAGCCACGAACTCGCGGCCGCTTGGGACTTTGCGCAGGGTGCAGCCCGGATTCCGGCGGACGCGCCGAACTGGTGGCGCCTCGTGTACAAAGGCCGCTACAGTCCGCCGGGCGCACGCGCGCGGGGCAGCGCATCGGCACCGGCGAGCGTGTCTTGAGCGGGGTCGAGGTCGTCGAGCTGACCCGCTGGCAGGCAGTTCGCGGAGGGGGGTGACCGTCAGCGGCGGGCGGACGAGGGCGACACCGGCCCCCAGGAGCAGGCGCCCCCGCTCATCATTTCCCGAGCCTCGTCCTCGCTGATCTCGTTGCCCCAGTCGATCGGCTTGGGCGCAGAGTCCATGTAGGGCACGAACCGGCCATCCTTCGGGCTCCAGACCTCCCTCGGCACTCCCCGAGCAGGTCCGCGGAACAGTGCGCCTTCGTTCTCGATGTAGATCATCTGTCTCTCCACCCAAGGGCTACCGCCCAGAAAGAAACCCCGGAGGCCGAAGCCGCCGAGGTGAATATTGTGAAGATCCAGCCGCCCCAAGCTCGGGCGACGTCCTCATCTTATGGAGATGGCTCCTTGGCTGCAGCAGTGCCTGATGGAGGGGCTGGCAAGGGCGTAGACTGTCCGTGAGCGGTGGAGGGCGAGCTGTGTCACCTTCTCCCGCAAGGCCGGCAGTGTCCGTCGTCGTGCCGGCGCCGCTCCCTGAGTTCCCCTCGGGAGCTTGGCCGCTCAGCAGCTGATCGCCCGGAAAAATGAACGCCGGCCCTTCTCCGTCATCAAGGCGCCCGAACCTCAGGTGACGCAGCAGCTCGGGGCCCTTCTCTTTGGCGCCGCTTGCGTGCCTATCGGCACCCCAGGGCGGACCAAGCTGTGCCCTGCGACGTCAGCCGTCTGACGACAGCGCCTCTCTCCATCCCGCGGCACTGCAGCGACTTCGACCGTGGCCCGAACGCGGCTTCGAGCAGGCCGAGCGCCTGCAGTCGGCGCAATGCGGCGATTAGCGGCTGCAACTCGGCGAGCGCCTCGGGGGAGTCGTCGGCGGGGAAGAAACGGGTTTTGCCGGCGGCGACTTGGGCAAGGACTGAGCAGGTGAGAGCATCCATCTGGACTTCCTGTGGTGGTGAGACCTCAGTGTCCCGAAGCTGTGCGCGCAGCGCCTGCGGGGCGATTTCGGGGCGCCCGCCGGATGCGGGTGGCTCGTGCCCATCTCTCCGTGTAGGTTTCAGCGTAGGTTTGCTGAGTAGGCTGCCGTGTTCATAGGGAAGACAGCATGATCGGGCTTCATGTCCTTCCTTTCGTCGGTGGATCCCCGCGAAGCGGAACGCCCCGCGGAACCGGACATCTTGGGCCGCGACCTGTGCCACCCGGTCGGAGATGACTTTCGGCGGGCCGGCAGGCCCGCGCGGGGCCTGCGCTCTCAGCCCGCCGCGGCCTGCAGCGCGTCGAGCTCGGTGCTCAGCTCCAGCCAGCGCATCTCGAGCTCCTCGAGCTCGTCGCCGAGCGCCTTCAGGCGCCGTCCGTGTTCGGCAAGCTGCGGCGGGGGCAGGCTGCCGCCGGCGAGCGCCTCCTCCAGTCCGGTCTTCTCGGCCTGCAGCGCCGCCATCCGCTTGTCGATCTTCGCGATCTCGCTCTTGATCGGCTTGGCCTGTTCGGCGATCTTCTGGCGCGCCGCCGCCTGCGCCTTGCGCTCGTCGCGGCGGTTCACCGCGGGCTCGGCTGCGGCCTGTGCGGCAGCGGCCGGGGAGGGCGCCTTGCCCGCGTCCTTCGCGGCCTCCTTCGCGGCGCGCGCCACCTCTCGGCTCTGCTCGAGCAGCCAGCGCTGGTAGTCGTCGAGGTCGCCGTCGAAGGGCGCAACGCCCCCCTTGGTGACGAGCCAGAACTCGTCGCAGACCTCGCGCAGCAGTGCGCGGTCATGGCTGACCAGCATCACCGTGCCCTCGAACTCGTTGAGCGCCATCGACAGGGCCTCGCGCGTGGCGAGGTCGAGGTGGTTGGTCGGCTCGTCGAGCAGCAGCAGGTTGGGGCGCTGCCAGACCAGCATCGCCAGCACCAGCCGCGCCTTCTCGCCGCCGCTCATCGTGCCCACCGGCTGCATCACCATGTCGCCGACGAAGCGGAAGGAGCCCAGGAAGTCGCGCAGCTCCTGCTCGCGCGCCTGCGGGCTGACCTCCCTGGCGAGGCGGATCATGTGCGCGAGCGGGTTGTCGTCCGGGCGCAGCACGTCGAGCTCCTGCTGCGCGAAGTAGCCGATCGCGAGGTTCTTGCCCTCGGTGATCTGGCCGCCGAGCGCCGGCAGCACGCGCGCGACCGTCTTCACGAGCGTGGACTTGCCCTGGCCGTTGGCACCGAGGATGCCGATGCGCTGACCGGCGAGCACCGAGCGGTTGACGTTCCGGACGATGACGCGCTCGCCCTCGGGCCCCTCGTCGGAAGCTCCATTGGAAACGCGGTAGCCGCAGGCCACGTCCTTGAGCGCGAGCATCGGGTTCGGGATCGCCACCGGCTCGCGGAATTCGAAGGTGAACTCGGCGCTGGCGAGCACCGGCGCGAGCTTCTCCATGCGGTCCAGCGCCTTGACGCGGCTCTGCGCCTGCTTGGCCTTGGTCGCCTTGGCCTTGAAGCGCTCGATGAAGCGCGTGAGTTGCGCGATCTTCTCCTGCTGGCGCGAGTAGGCGGCCTGCTGCTGCAGCATGCGCTCGGCGCGCATCTCCTCGAAGGCGGTGTAGTTGCCGCCGTAGCGCGCGAGCTGCGCGTTGTCGAGGTGCAGCGTCACGCGCGTGATCGCGTCGAGGAACTCGCGGTCGTGGCTGATGACGAGCATCGTGCCCTCGAAGCGCTTGAGCCAGCTCTCCAGCCACACCAGCGCGTCGAGGTCGAGGTGGTTCGTGGGCTCGTCGAGCAGCATCAGGTCGGCGGGGCACATCAGCGCGCGCGCGAGCTGCAGCCGCATGCGCCAGCCGCCCGAGAAGCTGTTGACCGGGTCGTCGAGCTGCGTCGGCAGGAAGCCCAGGCCGAGCAGCAGCGCCTGCGCGCGCGACTTCGCGTCGAAGCCGCCGGCCTCGTCGATCGCCTGGTGTGCCTCGGCGATCGCGTGGCCGTCGCCGCCCGCTTCCGCTGCGGCCAGCGCGCCTTGGGCCTCCATCAGCCGCGTGTCGCCCTGCAGCACGAAATCGGTGGCCGAATCGTCGGTCTCCGGCATGTTCTGCGCGACCTGCGCGATGCGCCAGCGCGCCGGGATCTCGAAGTCGCCCGCGTCGGCGTGCAGCTCGCCGGTCAGCATCGCGAACAGGCTCGACTTGCCCGCGCCGTTGCGGCCGACCAGGCCCACCTTCTCGCCGGGCTGCAGCGTGACGGTCGCGCCGTCGAGCACGACCTTAGTGCCGCGGCGCAGCGTGACGTTGCGCAGCGTGATCACGCGAGCCCTCCGTTCACGAGCGCCTCGCGCGTCACGAGCAGCGTCTGGTCCTCGCCGGCGCTGGTCTCGAGCCAGACCACTTCGAGCGCGGGGAAGGCCGCCTCGAAGTGCTCGCGCTCGTTGCCGATCTCGAGCACCAGCACCGCGTGCTCGCTCATCCGCGCCGGCGCATCGCGCAACAGATCGCGCACGAAGTCCATGCCGTCGGCGCCCCCTGCGAGCGCGAGCTCCGGCTCCGCGCGGTACTCGTCGGGCAGCGCCGCCATCGAGGCCGAGTTGACGTAGGGCGGATTGCACAGGATCAGGTCGTAGGGACCTTGCACCGCCGAGAGGCCGTCGCTCTCCAGCAGCGTGATGCGCTCGCCGAGGCCGTGGCGCTCGACGTTGATGCGCGCGACCTCCAGCGCCTCGGGCGACAGGTCCGCGGCGTCCACCTCGACCTCGGGCCAGGCCAGGGCCGCGAGCACCGCGAGGCTGCCGTTGCCGGTGCACAGGTCCAGCACGCGGCGCGTCGCGTCCGACAGCCAGGGGTCGATCGTCGCGTCGGCGAGCAGCTCGGCGATGAAGGAACGCGGCACGATCGCGCGCTCGTCGACGTAGAAGGGCACGCCCTGCAGCCAGGCTTCCTTCATCAGGTAGGCGGCGGGCTTGCGCGTCGCGATGCGCTCCTCCACCAGCGCCTCGACGTCGGCGCGCTGCGCATCGGCGACCGGGGTTTCGGCGACGGCGTTGAGGCCCTGCTCCATCAGCCGCAGCTTCCAGAGCACCAGCCAGGCGGCCTCGTCGAAGGCGTTGGTCGTGCCGTGTCCAAACGAAACGCCCGCCTGTTCGAGGCGGGCGCTCATCGCTTCAATGAGTTCGATGACGGTCATGCAATGTTCTTCGCGAATTCAGGTGACCAGCGCCTCGAGCGTGCGCCGGTAGATGTTCTTCAGGGGGTCGAGCTGCGCGACCTCGACGTGCTCGTCGACCTTGTGGATGGTCGCGTTGGTGGGGCCGAACTCGACGACCTGCGGGCAGATCTGCGCGATGAAGCGGCCGTCGGAGGTGCCGCCGGTGGTCGACAGCTCGGTCTGCAGGCCGCACTCGGCCTCGATCGCCTGCGACAGCGCGCCGCTGAGCGTGCCGGCAGGCGTCAGGAAGGGCAGGCCGCCGAGCGTCCAGTCGAGCCGGTAGTCGAGCCCGTGGCGCTCGAGCACCTCGTGCACGCGCGCCTTCAATCCGTCCGGCGTCGATTCGGTGCTGTAGCGGAAGTTGAAGTCGACCACCAGCTCGCCCGGGATCACGTTGGTGGCGCCGGTGCCGGCGCGCACGTTGCTGACCTGCCAGCTCGTCGGCGGGAAGTACTCGTTGCCGCGGTCCCACTCGACCGCGACGAGCTCGGCGAGCGCCGGCGCGAAGCGGTGCACAGGGTTGCTCGCGAGGTGGGGGTAGGCGATGTGGCCCTGGATGCCCTTCACGGTCAGCCGGCCCGACAGCGAGCCGCGCCGGCCGTTCTTGATCGTGTCGCCCAGGGCGTTCACCGAGGTCGGCTCGCCGACGATGCACCAGTCGAGCCGCTCGCCGCGGGCTTTCAATCGCTCGCAGACGATCACGGTGCCGTCGTTGGCCGGGCCTTCCTCGTCGCTCGTGATCAGCAGCGCGATCGAGCCGGCGTGGTCCGGGCGCGCGGCGACGAATTCCTCGATCGCGACCACCATCGCCGCGATCGAGCCCTTCATGTCCGAAGCGCCGCGGCCGTAGAGCCGGCCGTCGCGGTGCGTGGGCACGAAGGGGTCGCTCGTCCACTGATCGAGCGGGCCGGTCGGCACCACGTCGGTGTGGCCGGCGAACACGAGCAGCTTGCCCGCCGGGCCCTCGCGGCCGGTGCGGCGAGCCCACAGGTTGCTCACGCGGAAGTCGGCCGGGCCGCTCTCGATGAACTCGCAGTCGAAGCCGATCGCGCCGAGCCGCTCGGCGATCAGCTGCTGGCAGCCCTCGTCGGCGGGGGTGACCGATCGGCGGGAGACGAGTTGCTCGGTCAGTTGCAGCGTGGCGCTCATCGTCGGGAATCGGGGTGGGGGGACTTCGGGGCGGCGTTCAGCGCAGCGCGCCGAAACCGGAGGAGCGGGGCTCGGCGTGGACGTCGAGCGTGATCTCGGTGAAGGAGGGCTCGTCGTCGGCCGCCTCCTCCTGTTGCGCCTTCGGCTTGGCGACGCCGCCGCCGTCGTTCTCGAGGCGCCACAGCAGGTTGGTCGGCGAGTCCGAGTTGGCGAGGCCCTCCTCGCGGCTGACGAGGCCGCTGCGGATCAGGCGCGCGATGTCGGTCTCGAAGGTCTGCGAGCCCTCGGCCATCGACTTCTCGACCGCCTCCTTGACGCCGGCGATGTCGCCCTTCTCGATCAGCTCGGAGACGAGCTTGGTGTTGAGCAGCACCTCCACCGCCGGCACGCGCCCGCCCTGCGGCGTCTTCAGCAGGCGCTGCGAGACCACCGCCTTGAGCGCCGTGGACAGGTCGCTCAGCAGCGCGGGACGTGCCTCGGTCGAGTAGAAGCTCAGGATCCGGCCGAGCGAGTGGTAGCTGTTGTTCGCGTGCATCGTCGCGAGCACGAGGTGGCCGGAGAGCGCGTAGGAGATCGCCGCGCTCATCGTCTCGCGGTCGCGGATCTCGCCGATCAGGATGCAGTCCGGCGCCTGGCGCAGCGCATTCTTCAGCCCGATCTGCAGCGACTGCGTGTCGCGGCCGACCTCGCGCTGGTTGACGATCGACTTCTTGTTCGAGAACAGGAATTCGAGCGGGTCCTCCAGCGTCAGGATGTGGCCGGTCTTGTTCCTGTTGCGGTGCTCGAGCATCGCCGCGAGCGTGGTGCTCTTGCCGGTGCCGGTGGCGCCCACCATCAGGATCAGCCCGCGCTTCTCGAGGATCAGGCTCGAGAGCACCGGCGGCACGTTCAGCGACTCGAGCGCGGGGATGTCGTAGGGGATGAAGCGGAACACCGCCGCCACCGAGCCGCGCTGCTTGAAGGCGCTGAGGCGGAAGCTGCCGACGCCGGGGAGGCTGACGCTGAGGTTGAGCTCGCCGGTGTCGTCGAGCTCCTCCAGCTGCGCCGGCGTGAGCATCTCCGCGATCAGCTGCCGCGGCTGCTGCGGCGTCAGCACCTGGTTGTTGACCGGCACCATCTGGCCCTGGATCTTCATCTGGATCGGCGAGTTGGTGGTCAGGAAGACGTCCGAGCCTTTCTTCTCGGCCATCAGCCTCAGCACCCGCTCCATGTTGCCGGCCATGCGTGTTCCTCTCGCTGCTGTGATCCCGGGGTCCGACGGTGCCGTGCCGCGCGTCAGGCGCGCAGCAGCTCGTTGATGCTGGTCTTCGAGCGCGTCTGCGCGTCGACGCGCTTGACGATCACCGCGCAGTACAGGCTGTACTTGCCGTCGCTGCTGGGCAGGTTGCCGCTCACCACCACCGAGCCCGCCGGCACGCGGCCGTAGCTCACCTCGCCGGTGGCGCGGTCGTAGATCTTGGTGCTCTGGCCGATGTAGACGCCCATCGAGATCACCGAGTTCTCCTCGACGATCACGCCCTCGACGATCTCCGAGCGCGCGCCGATGAAGCAGTTGTCCTCGATGATGGTCGGGTTGGCCTGCAGGGGTTCCAGCACGCCGCCGATGCCGACGCCGCCCGACAGGTGCACGTTCTTGCCGATCTGCGCGCACGAGCCGACGGTGGCCCAGGTGTCGACCATCGTGCCCTCGTCGACGTAGGCGCCGATGTTGACGTAGGACGGCATCAGGATCACGTTCTTCGCCTGGAAGCTGCCGCGGCGCGCCACGGCCGGCGGCACCACGCGCACGCCGGTGGCGCGCAGCGCGTCGGCGTCCATGCCGGCGAACTTGCTCGGCACCTTGTCGAAGAACTGCAGGTCGCCGCCGCCCATCGGCGCGTTGTCGTTGAGGCGGAAGCTCAGCAGCACCGCCTTCTTGATCCACTGGTGCACCGTCCACTGGCCGACGCCCTCGCGCGTGGCCACGCGCAGGCGGCCGGCGTCCAGCTCGGCGAGCACATGGTCCACGGCCTCGCGGATCTCGGCGGGCGCGGCATTCGGCGACAGGCTGGCGCGGTCGTCCCAGGCCTGGTTGATGATCTGTTCGAGCTGTTGGGTCATTTGGAGGAGTATTTGCGGGTGAATTCGACGATGCGCCGCGCGGCCTCGACGCATTCGTCGACGGAGGCCACGAGCGCCATGCGGATGCGGCCGGCGCCGGGGTTCGTTCCCTGCGCCTCGCGGGCGAGGTAGCTGCCGGGCAGAACCGCGACATTGTATTGAGCGAGCAGCTCGCGCGCGAACTCGGTGTCGCTGCCCGGCACGCCGGCCCACAGATAGAAGCTCGCGTCGGGCAGCCGCACGTCCAGCACCTCGGCCAGCAGCGGCGTGACGGCCTCGAACTTCTGGCGGTAGAGCGCGCGGTTGTCGACCACGTGCTGCTCGTCGTTCCAGGCCTCGATGCTCGCCGCCTGCACCGGCAGCGCCATCGCGCTGCCGTGGTAGGTGCGGTAGAGCAGGAAGGCCTTGATGATCTCGGCGTCGCCGGCAACGAAGCCCGAGCGCATGCCCGGCACGTTCGAGCGCTTCGAGAGGCTCGTCAGCATGATCAGCCGACGGAAGTCGCTGCGGCCGAGCTTCACGGCCGCTTCCAGCCCGCCGAGCGGCGCCTCGTCGCCGAAGTAGATCTCCGAGTAGCACTCGTCCGACGCGATCACGAAGCCGTACTTGTCCGACAGCTCGAAGAGCCGGGCCCACTCCTCGAGCGGCATCACCGCGCCGGTCGGGTTGCCGGGCGAGCAGACGTAGAGCAGCTGCGTCGCGGCCCAGACCTCCTCGGGCACCGAGCCCCAGTCGGCGGCGAAGTTGCGCGCCGGGTCGCTGTTGGCGTAGTGGACGCGCGCGCCGCCGAGCAGCGCCGCGCCCTCGTAGATCTGGTAGAACGGGTTGGGGCAGACCACGACCGGGCCGCCGACGTCCCGGTGCTGCGTCGGATCGAGCACCGTCTGCGCGAGCGAGAACAGCGCCTCGCGCGAGCCGTTGACCGGCAGCAGCTGCGCGAGCGGATCGACCGTGACGCCGTAGCGGCGCTGCACCCAGGCCGCGCAGGCCTCGCGCAGCGCCGGCGTGCCGCCGGTCGCCGGGTAGCCCGCCAGGCCCTCGAGCGAGCCCATCAGCGCGTCGCGGATGAAGCCCGGCGTCGGGTGCTTGGGCTCGCCGATGCCGAGGCTGATCGGCCGCAGCGCCGGGTTCGGCACCACGCCGCGGTTGAGTTCGCGCAGCCGCTCGAAGGGGTAGGGCTGCAGTCGGGAGAGCAGGGGATTCATGGGGCGCGATTATCGGCGAGCGGCGCCGCCGGGTTTCAGAGCCGGCCGGCGCAGTTCGGCGCGCCGCAGCGGCATTCGAGCCGGCCCTCGTGGTGCGTCTCGCCGTAGTTCACGGTGATCTCCTCGCCGGGCGCGATGTCGCGCAGCGCGCGGATCTCGATGCGGCCCTCGTCGAGCGCGAGCCGCGCGTTCGGCGCGCAGGAGTGGTTCGTGAAGCGCATCGGGTCGCTGGAGCGCGTGGCGTCGACGGCGCGCTTGTGCGAGACCTCGACGATCATGATGCGGCGCTGCCCCTCGGCGCGGCGCCGCGCCTCGGCCACCGGGATCGCCTCGCCGCGGATCTCGCCGATCACCGCGTCGGCGGGGATCGGCTCGGCCGCGAACACGCCGAAGCCGTCGATGCGGCTGCGCCGCACCGCGACCTCGAGGTACTGCCAGGGCGGGCGGTCGGCGAGCGCCATCGCTGCGGCTGCCGGCCGGGCCTCAGAGCATGCCGGAGGCGGCGTCGTGCGCGGGCAGGTCGACGCGCGGCTGCGGCTTCCAGCCCTTCTTGCGGTGCTCGACGACGACGTTGGTGTAGATGCCACCGCGCACGTACCACTTCGCGGTGATGCGGATGAAGCGCGGCTGCGTGACCTTGACGATGTCGTCGAGGATGTCGTTGGTGACCTTCTCGTGGAAGGCGCCCTCGTTGCGGTAGCTCCAGAAGTACATCTTCAGGCTCTTGAGCTCGACGCAGAGCTTGTCCGCGATCATGTCGATCGTGAAGTGCGCGAAGTCGGGCTGGCCGGTCAGCGGGCAGTGGCAGGTGAACTCGGGCACCTGGAACTGGATCACGTAGTCGCGCTGCGGCGCCGGGTTCGGGAACACGTGCAGCTGCTTGGACGGCGCCGAAGGCGGGTTGGGCGGCATCTCGCGCTGCGGCGCGACCGGCGCCGGATCCTTCGCCGCGCGCGGGGTCTTCACGCGGGCGGAGGCGGTCTTGGCGGCGGTTTTCGCGGCGCCGGCGGCGCGGCTGCGCGCGGTCTTGGTCGGTGTGGAGGAAGGCATGGAGACACGGCGGGCGCAGGCCCGGACGCAAAAGGGCGCGATGGTATCATCCCGGCTCCCCGGGGCGCCCCGTCGCCTCGGAAAACCACTGCGAAATCAACCACTTGGGCGCTCGTTCAGGCGCCGCCGCAGCGCCCACTGCCCCCTCGTTCCCCCATGCGCCTGAACTCGATCAAGCTCTCCGGTTTCAAGTCCTTCGCCGAGCCGACGCAGTTCCAGCTGCCCGGGCAGCTCGTCGGCGTGGTCGGGCCCAATGGCTGCGGCAAGTCCAACATCATGGACGCGGTGCGCTGGGTGCTCGGCGAGTCGAAGGCCTCGGAGCTGCGCGGCGAGTCCATGCAGGACGTGATCTTCAACGGCTCGGGCAACCGCAAGCCCGCCAGCCGCGCGAGCGTCGAGCTCGTCTTCGACAACACGGCCGCGCGCGCCGGCGGCCAGTGGAACCAGTTCACCGAGATCGCCGTCAAGCGCGTGCTCACGCGCGACGGCACCTCCAGCTACTTCATCAACAACCAGGCGGTGCGCCGCCGCGACGTGCAGGACGTGTTCCTCGGCACCGGCCTCGGGCCGCGCGCCTACGCGATCATCGGCCAGGGCACGATCAGCCGCATCATCGAGTCGCGCCCCGAGGAGCTGCGCCTGTTCCTGGAGGAGGCGGCCGGGGTCTCGAAGTACAAGGAGCGCCGCCGCGAGACCGAGAACCGGCTCAAGGACACGCGCGAGAACCTCACGCGCGTCGACGACATCCTGCGCGAGCTCAACGCGAACCTCGAGAAGCTCGAGCGCCAGGCCGAGGTCGCCGCGCGCTACCAGACGCTGCAGCAGCAGGGCACGCTGAAGCTGCACCAGCTCTGGTTCCTGAAGCACCGCGACGCCGCGACCGAGCAGGACCGCGTGCGCCGCGAGGTGCTGGCCGCGACCAACGCGCTGGAGGCCCGGCTCGCGGAACTGCGCCACGTCGAGGCGCAGATGGAGACGGTGCGCCAGGCGCACTACGAGGCGAGCGACGAGCTGCACACCGCGCAGGGCGCGCTCGGCGAGGCGAGCCTGGAGGTCAGCCGGCTCGAGGAGCGCATCCGCTACGTGGTCGAGGGCCGCGAGCGCGTCGAGCGGCGTCTGGCCGAGCTGCGCGCGCAGGACCAGCAGTGGCAGCAGCGCCGCGAGGGCGCCGAGACCGAGATCGAGCAGCTCGCCGAGCAGAGCGCCGAGGCCGAGGAGCAGGCCGAGATCCTTGCCGCGCAGGCCGAGGAGCAGGCGGCTCGGCTGCCCGACTTCGAGGACGCGGTGCGCGCCGCGCAGCAGCGCGCCAGCCAGCAGCGCAACGCGGCGGCCGCGATCCAGCAGCAGATCCAGCTCCTTGCCGCCGAGTCGCGCAACGTCGAGGACCAGAGCCGCCAGCTGAAGCTGCGCCGCGAGCGCCTCGCCGGCGAGGGCCGCAGCCTCGCGATGCCCGACGAGGCGCGCCTGGCCGAGCTGCGCCGCCAGCTCGCGGTGGCCGAGGAGGACGGGGCTGCCGCCGAGGCGCGGCTGCACGAGCTGAGCGAGCAGGCCCCGGCGCTCGACGAGGAGCGCCGTGCGCTGCAGGCGCAGGCCAACGCCGAGGGCGCCAAGCAGGCCGAGATCGCCGCGCGCCTGGACGCGCTGCGCGCGCTGCAGGAGAAGGTGCAGACCGAGGGCAAGCTGCGCCCCTGGCTCGCGAAGCACGGGCTCGAGGGCCTGCAGGGGCTGTGGACGCGCGTGCACATCGAGCCGGGCTGGGAGACGGCGCTCGAGGCGGTGCTGCGCGAGCGGCTGCACGCGCTCGAGGTCGGCCGCATCGAGACGGTGCGCGCCTTCGCCGCGGACGCGCCGCCGGCCAAGCTCGCCTTCTACACCGCGCCCGGCGCCGCGCTCGACAACCGCCATCACACGCTGCCGCGGCTCACCGACCTGCTGCGCCTGGGCAGCGGCGACGCCGCGCCGCTGAAGGCGCTGCTCAACGACTGGCTCGAGGGCGTCTACACCGCCGCGTCGATCGAGGAGGCGCTCACCGACCGCGGGCGGCTGACGCACGGCGAGGTGATCGTCACGCGCGAGGGCCACGCGGTCAGCCAGTTCGCGGTCAGCTTCTACGCGCCGGACTCCGAGCAGGCCGGGCTGCTCGCGCGCGCGCAGGAGATCGAGAACCTGGAGCGCCAGCTGCGCGCGCAGGCGCTCATCGCCGAGGACTCCCGCACGCGGCTCGTGCGCGTCGAGGCCGCCTACACCGAGGTGTCGCAGCGGCTCGTCGCGCAGCGCCGCGAGGCCGCCGAGCAGCAGACGCGCCGCCACCAGCTGCAGGTCGAGGTGCTGCGTCTGACGCAGCAGGCCGAGCAGGCGCAGTCGCGGCGCAGCCAGATCGACGCCGAGCTCGCCGAGATCGACGCGCAGCTCGAGGAGCTCGACGAGCGCCGCGCCACCGGCGAGGCGCGTTTTGAGGAGCTCGACCTGCAGCTCGCCGCCGAGCAGGAGCGCCATGCCGAGCTGGAGGAGGCGGCGATCGTCGCGTCGCGCCGGCTCGACGACGCGCGCGAGCAGCTGCGCTCGCTCGAGCGCCGCGCGCAGGAGCAGCAGTTCTCGGCCCGCTCGCTCGCGGCGCGCCGCGGCGAGCTGCAGCGCTCGATCGAGACCGCGCTGCAGCAGCTGCGCGCCAACGCGCAGTCGGCCGCGCAGGCGCAGGACGAGCTCGCCCGGCTCAACGACGGCGCCGCCGAGTCCGGGCTGCAGGAGGCGCTGGCGCTGCGCGCCGAGCGCGACGCGGCGCTCGCCACGGTCCGCAGCCGCTACGAGGAGCTGTCGGCGCAGCTGCGCCGCGCCGAGGAGCAGCGCCTCGAGTTCGAGCGCAGCCTGCAGCCGCTGCGCGACCGCATCACCAAGCTGCAGCTGGAAGAGCAGGCCGCCGCGCTCGGCGGCGCGCAGTTCATGGAGCAGCTGCAGCAGGCGAACGTCGACCTGGAGGCGCTCGGCCGCGGCATCGAGGAGGGCGGCGTGAAGCTCTACGGGCTGCAGGGCGAGATCGACCGCATCCAGCGCGAGATCGCCGCGCTCGGCGCGGTCAACCTCGCGGCGCTCGACGAGCTGACCGCGGCGCGCGAGCGCAAGGGTTTCCTGGATGCGCAGTCGGCCGACCTGATCGACGCGATCACGACGCTCGAGAACGCGATCCACAAGATCGACATGGAGACGCGCGACCTGCTGAAGAAGACCTTCGACTTCGTCAACGAGCACTTCGGCACGATGTTCCCGCGCCTCTTCGGCGGCGGCAACGCGCGGCTCGTGATGACGGGCGACGAGATCCTGGACGCCGGCGTGCAGGTGATGGCCCAGCCGCCGGGCAAGAAGAACAGCACCATCCACCTGCTGTCGGGCGGCGAGAAGGCGCTGACCGCGATCGCGCTGGTGTTCGCGATCTTCCAGCTCAACCCGGCGCCGTTCTGCCTGCTCGACGAGGTGGACGCGCCGCTCGACGATGCGAACACCGAGCGCTATGCGCGGCTGGTCAAGAGCATGTCGTCGGGCACGCAGTTCCTCTTCATCTCGCACAACAAGATCGCGATGGAGATGGCCGAGCAGCTGGTGGGCGTGACGATGCAGGAGCAGGGCGTCTCGCGCATCGTCGCGGTGGACATGGAGGCCGCGCTCGGCATGGCCGAGGCGGCATGAGGATGGCCGGCCGCGGGCCTGGCCGATGACAACATTCCCGAAAGGACTCTGAGGCATGGACAGTCTGCAAACGATGCTCGCGGGGCTCGGTGGCCTGGTGCTCGCCGGCCTCGTCGGCCACAGCCTGTGGCAGTCGCGCCGCGCGGGCAGCATCCGGCGCGCGGTGCCGCCGCACGAGCCGGCGATCGATCCCGCGGTGGAGCCGACGCTCGGCGACGCCCCGGCGGACGCGGCGGCAACGCCGGCCCCGGCGGGCCCGGCCGGCGCGCCCCGGGCCCAGGCGCCTGCCGCAGGCCCCGCGCCGGTCGAGGCGCCGGTGGTGGCCGCGCCGCGGCGCAACCCGCTGCGGCTCGACCCGCTGATCGACGCGATGGCGCAGCTCGTCGCCGACGCGCCGCACAGCGGCGACCAGGTGCTCGCGCACCTGCCCGCGACGCGCCGCGTCGGCAGCAAGCCGCACTGGATCGAGGCGCGCAACGAGGCCAGCGGCGAGTGGGAGCATCCGCAGCCCGGCCGGCTCTACCGCGAGTTCCGCGCCGGCGTGCAGCTGGCCAACCGCAGCGGCGCGCTCAACGAGATCGAGTATTCGGAGTTCGTGCACAAGGTGCAGGGCTTCGCCGACACGATCGGCGCGGCGACCGACTTCGAGGACATGCTCAACGCGGTGTCGCGCGCGCGCGAGCTCGACGCCTTCGCCGGCGAGCACGACGCGCAGCTCGCGTGCAGGCTGTACGCGCGCACCGCCGCCTGGTCGGTGGGCTACATCCAGCAGCAGGCGCTCGCCTGCGGCTTCCTGCCCGGACCGGTGCCGGGGCGGCTCGTGATGCCCGGCAGCGAGGAGGGCGCGCCGCCGGTGCTGACGCTGCAGTTCGACTCGAAGGCCGCCTTCGCCGACGATCCCAACGAGGCCGCGGTGCACGAGCTGGTGCTGAGCTTCGACGTGCCGCAGACCCCGTCCGCGGAGCAACCCTTCGACGCCTGGCGCAACAGCGCGCAGGCGCTGGCTGCAGCGATGGACGCCGTGATCGCCGACGACCACGGGCGGCCGCTGACGCCGGAGAGCTTCGAGGCGATCGGCCGCGAGCTCGGGCAGCTCTACGACCGCCTCGAGGCGCGCGAGCTGGCGGCCGGCTCGCCGGCGGCGCGGCGCCTGTTCAGCTGACGCGGCACGGCGTCCCCGGCGCGCAGGACGCGACGTGGCCATGCCCCTCCTGAGGCTCGCCCGAGGCGACGAGGCCGCGTCGCTCGCGGCGCTCTATCGCCGCAGCGTGCTCGTCCTCGGGCCGCGCGCCTATGCTGCGGCCCAGGTGGCGGCGTGGGCCGCCTTCGCGGACGATCTGCCGGCGATCCGCGCCTGGCTGGACGGCACGCGGACCTGGCTGCTCGACGAGGGCGGCGAGCCCGGCGGCTTCTGCGCCGTGGCCGGCGACGGCGAGGTCCGGGCGCTCTACCTGCGCCCCGAGTCGGCCGGCCGCGGCCTTGCGCTGCGCCTGCTCGCGCATGCGCTCGACGATGCGCGAAGCCGCGGCTGCAGCCGTTTCACCACCCATGCCTCGCACCTGAGCCGCCCGGTCTTCGAGCGCGCCGGCTTCCGGGTCGTCGAGCCCGAGCGGGTGGTGCGCGGCGGGCTGCAGTTCGAGCGCTTCAGGATGAGCACCTGAGGCCGCACGGCGCGTGCGGCCCCGACACCCTTACCCTTTCACATGACCGAACAATCCAGCCTCTTCGACGCCCCGCCCGACCCCGCGGTCCCCGAGGAGCGCGTCGCGGCGCTGCGCGAGCTGCTGCACCGCCACGCGCACCGCTACTACGTGCTCGACGACCCGGAGATCCCGGACGCCGAGTACGACCGCCTGTTCCAGGAGCTGCAGGCGCTCGAGGAGGCGCACCCCGCGCTGCGCACGCCCGACTCGCCGACGCAGCGCGTGATCGGCAAGGTGCTGCCGGGCTTCACGCCGGTGCGCCACCGCGTGCCGATGCTCTCCATCCGCACCGAGACCGACACGCTGGCCAGCGGCGCGGCGAACTTCGACGCGCGCGTGCGCCGCGAGCTGGGCCTGGCCGAGACCGAGCCGCCCGTCGAGTACGCCTGCGAGCTGAAGTTCGACGGCCTCGCGGTCAACCTGCGCTACGAGAACGGCGTGCTGGTGCAGGCCGCCACGCGCGGCGACGGCGAGACCGGCGAGGACGTGACGCAGAACATCCGCACCATCGGCCAGATCCCGCTGCGGCTGCAGGGCGTGGCGCCCGAGGTGCTGGAGGTGCGCGGCGAGGTCTACATGCGCCGCGACGACTTCGAGCGCCTGAACGCGCGCCAGCGCGAGGCCAACGAGAAGACCTTCGTGAACCCGCGCAACGCCGCCGCCGGCGCGGTGCGCCAGCTCGACCCGGCGATCGCCGCGCGCCGGCCGCTGAGCTTCTTCGCCTACGGCCTCGGCGAGGTGATCGGCTGGACGCTGCCCGGCACGCACTCCGGCGTGCTCGACGCGCTCGACGCCTTCGGCCTGCCGGTCAGCCGCGAGCGCGCGGTGGTGCAGGGCGCCGAGGGGCTGGCGGAATTCCACCGCCGCATCGGCGCGCAGCGCGACGCGCTGCCCTTCGACATCGACGGCGTGGTCTACAAGGTCAACCGGCTCGAGCTGCAGCAGCGCCTGGGCTTCGTCACGCGCGAGCCGCGCTGGGCGGTGGCGCACAAGTACCCGGCGCAGGAGCAGCTGACGCAGGTCGATGATATCTACATACAGGTAGGCCGCACCGGCAAGCTCACGCCGGTGGCGCGGCTGGTGCCGGTGTTCGTCGGCGGCGTGACGGTGACGAACGCGACGCTGCACAACGAGGACGAGACGCGGCGCAAGGACGTGCGCGTCGGCGACACGGTGATCGTGCGTCGTGCCGGCGACGTGATTCCCGAGGTGGTCGCGGTGGTGCCGGACCGCCGCCCGCCCGACGCCGGCGAGCCCTTCGACCTCTACCAGCGGCTCGGCGGCAGGTGCCCGGTCTGCGGCAGCGACATCGCGCGCGAGGAGGGCGAGGTGGACTGGCGCTGCACCGGCGGCCTGTTCTGCGCCGCGCAGCGCAAGCAGGCCATCCTGCACTACGCGCAGCGCCGCGCGATGGACATCGAGGGCCTGGGCGAGCGGCTGGTGGACCAACTCGTCGACGGCGGGCTGATCCGCACGCTGCCCGAGCTCTACCGGCTCGGCGTCGCCAAGCTCGCCGCGCTCGAGCGCATGGCCGACAAGAGCGCGCAGAACCTCGTCACCGCGCTCGAGCAGCGCAAGCACACGACGCTGCCGCGCTTCCTGTTCGCGCTCGGCATCCGCCATGTCGGCGAGGCGACCGCGCGCGACCTCGCGCGGCACTTCGGGCGCCTGGACCGCATCATGGACGCGAGCGTCGAGCAGCTGCTGGAGGTGCCGGACGTCGGGCCGGTGGTCGCGCAGAGCATCCGCACTTTCTTCGACCAGCCGCACAACCGCGAGGTGGTCGAGCAGCTGCGTGCCGCCGGCGTCGAGTGGCCGGAGGGCGAGGGCACCGCGAGCGACGCGCCGCGGCCGCTGCTCGGCAAGACGCTGGTGCTGACGGGGACGCTGCCGACGCTCAGCCGCGACGAGGCCAAGGACCTGATCGAGACCGCCGGCGGCAAGGTGGCGGGCTCGGTCAGCAAGAAGACGCACTACGTGGTCGCCGGCGAGGAAGCCGGCAGCAAGCTCGCGAAGGCGCAGGAGCTGGGCGTCCCGATCCTCGACGAGGACGGTCTGAAGGCGCTGCTGGCGGGCTGAAGGGGGAAGGAGCGATGAACGAGGCCTCCTGCGACGACGCACCGCTGCTCGGCATCGACCTCGGCGGCACCAAGATCGAGATCGCCGCGCTCGACGCCTCGGGCGCCTTCCTGCTGCGCGAGCGGCTGCCCACGCCCGCGGGCGACTACGCCGCGACGCTCGACGCGATCGCCTCGCTGGTGGCGCTGGCCGAGTCGCGGCTCGGGCTCGCCGGCCGGCGTCTGCCACTCGGCGTCGGCATCCCCGGCTCGCCGTCGCCGCGCGGCGGGCTGATCCGCAACGCGAACTCGACGGTGCTCAACGGCCACCCGCTGCAGGCCGACCTCGCCGCGCGGCTCGGCCGCGCGGTGCGGGTGCGCAACGACGCCAACTGCCTTGCGGTGAGCGAGGCGGTCGACGGCGCCGGGGCCGGCGAGGAGCTGGTGTTCGCGGTGATCCTGGGCACCGGGGTCGGCGCGGGCATCGCGATCGGCGGGCGCGACTGGAGCGGCCGTAACGGGGTGGCCGGCGAGTGGGGCCACAACCCGCTGCCCTGGCCCGACGCCGCGCAGGGCGAGCTGCCCGGGCCGGCCTGCTGGTGCGGGCAGGCCGGCTGCATCGAGACCTGGCTCAGCGGCCCCGGCTTCGCCGCCGACCATGCGCGGCGCCACGGCGGGGCGACGACCGCGCCGCAGATCGTCGCCGCGATGCGCGCCGGCGATGCGGCGGCGCGCGCGAGTTTCGAGCGTTACGCGGCGCGGCTCGCGCGGGCGCTGGCGCACGTGATCAACGTGCTCGATCCGTCCGTGATCGTGCTCGGCGGCGGCATGAGCAACGTCGCCGAGCTCTACGAGGAGCTGCCGCGGCGCTGGGGCGCCTGGGTGTTCTCGGACATAGTGGACACGCCGCTGCGGCCGGCCCGCCACGGCGACTCGTCGGGCGTGCGCGGCGCCGCCTGGCTGTGGCGTTCGCCGGCCTGAAGCGCCGCTGTTCTATCGGGAGGAAGAGGGAAATGGCGGTACGGGAGATCCTGAAGATGGGCGACGCGCGGCTGCTGCGCGTCGCGAAGCCGGTGCAGCAGTTCGACACGCCGCAGTTGCACGCGCTCGTCGCCGACCTGTTCGACACGATGCATGCGGCCAACGGCGCGGGGCTGGCCGCGCCGCAGATCGGCGTCGATCTCGCGGTCGTGATCTTCGGCTTCGAGCGCAATGCGCGCTACCCGGAGGCGCCGCCGGTGCCGCCGACGGTGCTGGTGAACCCGGTGATCGAGCCGCTGTCGGACGAGGAGGAGGAGGGCTGGGAGGGCTGCCTGTCGGTGCCGGGCCTGCGCGGCATCGTGCCGCGTTTCAGGCGCATCCGCTACGGCGGCTTCGATGCGCAGGGAGTCCGGATCGAGCGCGAGGCCGAGGGCTTCCACGCCCGCGTCGTGCAGCACGAATGCGATCACCTGATCGGGCGGCTCTACCCGATGCCCATCCGCGACTTCAGCCGCTTCGGCTTCACCGAGGTGCTGTTCCCCGGTCTCGACGCGCGCACGGACGACTGAGCCGCAGGGCGGGCAGCGCGGCCCGCTCAGGCCAGCGCGTCGAGCAGCTCGCTCTCGATCTCGAGCTGCGTGCGGTTCTGCTGCAACGCCGGGCCGTCGATCAGGAAGGTGTCCTCGACGCGCTCGCCGAGCGTCGTCACCTTGGCGAGCTGGAGGTTGACCTTGTGACGAGCGAGCACCCGGGCGATCGAGTAGAGCAGCCCGTTGCGGTCGCTCGCCGAGACGCTCAGCAGCCAGTGCTGCGCGCGCTCGTCCGGGCGCAGCGTCACGCGCGGCTGCACCGGGAAGCTGCGGACGCGCCGCGACAGCCGGCCGCGGCTCGGCTCGGGCAGCGGGCCCTCGGCGGCGAGCGCATGCGCCATCTGGGTCTCGACCAGCGAGATCAGGTCGCGGTAGTGGTGGTCGAGCTGCGGCGCGACGACCTGGAAGGTGTCGAGCGCGTAGCCGGCGCGCGTGGTGTGGATCTTCGCGTCGAGGATCGAGAAGCCGGCGCCGTCGAAGTAGCCGCAGATGCGCGCAAACAGGTCCGGGCGGTCCGCGGCGTAGACCAGCACCTGCAGCCCCTCGCCGACCGGCGACAGGCGCGCGCGCACGATCGGCTTGTCGCACTTCACGTGGCGCGACAGCGAGCGCGCGTGCCAGGCGATGTCGCTCGCCTCGTGGCGCACGAAGTAGCTCAGCTCGAGCGTGTTCCACAGCGCGTCCTGCGCGCCCGGCAGCATCGAGTGCAGGTTCAGCAGCTGCACCGCCTCCTGCTTGCGGCTCTCGATCACCGCGTGCAGGTTGGGCCGCGCGCCGCCGAGCGCGCGCAGCGTGAGCCGGTAGCAGTCCTCGAGCAGCTTGCCCTTCCACGCGTTCCAGACCTTGGGGCTCGTGCCGCGCACGTCGGCCACCGTCAGCAGGTAGAGCGCGGTGAGCGTGCGCGGTGTCTTCACACGCTGCGCGAAGCCCTCGATCACGTCCGGATCGCTCAGGTCGGCCTTCTGCGCCAGGCGCGACATCGTCAGGTGTTCCTTCACCAGGAACTCGATCAGCGCCGCATCCTCGCGCTCGATGCCGTGGTCGCGGCAGAAGCGCCGCACCTCGACCGCGCCGAGCTCCGAGTGGTCGCCGCCGCGGCCCTTGGCGACGTCGTGGAACAGCGCCGCGACGTAGAGCACCCAGGGCCGGTCGAAGTGCGCGGCGAGCTGGCTGCAGAAGGGGTACTCGTGCGCGTGCTCCGGGATGAAGAAGCGCCGCATGTTGCGCACCACCATCAGGATGTGCTGGTCCACCGTGTAGACGTGGAACAGGTCGTGCTGCATGCGCCCCACGATGCGGCGGAACACCCACAGGTAGCGCCCGAGCACGCTGGTCTGGTTCATCAGCCGCAGCACGTGCGTCTGGCCCTCGGGCTGGCGCAGGATCTCCATGAAGGTGGCGCGGTTGGCCGGGTCGCGCCGGAAGCCGCTGTCCATCAGCTCGCGCGCGTGGTAGAGTGCGCGCAGCGTGCGCGCCGACAGCCCCTCGATGCCGCGCTCCTGCTGGAACACGAGGAAGGTGCGCAGGATCGCGTGGCGGTCGCGCTCGTAGAGGTCGTCGCTCGCCACCTCCAGCAGCCCGCCGCGGTCGAAGAACTGCGGCGTGATCGGGCGCATCGGCACGTCCCGCATGCCGTTGACGCGCTCCTCGATGTCGAGCATCAGGATCTGGTTGAGCTGGCTCACCGCCTTGGCGGCCCAGTAGTAGCGGTGCATCAGCTCTTCCGACGCGCGCTTGCCGCGCCCACCGGTGTAGCCGAAGCTCTCGGCCACCGAGGTCTGCAGGTCGAACACCAGCCGGTCCTCGCGCCGGCCCGCGACGACGTGCAGCCGCGCGCGGATCAGGTTCAGGATCGATTCGTGGCGCTGCAGCTGCCGCACCTCGAAGGGCGTCGCGACCCCCGAGGCCGCCAGCGCCGACCAGCTGCTGCCCAGGCCCGCGGCGCGCGCCACCCAGCGGATCACCTGCAGGTCGCGCAGCCCGCCCGGGCTCTCCTTGCAGTTGGGCTCGAGCGAGTAGGGGGTGTCCTCGTACTTGCGGTGGCGCTGCTGCATCTCGAGCGTCTTGGCGCGCAGGAAGGCGCGCGCGTCGAGCGCCGCCGCGAACGCCGCGCCGAACTGCTCGTAGAGCGGGCGCGAGCCGCACAGCAGCCGCGACTCGAGCAGCGCGGTCTGCACCGTCACGTCGTGCGCCGACTCCTCCAGGCACTCGCGCACGTTGCGCACGCTCGAGCCGATCTCCAGCCCGATGTCCCAGCAGCCGGTGATGAAGCCCTCGACCGCCGACTTCAGCGCCTCGTCGGCCTCGAGCACGGAGTCGTCGGGCAGCAGCACCAGCACGTCGACGTCGGAGAAGGGGAAGAGCTCGCCGCGGCCGTAGCCGCCGACGGCCAGCAGCGCGGTGCCGCGCGGCAGGCCGGCGCGCGTCCACAGCTCGGCGAGCGTGCGGTCGACGTGGCGTGCGAGCGACTTCAGCAGCCGCGACGCGGCCGAGGCGCCGGGCCGCGCGGCCTTGAACGCCTCGATCAGGTCCGTCTTGCCGCGCCTGAACTGCGCGCGCAGATCCGGGGCGGGCGGAGCGACGCAGGCGGCGGCATCCATGGCGAGCGGCGCGTCAGGCGGAGGCGGAGGCCTGCATGAATTCCGGCAGCGGCGGGTAGCCCTCGGACAGCGTCAGCACCTCGTAGCCGTCGTCGGTGACGAGCACGGTGTGCTCCCACTGCGCCGACAGCGAGCGGTCCTTGGTGACGATGGTCCAGCCGTCGGGCATGGTGCGGATCTCGCGCCGCCCGGCGTTGATCATCGGCTCGATCGTGAAGACCATGCCGGGCTTGAGCTCCTCGAGCGTGCCGGGGCGGCCGTAGTGCAGCACCTGCGGCTCCTCGTGGAACTTGCGGCCGATGCCGTGGCCGCAGAACTCGCGCACGATCGAGTAGCCGGCGTTCTCGGCGAAGGTCTGGATGGTGTGGCCGATGTCGCCCAGGCGCGCCCCCGGGCGCACCTTCTGGATGCCGCGCCACATCGCCTCGTAGGTGATCTGGCACAGGCGCTTCGCGGCGATCGAGCCCTCGCCGACGACGAACATGCGGCTCGTGTCGCCGTGCCAGCCGTCCTTGATGACGGTGACGTCGATGTTGACGATGTCGCCGTTCTTCAGCTGCTTGTTGCCCGGGATGCCGTGGCAGATGACCTGGTTGACCGAGGTGCAGATCGACTTCGGGAAGGGCGTGTAGCCCGGCGGCTGGTAGTTCAGCGGCGCGGGGATCGCTCCCTGCACGTTGACGATGTGCTCGTGCGCGATGCGGTCGAGCTCTTCGGTGGTGACGCCCGGCTTGACGTGCGGCGTGAGGACGTCCAGCACTTCGGAGGCCAGCCGGCCGGCGAGGCGCATGGCTTCGATGTCCGCGCCGGTCTTGATGGTGATGCTCATGGGGGCAGATTATCCCGGATGTGATGCCCGCACGGTGTCGTGGGGCGTCGCCGGCTCGAGCCCCAGGGCGGCCGGCGGCAGCGGCGCGGCCAGCGTGGCGGCACCGAGCCCGGCGAGCGCGCCGCGGCGGGGCCGCTCCCGGGGGCCTAGGGACGCAGCCGGGTCGCGAAGCGGCGCTCGGGCAGGCCGCGCCAGCCCGGCGACAGCGCGAACACGCCGCCCGCGTGCGGCTGACCGCGCAGCGCCGCCGCGTCGAGCCCGGTGCGCGCGGTGCTGACGAACAGCCGGTCGAGCCCCGGACCGCCGAAGGCCGGGCAGGTGGGGCGCGAGGCGGGCAGCGCCAGCCGTGCCGACTCGCTGCCGTCGGGCGCGTAGCGCACCACGCAGCCGCCGTCCCATTGCGCGTTCCACAGCCCGCCCTCGGCGTCGACCACCGAGCCGTCGGGCTCGCCCTCGCCGGCGCCCAGGCGCGCGAACACGCGGGGCGTGCCGATGCGCCCCGCGGCGTCGTAGGCGGCGCAGCGGATCTCGCGCGTCGGCGAGTCGGTGAAGTACATGCGCGAGCCGTCGGGGCTGAAGGCGATGCTGTTGGCCACCGAGACCGGCGGCAGCGGCAGCCGCTCGACGCGCAGCTCGGCGTCCACCCGGTAGAAGTGCCCGAGCGGCGCGCCGTCCGGGGCCTGGTTGAACATGCCGAACACGAAGCGCCCCTGCGGGTCGCAGCGGCCGTCGTTGATGCGCGTCGTCGGCGTCCCGGGCTCCACCGGCACGACCGGCGTCATCGCCTCGCGCGCCAGATCGATCAGCGCGATGCCCGAGGCCAGCCCGAGCAGCAGCTGGTGCGGCCGCTCGCACAGCGCGAAGCTGCCGAGCCGCTCGGGCATGCGCCACCAGCGCACGAAGCCGTCGGCCGCCTGCCAGCCGTAGAGGCAGGCGCCCTCGATGTCGGTCCAGTACAGCACGGCGCTGCGCTCGCACCACAGCACGCACTCGCCGAGCACCGAGCGCGAGTCGACCAGCAGCTGCGCCGTCACACCCAGCCCCCGTCCACGATGTACTCCTGCCCGGTGCACATCGCGCTGTCGTCGGCGGCAAGGAAGAGCGCCATCTGCGCCACGTGCTCGGGCAGCACCGGGCGGTTGATGCACTGGCCGCGCGCGATCTCGGCGCGCGCGGCGTCATCGACCCACAGGCGCAGCTGCCTGTCCGTCATCACCCAGCCCGGCACCAGCGTGTTGACGCGGATGCCGAGCGGACCCAGCTCGCGCGCGAGGCTGTGCGTGAGGCCCTGCACCGCGGCCTTCGCGGTGGCGTAGACCGGCAGATTGGCCTGCTTGAGCATCCAGCTGACCGAGCCGAAGTTGACGATCGAGCCGCCGCCGGCGCGGCGCATGTCCGCCGCGACGGCGCGCGCCGCGAAGAACTGGTGCTTCAGGTTGACCGCGATGCCCGCGTCCCAGGTCTCGGGCGTGGTCGCGTCGACCTCGTGGCGGCGGTCGTTGGCGGCGTTGTTGAGCAGCACGCGCACCGGGCCGAAGTGCCCGTGCGCGGCCTCGATCGCGCGCTCGAGCGCGGCGATGTCGCACACGTCGGCCTCCACGAAGAGCGGCGCGTGGCGTGCGCCGGCCAGCCGCGCGGCGAGCGCGCTGCCGGCCCCGGCGTCGATGTCGACGAAGGCCACCTGCGCGCCCTGCGCGGTGAAGTGCTCGACGAGGCTCGCGCCGATTCCGGTGGCGCCGCCGCTGACGAACACGCAGCGGTCGACGAGGCTGGGGTAGCGGGCGTAGTCGGGCATGGGTCGGTCTCCGGAAGGGGTGGGCGGGGAAGTGTCAGCAAAGGTGTCTAAAGTAGTAATACTAAATTGATGAGCATTGCCGGATATCAAGGGTTTCACCTAGTTAATCCATTCAATTGTATTACTATAAATTTGGAAACATTCCAGGCTTACCCCGCGACTCCCCATGGCAAAGAGCAAGCTCCGATCGGCGCAATGGTTCGGCACGATCGACAAGAACGGCTTCATGTACCGAAGCTGGATGAAGAATCAGGGCATCCCCGACCACGAGTTCGAGGGCAAGCCGATCATCGGCATCTGCAACACCTGGTCGGAGCTGACGCCGTGCAACGCGCACTTCCGCAAGATCGCCGAGCACGTCAAGCGCGGCATCTACGAGGCCGGCGGCTTCCCGGTCGAGTTCCCGGTGTTCTCCAACGGCGAGTCCAACCTGCGGCCGACGGCGATGTTCACGCGCAACCTCGCGAGCATGGACGTCGAGGAGGCGATCCGCGGCAACCCGGTGGATGGGGTGGTGCTGCTGGTGGGCTGCGACAAGACCACGCCCGCGCTGCTGATGGGCGCGGCGAGCTGCGACGTGCCGGCCATCGCCGTCTCGGGCGGGCCGATGCTCAACGGCAAGCACCAGGGCCGCGACCTCGGCTCGGGCACCGCGGTGTGGCAGCTCTCCGAGCAGGTCAAGGCGGGCCAGATCACGCTGCACGAGTTCCTGTCGGCCGAGGGCGGCATGTCGCGCTCGGCGGGCACCTGCAACACGATGGGCACGGCGTCGACGATGGCCTGCATGGCCGAGGCGCTGGGCGTGACGCTGCCGCACAACGCGGCCATTCCGGCGGTGGACTCGCGCCGCTACGTGCTCGCGCACCTGTCGGGCATGCGCATCGTCGAGATGGTGCACGAGGACCTGCGGCTGTCGAAGCTGCTGACGCGCGAGGCCTTCGAGAACGCGATCCGCACCAATGCGGCCATCGGCGGCTCGACCAACGCGGTGATCCACCTGAAGGCGATCGCCGGTCGCATCGGCGTGCCGCTCGGGCTCGAGGACTGGACCCGCATCGGCCGCGGCACGCCGACGATCGTCGATCTGCAGCCCTCGGGCCGCTTCCTGATGGAGGAGTTCTACTACGCGGGCGGGCTGCCGGCAGTGCTGCGCCGCCTCGGCGAGGCCGGGCTGCTGCCGCATCCTCAGGCGCTCACCGCCAACGGCCGCAGCCTGTGGGACAACGTGCGCGAGGCGCCGGTCTTCAATGCCGAGGTGATCCGACCGCTCGACGCGCCGCTCGTCGCCGACGGCGGCATCCGCGTGCTGCGCGGCAACCTCGCGCCGCGCGGCGCGGTGCTCAAGCCCTCGGCCGCGACGCCGCGGCTGCTGCGCCACCGCGGCCGCGCGGTGGTGTTCGAGAACCTCGAGCACTACAAGGAGCGCATCCTCGACCCGCTGCTCGAGGTCGATGCCGACTCGGTGCTGGTGCTCAAGAACAGCGGCCCGCGCGGCTACCCCGGCATGGCCGAGGTCGGCAACATGGGGCTGCCGCCGAAGCTGCTGGCGCAGGGCGTGACCGACATGGTGCGCATCAGCGACGCGCGCATGAGCGGCACCGCCTACGGCACCGTGGTGCTGCACGTCTCGCCCGAGGCGCGCGCGGGCGGGCCGCTGGCGGTGGTGCAGGAAGGCGACTGGGTCGAGCTCGACGCCGCGGAGGGGCTGCTGCACCTCGACGTCCCCGAGGAGGAACTGCAGTCGCGCCTCGCGGCCTGGCAGGCCGCGCAGCGCCCCGACCCCGCCGACGCCAGCGGCTACCGCAAGCTCTACGTCGAGCACGTGCTGCAGGCCGACGAGGGCTGCGACTTCGATTTCCTGGTGGGCTGCCGCGGCGCCGGCGTGCCCCGCCACTCGCACTGAGCGAGCCGGCTCCCGGCCCCCGCGAGGGGCTGCCGGGGGCGTCGTCCTGCCGTGCCGGCGCGAGCCGGGCCCCGAGAAGCCCGGTGCTGCCGGCGGCGCCGCGTCCGCGCGGACTCCCGTTCCCCCCATCCGATATCCGGAGGAGACATCCCGTGAAGAAACGCCAGATCCTCATCGCCACCCTCGCGCTCGGCCTCGCCGGCGCCTTCGCCCCGGTCCGTGCCCAGGACAAGGGCACCATCGGCATCTCGATGCCCACCAAGTCCTCGTCGCGCTGGATCTCCGACGGCGAGAGCATGACGCGCGAGCTCCGCGCCAAGGGCTACAGGACCGACCTGCAGTACGCGGAGGACGACATCCCCAACCAGCTGGCGCAGATCGAGAACATGATCACCAAGGGCGTCAAGGTGCTGGTGGTCGCGGCCATCGACGGCACGACGCTGTCCAAGGCGCTGCAGAGCGCCGCCGACCGCGGCATCAAGGTGATCGCCTACGACCGGCTGATCAAGGGCACGAAGAACGTCGACTACTACGCGACCTTCGACAACTTCCAGGTCGGCGTGCTGCAGGCGAGCTCGATCGTCGAGCGGCTCGGGCTGACCCAGGGCAAGGGCCCGTTCAACATCGAGCTGTTCGGCGGCTCGCCCGACGACAACAACGCCTTCTTCTTCTACGACGGCGCGATGTCGGTGCTTAAGCCCTACATCGACGGCGGCAGGCTGGTGGTGCGCAGCAAGCAGACGGGCATGGACAAGGTCGGCACGCTGCGCTGGGACGGCGCGGCCGCGCAGGCACGCATGGACAACCTGCTGTCGGCCTTCTACGGCAAGGAGAAGATCCACGCCGTGCTCTCGCCCTACGACGGCATCTCCATCGGCATCCTCTCCTCGCTCAAGGGCGTGGGCTACTGCACCGCGCAGCAGCCCTGCCCGGTGGTCAGCGGCCAGGACGCCGAGATCCCGTCGATCAAGTCCATCGTCCGCGGCGAGCAGCATTCCACGGTGTTCAAGGACACGCGCGAGCTCGCCAAGGTCACGAGCAACATGATCGACGCGATGCTCAGCGGCCGCACGCCCGAGGTCAACGACACCAAGTCCTATCACAACGGCGTGAAGGTGGTGCCGTCCTACCTGCTCAAGCCGGTGCTCGTCGACGCGCGCAACTGGAAGGCCTCGCTGGTGGCCACCGGCTACTACAAGGAAGGCCAGGTCAAGTGAGCGGCGCGCCGGCGCCCGCGCGCGCCGGCCCTCGATCCAAGGCAGGAGCAGACATGGACATGGTTCTGGAGATGCGGGGGATCACGAAGACCTTCCCCGGCGTCACCGCGCTCGACCGGGTGCAGCTGGCGGTGCGCGCCGGCGAGATCCACGCGCTGGTGGGCGAGAACGGCGCGGGCAAGTCGACGCTGATGAAGGTGCTCAGCGGCGTCTACCCGCACGGCTCCTACAGCGGCGAGATCCGCTTCGAGGGGCAGGCGAGGCAGTTCCGCGGCATCGCCGACAGCGAGCGGCTGGGCATCATCATCATCCACCAGGAGCTGGCGCTGGTGCCACTGCTGTCGATCGCCGAGAACCTCTTCCTCGGCAACGAGCCGGCGCGCGCCGGCGTGATCGACCGCCACGCGGTGCACGCCCGCACCCGAGAGCTGTTGCGCAAGGTCGGGCTCGACGAGTCGCCCTCGACGCTCGTGACCGACCTCGGCGTCGGCAAGCAGCAGCTGGTCGAGATCGCCAAGGCGCTGGCGAAGAACGTGCGGCTGCTGATCCTCGACGAGCCCACCGCCAGCCTCAACGAGAGCGACAGCGCCGCGCTGCTCGAGCTGCTGCTGGAGCTCAAGGCACAGGGCATCGCCTGCATCCTGATCTCGCACAAGCTCAACGAGATCTCGCGCGTCGCCGACTCGATCACGGTGCTGCGCGACGGCGGCACCGTGCAGACGATCGACTGCCGCGGGCAGCCGGTGGCCGAGGACCGCATCATCCGCGCGATGGTGGGCCGCGAGATGAGCGACCGCTACCCGAAGCGCACGCCGCGCATCGGCGAGACGGTGTTCGAGGTGCGCGACTGGACGGTGCACCACCACCTGCACCGCGAGCGCCCGGTCGTGCGCGGGGTGAACCTGCACGCGCGGCGCGGCGAGATCGTCGGCATCGCCGGCCTGATGGGCGCGGGCCGCACCGAGCTCGCGATGAGCGTGTTCGGCCGCAGCTACGGCCAGCGCATCTCGGGCCGCGTGCTGCTGCGCGGCCGTGAGGCCGACGTCTCGACCATCGGCCGCGCCATCGCCGCGGGCCTGGCCTACGTCACCGAGGACCGCAAGGGCCTCGGGCTGGTGCTCGACGACGAGATCGTGCGCAACACCACGCTCGCCAACCTCCCCGCCGTCTCGCGCCTGGGCGTGATCGACGAGGGCCGAGAGTTCGCGGTCGCGGGCGACTACCGCCGCCGGCTGCGCATCCGCTGCGCCGGCGTGCACCAGGCGGTGGGCAAGCTCTCGGGGGGCAACCAGCAGAAGGTCGTGCTCGCCAAGTGGCTGTTCTCGCAGCCCGAGGTGCTGATCGTCGACGAGCCCACGCGCGGCATCGACGTGGGCGCCAAGTTCGAGATCTATTCGCTGATGGCCGAGCTCGCCGCCGAGGGCAAGTGCATCGTGATGATCTCGTCGGAGCTGCCGGAGCTGCTGGGCATGTGCGACCGCATCTACGTGATGAACGAGGGCCGCTTCGTCGCCGAATTCGACGGCGCCGCGGCCACGCAGGAAAAGATCATGGGCTCGATCGTCAGATCGGCCGGGAGCCACTGAAATGGACGTCAAACTCACCTCCGCCAACGCCGCCCCCGCGGGCGCCGGGCACGGCATCGGATCGCTGAAGAAGCACCTGGGCGACTACGGCCTGCTGCTGTCGCTGGTGGCGATCATGGCCTTCTTCCAGGTCATGACCGACGGCACGCTGATGCAGCCGCTGAACCTGACCAACCTGATCCTGCAGAACAGCTACATCGTCATCATGGCGCTGGGCATGCTGCTGGTGATCGTCACCGGCCACATCGACCTGTCGGTGGGCTCGGTGGCGGGCTTCGTCGGCGCGCTCGCGGCGGTGCTGATGGTGCAGCACGAGCTGCACTTCGTGCCGGCCACGCTGCTGTGCCTGGCGGCCGGCGCGCTCATCGGCGGTGCGCAGGGCTGGTTCGCCGCCTACGCGAAGATCCCGTCCTTCATCGTCACGCTCGCCGGCATGCTGGTGTTCAAGGGCCTGGCGCTGGCGCTGCTGCAGGGCCAGTCGCTCGGGCCGTTCCCGGCGGAGTTCCAGCTGCTGAGCTCGGGCTTCCTGCCCGACCCGCTCGGCGGCGAGGCGCTGCGGCTGAGCTCGCTGCTGCTGGGCCTGCTCGCGGCCGCCGCCCTCGTGGGCTTCAAGCTGCGCGAGCGGCTGCAGGCCGCGCGCCACGGCATGGAGGTCGAGCCGATGGCGGTGTTCGCGCTGAAGAACGCGGCCTTCGTCGCGATCATCGCGGGGCTGAGCTGGCTGCTCGCCGGCTACAAGGGCCTGCCCAACGTGCTGGTGGTGATGGCGGTGCTGATCGTGTGCTACGACTTCGTGACGCTGCGCACGACGGTAGGCCGGCGGCTCTACGCGCTCGGCGGCAACGAGAAGGCGGCGCGCCTGTCGGGCATCAAGACCGAGCGGCTGACCTTCCTCGCCTTCGTCAACATGGGCGTGCTCGCCGCGCTGGCCGGGCTCGTGTTCGCGGCGCGGCTGAACACCGCCACGCCCAAGGCCGGCCTCGGCTTCGAGCTCGACGTGATCGCGGCCTGCTTCATCGGCGGCGCCTCGGCCTCGGGCGGGGTGGGGCGGGTGTTCGGCGCGGTGATCGGCGCCTTCGTGATGGGCGTGATGAACAACGGCATGTCCATCCTCGGCATCGGCATCGACTACCAGCAGGTCATCAAGGGCCTGGTGCTGCTCGCGGCGGTGTTCGTCGATGTCTACCACCGCAGCCGGCACTGAGGCCGTGAACGCGCACCGCCCCGGGGATCCGCCCGGCCGGGCGTGCGGCGACGCCGCCGATGCGCTCGTGTTAACGTCCGGGCGCATGCAGAAAGCGACGCGCATCGACAAGGAGACCGACGCCGACTACCGGCTGCCGCCGGAGCGCAAGAGCATGCATGCGCGCATCGTGCGCGACCTCGGCATTCGCATCGTCTCCGGCGAGATCAGGCCGGGCGAGCGACTGCCCGGCGAGGCCTCGCTGTGCACCGAGTACGGCGTCAGCCGCCCGGTGCTGCGCGAGGCGACCCGGGTGCTGGTGGCCAAGGGCCTGGTGGTCTCCAGGCAGCGCACCGGCGCGGTGGTGAGGCGGCGCAGCGACTGGCACCTGCTCGACCCCGACGTGCTGTACTGGATGATCCAGACCAAGCCGCAGCAGGAGTTCGTCGAGACGCTGCTGACCGTGCGCCGCATCTTCGAGCCCGCGGCCGCGGCGCTGGCGGCCCGGGTGGCGAGCGAGCAGGAGCTGAGTGCGATCGCCGCCGCCTACGCCGGCATGGAGGCCGCGCGCACGCCCGAGGAACTGCTCGAGCCGGACCTGGCCTTCCACCGGCTGATCGCCGAGGCCACCGGCAACGACCTGCTCGCCTACATCGGCAACATGCTCTCGCTCGCGCTGCGCGAGTCGATCAAGCTCAGCAGCCGCCATCCGGACACCCACGCGTTGTCCCTGCCGCGGCACAAGGCCATCCTCACCGCGCTGCTCAACCGCGACCCGCTGAGCGCGCGGCAGGCGACGCTGGTGCAGCTCGAGGGCACGCTCGAGGACATCTCCCTCATCATCGGCCCGGGCTCCGAGTCGCTCTGAGGCACGCGCCGGACCGCGCGTCGCCGGGGGGCGCCGGCCGCCCGGCGGCGCGGGCCCGCGCCCGCCAGAAACATCGACATGAACGACAGGAAGACGATCACCGTCGCCCCCTGGGGCCGTGGCCCCGGGGGACGGCCGGCGCGGCTCTACACGCTCGACGACGGTGCCGGCGTGCGCGCGCAGCTCACGGACCATGGCGCCACCGTCGTGTCGCTGCGCGCCCCCGACCGCGAGGGCCGCGCCGCCGACGTGGTGCTCGGCTTCGACGCGCTCGACGGCTACCTGCAGCCCGGGCAGCCCTATCTCGGCGCCATGGTCGGCCGCCACGCCAACCGCATCGCCGCGGGCCGCTTCACGCTCGACGGCCGGCAACACCGGCTCGCGTGCAACTCCGGGGGCCAGCACCTGCACGGCGGCCGGCGCGGCTTCGACCGGGTGGTGTGGCAGTCGGAGGTGCGCGAGGGCGAGGGCGGAGCGCAACTGCTGCTGCGCCACGTCAGCGCCGACGGCGACGAGGGCTATCCGGGGCGGCTCGAGGTCGAGCTGCCCTGCACGCTCGCCGCCGGCGCACTGCGGCTGGAGTGCAGCGCGCGCTGCGACGCGCCGACCATCGTGAACCTGACCAGCCACATGTACTTCAACCTGGCCGGGCAGGGCGACGTGCTCGGCCACGAGCTGCAGATCCTCGCCGCGCGCTTCACGCCGGTGGACGCCTCGCTGATCCCCACGGGGGAACTGCGCGAGGTGCAGGGCTCGCCGATGGACTTCCGCCGCCCGCGGCGCGTCGGCGAGCGGCTGGACCTCGCCGACGAGCAGTTGCGGCATGCCGGCGGCTACGACCACAACTGGGTGCTCGACGGCCCGGCCGGCACGCTGCGGCCCGTCGCGCGGCTGCGCGAGCCGGCGAGCGGCCGCACGATGGAGGTGCTCACGACCCAGCCCGGGCTGCAGTTCTACAGCGGCAACTTCCTCGACGGCAGGCTCGCCGGCCGCGGCGGCGTGCGGTACGCGCGCCACGCCGGGCTGTGCCTGGAGACGCAGCACTTCCCCGACAGCCCCAACCATCCGCACTTCCCGTCGACGCGGCTCGCGCCCGGCGAGGAGTACCGGCAGGTGACGGTCTACCGCTTCGGCACCGACGCCGCCGCCGGCGGCTGAGGTGCCGGCGCGCCGCCGGTCCGCTTTTCCGCCGCGGCGGGGAGGGGCCGGCAGCCGGGCGGGCTTCAGCGCGCCGCGACGCCCTGCTCGGCGAGCAGCCAGGCCGGCGCGTCCTGCAGCGCCACCGGGCGCAGGAAGCGGTCGAGCGCGGCGTAGCCCACCGAGGTGGACTGCGGCTGCGTGGACGAGGGGAAGGGCCCGCCATGGTGCTGCGCGTGCGTGACCGCCACACCGGTGGGTACGCCCGAGAACAGCACCCGCCCGGCGATCGCCATCGCGGCGCGCACGACCGACTGCGTCTCGTGGTCGGCGTTCTCGGCGCCCCAGACGGTGACGGTGAGGCTGCCGCCGACGCTGCGCAGCACCCGGATCACGTCCTCGGCGGACGCGGCGCGCACCACCACGCACAGCGGGCCGAACACCTCCTCGCGCAGGTGGGCTTCCGCGAGGAAGCGCCCGGCGCTCACTTCGAAGAGTGCGGGCGTCGGGCCGCCCTCGACCGCGTGGCCGTCGAGCAGCGCCCGCGCGCCCTCGATGCCGGCGAGCCGCTCGCGGCCCGCATCGAAGGCGGCGCGCATGCCGGCGGTGAGCATCGGGTGCGTGGCCTGCGCCTTCAGGGCGGCTGCGAGCTGCGCGACGAAGGCGTCGGAGACGGCGTCGTCGCGCACGACGAGCACGCCCGGGCTGGTGCAGAACTGGCCGCTGCCCTGCACGATCGACGCGGCGAGCGCCTTCGCCAGCTCCTCGCCGCGCGCGGCGAGCGCCGCGGGCAGCGCGACGACCGGGTTGATCGAGCCGAGCTCGCCGTAGAAGGGGATGGGTTTCGCTCGCGCGTTGATCTCGGCCTGCAGCGCCATGCCGCCGCGCAAGGACCCGGTGAAGGCCACCGCCGCGATGTCGGGGTGACGCACGAGATGCACGCCGACCGCGATCGACGGGCCCTGCACCATCTGCAGCACGCCTTCGTCCAGGCCCTGCGCGGCGATCACCTCGCGCGCCAGCTCGTACCCGGCGAGCGACAGGCGCGGGTGGCCCGGGTGCGCCTTGACGACCACGGTGCAGCCCGCGGCGAGCGCCGAGGCGGTGTCGCCGCCGAGCACCGAGAAGGCGAAGGGGAAGTTGCTGGCCGAGAACATCGCGACCGGCCCGAGGGGGGCGAGCACGCGCGTCAGGCGCGGGCGGCCCGCGGGCGGGGCGCCGGCCACCGCCGCGTCGTCGACGCAGCGGAAGGGCGCGCCCGCCTCCACCTCGCGCGCGAAGCCGCGCAGTTGAAAACAGGTGCGGTCGAGCTCGCCGTTCAGGCGCGCGCTGCCGAGCGCGGTCTCGGCGTCGGCCAGCGGCACCAGGGTCTCGCGCTTCGCTTCCAGCGCGTCGGCCAGGCCCCTCAGCAGCGCGGCGCGCGCGCCGGCGCGGCTGGAGGCCCAGTCCTCGAAGGCGTCGGCCGCGCGGGCGACCGCCGCGTCGATCTGCTCGGGGGTCGATTCGGCAAGCGGCTCGCCGACGGGCTGCAGCGTGCGGGCATCGATCGAATGGAACATCGGGAAACTCCTTGTGGACGAGGGGGCGGGATCGGGCTCGGTGACGGGGAGGGGAGCAGGCGCCGCCGGGAACGGGGCGGTCCGACGTTTTCCGGCGGCTGGCAGGCTTGCGCAACGGCGGATGTTAACGTTAACGAAGGTTCCGTATCCCACCACCGCAGCCGTCCCAGGGCAGTGGGACAGGGGCGCTGCCAGCCACCCTGACAGCCCCCGCGGGCCGAGGCGACCGGTCCCCCCGGGGGCGGGACTGGGCCGCCCGGGAAGGGGCCGGGGCCTTCGTCAGCGGCCCCAGCGCAGCACCATCGGGTCGAGCCGGCGCGCGGCGTCGAGCAGGCCGGCGCGGGTCTCGGGATGCAGGGCAGGGAAGGGGTGGCGCGGTGCGTCGCAATCGATCACGCCGCCTTCCTTCATCAGCGCCTTGGCTGCCAGCAGGCCGGCCTGGCGGTTCTCGTAGTTGATCAGCGGCAGCCAGCGCTGGTAGGCGGCGACCGCCTCCTCGCGCCGGCCGGCGAGGTAGGGGTCGATGATGGTGCGGATGCCGTCCGGATAGGCGCCGCCGGTCATCGCGCCGGTGGCGCCCGCGTCGAGGTCGGGCAGCAGCGTGATCGCCTCCTCGCCGTCCCACGGGCCCTCGATCGCGTCGCCGCCGAGCCGGATCAGCTCGCGCAGCTTCGCCGCGGCGCCGGCGGTCTCGATCTTGAAGTAGGCGACATGCTCGATCTCGCGTGCCATGCGGGCGAGGAACTCGGCCGTCATCGGCGTGCCGGCCACCGGCGCGTCCTGGATCATGATCGGGATGGACACCGCGTCCGAGAGCCGCGCGTAGAACTCGTGGATCTGTTGCGGCGGCACGCGGATCGTCGCGCCATGGTAGGGCGGCATCACCATCAGCATCGCCGCGCCCATCGCCTGCGCGCGCCGGCTGCGCTCGATGCAGACCCGGGTGGAGAAGTGCGTGGTGGTGACGATCACCGGCACGCGGCCGGCCACGTGGCGCAGCGCGGCCTCGGTCAGCAGCTCGCGCTCCTCGTCGGACAGCACGAACTGCTCGGAGAAGTTGGCGAGGATGCACAGGCCGTCGGAGCCCGCCTCGATCATGAAGTCGAGGCAGCGCTTCTGGCTGTCGAGGTCCAGCGCGCCGGACTCGGTGAAGGTGGTGGGCACCACCGGGAACACGCCGCGGTAGGGGCGGGCGGGGGAGCGGGTCATGTCGGGTCCTCGTTCAGGGTTCGTCCGGGACGCATGGTGGTGCCGCAGGCGGGGACTGTCGAACGAATTCTTTCCATAATGTGTTCGCTTTTACGACTCTCCGCAGCAACCCCAGGAGCCCTCATGGAAACCACCGCGGCAGCCGCCTTCGCGCGGCTGCGCCTGAAGCAGCTGGCGCTCGTGACGGCGCTGGACCGGCACCGCTCCTTGCGCAAGGCGGCCTCCGAGCTGGCGATGACGCAGTCCGCGGCGAGCAAGGCGTTGCGCGAGATCGAGGCCGTGCTCGGCGCGGCGCTGTTCGAGCGCACGCGCGCGGGCATCGAGCCCAACGCGCTGGGTCGCTGCGTGATCCGCTACGCGGGCCTGTTGCGCGCGGACGTCGGCGCGATGCTGCAGGAGATGGACGACATCCGCGCCGGGCGCGGCGGGCGGCTGGCGGTGGGCGCGGTGATGAGCGCGGTGCCGCGACTGCTCTGCGAGGTGTTGCTCGAGTTGCGGCGCGAGGAGCCGCAGTTGCGGGTCGAGGTCTTCGAGGACACCAGCGCGCGCCTGCTGGCCCAGCTCGACCAGGGCCAGCTCGACGTGGTGGTGGGGCGCGCGACGGTCAGCCCGCAGCCCGCTCTCTACCGCTACGAGCTGCTGCAGGAAGAGCCGCTCGGCGTGGCGGTCGGGCCGGCGCATCCGCTGGCACGGCTGCGCAAGGTGGGCTTTGCCGACCTCGCACCTTTCGGCTGGGTGGTGTATCCGAGCCAGATGCCGATGCGGGTGCTGCTCGAGCGCGAGTTCGCCGATGCCGGGATCGCGATGCCGCGCAACGTCATCGAGACCGCCTCGACGTTTGCGACCGTGGCGCTGCTGAGCCGCTCGCCGGAGCTCGTCGCGGTGCTGCCGAAGGAGGTGTGCGACTTCTTCACCGCGCAGCGCATGCTGCGCGTGCTGCCGGTGCCGCTGCACTCCCGGTCCCAGCCTGTCGGCATCGTCACGCGCGCCGGCGTGCGCCTGCCGGAGCCGGCGCAGCGCTTCGTCGAGGCGCTGCGCCGCGCGGCGCACGGCACACCGGGCACGGCCTGAGCCGCGCGGTCGGGGGCCGCCGGCCGGCTCCACTGCGGCCGCGGGGCGGGCCCGGGGTGGGGGTACGGCACCGCCGGCCCCGCTCGGGCCGGTAAAATCCCCGGCTTTTCCGGGATCGTCGGCCTTCGCGCCGCGCCTGCCTCCTGCCTCCAGCGCAGCACCTCCACAAAGAGCCTCCCAGCGTGACCTCCGCTTCCGCGACTCTGCTTTCCTTCGAGGGTGGCAACGCCCTGACCGCCTTCCGCGCCCAGGCGCTGCTGCCGCAGCTGCAGGCCGTCAACCCCCGCGTCACCGCGGTGCATGCCCGCCACGTGCACTGGGTCTGGTCCGAGCAGCCGCTCGATGCCGAGGCGTCGAACAAGCTCGCGGCGCTGCTGAACTACGGCGACGCCTACGAGGGGCCGACCGAGGGCGACACGGTGGTCGTCACGCCGCGCTTCGGCACCGTCTCGCCCTGGGCCTCGAAGGCCACCGACATCGCGCACAACTGCGGCCTGCCGATCAAGCGCGTCGAGCGCGTCACCGAGTACCGCATCCAGTTGAAGAGCGGGCTGCTCGGCGGCGTGAAGCATCTGGAAGGCCAGGAGCTGGCCGCAGCCGCCGCGCTGCTGCACGACCGCATGACCGAGAGCGTCGTCTACACCCGCGACGAGGCCCGCCACCTCTTCGACGAGAAGGCCGGCCAGCCGATGGAGCACGTGGACGTGCTGGGCCAGGGCCGCGCGGCGCTGGAAGCCGCGAACGTCGGCTTCGGCCTCGCGCTCAGCGCCGACGAGATCGACTACCTGGTCGCCGCCTTCACGGGCCTGCAGCGCAACCCGACCGACGTCGAGCTGATGATGTTCGCGCAGGCCAACAGCGAGCACTGCCGCCACAAGATCTTCAACGCGCAGTTCCGCATCGACGGCGTGGACGAGGAACGCTCGATGTTCCAGATGATCCGCAACACCGAGAAGCTCGCGCCCCAGCACACGGTGGTCGCCTACTCGGACAACGCCGCGGTGATGGAGGGCCACGCGATCGAGCGCTGGATCCCGTCGAGCTACACCAACGCGCCGCAGTACGTCGCCCGGCCCGAGACCGCGCACGTGCTGATGAAGGTCGAGACGCACAACCACCCGACCGCGATCTCCCCGTTCCCGGGCGCTTCCACGGGTGCGGGCGGCGAGATCCGCGACGAGGGCGCGACCGGCCGCGGCGCCAAGCCCAAGGCGGGCCTGACCGGTTTTTCAGTTAGCAACCTGCAGCTGCCGGGCACCTCCGAGCCCTGGGAGAAGGCGCCCTACGGCAAGCCCGAGCACATCGCGAGCCCGCTGCAGATCATGATCGACGGCCCCTTGGGCGGCGCCGCGTTCAACAACGAGTTCGGCCGCCCGAACCTCGGCGGCTACTTCCGCGTCTACGAGCAGACCGTGGACGGCATCCGCCGCGGCTACCACAAGCCGATCATGATCGCGGGCGGCCTGGGCGCGATCCGCAGCGACCTGACGCACAAGATCGTGTTCCCGGCCGGGACGCTCCTGATCCAGCTCGGTGGCCCGGGCATGCGCATCGGCATGGGCGGCGGCGCGGCGAGCTCGATGGCGGCCGGCACCAACACCGCCGACCTCGACTTCGACTCGGTGCAGCGCGGCAACCCCGAGATCGAGCGCCGTGCGCAGGAGGTCATCAACCACTGCTGGGGCCTGGCCGAGAACAACCCCATCCTCGCCATCCACGACGTCGGCGCGGGCGGCATCTCGAACGCCTTCCCCGAGCTCGTGGACGGGGCAGGGCGCGGCGCGCGCTTCGACCTCTCCAAGGTGCCGCTGGAGGAGACGGGCCTCGCGCCGAAGGAGATCTGGTGCAACGAGAGCCAGGAGCGCTACGTCCTGGCGATCGCGCCCGAGAGCCTGCCGATCTTCGAGGCGATGTGCGAGCGCGAGCGCTGCCCCTTCGGCGTGGTCGGCACCGCGACCGAGGCGCTGCAGCTCGTCCTCGAGGACGGCTCGGCCCCCGACCCGGCCGCGGACCGCCCGATCGACATGCCGATGGACGTGCTGCTGGGCAAGCCGCCGAAGATGCAGCGCGACGTCACGCGCGTGCAGCGTAGCGGCGGCACGCTGGAGCTGACCGGCGTGGCGCTCGAGAAGGCCGCCTTCGACGTGCTGCGCCACCCGACCGTGGCGAGCAAGCGCTTCCTGGTCACGATCGGCGACCGCACCGTCGGCGGCCTGAACCACCGCGACCAGATGGTCGGCCCCTGGCAGGTGCCGGTGGCGGACTGCGCGGTGACGCTGGCCGACTTCAAGGGCTTCGCCGGCGAGGCGATGAGCATGGGCGAGCGCACGCCGCTGGCCTCCGTCGATGCGCCGGCCTCGGGCCGCATGGCGGTCGCGGAAGCGATCACGAACCTGCTGGCCGCGCCGATCGAGCTGCCCCGCGTGAAGCTCTCCGCCAACTGGATGGCCGCCTGCGGCGAGCCGGGCGAGGACGCAGCGCTCTATGACACCGTGCGCACGGTCGGCATGGAGCTGTGCCCGGCGCTCGGCATCTCGATCCCCGTTGGCAAGGACAGCCTCTCGATGCGCACGCGCTGGAGCGAGGGCGGCGAGACGAAGCAGGTCACCGCGCCGGTGAGCCTGATCGTCACCGCCTTCGCGTCGATCGCCGACGTGCGCGGCACGCTCACGCCGCAGCTCGTCACCGACCAGGGCGACACCACGCTGATCCTGGTCGACCTCGGCCAGGGTCGCAAGCGCATGGGCGGATCGATCCTGTCGCAGGTGCTGAACCAGTTCGGCCCCGAGGTCCCGGACCTCGACGACGCGCAGCAATTGAAAAAGCTGGTGGACGCCGTCAACCAGCTGCGCGCTGAAAACAAGCTGCTGGCCTACCATGACCGCTCCGACGGCGGCCTGTGGGCGGCGGTCTGCGAGATGGCCTTCGCCGGCCACACCGGCGTGAGCCTGAACGTCGACCTGCTCGTCACCGAGAGCGACGGCATCGAGGACAGCCGCGCCGACTTCGGCGACTCGAAGAACTGGGCCACGCAGGTGGGCGAGCGCCGCAACGAGCTGACGCTCAAGGCGCTGTTCAACGAGGAGCTGGGCGTGGTGCTGCAGGTGCGCGCCGCCGAGCGCGACGCGGTGATCCAGACGCTGCGCCAGCACGGCCTGTCGCGCCACAGCCACGTCATCGGCAAGCCGAACCCGCGCGGCGTGGTCGAGATCTACCGCGACGCCAAGCCGGTGTTCAGCGCGCCGCTGGAGCAGCTGCACAAGACCTGGGACGAGGTGAGCTGGCGCATCGCGCAGCTGCGCGACAACCCGGCCTGCGCCGACAGCGAGCATGCCGAGGTCGGCCGTGCCGACGCACCGGGGCTGCACGTGCACCTCACCTTCGACCCGAAGGAGGACGTCAGCGCGCCCTTCGTCGGCGGCGCGAAGCCGAAGATGGCGATCCTGCGCGAGCAGGGCGTGAACTCGCACGTCGAGATGGCCTACGCCTTCCACCTCGCGGGCTTCGACACCTTCGACGTGCACATGAGCGACCTGCAGGCCGGCCGCGCGCGCCTGGACCAGTTCCAGGGGCTGGTGGCCTGCGGCGGCTTCAGCTACGGCGACACGCTCGGCGCGGGCGAGGGCTGGGCGCGCTCGATCCTGTTCAACCCGCAGCTCGCCGAGCAGTTCGCGGCCTTCTTCGGCCGCACCGACACCTTCGGCCTCGGGGTGTGCAACGGCTGCCAGATGTTCGCGGCGCTGGCCGCCATCATCCCCGGCGCGCAGGACTGGCCCAGGTTCACGCACAACAAGAGCACGCGCTTCGAGGCGCGCCTCTCCCAGGTCGAGGTGCTGGAGAGCCCGTCGCTGTTCTTCGCCGGCATGGCCGGCAGCCGGCTGCCGATCGCGGTGGCGCATGGCGAGGGCTACCCCGACTTCTCGCAGCGCGGCGACGCCGCGAAGGTGCAGCGCGCGCTGCGCTTTGTCGACGGCAGCGGCCAGCCGACCTCGGTCTACCCGCACAACCCGAACGGCGGCGCCGAGGGTCTCACCGGCGTCACGACGCCGGACGGCCGCTTCACCGCGCTGATGCCGCACCCGGAGCGGGTGGTCCGCAACGTGCAGATGAGCTGGACCCCGCTCGACAAGGGCGAGGCGAGCCCCTGGCTGCGCATGTTCCGCAACGCGCGCAAGTGGGTCGGCTGAAGCCCCTGCCGCGCTGACGCGCGACGCCGATGAAAGGCCCGGCCGCCGAGAGGCGCCGGGCCTTTTTCTTGTCGGGGAGCGCCGGTGGCGGGGCATCCGCTCGTCGAGGGCCGGATTCGCGGGGATTCCCCGGCGCGTCGCAATCGCTATCGTCCCTTCTCGTCCCGGGAGATGATTGCTTCGGAGGGTGGGTGGATGACTCGACGGTAGTTCATCGCGCACCCGCGAGGGTGTTCAGCCGGCTGGCCTCGACGCCGGCGGGCATGTGGCTCATCGCCGCGCTGGTCGCGGCGATGCTGCTCGTGCTGGTCGCGCTCGCGACGCGGGCCCAGGTCCGGCTGGAGGAGGAGCAGGAGCGGGTGCTGGTCGGCGAGCGCCTGAAGGGCCTGCTGGGCACGCTGATCCGCGAGATGCCGCCGGCGCTGACGATCGGCGAAGGCATCCGCAACTTCCTCGTCGAGGACGGCGGCATCGGCAGCGTCTGGTTCAGGCGGCTGTCCGCTCGTTTCACGCGCGACCAGCCGCTGATCCGCGGCGTGCTGCTGCTGCGTGGGGATACGGTGGTGGATGCCTATCCCGCCGCCTTCCTGCCGCTGCTCGGGCGCGATCTGAGCGGGGAGGCCCGGCGTGCCGCCGCGTTGGCTGCGGCGCGTGCCACCCGCCGCAGCCTGACGCTCGGGCCGATGCCGGCCATGACCGAGGTGGGCGAGTCGCTGAACACGATCGTGCCGGTGTTCGGCATGCTGCCCGGCGCTGCCGCCTCCGACGGCTACTGGGGCGCGGTGGTGGTGGTCGTGGATCCGCAGCCGCTGCTGCAGCGCCTGCAGGGTCTGGCCGACGAGCTCGGCATCACGCTCGCCGGAAGGGTGCAGGCGATGCAGGGCGCCTCGGCGACCGTGCTGTTCGGTCCGCCCGAGCTGTTCGAGGAGACGCACGTGGAGGCGGTGTTCCCGCTGCCCGGCGCCGGGGAGTGGGTCCTCGGCGCACAGCCGCGCCAAGGCTGGCATCCCTGGAGCGGTCCCACGGTGCTGCTCGCGACGCTGGGGGTGGGCATGAGCCTGGGGTCCGCGCTGCTGGTCTACGTGACGCTGCGCAGCCGCGCGCGCATCCGCTTCATGGCCTTCCACGACATGCTCACGAAGCTGCCGAACCGGCGCCTGTTCCAGGCCCGGCTGCGCGAGGCGCTGGCGCGGGCCGAACGCGTGGGCACGCCCGGCGCCTTGCTGCTGGTCGACCTCGACGGCTTCAAGCAGATCAACGACACGCACGGGCACCCGGCCGGCGACCAGCTGCTGAAGACGCTGAGCCGGCGCATGCGCGAAGTGGTCGGAGGCGAGCCCCATGTCGTCGCGCGGACCGGCGGCGACGAGTTCGCGGTGTTGCTGCACGGCGTGCAGGAACTCGGGCAGGCGACCGAGGTGGCCGAGCGCCTGATCCACGCGCTGTCGCAGCCGGTGCCGTTCACGCTGTCGACCGGGCAGGTCGGCGCGAGCATCGGCATCGCGCTCTTCCCGGCGGACGGCACCGAGATGGCCGAGTTGCTGATGCGCACCGACCAGGCGCTCTACCGCGTCAAGTCGGGTGGCCGCAATGCCTACGCCTGGGTCGGCGAGATGATCCCGCGGCGCGGGGGCTGAGCGCGGGCGTTTCAGTCCGCGCGGCGCCCGAGCTCGCGCAGCTTGCCGAGCCAGCGCGCGGCCCCGGCCTCGTCCATCTGCCCGATCGAGCCGATCAGCGTCTCGTGCACCGGCGCGATGCCGACGAAGCCGAGGATGTTGCGCTCCAGCGCCTTGACGCTGTGCGCGCGGAACCAGTAGCGGTAGACCAGCGCCGGCATGCCCATCGTCACGACGACGCGCGCCGAGCGACCGGCGAGCGCCTTGTGCCTGAACGGGTTGCTGCTCTCGCCCTTGAACGCGAAGCCCGGCCGCGCCACCTGTTCGAGGAAGCCTTTGAGCAGCGCCGTCATGCCGCCGAGCCACAGCGGAAAGAAGATCACGAGGTGCTCGGCCCAGGCGATGTCGTCCTGCGCCGCGGCGAGACCCGACGGCACCCGGCCGTGCTCCCAGTCCTGCTGGCTGCGCAGCAGCGGGAAAATCCCCTCGCAAAAACTCCCGCTCTATCAACAGCTTGGACAGGCTTCGAGGGCCGGCTGTCCAATTTTTCGGAATTTGTCCAATTTTTTACCCGCCCGGCCTCACCGCGAAGGCTTTGCGCGGCGGTGGTACTTGCCGTCCACATAGTGCCGCGTCATCGCCTCGCCGCGGTGCCCAAGCAGGCGCTGCGCCGCTCGCATGTCCTCGCCGGCAGCCAGCAGTGCGTCCACCCCGGCGCGGCCGCGCAGGTCGTGGATGTGCAGATCCGTGATGCCGGCGCGCGCGCATGCCTGGTCCCAGGCGGTCTGGATGCCCTTGTACGTGTACGCCCGGCCGAGCCGGCTCCTGAGCAGGTGGCCGATCTTCTCGCGACCGGCAGCACAGGCCTCGACCGCCGCGCGCAGCGCGGGGGTCCACTCAATCAGCAGCCGCTCGCCGGTCTTGCTCTGCTGCACGAGCAGACCTTCGTCGGTCACGTCCTGCCAGCGCATCTTGAGCAGGTCGCCGATGCGCTGGCCCGTGATCAGGGCAAGGTCGATCATTTGGACGAGCACCTGCCCGTTCTGGAACTGGAGGGCCGCAGCCTTGAGCCGCTCGATCTCCGCGTCCGTCACCACGCGCTTCCTGCCGCGCAGCGCCTTGGCTGGCACGTCATCGACGGGGTTGTGCCCCTCGCGCAGGCCCTCGAGTGCCGCGAACGCGAGCACCTGGCGCAACATCGTGCGGTGCATGTTGTAGGTGCGCGGCGTCACCTCGAAGGTGGCGAGGTAGGCGGCGCAGACCGGCGCGGTGACCTGGGCGGGCGAGAACTCGGCGAAGGCCTCGCCCATCACGGCCGCGCGGCGCTCTTGGTCGTCAATCGTCTTCGGCGCCCACTTGCCGCGCTTGCTCTTGAGCCAGCGGCCGATCACGGCGGGCATGCGCTGCGTCGTGGTGTCCTGCTCGGCGAGGTCGGCAAGCGCCCGGTACATCGCAGGCAGCCCGTCGCGCTCCGCGGCTAAGCGGATCCACTTGCCGGCCGGCGTTACGAAGTAGAAGGCGCCGTGCCGCAGGTACACGCGGCGAGGCAGGTCGCGTTTCATGCCGTCCTCAGTTGCGGGGTGCGGAGCTTCGGCGCCGGCGTGGTCGCCGGCCGCGCGGCGCCGCTGCACACGGCAGCGTAATGCTCCCGCTCCAGGATCACCGCCCCCGTGACGGGGGATCGGCGCGCGCGGTAGAAGCCCTGGCGGTGCAGCTCGGCGAGCTGGCGATCGGCGCGGCGGTAGCCGGTGACGGCGTGGAGCTCGGCGGGGGTCAGGGTGGGGGTGTTCACGCCGGCTCCTTCGGGGGGCGGGTGCGTGCGCGGATCGCGGCGGCGCACTCCGCTGGGGTGTCGAAGCACGGCAGCTCGACCCGCTCGCCGCTCACCAGCCCCGGGTAGGTCGATTCGCACAGCGCCGCGCACGCCTCGCGCTCGGCAGCGGCTGCCCGCTCGACCTCGGCCTGCAGTTCGGCGATGCGTGCCTTGTCCTCCAGGTGTGCTTTGTCGCGCAGGCCCAGCTCGGCGGCGGCCTGGAGGCGCAGGTCTCGCACGAAGTCCAAGTCCTTCTTCAGCCTCGCAATCGCCTCCAGGATCGCCTCGTTGTCGGGCTCGCAGCCCAGCTCGGCGGCCGTCTCGCGCAGCAATGTGTCGCACTCGGCGGCCAGGCGGTCCACCAGATCCATGACGGCATCCGAGATAGGCTGCGCGGCGGCGGGCTGCGGGGCGTCAAGGAAGGGCTCAAGCGCGGCGAGGATGGACTCCTTGTCGCAGTTGCACTGGTTGCCCGGGTCGCCCTCGTAGTGGTCGGAGAGGTAGCAGTTGTCGCCATGGGGCGCGGCGTCGATCCAGTCGTGCGCCCAGCGCAGCGCATCCAGAGGCTGCGGGGCGGCGGCGCGCCGGTTCCAGCGCTCCAGCACCCTCTCCCGGCTCTCGTCGATCATCCCGGCGCCGCAGCCGCACTCGATCACGGTGCTGCCCGGGTGGTCGGGCATCTTCCAGCCGCCGAAGTTGAAGCTGTGCGCGTGCGGCTGGATGTCGTGTATCAGCGGCTCGGCGCCGCAGTGGGGGCAGGGGAGCAGCTGGGCCTGCTGCTGGTGGTGCTGAATCGCGGGGGTCTCGCTCGCAAGTGCTTGTCGCGCCTCGGTTTCTGGTGGCGCTGAAGCGGCCTCATTCCCGGGCGGAAAACCGGAAGTGGCCTCGACGCACTCCTCATCGAAGCAGCGGCATTCGTTGGTTCGCAAGGTCATCTCTCACTCCACCGGCACGCCATCGATGCGCGCCTTGATCTCGACGGTCCGGGCGCAGTCGCGGATCTTCGAGGGGTTGGTCTTCTGCATCACGCGCACGGCGACGGCAGCGAAGGTCTCCAGGCGGCACAGCGCTAGGTCCTCCGGGGACTTGTCGGCCGGGGCCAGCGCGGCGCGGATCGCCTTCAGGTCGGCAGCCACGTCGGCCTCGGTGCTGGCCAGGTCGGTGCGGGCGCGGGCGGGCTTCATGCGGCTTCCTTCATGCGTACCATGTCGAGTCCTTTCATCGGAATTAAGGTCGACCGGAGTTGCAAGTCATGGATAGCTGGAGTAGCCCGGAGGGGGCAGCTTGGGTCCAAGCCGTTGGCTCGGTGCTGGCCATATTGGCGGCCGTAGCTATTGCCGCTTGGCAGCACCATGCGGACGTAAGACGGCAAGAAAGAGCGGGCGCTCAAGAGGCTCGACGACTGCTCTCCATCGTTGTGGAACTCTGCGATGGCGCTTACCACCTTGTTGGGAGCATTGACGCCAATCGCAGCAACCCGTTGCGGACGGAGACGACGAAGCACCGGGACTGGCAGCGGCGTCACATTGCTGAGTTGCAGGCAAGCTTGCGTGGAATTCCGCTTCACCATCTGCCAACAGCACAAGCTGTTCGAGAGCTCCTCCGTGTTCGGAATATTCTTGAGGAGGCTCATGGCTTGGTCCTTTATGAGCCGTCCCACGCAGGAGCGGGGGGCCACGTTTCCTGCGGTGAGACCTACGGCCTTCCGTGGCGCCCCGTTGTAGGAATGCTGAGAGATTCGCTCGCGTTGCTCCGCGAAGAACTCGACCGGTGCACGTAGGCGACTCATCCCTTCGGCCCTCCCGGCATGTCCGCCCAGTGGGTGACGCGGGCAGCGACGCGCGCGCCGCTGACGTAGTACCAGCCGCCCTCGGAGTGGAAGCCCGGCCACGTGGGCTCGTCGTCGCACTCCACGGCGAGCAGCACGGTGGTGTCGTCGTCCGGCAGCCGCTCGGCCACCGGGTGCCAGGTGATGGTTTCGGTGGTCATGCGAACAGCCCTCCGCGGCTTTGCTCGAGCGCGGCCGAGCACGCGGGGTTGAGCCAGACGACCTCGGTGCGCTGCTGGCCGCCATCGGCCATAGCCCGGCGTTCGAAGCGCTCCCAGTCGAGGAAGAGCTCGAGGTCGTAGAGGTCGCAGGCGTAGCCGGACAGAACCACCATGCCGGAGCAGCTGCGTAGCGTGGCCGCGAGCGCGCGGTGGTCGTCATCGGTCATCTCGTGCCGATACGCCGTGTCGTTGTGGCTGCTGACCTGGATGGAGCTGCGGGTGCTGTGCGGATACGGCGGATCGACGTAGAACAGCGTCTCGCGGCTGTCCTGCTGTTGGATCACCTCGATCGCATCGCGATGCTCGACCACTACCCCGCGCATGCGCTCTGTGAAAGCGGCAATGTGCGCGGGGTAGTTGGTCCAGTCGATTTGCGCCGGCTGGCCCTGGCGCAGCGCCTTGGCGCGAAAGCCGGTGCGGTTGTGGCGCAGCGTCGTCGTGCCGAAGCCCATGAAGGAGCGCACCAGGGTGCGGCGCGCCTTCTCCACAGCGTCCTCCGTCGGCTGATAGGAGCCCAGGAACTCGACTCGCGAGAACGGGGTGAGGTAGATCGCGCGGCTCAGCTGCTCCGCCGCCGCCGGATTGCGTAGCACGGAGAACAGGTTGACGACCTCGTCGTCCAGGTCGTTGTAGACCTCGCTGTAGCTGCGCTCCTTGCGCAACAGCACCGACGCGCCGCCGCCGTAGGGCTCGACGTAGATGCGATGCTCGGGGAAGAAGCCGGAGATCCAGCCAGCAAGGCGGAACTTGCCTCCGTGGTAGCGCAGCGCCGGGCGGGTGATGGTTTCGGTGATCACGCTGCGGCCCTCCGGAACTCCACGACCCAGACCCAGGGATTTGCGTCCCAGGAGCCGGCGCCGTTGATCTGTTCCCACAGGTCGCGGTAGCCGCGCCGGTAGGTCGTCAAGTGGGCGGCCGGACTGTTCTTGACGCCCACCCCCTCGGCCTTCGCGTCTTCCTCGCTGATGTCCTGCAGCCGCTCCACGCGCACGCCGGTGATCTCCAGGGTGAGGCGGGAGGCTGCGCGGCGCATGTGGATCGACGGAATCCACCTCTCGCCAGGCTCCAGCTCGTAGCCATCAGCGGCGAATGCTGCGACGTGTGAGAAGACGCGCGGGCCCTTCGGGTCTTCCGGGTTGATCGACCACCACGCCAGATGCGTCTCCTTCACCCACAGCCGGTCGCCGGGCTGGCCGTAGGGGCAGTCCGACATCTGAGCAAGCTCCTTGGTCCAGCAGCGCATTGCCCCGGCGCGATCGCAGACGGCCCAGCCGCCACTTCGACGGTCTTCAAATGGCTGTGGCTTCACCACGCGCCGCGTCTGCGTCTTGGTGCCGGCGAGCAGGGCGCGCACCATCGGCGCGCTGAAGAGGATGGGACGCTCCTTCATGCCGCGGCTCCTTCCTTCTCCTCCGCCACCTCGCGCACCGCCTCCACGGGCAGGCACAGGGCTGCTGCGACCTTGGCGAAGATCTCCGGCTCGCTCAGCTCGAAGTTGCGATCCCGGGCGGCCTTCAGAGCGTCGCGCACGTCTTGCTTCTTGACGAGGCTCATGCTGCCTCCCTGAAGCTGCTCGCCTGGGGGATGCCGCCGAGCGCTTCGATCAGGTCGGGCAGCAGGCAGCGGAGTTCGCCGGTAAGGATGGCCATGTCGGCGTCGAAGGCGTCCTCGTCCTCGATGCCGCGCTTCTCGAACACCACGCCGAGGAAGGACAGCTTCTTGAGCTGCAGCGTGTCGGTCAGGACGAACGAGACACGGCCCTCCCAGGTCAGCGCGAGCTTGGTCGGCGCCTTGCCGGCGGCGATGTGCTCGCGCACCTCGTCGATGTCGAGCGGGTGGCGGCCGTAGCGCACGATCGACCGCATCTCGTCGGCGGACTTCAGTTCGCACTCTCGATCCACCGAGAAGCCTGCCGGCGGTTCGCCGCTGGCAAGCCAGTGCGACATCGCTGCCGCGGGCGACATCGCCGTGTGCTGAGCGCCGACCGCGAAGCCGTCGACTGCCTTCACAAGCGCGGTGATCGCCTCTTCGGCGCGGGCGGGGCTGCTGGAATCGATGACCAGGCGCTGCGCATGCGGGTCGATCCACAACCGCACGGCGCTGCGCTTCGTGAAGGCCAGGGGCAGCAGCTCGAGCTCGGCCTGCTCCTTGAGCTCCTTCGTCTGCCGGCGCCCGGGCTTGCGGCCGGTCTCCTGCTCCACCTGCTTGGCGAGCTCCTCGGTGCGGCGCTTCACGACCTCGGCCGGCAGCGCTTTCTGCTCGATCGCAAGCTTCAGCAGCAACTGCCCGCCCACCGACTCGACCAGCGCGCCGTGCTCGACGCCGCGCGGCGGCACCCATCCGTGCGAGCTGGGCTGAGTGGGCGCGCAAGGGATGAAGCGGGCACGCTGCAGCGCGGTCTCGAGTACGGCAGCCGAGAGGCCGGGCGCGCCGCTGAGCGTGTAGATGATTACGTTCTTGAACATGGTGAGCTTTTTTGGTGTCGTTGTTCAGGGGTGGAGCGCCCGCGGGTCCCTCCCGGTCCCACACTTCCCCCGAAGCAGGGAAGGGGCGGGCGCTCCGAAATCAGGCGGCCAGGGGTTGCCGCAGGCTGGCCTCGTACTGGTCGACCAGCCGCGCGAAGGCGAGGAGATCGGTTTCAAGGTCGGCGATGTAGTCCTCGTCGCGCTCGACGCGCAGCCGGTAGAGCTGGCGGCCGATCGGCTCAAGCGCCGGGCAGTACAGGCAGAACTCCCACCAGCGGCGGTGCGTGATCCACATGCAGCCCTGGACCTGGTCGCGGTAGTCGCTCCAGTCGCCGGAGACGAGCACGCTGCGCAGCTTCTCGGGGGAGACGAGGCACTTGTATTCGCTGCCGCCGCCCTCGCCGATCAGGCCGTCCGCGCTGGCCCCGAACAGGCCGTCGTCGGTGGTGACGAAGCCCGCAGGCTCGACCACGAGGCCGGTCTGCAGCTCGTGCTCCAGCCGCGCGGCGGGCTCGAGCTCGTGGCCGCGCTTCATCTGCCAAGTCTCGAAGCCCTCGTCGAGCGGCTGGCCGCTGATGCGCTCGATGGCGAGCTTGAAGGCGTAGTCCTTGGCTGCAGCTGAGAAGTCACCCTTGTTTGGGCCGGACTTCAGGCGCTCGCGCGCCACGCGGAACATGCTGGCCGTGATGCAGCCGGCGCGCGCCGCGTGCCACTGCTCCGAGCCTTGTGCGCAGGCGATGAGCTTCACGGCTGCTGCCCCTCTGCGGCTTCCATGTCGCGCACGAAGTCGTCAACCTCGCCGGCCTCACCTTCGGCCTCGACCGTGCGCTGTGCGTCAGCGTCGATCGCGACTTGCTTGAGGCGGTTGTGCTCGCCGGCCAGCAGCTTGCGGCTCTCCTTGCTCGCGGCCTGCCAGAACTGCTGATAGGCCGCCACGCCGTCAGCCGCAGCGTTCTCGGCTGCCTCCAGCAGCCCGGCGGGCATCTGCGGCTCGACCGTCTGTGCCGCACCCATGTGCTTCGGCTGGCTAGCAGCCTGCACCTCGAACTCGTCGGGCGTGTAGACCCCGAGGATCACATCGGAGGCGTACAGCCGCGCCCAGCGCTTCTGCGCGAGGTAGGCGAGTTGCTGCCGCGGATCCTGCTCCCACAGAGGCGAGTTGCGCACGCCGGCCTGGGCCATCGTCACGACGATCTCGCGCGGCGTGTCCTCGCCCTTGAGCGTGGCCCACACGCGCACGCCGCGCTCGCTGCTCTTGTCGGTCTTGCCGTTGACGTTGCGCCAGTCGCCGAACCAGTCGAAGTGGAAGCGGTCGCGAGTGACGCCGCTGCTGTTGATCACCGCGGCGACGAGCTGCGCCTCGTAGCCGAGCGTGCCGTTGACGAGGTGCGTCTTCTGCGCGACGGCAAAGGGATTCATGCCCCACTGGGTCGCCTGCATCACGACGGCCATGCAGTCGCCCACCGAGCCGCGCAGGTGCTGCGGGATCGTGGTCTTGCCGGTGGCCATGATCTCGGCCATGCGGATCATGCGATCCATGCTGGCGTCGTTCATCGTCAGCGCGCCGGCGCTGTAGCGCTCGACGGGTAGGGCGGCGGCAGTGGGATCGCTCGGCGCAAGGGTAAGGGCCTGCTCTTGGGTAGGTGCGTTCATGTCGTTCTCGAGGTGGTGGTGATCAGAAAGCCCGCGGCCCGGCCAGGTAGGCCAGCAGGGCGCGGCAGGTGCGCCAGAAGCACGCGCCGAGCGTCTTCGGGTGGTGGATCTCGACTGCCGGCTGCGGCTGCGCGCGCGGCACGCTGCGCTTGATGGGCGCCACACGCGCCGGCTCGGCGCCGGGCAGCTCGACGTCCACGCGCGGCAGGTCTTCGCGGTAGACCATCGCCTCGGTGTGCAGCTCGTCGCGGCGGGCATGGGCAGCGGCCAAGCGCAGCTCGATGGGCTGGTGGGGACCGGTCATCGCGCGGCCCTCCAGAGGCCGGCTTGGCGCAGCAGCACCTCGCGGTTCGCCATGCGGCGCGCCTCGCGCTTCACGAAGGCCAAGCCCCAGGCCGGCAGGCCGAGCAGGAGGAGGAGGGCGAGGGCGGTCACAGCGCCTCCGCTGCCAGCTCAGGATTGCGCCGCGCAGCGCGCGCTGTGCGGCCGTTCTCTTCGCACTGCGCCAGGCAGTCGGCCTCTAGCGCGTCGAGCACCTCCTTGCTCAGCGCCTGAGAGCACTCCGTGCCGTTGAGGTAGACGCCGGTGATGTCGAAGTACGCCGGGCAGCCAGGCTCTTCTCGGTCGCCCCGCTCCTCGGGGGAGAAGTCGCCCTCGACCTCAAACACGATGTCGCCCCACTCGGCGGAGAGCGTCAGGCCGGGCGCGGAGAACTCGGCGCGGACCTTGGCCGTCTCGGCGCGCGCCTCGTCGCGCTGATCCAGCGCCACCACACAGCGCCCGAGCAGCGCGTAGGCCATGCGGGACCAGTACAGCGCGCGGCGCTCGCTCTCGTCGCAGCCGGCGGGGAACGTGGCGCCGCTCTCGGCGTGGATGCGGCGCAGGTGCCGGGCAGCTTCCTCATGGGCAGGAGCGAAGGGCGGCTCGGGCTGCTGGTAGACCGGCACGAAGGCCGGCGCGGCGGGGGCTTGGGTCTGGGCTTCCATCGAGGCTCCGGGGTGGGGGGGGGCGATGGAATGGATTATCACGAACGTGATTTTGTAAGTCAACACGAATGTGATTGATATGTCGGGGGCGTGATGGAGTGGGCCGGAGTGACGCTCGGTAAGCCCGCGGGGGCCCTGCCACTACCCTCCCGCATGCGCCTCCTCATCCCCATCGTTCCTCTTCTAGAGCTCCCCGCACCCCCGGGGATGTAGCTCGGCTCGGCCGCCGCTACGGTGCGGGCCTCACGAGACCTGGAGGATGTGGATGCGCAAGAAGATCGGAGCGGCTGCTTTGGCCCTGTTCGTGGCAGCGGCGTGGGGTGGCGGGACGGAGGAGGGCGGGCGCTGCAAGTGGGATCGGCGCGCGGGGGAGTTCGTCTGCCGGTGAGGGCCTGCCGCACATTGGGATGTGCACATTGCATTGGGGGTATCGCATCGCCTGTATCCGATCGGATACCATCGGGCAATGTTCACCGTGCAGCTCACCGAGAGCTTCAGCGACTGGCTCGCGGACTTACGCGACCTGCGCGCGCGCATCGCCATCGCTCGGCGGCTTGACCGGGTGCGCGCCGGCAACCTGGGCGACGCGAAGGCGGTCGGCGAGGGCGTGTCCGAGCTGCGCGTGGATGTGGGGGCAGGCTACCGCGTGTACTTCGTGCAGCGCGGCGGCCATGTCATCGTGGTGCTGGCTGGAGGCGACAAGGTCAGCCAGGAGCGCGATATCCGGCGCGCCAAGCAGATCGCCAAGGAGCTGTAGTCATGGCAGAGAAGCTCATCCCCTTCGACATCGCGCGCTACCTTGATAGCGAGGAGGCGGTGGCCGAGTACCTCAGCCAGGTGCTCGCCGATGGCGACCCTGACGAATTCCTCGAGGCGGTGGGGCACATCGCCAAGGCGCGCGGCATGGCCCAGGTCGCGCAGGACGCTGGGCTCGGCCGCGAGAGCCTCTACAAGGCACTGACGCCGGGCGCGAAGCCGCGCTTCGACACCATGCTGCGGGTCATGAGCGCGCTTGGCGTGCGACTTGCCGCGCGGCCGGCGACGCAAGAGGGGCGCTCGTGAGGATCACCTACCTTGAGGCCGACGACACGCTGGTGATGCGGCTGTCGAGCAAGCCGATCGTGCGCGAGGGCCTGCAGGACTGGAACACCTGCGTCAGCTACGCGGAGGACGGCTCGGTCGTGGAGATGGTGATCCTGGAGGCGCGCAAGTGCGGCGCGTGGCCGCTGCACGTGGAGCACCGAGAGGCGGCCTGACGCCAGACGCGGAGCAGAGCCTCAAGTCCGAGATTCGGGCGCCGATGAGGAGGAATGCGCACTATCTACCCTCGCACCGCCGCCTCGATGCACTCCGACAGCGTAGCGCTCGGGATCGCACTCTTCACCGAACTGGTGGAGCGCTTCGACCGCGCGCCGCAGTTGCTCATTGCTGCCGCCTACCTCGATGCCGGCTGCTGCCTCGACGCGCCGGAGCTTCTGCCTGCCGGCGGCTGCTACGGCGAGGACTGGGGTGACGCGCAGCTCGCGCATCAGCTCACGGTCGCGCGCGGCTGAGCGCTACCGCGCCTTGGCCTGATGCCGGGCGCAAAAAAGCCCGCGCGAGGCGGGCCTTTTGGCGCTTACTGAGCTCTCTGACTTGAGCCTGCATTCTTTTGCAGCCGAGTCATTGGAAGAACGCTGGCTACTGATTCAAGCACCAAGGATTCCCGTTTGGCTGCTTCTTGATCAAATCTATCATCAAGCACCACTAGCGTTTGAAGTTTACTGTTGGCTGGAGAGCTTCTGATGTCAAGAAGCTTCCTGAGCGCAGAGCTAACAGAATTGGGGTGCGTAGTGATCGCAACGACGGCTTTGCCATCTAGGTCGAAGTCCAGCGTGTAAGTGTTGCCAGAGATGCCTGTGTACTGCGGCTCTGGCCGTAAGTTTGCCTTAGGCTTCCATGCCCTCAAGTACAAGCCAACTTCGTCTATGAAGTGGGCTATGTCAATCTGGGTGCCGACCTGCTGCTTCTCCCAAGAGGTGATTGAAACAAGGGCTGAAATGTAGTTCGAGAATGCAGTTGGCGCTTTATCAGCCGGAGCCCATATTTCGAACTCACCGATTTCGTTCAGCGAAACCCCGAACGGCTCCCCTGCAGCTTTTATGAACCTTGTCCGCCTATGGTTTTCAAATTGCAGACCCCGCCCCATGAAGTGCAGCAGCACCCCGCCGTCATCAAAAAATCTTACTTGACCGCCAATTTTTTGAACGTAAACAGGAAAGCTATCGCCATCCTCAAAGCAAAAGGCAGTCTCTATCATGGCCACGGACCCATCGTCGTTGATGGGGTGGCACTCAAGGCCAGTGATGGACGGAAGACTTGAGCAGATCATGATGTTCATCCCCGTAGCCTGAAGTCTTCAGGATGTGAGAGGGGCGGCTTGAAAGTGATGTTTGTTTGTCGGCAGAAGTGGACGATGATCTCATCGTAAGTCCAGTGGCTCCAAGATGCATCCCCTTCTGTGCGTGACCTGCCGATGTGCTCGTGTGAGAGCTGGTGCTTGTCCTTGGGCTGATGCTTCTTCCACTTGGAGACCTCAAGCTGGTAGACCCTGGTCAATCCCCACGGATTCCGCTTGTACACCGTGAAGATGTGCCGCACGATCCCTGTGGACGGGCTCCTACTGAAGATCAGCTTCACATGGAGGCCGGTCCGTATCCCGTCCGCGTCCACCAATCCAGTTTCTGTGGAGAGCGAGTGCGGCTGCGTCTTCTCGTGCTCCCAGTCAGGGCAGTCTTCGCAGATGAGAGGCTCTGCCAGCAGGGCCCTCGCCTCTGCTTCTGGTATGTGCTGCAATCAACGCTCCTGCTGACGTTGCTTCAATGACCGCCACTCCCACGGCGGCACCGGTTCTGGATCTGCCCCCAGCTCGCGCCGCTCTGCGCGTGCCTCACTCTCGACTTCGACCTCGAGCAGCGCCCCATCCGTCAGGTACTTCCGGTAGGCCCACACCATGCCGGCGCGCAGCTATTCGGTGCTGGCGTCTTTTCCATCGCAGCTTGCCCACGCCACGCTGCGGCTGTAGCGGTCCAGCGTCTGCTGGCACACCTCGGCCGCCTGCTGGAAGCACATTTGCGCCAGGTGCGGGCGGCTGCGCTCGTCGAAGTCGGGGCTGTTGCGCCCTCGGCACGCTGAAGCTGGAGGGGCAGGCGAGCACGCCAGAGAGAGCCTTAACCTGTTGGGCCACCCTTTGAGGATTCCTGCTCGTCCTCGAAATGCTTGATCCGCTCCTGCACCAACGCCAAGGCCTGTTGAATGGCGCCGAGCGCGCCTCCCAAGGGCAGGAAAACCTCGGCCCTGCGCTCCTCCGGCAGGTCCTTGGTAAGGACCTCGATCGCTTTTGCCAGGCCGGCCGTCGCATTGATGAGTTGGATCTCTGTCTGGATGATTGAGCTGTCGGGGGTCATGGGGGTCCAGTGAGGAGGCTTGAGTTCCGGTGAGCAGGGGGGGGCTATTGCGCTCTCGCCGCGCCGAAGCCGGGGGCTATTGGGGTCTTTGCTCGCCGCGCTGAAGCCGGGGAGGGCATGGCGGGGCAGGTTAGGCGGTGTTGGTTACCGAGGAGCCCTGCTGAATTCGCCGCTCCCCTCTACGAATGGGACCCAGTCCAAGGCATCGATTGTTTCTGAGCTGGAGTTGCTACCGTCACGATTTTTCGCAGGAATCGCCACCATCCGCCATAGTCGTCCGGTTTGTGTGTCCAGTAGATATTGATCTCTCCTGTATTCTGAAACTTGCCCAAATACGAATCTCCCCCCAGGAGATGAGAGAACTTTGTGTTCTGGCGGCTTTACTTTGACGGGCTCATTTGCAAACGCGAGAGAGGCGATGGAGAGCAATATGGATGTCGATATTTTTTTGGGAAACATATGGGTTGAATATTATTAATTTCGCGCTTCGGGTCTCTACCTGCGGCGGTATTTCCGGTGCTCGACCATGGTGCCGACAATTGAAATCGGGGTCTCGTCGGACCGCATTGATTCGTAGTCCTCGTTCAGCGGAACCAATTCAAATATGGTTTTGCCGGTAATGCTGATGCCGCGCGGCCGGTACTTCTTGAACGTCGCCTCGTGGGATCCGTTCTTCGCCACCACGAAGTCCCCCGGTAGCGGCGCTACATCCGGGTCCACGATGATGCGGTCGCCCGGCTTGAACTCCGGCAGCATCGAGTCGCCCTTGATCTCCAGCGCGAAGGCGTGTTCCCCGAGATCAAGGTCAGTCAGCAGGTACTCCAGCTCTCCACCGAAGTCGAGGCCCTCGGCCATCTGGCCGGCCTGGACATAGCTGATCAGCGGGATCTTGCGGGTGCCGATGGCGGCGGGGGCAACGTTAGAAGGCTCTCCAACATCCCTGGGCCCAGTGCCCTTCAGTAGCCACTTGGGGTGGACCCCCAAGGCCTCGGCAAGCTGGATCAGGTTGCGCGGCTCGTCGCGCTCGCCCTTCTCGTAGTTCCCGATGGCGCCCTGAGACAGGCCAGCCCGCCTCCCCAGCTCCGCCTGGCTCCACTTCTTTCGTTCTCGTGCCCACTTCAGGCGTTCTGGGAATGTTTTCACATCCGTGATTAGAACGCGGGGTTGCACCACGTTCGTGGTGGCCGCACAATCACGAACGTGATAACGCATCGGGCCTGCCATGACTCCCCTTGAAAGAGCAATCCAGATCGCCGGCGGCGTCTCCGCTTTGGCGGGCGCCCTGGGCGTGGCGCAGAGTGCGCCGAGCATGTGGAAGGCGCGCGGCCGAGTCCCCGCCGAGTACTGCCCCGGCATTGAGCACTTCACCCGTAAGCGGGGGGAGCCCGTAACGTGCGAGCAACTGCGGCCGGACATCCCCTGGGGCGTTCTTCGTGACCAGCCCACCTCCACCCCCATCCTCCCCCCGCCCACCCCCGACACGCCTCCCCCTGAGCAGGGGGTGCAGGCACGCATGCCGGAGAAGCGCAGCGGTGGGGACCGGCGGGAGCGCGAGCGCAGAAGCGAGGAGCGTCGCAAGGGAGCGCGCCGCGCGCATGAGGCGGCGGTGCACGCAGGGGAGGGGGCGTGATGGATGCTCTGCGCGACTACTCAGCCCGGCGGCTCGCTTTCCGCGGACGCCCGCGACATGCCTTCTACGTCGGTGGCAACGGTGTGAAGCCCGCTCAGGAAGTCCTCGGAGATGAGTCTGCTCGGCAGCGAGTGGGCCAATTCCTCTTCAACCCCGGCCAAGCAGGCCTTGATCAGCCGCTTCTGAGTCCCAGGGTCCATCTCTCGCAGTTCCGCCCAGAGCGCCAGCAAAGCAGCCCGATAGCCAGCCGCACGACCCAACGCGAAATCGTCTACGGAACCGTTCATCGCATGTCTTTGCTGCGCTGCGGAAAAGCGCCCGAACGGAATTTACCCAAGGGAGGACTTCATTGGGCTGACAAGGCCGAAGTCCAAGCCGGGCATTGGGCGGAAGCCGGGAAGAACACGGGAGAGGCCCCGGGAAAACCCCGGGCTTGAACTTGGGCCGCGCAGTTCAGGCGGCTGACCTTGAGGAAGAACGCCGCCGAGCGCGGCACATGAAAGCTAGACGATGACCGAAAACGCCACCCCGGAAGCCGCAACCTCGCTCGACGCGCAGGGCAATCTTCCCCGATTCAATACTGCGCCGCAGCAGGCCGTGCCCACATCCCCCGTTCAGGTGGAGCAGCGCTGCGAGACCTGCGCGCACGTCGCGACCGTTGCCCAGGTCGAGCCCTGCGGCTCGTGCTTCCGCGACGCCGGCCTCTACGCGAACTGGGCGGCCTGAGCGATGGACCTCAGGACCCCCCTGCTCGTCACCCCCGAGGGTGCGGAGCCGACCACTACTTCGCGCATCGTCGCGGAGCGCTTTGGCAAGCGACACGCGGATGTGCTGCGCGCCATCCGGGCCTTGCTGGCCGATCCGGAGATGCGCAGCTTCACTGAGCGCAATTTTGCGTTCAGCACATACACCGACCCGACCGGCCGCGCGGTGCCGGAGTACCGCCTGACGAAGGACGGCTTCGCCTTCGTGGCCATGGGCTTCACCGGCCGGCGGGCCAACCAGTGGAAGCGGGCCTTCCTGGAGGCCTTCAACACCATGGCCGAGCAGCTCCAGCAGCAGCACCTCGGCCTGTGGCAGCAGTTCCTCGCCCTCGAGGCGCGCGAGCAGGGCTCCAAGGCGCGCGCGTCCATCGGCTCGCAGCTGATGCTTGAGCGCAAGCGCGAGATCCCGGCGATCGTCTCCGAGCGTACGCGGCTTGCCGCCGCCATCCAGCCCCGCCTGCCGTTCGATCGGTTCGAAGGAGGCCGAGCGTGCTGATCGAGATCCTGCTGACCGCCTTCGGCGTCATCGGCGCCGTCGTTGCGCTCGCCGAAGGCCTCGCTCGCCTCATGGGGGTGGAGTTGTGATGGCCGACTACCTGCGCACGCTCGCAGCGCCCTATGAATGGACGCTGTGCACCGCCGGCGCGATCTTCCTCGGCGCCTGGATCGACGTTTGGCTGGGAGAGGACGAGTGAAGCCCGTCATCCACCCCTGTGGCGCCTTCGGCGCGCTGTACGAGGTCGGTGCCGGCTACGAGGGCAAGCGCGACGAGCTCGGCCGGCTGTACCTGCAGCCGCTGAAGGCTGCCCCTCGCATCTGTGCACCCAACGGCAAGCCGGTCGTCACCGACGAAATGCGCCGCGGCGCGCTGGTCAAGCCCGACTCCATCGGCCTGGTGGGCCAGCTCACCGAGAGCGCTGCTGACAAGGCCAAGCGGCAGCAACGGCTCGCCGGGAGCATTTGATGAGTCCGCGGCGCGCCCTTGCCATCTTCGCCTTGGCCTACCTGGCCGCCTCTGTTGTCTTGCGCGCGATCGAGCGCATGGGAGGGCTGACGCCTTGAACGAGAACCTGCCCGAGCCGCTCGTGCCGGCCGATTGCGACCTACGCGATTTCGCGTGCATGCCGCTGGATGTGCGGCGTCTGCGCGACAGCGACCTCTCCGCGCTGGAGTCCCCGGAGGCCTGCTGGGCCGCCGTGCTGCTGTGGTCCGCGTCGTGGCATCAGGTGCCGGCCGCCTCGCTGCCGGACGACGATCGCATCCTGTCCAACCTCGCCGGCTACGGGCGCGTCGTCAAGGAGTGGCGCAAGGTCAAGGCGGGCGCATTGCGCGGCTGGGTGAAGTGTGCCGACGGCCGGCTCTACCACCCGGTCGTGGCCGAGAAGGCCGTCGAGGCTTGGAACTCCCGGCTTGATCAGCGCTGGAAGACCGAGTGCGCGCGCATCAAGAAGCACAACGAACGCCACGGCACGCAGATCCCGCAGCCGGTCTTCGAGGAGTGGGTGGCGCAGGGCTGTCCCCAAGGACAGCGCCTGCCTGTCGCTGGCGACGCCTCCGAGTTGTCGCAGGGACAGGCCCCATCTGTCCCTAGCGACAAGGGCGGGCTGTCGCAGGGACAGGGCGGCAGTGTCCCGAAGACAAAAGAGTCTCGTCCCGATGCTGTCCCCAGCGAAACGCGCTCCAAGGGACAGGGAGAGGGACAGGGATATATAAAAGAAGCAGAACCTATCGGTTCTGACGCCGCTGGCGTCCCGCCGCTCCATGCCGGCGAGGAGGAGCCGAGGTCGAAGCTCAAGCCCGACGAGATCATCTTCGGCTACGGCGTCCCCCTCCTGACCTCCGCCGGCTCCACCGACAAGGCGGCGCGCTCGTTCCTCGGCGGGCTGCGCAAGACCCATGGCGACGCCGCCCTCATCGACAAGCTGCGCGCCTGCATCCGGGCCAAGCCGCTGCAGCCGCTCGAGTGGCTCGCGAAAGCCCTGCCGCCTCCGGCCGTCCTGGCCCCCCATGAATCGCTCGCTGCACGCAACGCGGCGAGCACCGAAGAAGCGATGCGCCTGCTCGGCGCGAAACCTGGTGAGGTGATCGATGCGTGATGCCGACATGAAGGAGTTCTTCGCGCTCCTCGACGACGTGGCGGGCTTCTACGAGAAGCCGCTGAGCCCGACGCAGAAGGCGATGTACTTCCGCGCGCTGGCCGAGTTCCCGCTCGCCGAGGTGCGTGCCGGCTTCGATGCGCACTTCCGCTGCGACAAGCACGGCGACTTCATGCCCAAGCCCAACCGCATCCGGGCGCACATCACCGGGCTGGTGGCGGAAGACAGGCGCCCCGGCGCCGAGGAGGCGTGGGCTGTCGCGATCGGCGCCGCCGACGAGTCGAAGACGCTCGTGTGGACGGCCGAGATGGCCGAGGCGTGGGGTGTGTGCCGCGCGGTGTTCGCCTCCGGCGACGAGATCGGCGCACGCATGGCGTTTCGCGAGGCCTACATCCGGCTCGTCGACGAGGCGCGCCGCGCGCGCCGGCCTGCTGCCTGGGTCACGTCGCTCGGTCATGACGCTCAGCAGCGCAGTGCCGCGATCGACAAGGCCGTCGAGCTCGGCCGCCTGCCCGCTCTGGAGCGGCCGGCTCTGCCGGCGCCCGAGCAGTCGCTGCAGCTGCTCGCCGACAAGGCCCCTGACGGTGTGCGCGAGAGGCTGCGCGGTCTGCGCAACTGGTTCGCCGGCCGCCAGGAGGGGCCGAGCTACGACGCCGTGGCAAAGCAGCGCACCGCCGATGCGAAGGCCGAAGCGGCTGCGCGCGTCGCCGCCTACCAGCAGCAGGGGGCTGCATGAACTGCTCCGCCTGCGTCGATGCCGAACACGACCCGCTGGTCGCCGAGTACCGCGGCGACTGCGAGGGCTGCTCTGCGCGCTCGCTGGCCTACGCCCCGAGCTTCGCCGACAGCGAGCGGCTCGGCCGGTTGACGGCCACCTACCGCTCGGCGCTGCGGCTGACCTTCGCCGACCCGCTTGCCGGCCACCAGCACGTTAAGCGGTGGGCCGAGCGCATCAGGAGTGCCCGCCAAGCCCCGGAACGGGGCCGCCAAGCCACGAACGAGGTCCGGTGAATACCGAGGCCGCCACCCGACACCAAAAACGCTTAAACGAGGGATTGTGAAATGAGCCATTGCCGAATCGGCATCGACCCCGGCGCCTCGGGCGCTATCGTGATCCTCGACGCCGCCGGCGTGCCGCTGAAGTGGGCAGCGATGCCCACTCGCAAGACGGGCTCGGCCACGCGCGTCAACGCGGCCGCACTCGCTGCCTTGTTGCGACCCTTCGCCAACGGCCTGGCCTTCCTCGAGCAGGTGGGCGCCATGCCGGGGCAGGGCGTGTCCTCCATGTTCAGCTTCGGGCACTCGGCCGGGGTCGTCTCTGGCGTGCTGGGCGCGCTTGAGATCGAGACGACGATGGTCACGCCACAAGCCTGGAAGCGGCGCGCGGGCTTGATCGGCACCGACAAGGATGCGGCGCGCTCACGGGCGATCGAGCTGTGGCCGGCGTGGCGCGAACTCGATGCCAAGGGTCGCGGCCAAGCGCTGGCGGATGCCGCGCTGATCGCACGGTTCGGCGAAGCTGTCACAGCCCGCGGCGCTCAACATACGGGAGGGGCAGCGTGAAGCTCGACATCACGACCAACGTCGCCGACGTAGTCAAGCACCTCGACGACGTGGCGCGCAGGCAGATCCCGTTCGCTGCGGCGCGCGCGCTCACCACCATCGCCCGGGAGGTGCGTGAGGACGTCCAGGCCGAGATGGTGAGCGTCTTCGACCGACCGACGCCGTTCACGCAGCGCGGCCTGTTCGTCACGCCCGCGAACAAGCGTGAGCTCGTCGCGACGGTCGGCGTAATGGACCGCCAAGCGCAGTACCTGCGCTGGCAGGTGGAGGGCGGCGACCGCAATCCGACCAACCGCGCCACCGTGCTGCCCTCGCTCATTAACCGCAACGAGTTCGGGAACGTCAATCGGCGCGACCTCAAGAAGCTGATCGAGCTGGCCAAGGCCGGCAAGCGGGTGTCGCATCGCGGGAAGGTGGGGCAGCGCACAGGGGTGAGCAGCAGGGCAGATCTGTTCTACGGTGACCCGCCCGACGGCCGCCCGGCCGGGCTCTACAAACGCGTGCGCACCGGCGCGCGCGACCAGCTCATCCCGCTAGTGATCTTCCGCGAGCAGGCGGTGAAGTACCGCAAGCGCCTGGACTTCTACGGCGTGGCGGTGGCCACAGTCAACCGGGTCGGCCGCCAGCGCTTCGAGGAGGCGCTCGCCCAGGCAATCGCGACCGCGAGGTCGAGGGCATGAGGGGCGGGAGCGCGGGTCCTTCCGGGGCTCGAGCGTCGGGGGTCATTCGCGCCCCGCGCTTCGACAGTTTTTCGGCCCCGCAAGCATTTGTTTAATTCATGCAGCCGCTTACCCTGACCATTCCCGAGGTGCGCCGCGCCAACAAGGCGCAGGCGGCGGAGTTCTTCGACGTGACCCTGCCGACCGTCGACGCTTGGATTCGCAAGGGCGCGCCGGTGCTGCAGCGCGGCTCCCGAGGCGTGAGCTGGGTGCTCGACCTGCGCGCCCTGGCCGAGTGGCTCTATGGCGGCCAGAGCGCGCCCGGGGAGGTGGATCCGGACAGCCTTCACCCGCAGGACCGCAAGGCCTGGTACGAGGCCGAGAAGAAGAAGCGCGAGCTGCAGGTGGGAGATCGGGAGCTGATTCCGGCGGCCGACGTCGAGCAGGCGGTGGCGACCGCATTCGCCGCGCTCGCCCAGGACATCCGGGCCATTCCCGACAACCTGGAGCGCCGGCACGGCATCGCCCCGGATGTAGCCGAGCAGGTCGAATCTGCTCTCTTCGAGGCCATGGACGTCATGGCCGACCGCCTGAGTGCGCTCGCTCCTCTCGAGGCCGCCGAATGACCTTCGCCTCCGCCTACCCCGTCATTCGCGCGGCAGCCATCGCCTTCCGCCCGCCCCGGCGTGTGAGCGTGGCGCAGGGCGCCGCCGAGGCGCTCGTGATCCGCCAGCCAGGTGGCTACTCGGGCAACTGGTCCGCGACCGAGACGCCCTACATGATCGAGCCGATGAACATGCTGGCCAGCCGCCGGCACGAGGCCGTGTGCTTCGTCGGGCCCGCGCGCACCGGCAAGACGATGGGACTGCTCGACGGCTGGCTCGCCCACGTCATCACCTGCGACCCGGGCGACATGCTGGTGGTGCAGATGAGCCAGGAGAAAGCGCGCGAGTTCAGCAAGACACGCGTCGACCGGGCCATCCGCAACAGCCCGCAGCTGCGCGAGCTGATGAGCATGCGGGGGCACGACGACAACACCCACGACAAGCTCTTCCGCCACGGGATGTGGCTCAAGATCGGCTGGCCCTCGGCGTCGCAGCTCTCCTCGAGCGACTACCGCTACGTGGCGCTGACCGACTACGACCGCATGGCCGACAACATCGACGGCGAGGGCTCGGCCTACGCGCTTGGCCTCAAGCGCACGACGACGTTTCTGAGCCGCGGCATGTGCATGGTGGAGTCCAGCCCGGGCCGCGACATCGCCGACCCGCACTGGAAGCCCTCGACGCAGCACGAGGCGCCTCCGGTCACCGGGGTGGTGGGCATCTACAACCGCTCGGACCGGCGCCGCTGGTACTGGCAGTGCCCCGACTGCCGCGACTACTTCGAAGCCGCGCCGGGGCTGGCGCTGTTCTCGACCCTGCCCGCCGAGCACGAGCTACTCGAGGAGGTGCGCGCGGCCAACCTGCCTGCGTTGGCCGCCCAGCATGCCCGGGTCGTCTGCCCGCACTGCGGCAGCCTGATCGACGCAAAGCACAAGCCCCACCTCAACCGCATCGAGACGGCGCGCTGGGTGGCGGACGGCCAGGCCGTGACGCCCGAGGGCGAGGTAATCGGCGAGGCACCGCGCTCGAGCATCGCCGGCTACTGGCTCGGCGGAGTGGCCGCGGCTTACCAGAAGTGGGACAGCCTCATCCTGCGCTACCTGCAGGGCCTGCGCGAGTACGTGCTGTCGGGGTCCGATCTCACGCTCAAGGCCACAGTCAACACCGACCAGGGCATGCCCTACCTGCCGCGCCACCTGTCGGCCGAGAAGGACGTCGGCATCGAGTCGCGCACGGAGGAGTTGGAGCGCTACCACGTCCCGGAGGAGGCGCGCTTCCTGCTCGCGACCGCCGACGTGCAGGGCGGCACCAACGCGCGCTTCGTGTGCGAGGTCCGCGCCTTCGGCCCGCACCTCGAGTCGTGGCTGGTCGACCGCTTCTCGCTCACAACCACGGAGCGCAGCGGGGTGACCGCCCAGGTAGACCCGGCCGGCTATCCCGAGGACTGGGATCTGCTGACGGAGAAGCTCGTGCGCGCGACGTATCGGCTCGCGGACGGGCGCGAGATGCGCGTGCTGCGCGTCGCTGTAGACACCGGCGGCGAAGCCGGCACCACGCCGAACGCCTACGCCTGGTATCGCCGCTTGCGCCGCGAGGGCCTTGCCTCGCGCGTGCTGCTGGTCAAGGGCGGCAGCCACGCGCAGGAGAAGCCGATGATCAAGGGCACCGCGCGCGCAAGCGACGGTCGCCCGATGCACGACATGCCGGTGTGGATCGTCAACACCGACTACTACAAGGACGTGATCGCTGCGAGTCTGCGTCGCAAAGTGCCTGGCCCCGGCTACTTCCACGCGCCTAAGTGGCTTCCCCAGGCGTACTTCGACGAGCTCAAGGCTGAAATCCGGGGCGCCAAGGGCAAGTGGAAAAAGATCCGCACCCGCAACGAAGCGCTCGACCTGTGGGTGTACGCGCTGGCGGTCTGCGAGGCGCTGGGCTACGGCGCCAAGGGGCGGTTGAGCTGGGATGAGCCTCCGGAGTGGGCTCGGCTTCAGACCGATGCCAATAGCGAGGTCGTCTCTCCGGAGGAGCGCCGTGCAGAGCGCGCCGCCGCCGCGCCTCGCAAGCCGCGGCCCGTCTCCCCCATTGCAAAGTCCGACTGGAGTTCCCGCCTATGACCCCTTCCTTTGTCGACGTGGTGGCCGACGGCCTGCGCCACTTCGCCGGCTTGCCTCCTGCGGTGGCAGAGGCGCTGGCAGCCCAGATTGCTCGCTCGGCAGCGGAGCTTGGGCATGGGGGCGGGGACTACTACCTTCCGGGGGCGAGCCATCTCAACAGGGCGGAGCGCAACGCGCGAATCCGCGCCGAGTACGTGGGCGCGAACGTGAAGGAACTGTGTCGAAAGTACGGACTGAGCCGCGCATCGATCTATAGCATCGTGCGCCGCGGGCGGGATGACTGCTGATCGTCCAGTGCCGCCCCTAAAAGTTGGACGAAACCCGCGGTAGCCTGCGCGCCACAGCCACGCGCACCCGCCGAACTCGATGACTACTACTGCCGAAACCCGCCTTGCCGCCTACCTTGCCGCCGAGGTGGCCATCCTTCAAGCGCAAGAGGTCAGCGTCGACGGCCGTCGGCACCGCATGGCCGAACTCGCCGACGTGCAGCGGCAGATCAGGGAGTTGCAGCAGCAGGTCAACCTGGAACGGGCTGCGGTAGCAGGTCGCAGCCGACTCGGCTTCAGCCTCGCCAACCTGCGGGACGGTCGCGCATGAAGGTCACTGCGCTTGACCGCCTCATCGGCTACTTCTCCCCGCTCGCTGAGTTGCGCCGGCGGCATGTCCGCTCGGTGTTGGCCAGCTACGACGCAGCCGAGTCCTCGCGTACGCGCCGCTTCTATCGCGAGCGCGCCACGCAAAACGAGTTGGTGCAGAAGTCAGGCCAAGTGATTCGAGCGCAGGCCCGGCACCTGGCGCGCAATCACGACCTGGCGCGCGGTGCGCTGCGCACGCTCGTCAACAACGTGGTTGGCGCCAAGGGCATCGGCATTGAGCCGCAGCCGCGCCGCGAGGACGGCAGCATCGACAGCGACTACGCAGCCGCGCTGCTCGAGGCCTGGCGCGACTGGGTCCGGGTGCCGGAGGTGACGCACCAACTGTCCTTCAGCAAGCTGCAGCGCGCCATGGCTCGTGCCTGGATCCGTGACGGCGACGTGTTCTCGCAGATGATCATCGGCCCGCGCAACGACCTCGACCACGGTACCCGCGTGCCGCTGAGTCTTGAGGCCTTCGAGGCGGATCTCGTGCCCTTCGACCTTCACGACGAGCGCCGCGGGATCGTGCAGGGCATCGAGCGCAATGCCTGGGGCAAGCCGCTGGCCGTGCATGTGCTCAAGACCAACCCGAGCAGCATCAGCCAGCCGCTGGCGAGCGACACGAAGCGCATCCCGTGGGAGCGGGTGCTGCACTTGGCCAGCCTCGATCACATCGGGCAGATCCGGGGCGTGAGCGAGTTCGCGAGCGTCATTACGCGGCTGGAGGACATCAAGGACTACGAGGAAAGCGAGCGTGTGGCGGCCAAGATCGCCGCGATGCTCACTGCTTACGTGCGCAAGGGCACGCCCGAACTCTATGTCCAGGAGGGCGCCTCCCGGGAGCCACGCCAGATCAACTTGGCGCCCGGCATGATCATCGACGACCTCGGGCCCGGCGAGGAGATCGGCATGATCGACAGCAAGCGGCCGAACCCGAACCTGATCACCTTCCGGCAGGGCCAGCTGCGCGCCATCGCAGCCGGGCTCGGGGGTAGCTACAGCAGCATCAGTCGCGACTATGGCGGCACCTACAGCGCTCAGCGCCAGGAGCTGGTGGAACAGTGGATCCACTACGCGGTGCTCACCGACGACTTCGTGGGCCAGTTCGTGCAGCCCGTGTGGGAGACGTTCGTCACCGTAGCGCACCAGTACGGCGTAGTGCGCATGCCGGCAGGCCTGAAGCCGGGCAGCCACGATGACGCGGTCTACGTCGCGCAGTCCATGCCCTGGATCGACCCGCTCAAGGAGGCGCTTGGGGCGGAGGCGTTGGTCAAGGCCGGCTTTGCCTCTGAGGTCGAGATGATCCGCCGTCGTGGGGCCAACCCCGATGACGTGCTCGAGCAGATCGCGCAGTTCCGCAAGAAGGCTGTAGAGATGGGCTTGAGCTTCTCGACCTCGGGAGTGGAGGAGCCCCCGCCCGAAAGGGGCGCCGAGGAGTAATTTTTTAGGCGCCCCTCATATCGGGGATTGACAGTCAGAAAAATCGTCCAGTCCTACCCCTAAAAACTAGACGACTTCGCAGATAGCCTTCGGCTCAATCTTTGAGCCGGACTGTCTGCATGCCCAACCCCTGGTATTCGATACGAGCGCGCCGCATCAGCGCGGCGGCCGAGGCGCCTGCTTCCGCCGAGGTGTTCATCTATGGTGACATCGGCGAGAGCTGGTGGGATGAGACCATCACCGCTCGCGACTTCGTGCGTGAGATCGCCGCGCTCGACGTCGAGCAGCTCACCGTGCGCATCAACTCCGTCGGCGGCTCGGTGCCGGACGGCCTGGCGATCTACAACGCGCTCAAGCGGCACAAGGCCGCCGTCACGGTCGCGATCGACGGCATGGCGATGTCCATCGCCTCGCTGATCGCGATGGCCGGCGACTCCGTCGAGATGGCGGAGAACGCGCTGCTCATGATCCACGCGCCGTGGACCTACGCAGGCGGCAACAGCGCCGATCTGCGTGAGGCCGCCGACATGCTCGACAAGTGGGCAGAGGCCATGTCCACCAGCTACGCGGCCAAGACCGGTCGCGAGCCGGCCGAGATGCTCGAGCTGCTCACCGACGGCGTCGACCACTACTACACCGCCGCCGAGGCCAAGGCGCTCGGCTTCGTGGACGAGGTGGTCTCCGCCATCCCCGTGTCCGCCTCCGCCGCAATCCCTGCGGCCGCGCTCTCGCGCTACCCGTCGGCCGCAGGCCGGCTCGCCCCTTCCACGTCCGCCGCCGCTGCGGCATCCCTCCTCAAGGAACCGACCCATATGGATCCGAAAAACAACCCGTCGGCGGCTAACCAGCAACCTGCCGCCCCGAGCGCTGCCCAGATCTTGGCCGCGGAGCAGAAGCGCCGCACCGCTGTGCGCGCCGAGTTCGACCTGATGGCCAAGCGCTTCGGTGGCAACGACGCCTTCGCCAAGCTGCAGCGCGAGTGCGAGGACGATGCGAGTGTCACCCCGGAAGCTGCCGGCCAGAAGATCCTGCGCCTGTTGGCCCAGGATGCGGAGCCGGTCGCAGCTCACCGTGTCGTGACGCTCGAGGACGAAGCCGACAAGCGCAAGGAGTCGGTGACCGCTGCTCTGCTGTCCCGTGCTGGCCTTGCCGACGCCAAGACGCGTGAAGTGGCACAAGCCAGCGCCTACCGCGGCGCCAAGCTGCTCGACCTGGCGCGCGCGTCGCTGGATCGCGGCGGTATCCGTCATGACCGCATGGACCAGATGCAGATCGTGGCCTCGGCCTTCACCCAGTCCGGCAGTGACTTCCCGGTGCTGCTCGAGAACGCGATGCACAAGGCGCTGCAGAAGGCCTACGCGACCGCGCCGGACACCTGGAGCCGCTTCTGCGCCATCGGCAGCGTCTCGGACTTCCGCGCGCACAACCGCTACCGCACCGGCTCGCTGGGCAACCTGGACGACCTCAACGAGCTGGGCGAGTTCAAGAACAAGGCAATCCCGGACGGCGAGCGCGCCACGATCCAGGCGGGGACCAAGGGCAACATCATCAACCTGTCGCGCCAGGCGATCATCAACGACGACCTGGGCGCCTTCATCGGGCTGGCGGCCATGCTCGGCCGTGCGGCACGCCGCACGATCGAGGCGCGCGTCTACGCGCTGCTGGCAGAGAACGGCGGGCTTGGCCCGGTGATGCCCGACGGCAAGACGCTGTTCCATGCCGATCACGGCAACCTCACCGCCGGCGCCGCACTGGCGGTGGCTGCTCTCGACGCGGACCGGGTCGCGATGGCCTCGCAGACCGACGTCGGAGGCAACGAGTTCCTGGACCTGCGCCCGGCCGTGCTGTTGGTGCCGCTGTCGCTCGGCGGTACCGCTCGCGTGATCAACAGCGCGCAGTACGACCCCGATACCGTCAACAAGCTGCAGCGTCCCAACATGGTCAACGGCCTGTTCCGCGACATCGTGGATACGCCGCGCCTGTCTGGCACGCGCCGCTACCTGTTCGCTGAGCCGACCGAAGCGCCGGTGCTCGAGGTCGCCTTCCTCGATGGCGCACAGGAGCCGGTCATCGAGTCCGAGAAGGGCTTCACCGTCGACGGCACGCAATACAAGGCGCGCCTGGACTTCGGCGTGGCCGCAATCGACTACCGCGGCGCCGTGACCAACGCCGGCGCTGCCTGATGAGCCGCCACCGGCCTCGGCCGGTGGTACGTCACCGCACCTCTGATCGCACAGGACACCCCCATGCGCAATTTCCTCCAGCCGGGTGAGACCGTCACCCTTGCCGCCCCCTACGCCGTCGTTGCAGGCCAAGGCCTGCTCGTTGGCACGCTCTTCGGTGTTGCCGTGAGCGATGCCGCCAACGGCGCCTCCGTCGAGGCCCGCACCGTCGGGGTCTGCGACCTCACGGCCGTGTCCGGCGACACTGGCTCGGTCGGCTCGAAGGTCTATTGGGACAACACCAACCGCCGCTGCACCACGATCTCGACCGGCAACACGCTGATCGGCTGCCTGCTGGCCCCGAAGGCCAACGGCCAGACCACGATGCGCGTGCGCCTCAACGGCGTCGTCTAAGCCGGCTGAACCGCGATGCTCGACGCCGCCGCCATGGTCGATCGCCTGTACCGCCGCCTCGGCACGCCCGCCACGCACATGAGCGCGGCGAGCGGCATCGAGACCGCTGTGCACGTGATCCTCGACATGGGCGGCGGTGACGCCTCGATCGCCGGCTTGATGCAGGGCGACTCACCCTCGCTCAAGCTGCCCGCGGCGGCCGTGACGGCCGGCGTGCGCAAGGGCGACACCTTCCAGATCGGCGCCACGACTTGGCGCGCCCGGGAGGCCGGCCAGCCGCTGCGCGACGGTGCCGAGCTGCTCGTTTCGCTGGCGAAGGACTGACGCATGGCTGCCACCGCCTTCGAGCAGCTGCTACAGCGCGTCGCCGACGTCATCGCCTCGGCCAGCACGCCCGCGGGTCCCCGGGTGGTGCGCCACCAGGCCGACGACGAGTGGAGCCCCGAGGACTGTCCGCTGGTCTTCGTGCGCCGCGGAGCCACCCGCCGCATGGCCACCGCCCCGATCGGCATGCTCGACCACGAGCTCACCGTGTTTGTGCACCACCTGGTGAGCGGCGCTGCCTGGGAGGCCGCGGCCGACGAGCTGCACCACGCGGTGCATGGCGCGCTGTGCGGCAGCGCCGAGCTCCAGTCGCTCGGCATCGAGCTGACGGCGACCGAGACCCGTGCCCAGTCCGGCAGCACCACCCTCGGCGAGCTTGCTGCCTCCTACCGCATCGCCGTGCGCACCGACACCACCCTGAACCTCGTGAGCTGACCCATGCCCCAGACCGAACTGACCCCGAAGCCCACGCCCGAGAACACGCCGCTGCCTGGTGGCGGCTCCTGGAACTGGAGCGACACCGCGCCGCACTGGCGCCCCAACGAACCCGCTGCCGAGCCTATCACGGCCGGCGAGCCCACCGACTCGAAGGAGTAAGCCATGCCGCGCCTGATCACGAACACCGTCGTCCTCGCCAAGGTCGAGACCACCTCGGGCACCGATGCCGTGCCGACCGGCGCCGCCGATGCCGTGCTGCTGGCCGACGTCAGCATCACGCCGCTGGACGCGCAGAACATCGACCGCAAGCTGATCCGCCCCTTCCTGGGCGGCGCCGAGCAGCTCGTGGGCCCGGCCAGCGTCAAGGCCACCATCACCGTCGAGCTGGCCGGCAGCGGCACCGCCGGCACCGCGCCGAAGTGGGGCGTGCTGCTGCAGGCCTGCGGCATCGCCGAGGCGAACCTCACGACGCCGGCGCGCAACGAGTACACGCCGATCTCCTCGGGCATGAAGACCGTCACCGTCTACTACTACGACGACGGCGTGCTGCACAAGCTGCTGGGCTGTATGGGCAACCCGAAGTTCAGCTTCAAGGTGGGCGAGCGCCCGACGCTGTCGGTGGACCTCATCGGCCTGGATGGCGGCGTGAGCGCGGTGGCGAACCCGAGCGCGACGCTGACGTCGTGGCGCGTGCCGCCCGCGATCACCAAGGCCAACGTCGTCGACATCACGCTCGGCGCGGCCTACGCCGCCGGCGCGCTGACCGGCGGCACCACCTACAACAGCACCGGCCTGGAGCTTGAGCTGGGCAACCAGGTGGCGTTCACGCCGATGCTCAACAGCGAGTTCGTGCAGATCGCCGACCGTGCCGCCACCGGCTCGATGCAGCTCGACCTGACCGCGGCGCAGGAGGTCTCGCTGATGGCCAGCGTCAAGAACAACACCACGCAGTCGCTCGCGATGACGGTGGGCACCGCCGCTGGCAACAAGCTGATCGTGCATGCGCCCGCGGTGCAGCTCATCAACCCCTCCAAGCAGGAGCTCAACGGCAACCGCCTGATCGGCTTCGATCTGCGTCTGGTGCCCGTGTCGGGCAACGACGAATTGCGCCTCGCCTGCGTCTGACACCACCTGCCCGGCCGGGCGCCGGGCGACCCCTTCATCCCTAGGAACTCACGTCATGACCTTCAAGCTCACCGTCGCCGACATCATCGAACTGCCGATCAAGATCACGCTCAACGACGCGGGCAAGACCGCCAGCCACTTCTTCCACCTGAGCGCACAGCGCATCTCGCAGGAGGAGGGCCGCGAAGCCCTGCAGGCCCTGCAGGCCAACGAGCTCGAAACGAAGGACTTCCTGCTCGAGAAGGTCTGCGGGTGGCGCGGCCAGCGCCTGGTAGTGGACGACAGCGGCGAACCCGCGCGGTTCAGCCGCGAAGCCTTCGAGTGCCTGCTGTCGCTGGCCGGCCTGCCGGCCATCGTTTGGGGCGCCTACCTGCGCGCCCTGGTGCTCTCCGACGGTTCGGAGGGCCGCGCAAAAAACTGATCGAGGCCGCGCGTCTGTGGGCGCGCGGCGACCTCAGGATCGACCGGGACGACGATGATGCCGCAACCAACACTGAAAGTCGCATCGCCGAGGCGCTGGCCGCCGTCGGGCTCGTCGCCGACCGACCACGCGTGCGTGACGAGGGGATCTTCCACCTCTGGCCCGAGAACGTTGAGCCCTGGCGGCTGTGGGGCGAGGTGCAGACGCAGTGGCGTCGCGCCGGGTTGGACCGCGCTCCCGTTGGCCTCGACTACGCGGGCGTGCTCGCCTGGCTGCAGGGGCGCGGCATCCGCGGCCGGCGGCTGCGCCGGCGCATGCAGGAGCTGCAGGTCATGGAGCGGGCTGCGCTCGAGGAGTGGGCGCAGCAGCGGCGATGACGCCGCCTACCTGCGCGGGCCGAAGAAGAAGTCGGCCGCGCGCGACAGTGCCCCGATCGCCTCAAGGAAGAAGACCGCGATCCCGGCCAGCGCGCTCCAGACGCAGCCGAGCGCGCTCCAGCGCATCAGCGATGACATCCCCAGCGCAGAAGCCGCCAGCAGCAGCAACAGCAGGGAGGCCAGCACGCGCACGAAGAACAGAGTGAATGGCATGCGAAAAAGCCTAGCACGAGGACGCCGCCGATGAGCACCACTGACATTGGCATCCGCCTCAACGTCAGCGGCGAGGCGCAGGTGCGCCAGGCGTTCGCCGGCGTCGAGGGGCAGCTCGAGCGGCTCACTGGCGCCATCGGCCGCGTGGCCCACTACGGCGCCGCGCTGTTCGCCCTGGTGCCCGCGGCTGTGGGCATGGCCTCTGGTGCCGTGCGCGCGGCCGATGCGGTCACGACCCTGCAGAACAGCCTCAAGCTCGCCACCGGCAGCGCGCGCGCCGCCGGCGAGGCCTACGAGGCGTTGTTCGAGATCGCGCAGCGCAGCCGCACCGGCTTCGCCGAGCTCGGCGAGACCTACGCCTCGATCAGCCGGGCCGGCCAGGCGTTAGGGCTGTCGCAAGAGCGACTGCTCGGTATCACCGAGGCGATCGGCAATGCGATGACGATCAGTGGTGGCTCGGCTGCAAGCATGCAGGCCGCGCTGACCCAGTTGAGTCAGGGCCTCGCGAGCGGGACGCTGCGCGGCGACGAGCTGAACTCGGTGATGGAGCAGTCGCCGCGGCTCGCGCGCGCGCTTGCCGAGGGCATGGGTGTGACCACGGGCGAGCTGCGCAAGCTCGGCGAGCAGGGCGCCATCACTGCTGAGAAGGTCATCAATGCGCTGGAGAAGTCCGCGCCGCAGCTCGCGCGCGAGGTGCAGGGTGCCACGCTCACCGTCGGGCAGGCCTTCACGCTGCTGTCGAACTCGACGATGAAGTTCATCGGCGAGGCTGATCAGGCCAGCGGCGCAAGCAGCATGCTGGCCGGGGCGATGCGCGCGCTCTCCGGCGCGATCGACGATGTGGGCACCGTGATCCGCGACAACCGCGAGTCCTTCGCTGTCATCGGTGGCGCCCTGGCCGGCGCTGCGGCCGTCGCGGGCGTGATGGGGCTCGCCAAAGGCTACGGCGTCCTGGCGGGCGCGCTGGCCGGGCTCGGCACGGTGCTGGCGGCCAACCCGGTCGTTCTCACCTTGCTGGGCATCGGCGCCGCGGCCGGCGCCTTCGTGGTGGTGAACAACGCCTACGCGAAGTCACTCGCCGGTATGCGCGAGGAGCTGGAGCGGCTGGAGAAGGCCGGGAAGTCCGGCGGCTTCTATGGCTCCAAGGCCAGCGAGGAGGTCCTCGCCCGGCGCACCGCGCGCATCGAGGAGCTTCGCCGCAGGATCCTCGAACTCGATCCGGTGGAGCAGCAGGCGCGCGAGAACGAGCGCCAGGGCATTGCCTCGATGGAGGCCGAAGCCGACGCGGCGCGCAGGCTCGCGGGCGACCTCGACGCCTTCCGCCGCAAGCTCTCGGGTGTGCCGGACGGCTATGTCAAGGACATGGAAGAGCTGATCCGGCTTAACCAGGCGGGCGTACTGGTCGGCGACGAGTACGTCGCGGCGCTGAAGAAGCAGCAGGAGGAGCTGCTGAAGAAGACCGGTGTGACCGAGAAGGCCAAGGAGGCCGAGAAAGCCGCGGCCGAAGAGGCGAAGAAGCGGCAGGCGCTGCTGATGGGTGCGATCGGCCTGGACACCAACTACCTCGAGACGCTCGAGCGGCTGCAGAAGATGCGCGCCAAAGGGGAGATCTCCGAGGATCGGTACGTTGCGGCGGTCGAGAAGCTGATCGGTTCGCAGGCAGCGGCCAAGCAGCTCACCGAGGAATACAAGAAGGAGCAGAAGGAGCTCGGCGAGGCGATGGGCGCTGTGACCGCCCACGCGGCCAAGGCCGACGCACAGCTCTACGCGACCGTCGACAGCTTGGCGGCAGCGCTCAAGGAGCAGCAGGAGCGGAACGAGACGATCGGGCTGGAGGCCGGCGCGCTCGCGGGCGTCGAGTACGCCCGGGCGCAGGCGAACATCGAGCTCGCGCGCGAGCGGCTCTATATGCTGGAGATCGCCGGCGAGTCGCCTGCAAGGCTTGAGGCGCTGCGTGCGGAGATCCGACTGATGGAGCAGGTCGCCGAGGCGCGGCGCACGGGCGCGATCAAGGCGGCCGGGACCGAAGCGACGCGGGACGCAGCCGACGCATGGCGCAAGACGACCGATCAGATCGGGCAGTCCCTGTCCGACGCGCTGATGCAGGGCGGGCGCAGCGCACGCGAGTACCTCGTCGGGCTGTTCCGCAGCACTGTGCTGCGCCCCGTCATCCAGGCGGTCGTGCAACCCATCACCGGCGGCGTCGCCTCGATGTTCGGCATGCCCGGCTCCGCGAACGCGGCCTCAGGCGGCTCGTCGATGTTCTCGTCGGCGATGCCCGGCTGGGTCGCCGGCATGTCCTCGGCGTTCACCTCCGGCGCCGCGCTCGCGATGAACGGCGGCACGGGCTTCGCGCTCCAAGGCGCGGGCTCGATGATGGCCAACGGCAGCATCGGTGCTGGCTTCGCGCAGGGCGCGGGCGCGCTCGCCCCGTGGGCGGCCGGCGTCGGCGTCGGCGTCTACGGCGGCCGGGGGATCAGCAACGGGTACGCCGTGCGCGGCAGCGGGAACGGCGTCGTCAACGCCGGCACCGCGATCGGCGCGATCGTCGGCGGACCGATCGGCGCGGCGATCGGCGGCGCGATCGGCGGCCTGGTCAACCGCGCCTTCGGTCGCAAGCTGGTCGACGCCGGCATCGAAGGCAACGTCAGCGAGGTCGGCTTCGACGGCAACACCTACGAGCGCTACAAGGGCGGGTGGTTCCGCGGGGGCAAGACCACGACCGGCGCGCTCGACGGCGGCACCGATGCGACGTTTGATGCGGCTGTCGGCAGCATGTTCGCGCAGGCCCGCGCCTACCGCGACGCCCTGGGCATTCCCGCCGACGCGCTGGCCGGCTTCGTTGCCCGCGTGCAGATCAGCACCAAGGGCAAGAGCGGCGCCGAGGTCGAGGCGGAGCTCAACAAGCGGTTCGCCGAGATCGGCGAGGAGATCGCCGGGCGGCTGATCGGCAGCACCGGGCTGGTGCGGCAAGGGGAGTCGGCGTCGGCGGCGCTGCAGCGCCTGACCGGCGCGCTCACAGGCGTCAATCCGGTGCTCCAGCAGCTGGGCCTGCGCATGTTCGACGTGAACGTGTGGGGCGCCGATGCGGCCAACAGCCTCGCCGAGGCGGCTGGCGGCCTCCAAGCCTTCCAGTCGGCGGCCAGTGCGTACTACGAGGCCTTCTTCACGGACGAGGAGAAGCTGGCCAAGACCACCGACACCGTGCGCCAGGGCATGGCCGCGCTCGGCCAGGCGATGCCGGCAACGCGCGCGGAGTTCCGCCGTCTGGTCGAGGCACAGAACCTCTGGACCGACAGCGGCCGCGCTGCCTACGCCGCGCTGATGCAGATGGCGCCCGCCTTCGACGCCGTCGCTGCTGCCGCGGA